>NZ_JAALFP010000001.1:0-801797 GCF_011800325.1 Pantoea sp. EKM101V
CCGGAGCCCGGGGTCAAGGGGGCGCGGCGACTGGCGCCCCCTTGTCGGTCGCCTGCAGAGGCGAAGCTGAAACTGCCCGGTTTACCCGGCGAACGAAACCTTCTCATAGCACGTTCGCGCAGCGAACATCCCCCGGCAGCGTCACTCTTACCGGAAAGGCGGCTCATTAAACGTCCGCAGCTTCCGCGAATGCAGCTTGTCACCCTCGGCGCGCAGCAGTTCTACCGCGTGGATACCAATCTGCAGATGCTCCGAAATCGCGCCTTCATAGAAACGATTGGCCTGACCCGGCAGCTTGATTTCACCGTGCAGCGGCTTATCGGAGACGCAAAGCAGCGTGCCGTAAGGCACCCGGAACCGGTATCCCTGAGCGGCAATGGTGGCGCTCTCCATATCGACCGCCACCGCGCGGCTCAGGTTAAAACGCAGCGCCGACGCAGAGTAGCGCAGCTCCCAGTTGCGGTCATCCGTGGTCACCACGGTGCCGGTACGCAGCCGCTGTTTGACCTCTTCACCCGGCATGTTGCTCACCGCTTTGGTGGCGTCATACAGCGCACGCTGCACCTCGGCGATACTCGGCACCGGAATGTCAGGCGGCAGCACGCTGTCGAGCACGTGGTCGTCGCGCAGATAGGCGTGTGCCAGCACATAGTCGCCAATCCGCTGACTTTCGCGCAGACCGCCGCAGTGACCAATCATCAGCCAGGCGTGCGGGCGCATGACCGCCAGATGATCGCAGATGGTCTTCGCATTCGACGGGCCAACGCCGATGTTAATCAGCGTAATGCCGCGACGGTTGGGTGAGGTGAGATGCCAGGCGGGCATCTGATGTTTCTTCCACGCCAGATCGGAGAGCATCGCCTCGCTGTCGGCCGTGTCGGCCGTCAGCACCACGTCCCCGGCGCAGGCCAGGCTGTCATACGGTGTCTCCGGGTCGCGCACCTGCTCGATCGCCCAGCGGACAAACTCATCAACATAACGGGTGTAGTTGGTGAACAGCACAAACGGCTGGAAATGTTCCACGCTGGTGCCGGTGTAGTGGCGCAGACGGGCCAGCGAGAAATCGGTGCGCAGCGCGTCGAAGTGGGAGAGCGGAAACTGAGCGTCGGCGTGGAACAGCCCGTCGGTGGTCTCATCCCCAATCTGCGACAGCTCGGTGGTCGGGAAGTGGCGTGCGATTCCGGCGCTCATGGTGCGATCCAGTGAGAGATCGGAGCCGTCAATCACGTAGGGATAGGGGATCTCCTGGCGGGAAGGCACCACGTCAATCTCCAGCTCATACTCCTTCTCCAGCATAGCCAGCTGTTCCGCAATGTAGTGGCGCAGCAACGCCGGGCGGGTAATGGTGGTGCTGTAACTGCCGGTATGCGTAAAGCGTCCCCAGGCGCGCGTGCGATTCTGTTGCGGGCCGTCACCGCGCCAGGTGATGCGCAGCTCCGGGTAAACAAACAGTCCCTGCTCCCGGGCGTCGGCGTCGGGCAGCGTGCCGTTTTCGGTAAAGGTTTTAATCGCCGCACGCAGTGCATCGACCGCGCCACTGTAAAGGCGTTCAAGTTCATCCAGCGCCTGCTGGCTGGTCAGGTTTTTCCGTAATGTCGGCATGGTTTCTCCTTCCATTTTTTTCCGCAGTTTGCCCCAAGCTTAGCGGGTTTGTTGCAGAGATTGGTGAAGAATGTGTGATCGCCTTTTTTTTGCACGAACCCGGCGGAAAATCTGAGCAGCGTGGCCGGATGCGCCCGTGAGCGGCGCTGAAAGCTCATAAGAAAATCTTCACGATCCAGGCCGGGGTTTTGTTTACGCTGCCCGCATTATGAGGGCGAAAAGAGGGCAGGATGAGTACCCGCTGGCGCGCGCTGTGTGTTCGTAACGTCGGGGAAATAAACAGGATTGCTACAGCGGGCAGGGCGACGGGGCAGAAAATGCCGTGACAGCCCGAAAAAGTTTGTAACGATGATTAATTTGTCCCGGAAAGACTTTGCATATTTCTCTGCCCACTATCATCATTAGAACTCCTGTCCAGTCTCTTCTGATTTGGTAATCCTTTGCAAAATCCCGGCGTAGCAGTGATGCAGGCGATCAGGCGCACGGCGTGGTACCCGAAACGTCGCGCTTATCGCACGCTCTACTGGCGTGAAATATCGCCATTAGCAGTGCCTATCTTTTTCGAGAACGCCTGTGTGCTGTTGATGGGCGTACTGAGCACCTTCCTGGTCAGCTGGCTGGGCAAAGAGGCGATGGCGGGCGTGGGCCTGGCCGACAGCTTCAACATGGTGATCATCTCGTTCTTTGCCGCCATCGATCTCGGCACCACGGTGGTGGTGGCGTTCAGCCTGGCTAAACGCAACGGCAAGCGCGCCCGCGCCGCTACGCGTCAGTCGCTGGCCATGATGACGATACTCGCCTTCGTGCTGGTGATCGCCATCGAGTTCTGGGGGCATCTGATTATTGATGCGATTGCGGGATCGGCCGAACCCAAAGTCAAAGCGCTGGCGCTGAGCTACCTGCAGACATCCGCCTGGAGCTATCCGGCTGCCGCCATTACCCTGATTGGCAGCGGGGCGCTGCGCGGCGCAGGCAACACCAAAATTCCGATGCTGATTAACGGCGGCATGAATATCCTTAACATCATCATCAGTAGCGTGCTGATCTACGGCTGCTTCTCCTGGGACGGTTTAGGGTTTATCGGTGCCGGGCTGGGGCTGACCATTACCCGTTATATCGGGGCAATCGCCGTGATTTACGTGCTGATGATCGGCTTTAACGCCTCCCTGAAAATCACCCTGTCGAGCTATTTCCGGCGCTGGAACAGCAGCATCCTGATGGAAGTTTTAGGTATCGGCGTGCCTGCCAGCATCGAGTCGGTGCTGTTCAACGGCGGTAAACTGCTGACTCAGGTCTTTGTCGCCGGGATGGGCACCAGCGAGATTGCCGGTAACTTTATTGCCTTCTCGGTGGCGTCGCTGATCAACCTGCCGGGCAATGCGCTGGGGTCCGCTTCGACCATTATTACCGGCACCCGACTGGGTAAAAATCAGGTGTTTCAGGCGGAGCGCCAGGTGCGGCATGTTTTCTGGCTGGCGACGATCTGTCTGAGCGCGATAGCGCTGATGACGGTGCCGCTGGCCGGATTGCTGGCGCGCTTTTACACCAGCGATCCGGAGGTGATAAACGTGACGAAACACCTGCTCTGGCTCAACGCCCTGTTCATGCCGCTCTGGGCCGCCTCCTGGGTGTTGCCCGCCGGACTCAAGGGCGCACGCGATGCGCGTTACACCATGTACGTGTCGATGTTCAGTATGTGGGGCGCGCGCGTGGTCGCGGGCTATCTGCTCGGCATTGAACTGGGCATGGGCGTCACCGGCGTCTGGCTGGGGATGTTCCTCGACTGGACGGTGCGCGGCGTCTTCTTCTGGTGGCGACTCTACAGCGGTAAGTGGCTCGATCGCTATCGTCAGATGCTCGCCAGAATCGGCTAGCGGCCTGCTCACGCCTTCTCCGGTGCGGGGAAGGCGTGGCGCATTCCGGTCTGAAACACTTCCGCCGTCACATCTCCAGACTTTTACGCTACCGTTCAGGCAGTTACACAATGCGCGACGCGCCCGACCTGGCTATCGTCATTCGGATGCCCGGACCCGATAATCAGAAAGGTGATTCTATGAACCGTTTTAAAACGGCGCTGGCACTTTTGCCGCTGCTCTGTAGCCCGTCAGTATGGGCAACGACCTTTGTTTATGTTTCGAATGCGGAGTCGGGCACCGTCTCCCGCTATGCGCTTAATGAGGCCACTGGCAGCCTGCACTGGCGCGGCGAGACCCCCGCCGGGGGAAAGATTATGCCGCTGGCGGCCAGCCCGGATGGCCAGCACCTCTATGGCGCACTGCGCAGCCCGCCTTACGCCATCGTCAGCTGGCGCGTGACCCGTCCGCATGGCGACCTGCAGAGAATGGCGGTGACACCGGTCGCGGCCAGTTTTCCGTGGATCACCACCGACCGGCGCGGTCACTTTCTGCTGGCGGCCTCCTATGACAGCGATATCGTCACCAGCAACCGGATCGATAACCAGGGCAGAGTGACGGAGCAGGTCACGGGCGAGGTGAAGACCGGGCCGCACGCCCATTCTGTGATCACCGACGTCAGCAATCACGCCCTGTACGTCGGCAACCTGGGCACCGATCGGGTGCTGCAGTATGCCTTCAGTGACGATGGCGTCATCACCCCGCTGGGTAAAGGGTTCGTTCAGGGCGAGAAAAACAGCGGGGCGCGGCATTCGGTGATCTCACCGGATAATCGCTTTATCTACAACCTCGCGGAGATGAGCGGCACCATCACCCAGTTCCGGCGGGCGGCGGATGGCTCTCTGACGGCGCTGAAACGCTGGCCGAATGCGGTGGCGAAGCACTATAACCTGCAGCACGGCGAGCAGCGCCCGGCGGGCTACAGCGATCCCACGCCACGTATCTGGGCGGCAGACATTCAAATTACGCCGGACGGGCACTTTATCTATGTGACCGAGCGGACATCCAGCACCGTCAGCGGTTACCGGGTCGATAAAGCGTCTGGTGAGTTAACGCTGATCGGCAGCTGGCCGGTGGAAAAACAGCCGCGCAGTATCGCGATTGATGCACAGGGAAAATGGCTGATCGTCAGCGGAGAGAAAAGCGCAGTGACAGGCAGCTACGCCATCGACCCCGCCAGCGGCGAGCTGAAACGGGTGTCAGAAGCTCCCGCCGGTAAAGGGGCTAATTGGGTTACGCTCATCGCACAGTAAAGCGGCGCCATCCGGTGGCTGGCTGGCCGGGCAGGGCGCGTTATGCCAGTTCCGGCATAAGCAGTGCAGAAATTTTTGGTTCAGATCCGGCCGATAAGCAGGTTTACTCAGGGCATCAACTGATGCGGAGAGTCTGAGATGAAACAGAAACTGAAAGCCTGGTTTGAACAACTGCTGAGCGGCCCTGCGGCGGATGACGCCGGGCGCGATATTAACGTCGAACTGCTGCTGCCGCTGAGCCAGCTCTATGGGCTGGAATATTACCCGGCGGTGCATCGCTACCATGAAAAATAGCGGTTGTTCTCTTCCCGGTTAAAGGCCCGCTTACTGAGCGGGCCTTTTTGCGTTCTATAAGCGGCAATGACTTTCGCCCGCAACCCTGAGCGAGACAACATTTAATTCCCGCTCAATCCTCAGCGCTGTTACTTAAATCAGGCATCCTGCGTCGATATTCCTTCACAACCGCATCGGATTATATTCACATCGTTAACACTCGCAAAAACACCCTTTGTAAATAATGTCTCAGGTGCATTGAAAATTTGGCTTAAAGAATGTTTTTACACTGCCAGTTTTACTTTCGCCGTCATGAGGTTGTTATTTTAAGTCAATAAGGAACTTCTGATTATTAAGGTGTTAATCTGCACGCCTGTCCTTACACAAAACTTACAATTAGCGTTGTTAAACCTTCGATGAAAATGCCGCAGACAGGGATGTGGCTGGCTTTCGGAGCCAGTGTTTTTATGAGCAACGTCATGGCGGCGCCGGTCACGCCCGGCGACCTTGATGTTATTCAGAATCAGCAGCAGCAGCGTCTGCAACAGGATCAGCAGCAGCGCGATGCGTTAACGCAGTCACATCAGGTGGCACTGCCTCAAAGTAAGCCCGCGCAGGTCGGCGGTCCCTGCTTTGATATTCGCCAGATTATCCTGCAACAGGCCTCCTTAATCACGCAAGCGCAGCAGGCGAAACTCGTCGCGCCTTATATCAATCAGTGTCTGACGCTGGAACGCATTAACCAGCTGGTACGCGCAATATCGGACTGGTATGTCCAGCGCGGCTATATCACCAGCCGTGCTTTTCTGACGGAACAGAACCTCTCCCGCGGAGTGTTAACGATTACGGTGCTGGAAGGCAGGCTGGAAGAAATTCGTTTGCAGGGTGCCCCTTCACACCAGCTGAAAATGGCCTTTCCGGGCCTGGCCGGTCGCATTTTAAATTTGCGTGATATTGAACAGGGCATGGAGCAGATCAACCGCCTCCGCACAGAGCCGGTGCAGATTGAGATCATCCCGTCGACTCAGCCCGGCTACTCCATCGTTAATCTGACCAGTAAACCTGAATTTCCGCTGACGCTGGGTCTGAACATGGATAACAGCGGCCAGAGAAGCACCGGCGTCGGCCAGCTTTCCGCCTCGCTGGTGGGGAACGATCTTCTGGGGTTGGCCGACCGCTGGTTTGTGAGCGGCGGTCGCAGCAGTGCGTTCAGCGACTGGCGTGACGCGCAGAATTTTCAGGCGGGTGTCAGCGTGCCTTATGGCTACGGGCTGCTGGATTACAGCTACAGCTGGAGCAACTACCACAGCCGCTTCAACGCGAACAGCTTCGACTGGTACAGCAACGGCGATAACATCTCAAACCGTCTCAGCGGTTCATGGGTCCTGTTCCGCAATGGACAGATCAAAACCGGTGTTCAGGTCGGACTCAGCCACTATGTCAGCCATAACTGGCTGAATCAGACACTGCTTCAGAGCAGCAGCCGCAAAATCACCAGTCTGCAACTCGGCGTGAATCATACGCAAAAAGTGGCAGGCGGCGTGGCAACCTTTAATCCGATGCTGAGCCGCGGGATGCCGTGGTTCGATGCCGAAAGCGACAGCGGTAAACGCGACGATCTCCCCAAAGCGCAATTCCGCAAGTGGAGTGTCAGCAGCAGCTATCAGCGACCATTGACGCAGAAAATGTGGTGGCTCAGCAGCCTCTACGCCCAGTGGTCGCCCGATCGCCTCTATGGCAGCGAACGCCTGACGATAGGCGGTGAAAGCTCAGTTCGCGGCTACAAAGAGCAATACCTCTCCGGCGATGTCGGCGGTTACCTGCGCAACGAACTCAACTACACGCTGTTTACGCTGCCAGTGATTGGCGAAGTCAGCTCCACGCTGGCCGTGGATGGCGGATGGCTGCAGAGCGACAGACAGGATCGCTATGCCGCCGGCACGTTGTGGGGCAGTTCGCTGGGGCTGGGTACCCGCAACGCTCATGTCTCCACGCAGCTGTCGCTGGGCATTCCCGTCAGCTATCCCGACTACCTGGCGCCCGATCGCCTCAGCGTTTACGCACGTATTGGACTCGTTTTCTAAAAAAAGGCCCTGATTATGGATGATCAATTACCGATTTCACTGCCGCGTCGTCTGCTGAGCTATCTCATCTGCTCGCTGATTGCGTTTCAGCCTCTGCTGCCTGCTTTTTCAGCCGTGATTACGCCTGCGACGCCGGGAACGCAGGTAGATAGCGCCGGAAATGGCGTGCCGGTCATTAACATCGCGACACCCAATGCGTCGGGCCTGTCCCACAACCAGTACCAGAATTATAACGTCGGCCAGGAAGGGCTGATCCTGAACAACGCCACTGGCCGGCTGACGCAGACGCAGCTGGGTGGACTCATCCAGAACAACCCGAATCTGAAAGCGGGGCAGGAAGCCCGGGCAATCATCAATGAGGTAGTGGGGGCCAACCGCTCGCAGCTTCAGGGCTACACCGAAGTGGCGGGAAAAGCAGCCAACGTGATGGTCGCCAACCCCTACGGCATCACCTGTAACGGCTGCGGCTTTATCAATACGCCAGATGTGACGCTCACCACCGGTAAACCGCAGCTTGATGCGCAGGGAAATCTGCAGTCGCTGGAAGTGACGAAAGGCGCCATCACCATTGAGGGTAAAGGGCTGGATGGCAGCCAGGCCGACGCTGTCTCGATCATCGCGCGCGCAACAGAAATTAACGCGGACATTCATGCCAGAGATCTCAATGTCATGCTGGGCGCAAACCGGGTCGGTGCTGATGGCAGCCTGACACCTGTCGCGGGCGAAGGGGCTGCGCCGTCAGTCGCCGTGGATACCGGTGCGCTGGGCGGGATGTATGCAAACCGCATCCATCTTGTCTCCAGCGAAAACGGGGTCGGCGTTAATCTCGGCAACCTCAACGCCCGTCAGGGCGATATGGTGCTGGATGCGCAGGGGCGGCTGAGCATCAATAACAGCCTGACCAGCGGTAACCTGACGGCCAGAGGCAGCAGCATTGCGCTGCAGGGTGAGCATAAAGCGGGTGGCAACGTCGCACTGACTGCACAGCAGGAGATTGCCTTAACAGGCGCAAAACTCGGCAGCGACGCGTCGCTCGACCTTAACAGTCAGGGTCAGATAACGCTTAAAGGCAGCAGCCTGACCGCAGGCCAGAGCGCCCGTCTCAGCAGTGGCGCTCTGAGCATCGATAAAAACAGCAGCGGCAATGCGGCTGACCGGATGCAGCTTTCCGCCACCTCGCTGCTACAGAATGAGGGTCAGCTGACCGCAACTAAGCAACTGGATATCCAGGCCGCACAGGTGGTTAACCGTGGCAGCCTGACCAGCCACGGCGAGGCGAAGCTCCGCAGCAACAGCCTGCAGCAGCAGGGCATGCTGCTCTCTAAGGGCACCAACACGGTCGTCGTTGCCGGCAACCTGAGTAATAGCGGGGAGATCAGCGGCAGCAGTCTGAACGTTCAGGGCGACACCATCGATAACAGCGGCAGGCTGTTAAGCGCCAGTGATGCACTAATCACAGCGAACACTCTTCAGCAGCGCGGCACTCTTTCAGCCAGCAGAAAAAATCAGCTTAACTTGACCGGTGCGCTGAACAACAGCGGGGAGATCAGCGGCGGTAGCCTGAACGTTCAGGGCGACACGATTGACAACAGCGGCAGGCTGTTAAGCGCCGGTGACGCGCTGATCACAGCCAGTAACGTCAGGCAGCGCGGCATCCTGTCCGCCACTAACCGTAATCAGCTGAATGTTGCTTCAGAACTGAACAACAGTGGCGAACTAAGTGGCAGCAGTCTGGCGATTCACAGCGGTTCGCTGCTCAACAGCGGCAGCCTGCTGGGCAGTCAGGAGGCGGATATCACGTCCGGTAGCCTGCAGCAGGATGGGACGCTCTCCTCTCAGGGAAGGGTGCAGCTGAACGTGGCCGATTGGCTAAACAACAGCGGTGAGCTGAGCGCGGGCCGTCTTGATATCAACAGCGGTGCGCTGACGAACAAAGGAAAAGTCATCAGCAGCGGTGACACCACGCTGACGGCGAAACGTCTGGATCAGGACGGTGCACTCTCTGTACAGGGTAACGCAACGCTTAACCTCGCCGACGCGCTCAGTAACAGTGGCAACATCGTCAGTCAGCGGTTGCAGATTGACACTACGGCCCTGAAAAACAGTGGCGAAATGGTCAGCCAGGGCGATGCCGTGGTTAACGCCGACACGCTGCAGCAGAATGGCTCCATCACAGCTCGCGGTGACGCGCAGATGACCGCCCGTGGCTGGCTGGAAAATCAGGGAGCCATCAGCAGTCAGAACGCCCTTATCCTGAACAGCGCAGAGCTGCGTAATAGCGGGTCATTAACCGCGCCTGAACTGACGCTGAACGCCGCGCAAATCAGCAACGGCGGCCTGCTGCAGGGCAACAGATTACTCTCCATCAGGGCCACACAGCTGGATAATCTTGCTGCGGGCACAATCAGCTCCGACAACGATTTTACGCTTGGCCTGCCACAACTCAGTAACAGCGGACTGATCACCAGCGGCAAAACGTTGCTGCTGAGTGGTGACCAGCTGAACAACAGCGGCGAGATTAACGCCGCCAGCCTGAGCAGCACATTCAGACGCGTAAGTAATCAGCCGAGCGGAAAATTGCTGGCGGACGACCAGATCCGCCTGCAGGGTGATGCGCTGAACAATCAGGGGACAGTCGCTGCCGGCGCAGTGAACAGTGACGTCAGCCTGCTGGAAAACAGCGGCACGCTGCAGGGTAACAGGGCGCTCTCGCTGCAGGGCAGCGGGTTAACCAACAGCGGCACGCTGCTCAGCGCAGGGCAGCTGAGCGTGAAACAGCAGACCCTGGAAAACAGCGGCACGCTGCAGGGCAAACAGCTTACCGTTCAGACCAGCCGCTGGCAGAACAGCGGCAATGCGCTGAGCGAGACCGACGCCGATCTGCAAAGCAGTACGCTGGAGAATAGCGGTAAAATTCTGGGGCAGCAGGGCATCGGGCTGAAGGCTGACCACACTGACAACAGCGGCTGGCTGATGGCCCAGGTACTGACGCTGCGCGGTGACATGATTAACAGCGGTCTGCTGCAGGGTAATCGTCAGCTTTCACTGGCAGGCAGCCAGCTGGACAATCAGCAGGGAGGCCAGCTGCTCACGGATGGCACGCTCACCGGAAACGTGGCGACGCTGACTAACCACGGCGCCATTCAGGCCGATGAGATGGTGCTCAACGCCGATAGGGTGCAGAACGGCGGGAATGTCCGCGCCGGCAAAGCGTTAACCGCCGTGGTCAATGGTGCGCTGACTAACAGCGGCAGTCTGCTCAGCCAGCAGCAGATGAATCTGCAGGGCACAGCCATTGAGAACACGGGAACGCTGGCGGCGAATAACCTCAGCCTGCATTCACCTACCCTTAGCAACGCCGGGCTGCTGCAGGGCAACAGCAGCTTAACGCTCGATCATCAGCAACTCCATAACCTCCATGACGGCCAGTTGATCGCCGGGGGACCGCTGACCCTGACGCTCGATCAACTCGATAATGAGGGCCTGCTGCAGGTCAACGGGGCGCTGGCAATCAACAGCAACCGTCTCAGCAACAGCGGACGCCTGTTAAGCGATAACCTCGGTCTTCAGATTAGCGATTCGCTGAGTAACAGCAGCACAGGAGAGATCGTCAGCGCCAGCCAGGCCGATCTGCATGCGCAGACGCTCAGCAACAGCGGGCAGATTGCGGCGAAGCAGCTCAGCGCCAGCGGCAACACGCTGGAAAATAGCGGGCTGCTGCAGGGCGAGACGCTGCTGGATCTCCGGTTCGCCCAGCTCCACAACGGCAACGGTGGTCAACTGCTGAGCGGCGATCGGCTGGTTATCCAGGGTGGCAGCGCAGTCAATGATGGCAGCTGGCAGGGTCAGCAACTCGATTTCACACTGGACTCGCTCAGTAATCACGGCAGCATTACTGGCATTAATGCTTTGCAGGGGCATGTCGCCAGCGATCTGATTAACAGCGGCACGCTGGTCAGTCAGGGTGATAGCGATCTCAACGCCAGCACGCTGCGCAACAGTGGCAAAATCATGGCGAACCGGCTGGGGTTACAGGCTACCCGCCTGAACAATGACGGTCTGCTGCAGGGCAGCACGGCACTGACTGCACAGGCTGATAACCTCACACAATCGGCCGGTGGCAAAACGCTGAGCGGTGGAGCGCTGACGCTGAACGCGGGCCAGCTCACCACTCAGGGTGTGCTGCAGGGTGAGCAGGCAACGGTAAACGCGGACAACTGGCTGCATCAGGGATCGCTGCTGGGCAGCAAGGATCTGAGCGTCAGCATCAGCAACGAACTGCAGAACGCCGGCGCTTTACTGAGCCAGGGCAGGGCGCAGATCGCGGCCAACACGCTGAACAACAGCGGTTCACTGCTCGGTGAAGGGGCGATGACCCTGAACGGAGCCATCCTGAATAACCGCGGTTCGGTGCAGGGTAAAACCCTGACCATTACGCCCGCGAGCGTCATTAATCAGGGCAGCCTGATCGGCCTGCAGGCATTAACCTTTGCAGCGATGCCGCAGGTCAGCGGGCGGATGCTGCTCAGAGCACTGGCCGCGCCAGCACGCCAGTTAATGAATAACCACGGGGGATCGCTACTGACGCAGGGCACGCTGACCATCAACGGCGGAGATGTTGTGAATAACGGCAGCTGGCAGGGACAGCAGATCCTGCTGAATGCCCGGCAGCTGACCAATAATGGCGCGATCCAGAGTGCGGATGCGCTGCAGCTGATTCTGTCCGATCGCCTTGATGCGGGCGCAGGCAGTAAGATTTCGGCGAATGGTACGGCGGCGCTGCAGGCTCTGACGCTGGCCAATCAGGGCGAATGGATCGCCCGTAACCTGACGCTGCGGGGCGACACGTTAAACAATAACGGTGCCGTAACCGGTGTCGAGGCGCTGACGGTGGGCCTGAATGGCGCACTGACCCAGCAGCAGGATAAAACGCTGCTCAGCGCAGGCAGGTTAACGCTTCAGTCATCCTCGCTCAATAATGCCGGGCGCGTGCAGGGCGGCGACCTGCAGATCACCAGTGGTGCGGTGGATAACAACGGGCGCTTACAGGGTGACAGCAATCTGCTGATTAATGCCGGCGGACGCATTACCAATGGCGGCAGCGGCACCCTGATCACGCAAAATACCCTGACGCTGACCGGGCCGGAACTCTTCAACTCTGGCCTGATTCAGGGCAACGGCAACGGTGTGGCGACCCTAACCGGTTTAACGCAAAACGATGGCCGGTGGCTTTCGGGTGGTGCGCAGACACTGAATACGCCGCAGCTGAATAACAACGGCTGGTTACAGGCGTCGCAGCTGATTCTCAACGCGACCAATGCCAGCAACAACGGCACGCTGCTGGCCGACGGCCAGGGCACGCTGACCGGTAATGGCTTCAGCAACCAGGGCACAGCCCAGGGCGGCAATCTTGAGGTCAATTATCAGCAGGTCAACAACAGCGGAACGCTGCTGGGTAACAACCGGCTGAGCGTGATGGCTGCTCAGGTGGGCCAGCCGGGCAGCGGTCGCCTGTTCAGCGGTGGCGATCTGCTGGTTCACAGCAACGGCTTTGATCAGCGCGGTCAGGTGGTGGCGCTGGGTAACGCCACGCTGGACATCGCCAATGGCTTTACCGGTCGCGATGTGCTGGCGGCAGGCGGGCGACTCACCGTCAGCAGTAACGGCGCGATAGATAACCAGGGCACGATGCAGGGCGGGGCGCTGACGCTGAGTGCAGGCGGCGATCTCACCAATAATGGTCAGCTCACTACCGGTGCCGGTGACAGTGCGTTAAGCGGCAATCGCATCGCCATGAACGGGAATGGCACGCTGCAGGGCGGCGGTAACATCAACTTAGCCAGCCGCAGCGATATCACGCTGGACGGGTTCACCGGGACTGCTGGCAATCTGGTGCTCAGCGCACCAGGCAGTATCGTTAATACCGCGCTGCTCTATGCGGGCGGTAATCTCTCTCTGTTTGCTAACAGTATTCGTAACCAGCGTGCCGATATGCTGGCAGGCGGCAGTATGTGGCTTCAGGGTGACGCGGCGGGGAATGCCAACGGCGAAGTGATTAATACCTCCGGCACCATCGAAACGCAGAACGGCGATATCACGATTAATACGGGGCATCTGCTGAATACGCGGGATGGGTTGCGGACGTCGCAGACGGACACGAGTTCACCTTCACGGGCTGGTGTAGGTAACGCTACAATCAGAATTAATGTTAATGAGTTACCTGCCGGTTCTTATGGCTATTATACCGTTACTACTACAACTGAAAATGGTGGCGGGTGTGCTGGCGCTGATGGTGGCTGCTCTGTTCACACAACCACAAAAAGTTACTACGCGCCCTATGAGTCAGCGTTAATACAAAAGTTTGCACTTTCCAGTTCAACGATAGATGTCAGCAGTGACGGTGCAGCAGGACAGGTTTCATCCGGGCGCGACTTGCTGATCAGGGCTAATAGTCTGGATAACCAGGCGAGTAATCTACTAGCGAATCGTAACATCAGCCTTGATGGGGGCAATTTAAATAATCAGTCCTGGCAGGCTGGTGTGCAAAATAACTATGCGGTCTATAAATACAAAGGTAATAAACCCAAAAAAAGTGTAGGTGGGTCTAACACCGGTCCCTTTAAAAGTTCGGGCCAGTTAGGTACAGAAAGTAATTTTATTACCTATACCCTTGACGGCCAGGAGACGACTTTTACGCCTGGCCAGCTCTACCGCGCCGTTATTCAGGCAGGCGGTAACGTCTCTGCTAACTTCAGCGGCGATATCAGTAATACCAATACCACCGCAAATGCTGGCTGGAGTGGTAATACGCTTTCTGCTCCGGCCCTGCGCGGATTAACTGCCATAGGCACCGCTGGCGCGCAGTCTCACCAGCAATTGGCTAATGCTGATAAAGCCGCAATCAATACACCGCAATGGCGCGATCAATTGCAGAATGCGCTGCAGCAGGTCAATGGCGCAGGAGCGCTGGAGACGGCCTCACCTGGCAGCGCCTCGCTGACGCAGTACGCAACGGCAGGTAAAAACAACGCGCTCCTGGGCAAGGCCCTTAACCTGAATAACGCTGCTCAGGGATCTGCGACACTGCATAACTACAAGGCTGCTGAAGTTGATATCAGTGCCTATCCTTTACCTTCGGGCGAAAACGGCTACTTTGTCGCGTCAAAAGCCAATAGCCGCTACCTGATCACCGTTAACCCTAAACTCAACGGCCTCGGGCAGGTTAATCAGGGGCTGTTCAATGACCTGAATACACTCCTTGGCAAACAGCCCGCTACCACGCCAGTTCAGGAAACGCGTCCTCAATATACAGACGAGAAGGCTTTCCTTGGCTCCTCGTACATGCTCGACCGCCTTAACCTGAAGCCAGATTATGATTATCGCTTCCTTGGCGATGCGGCATTTGATACCCGCTATGTCAGCAACACGGTACTGAATCAGACCGGTAACCGCTATATCAATGGGCTGGGTTCCGACCTTGAGCAGATGCGCTATCTGATGGATAACGCTGCCGCCGCTCAGCAGTCAATGGGCCTGGAATTTGGTGTTTCACTCTCTGCAGAACAACTCGCTTCATTAGACAAGAGCATGCTCTGGTGGGAAGCCACCACGATCAACGGTGAAACGGTAATGGTGCCGAAGCTCTATCTGTCGACAAAAGATGTTGAAGTGCGTGATGGCAGTGTGATCGCCGGGAACAACGTGACGCTGAACGGCGGCAACGTCACCAACACCGGCAGTAGCGTGATGGCCAAAAACGATCTGACCATCGACAGCCAGAATACGCTCAGTAACCTCAACGCTGGTCTGCTCCATGCGGGTGGCGATCTGCAGCTCAGTGCGTTGAATGATATCAATAACGTCAGCGCAACCATCAGCGGTAAGAAGGTGGCACTGGAGAGTATTAACGGTGACATCAACAATCTGACTACGTCACAGCTCTGGCATCTGGATGCAGACAACGGCAAGGGAGCGAAGAAATCCTATACCGAAACGCTGACCGGGCCGACCGCGAGCATCACGTCACTGGATTCACTTAGCCTCAAGGCGGGCAATGATATTGCTGTCACCGGCGCGAACCTCAAAGCGGGTGGCGATCTGCTGCTGAACGCATGGAATGATATTGCCATCACCGGCAATCAGAACGTCACTGGCAGCGCGCAGTCCGGTTCCGGAAATCGCTGGCAAAAAGTTGATGCGACCAGCACTAAGACCGTCAATACCGTCGGCAGCCAGATTGCCGCAGGCGGCAACATGGCGATGCAGGCAGGCCACGATCTGACCGTTACTGCCAGCAGCATCAACGCCGGTAAAAACGCGGCGCTGGCAGCCGGTAATGATCTTAATCTCAACAGCGCGACCAGCAGCAAGAATGAGGTGAAGGGTAAACGTGAAACCCATTCAACCGGTCTGGATCGCACGACGCTGACCAGTGGCGGTGATTTAACACTCCAGGCCGGACGCGATCTCAATAGCCAGGCAGCAGGCATTGCTGCCGACAAAGACGTCGCCTTGCAGGCAGGGCGTGACATCAATCTGCTGGCGGCGGAAACCGGTTCTGGCAATAGCTATAAAGCCGGTAAGAAGGTTGAGATTAATGAGTCGGTACGCCAGCAGGGCACGGAAATTGCGAGTGGCGGGAGTACCAGGCTGCTGGCGGGTAATGACATCACAAGCCAGGCCGCAATAGTCACAGCCAATAAGGATCTGGCGCTGCAGGCTGGACATGACGTCAATATTACCACTGAGACGGAGAGCGATTATGCCTATCGCGAAGAGACCAAAACCAAAAAAGGTTTCCTGAAAAAGACGACTACGCACACCATTCAGGAAAACAGCGACACCCGTGAAAAGGCCTCACAACTGAGCGGCAACACCGTGTCTGTCATTGCTGGCAACGACCTGACCGTACAGGGCTCCTCTGTTGCCGGTGACAAAGGCGTCGCACTGAGTGCAGGCAATGACCTTAATATTGTTACTGCCACCAATACTGAATCTACCTACAGCCTGAAAGAGAAAAAGAAAAGCGGTCTGATGGGTGGTGGACTCGGTCTCAGTTATGGAAAACAGTCGGCTAAAAGCGAACGTAACGGCGACCAGGTCACGCAGAGCGATGCGCGAAGCCTGGTGGGTGCAGGCAACGGTGTGGTCAGCATGACGGCAGGTCACAACGCACTGATTAAGGGAAGCGACGTTGTTGCGGGCGGCCAGAATGGAGAAATCAGCGTGACGGCGAAAAACATCGCTGTCGTGGCGGGTCAGGATCAGGTGCGCGAAACCGCGAAGCAAACGTCGAAAAGCAGCGGTTTCGGATTGAGTCTTAATCTCACGCCGCTGGACACCATTCGCAATCTGCGCGACATCATGAATAACACCAGTTCAGTGTACGAGCAGGTGAAGCAGGTCGGCAATGAGTTGGGCGCCAGCACGCTGGATTCTCCGGCACCGGGACTGACCTATGGCCGTTCAGGCAGCAAAGTCAGCCAGAACAGCGAGAGCACCTTTCAGAGTGGCAGCACGCTCAATACCACCGGAAATTTGCTACTGAAGGCACGCGGCGATTCAGATACGCATACCGGCAATATTCTGGTGGAGGGCAGCAACCTTAACGCTGGTGGCAGAGCCTCACTGGACGCTACGCGTAATATCAACATCACCACCGCCTCTGACAGCCAGAAGGCTGCAACCAATAGTAGTAGCAAGAGCTGGTCAGCAACAACATCAGCCTCACTTGGTGCGCTGGCACGCAGCGGCGGTGGGTCGCCGAACAATGGTTCGGCAGGGACTAATTACGGCTCGAAAAACAACCAGATGAGCGGCGACAGCAGCATGCTCGCGCAACACACTTCCGCGATAACCGCTGGCAGTGTTGACATCACCAGTCATAAAGGTGACATCGCCATCAGCGGTTCAACCCTGACCGGCACCACTGGCGTCTCGCTTAACGCGGAGCAGGGTAAGATCAGCGTCGTAGCAGGCGAAGACCGCCAGCAGGCATCGGCCTCTGGATCTGACCACGCTATAGGCGATCTGGGCGGCGACGGTTACAGCGGAACGGTTGGTGTGGGTCATAACAGCTGGAAAAACGCCAGCACGGGTACGCAGCAGAACACCGTGCGCAGCGGTATCGTCAGTACGCTGGGTAACGTTTCGATTAATGCAGGCAAAGAGGTAAACCTGCAGGGGGCAGACGTTTATGCAGGCAATTCGCTGAGCGTTAACGGTGAGAATATCCACCTTGATCCTTCAAAAGATACGCACGAAGGCAGTAGCAGCAGCAAATCCTCACAGTATGGCATCACCGCGCAGGTCTCCGGCTACGGCGTGAGCATGGCACAGGCGGCAGACAAGATGGCTCAGTCGCACAAACAAAGTGACGATCCTCGCCTGCAGGCTATTTATGCGGCGCAGGCGGCCATGACTGCGCTGTCGGCTTACAACCAGAACACCGCAGCCGTCAAAGTCACAGTGAGCGCCACCGCGGGCAGCAGCCATCAGTCCGTGGAACAGAAAAGCACGCTGCAGAGCGGAAGCGTGCTCAAGGCAGGCGGCGACTTAGCGGTCACGGCGAAACAGGACATCACCGGTGAGGGGGTAAAAATCAGTGGAGATAACGTCTCGCTGAATGCGGGTCGCGATATCGCCCTGAAAAGCGCCGAGGATAGCAGCAGCCAGCAATCAAGCAGCGGTGGCAGCAAATACGGTGTCGGTGTTGGCTTCGGCCTTGGCGGTAGCCAGAACGGCTTCTCCATTGAGCTGGCGGCCAGCCAGAACAGCGCAAACGGAAACGGTAGCAGCATTACTCACCACAATAGCGAAGTCTCCGCTGCGGGTGATCTCACGGTCAAAGCGGGTCAGGACGTCACGCTGAACGGAGCAAACCTTAACGGTAATCACGTTGACCTCACTGCGGGCCGCAATCTGGACATTGCCAGTCAGCAGGATCGTGCAACCTACGACAGCCATCAGAGCTCTTCCGGCTTCAGCGCAAGTATCTGTATACCTCCTATCTGTGCGGGCGTACCGGTGCAGGGCAGTGCCAGCATGAGTGGAAGCAATATATACAATGATTTTGATTCTGTGCGACAGCAGAGCGGGATCAGCGCGGGTGATGGTGGCTACAATATTTATGTCGGCAACCATACCCAACTTGATGGTGCGATTATCGCCTCATCCGCAACGCCGGACAAAAATCATCTCAGCACCGGGACGCTTGGCTGGACGGATATTGAAAACCACGCCAATACGGGCGGTAACGGCTTTAGCGTAGCTGTCAGCGGCAGCATGGGAAAAAACACTGCCCATACCTCTGACAGTTCAATAAACAACGCATCGAAATCGGGTCAGTCTCAGTCGGCGGGCGGCAACTCATTGCCTGTGGGCACGCTGCAGCAGACGAAAGACCTTGCCAGTTCAATTACTTATAGCGCTATCTCGCCGGGAACGATTGAAATCCGCAATCCGGATGCGCAAAAGCAGGATGTGTCACAAATCAGCCGCGACACCGCTGCGGCAGAGAATGTGCTGAAAGATAAGTTTGATGTGCAAAAAGCAGAAGGCAGCCTTGCCATCCAGCGTGAAATGGCCGTACTTGGCCAGCAGGCGATTCAGCAGACCTTTGATGCACTGAAGAAGCAGGAGAAAGAACAGGAGAGAAACAAGCTTAAAAACGATGCCGCGTTCAATAAGCTTTCAGAAGCGGATCAGAAAAAAGCGCTTGAGAAAATCGATCAGAATGTTGAAGAGAAGTATGGTATCGGGTCGGACCTGCAGATTGCTGCGCAGGCTATCAGCGGGCTGTTTGCCGGGCTTGCTGGCGGTAACGTCAGCGGCGCGGTGGCGGCAGGTGCAGCCCCCCTGCTGGCGCAGATGGTCAAACAGGTCTCGCAGGGTAACGAGCCTGTGCGCGTGCTATTGCATACGCTGGCGTCAGGGCTGATTGCGAAAGCACAGGGAGGCAGTGTCATTGGCGGTGTGGCGGGTGGACTGACGGCAGGGATGCTAAGCTATGACGACGCGCTTAGTCACCTGCTATACGGCAAGAATGCTTCAGAACTGTCCGCCGATGACAAGATGCTGATTGCAAACATTGTAACGCTGGCAGGCGCAACAGCAGGCGGTACGGTTGATGGCAGCGCTGGTGTGGGTAGCGGTGCGTTTGCTGGCAGAACTGAGGTTGAGAATAACTATCTTAGCAGCAAACAGATAGATGCCTGGTCTGCTGAAATGAAGTCCTGTCAGGCCAGCGGCGGTGACTGTGATGGCATCATCAGAAAGTATGAGGAACTGAGTACTTCCCAGCAACAGCAGCTTATCAGTGACTGTGCGGCCAATCCTGCGACCTGTCAGCAGAAATATGGTGATGTGCTGGCTGATAGCATGGCAGTGAAGCATGCGCTGGATAAAGCACTGGGTCAGGACATTCCGGCTAAGATGGCTTATGATCTTACTGCAACATGGATGCATCAGATCCAGGCCGATGGAGTTATTTCAACCAACAAAGTCTCGGAAGCTCTTCAGAAAGAATATGGTCTGGATGCGATTCAGGCTGATATTGTAGCGGGTGCGGCGGCAGCGGCGTTTGGGGGGATTAGTAAGGTCACCAAGCCTAATTACACCTTAAACAAAGAAGGTGCCATGCTTGGTATAAATGGCCCAAAAGTTCCAAGCAAGACATTGTGGATGGGAAAAGGCAAAGAGAGGATTGATGTTGAGAACCCAGCACCAGGAAAGAGAGCGGGTCAAATACATTATCAGGATAATAGTAACAACAAGTACTATTATGACCCTGTCACGCAAAGTTTCCCTGATGCACCTAAAAGTGTGAATGATAAGTTGAAAGATTCGGCTTTCAAAAATGCTATAGATAAAGGTATGACTAAATATCTGGGGGAAAAATGATATGCTGGCTAACTATTTAATGCTTCCTCAACTAGAATCCATATGTTGGGAGGGTATGAAGAAAATTACTCTTCCTCATGAGCTAAACGAAGTTGTTGAACAGGGTTTTGTTGAGTTATTCAGTTGTTTTTTATCAAAAAAACTCCTCGGTTATAGTGGGGCAATTAAACCTGATTCTTTTGAAGATGAAATAGCCTTGGAGTGTTTTGTAAATTCTATCCATATAGAAGATTACGTAAGTGAAAATTACTTCCAACATTCTATTGTCTTTTGTAATTCAATGATTAAGAAATGGAATGAAAAACATGCTGGGGTTCTAAATGTTATTATATCGTTGGATGATGAAACATTACTGCCAACAATAAAATTTCATTTAAAAAGAAAAGACACTTCATGGCTAGATGAAGATAATCTTGACTCAAGTATTCAGGCTGTCTTAGTGACTACAGATGAAATTAATAAGGATAAATTATCAAGTCTACTGATTAAGTAAAAGAACCCAACCTTTACGGTTGTGATCTTTTTGTCTGTCACTCAGCAGGCCGGATCGGCAGCTGCCCCTGTTTAAAGATTAGGTGCTTGAATGCACGTAAGGAAGAAGCAAGGAAAGCATGATGGGGCGAATAACAAAGCTGATGGCATGGCTGCTGTGCGTTGGGGCGGTAGCGTGTTCGGACGAAAAAGACGCGTCGGGGCAAAAAGTTGCTGCTGTAGAAATGCCTTAGCAAAAATGGCCTGTAGCCCGCTGACTGCGCAGGGAAAATGCCAGACTGTTCTCAATAACCGTGTCGGAATGAGTTGTTGTAGAGAATAACTACCTGAGCAACCAACAGAAGGCTCAGAAGAAGAAGGAGCTTGAAGAGTGTCAGACTCAAGCCTGCAAAGTGCAGACTGAGGTGAAGTGGACAGCGATAGATTTAGGGCAGGATGGGAGCTTTGCGGCCGGCATGGTTGCCGGGGTTCCGGCAGGTCTGTATGACACGATCGACGGTATTGTGAAAACGGCAAGCAGCCCGATGGAGACATATGAGGCGCTGAAATCGCTGTTTAACAGCGGTGATGTGCTGGGTAATGTGTCGGATGCGGTAAAGCAGTCGTATATAGACCGCATCAACAACATGGAAGCGGAATACCAGAAGGCCGGAGCCAGTGGCTCATTCAATGCCGGTGTTGAAGGCGGAAAACTGGTTACGGATATAGCGGGTCTGCTTGCCGGTGGTACGGGTGTGGTAAAAGTGACCGCAGGCGTAACGGAGAAGATCGTTGCCAAAGTCGCGGGTAAAGCTGAATCAACGGCGGTCAGTGCCGGCAAAGTCACCAGCGGCGCGGAGAACGTGGCAACCTATCCGAAGCTCAAAGAGGATTTGTTGCAGCAGAACCTGAACAATATTGCGAAGCAAGATCCGAGACTGGCGGCGGTGGTGCAGGGTGATAATGGGAAGCTGAATTACGGTGTTGGTTCTGGCACTAAAGAAGAAGCTGAGCGATTGGGTCAAATCTGGTTTGGTGATGGGGCCAAATTGGTAACTAATTAAAAAGATTGTCCAGGATGTTTAATTAGTGCCGATGGATTACGCATTTATAGACCGCCATCTGAAAAGCCCAATGCACCAGCACATTTAAATCCGACGGGAATACAGGCTAATTTTGTCCAACAAAAAGACGGAAAGATCACTGGCAACGCGCACATGAGTATTGAGAAATGAAAGCGATCTTAAAAGGCATATGGGTTGATTCTCCAGATTTCAGTTTAGAAAGTTATCAGCCCGAAGAAAAAAACTGTTTTATCCTATTAGTCAATTTGAGAATAGGTCCAGAAAGTGAAAAGGGGATAAATTATTTCCATCTAAATATCTGTACCCCTGAATGGCTCTGCAAGCACCGATGGTTGCCAGAGCTAATGCGGCACACGTTGCTGGTTCGTAAATACGATCTGGATGAGATTAAAAAGACCATTACAGACTATATCGATCAGTGCGAAGGTGAAGACTGGATGGAGATCGCGCAGAAGCTCTCCCGCGTCTTTGCCTGGGAATATGAAGATTACCAGCCTTGAGCAAGATCCCGGCCCTCGTGCAGGGATCGTCGTTATTAACAGTCAGACTCTACGTGCCGCCGTCGTTCTGCTGTCCTTGAGCCTGATCGGCGGGCTTGCCTGAAAAAGCATCAACCCCCGAACAGGAAATGTTTTGTGGCCACTGCCCGTGGGCCGTGTTCCCAAAACCACCCGGTCAGGGCGATGCCCCGACCCCCCTCGGTTAAAACAAAAACCCCCGGCGCGGGCCGGGGTGAGGTGTTGGTTACCCGGCGAACTTAAGGCCGCAGGGATAACAGGAAGCCGTTCCGGCTCCAGCGAGCCTCGCCAGCCAGCGTCCGGAATGAAAAGCGATAATGGCAGCGTATAAAGGGCTGTTAAAATGCGCAGGTGCTGGCAGGACGGCACGCTGAGGCGGTAGCGTGCGCGGCGGAAAAGGGCGTGTTAGGGCAAAAAGTTATCGCAGCTGAAACGTGACAGGAAAAGCGGCTGTAAGTGGGGAAAAGCACAGGGAAAAGGTGGTTCGTCGCCAGACTGCGTGCCGGTTAATACACTAATGAATTTGGTATTTAGGCTGGACCTTCAATCGGTATTGACTTCGGTCCCTATTTTCCAGAATTGTTGGGAGACTTAAGTCGTGATTATTCAACTAGCGCAGGTTTTGGTCCCGGTTTTGTAGGAAGCTCTGGCGGAAAAGATGGTATTGGTATTTCCTTTTCTATTGGGCCAGGCATTGGTTTTACAGGTTCTGCAACTGGTTCTCTTGCCGAAAAAGTAGATCTGAACGGTGACTCCACTAAGGAAAGAGATCACTATGATTTCAAATGATTTAGTTTCAAATATATCATCTTTTATGTTGTTGTTTTTTTTAATTTTATGGGGCGGTTGTTTTTTTATCTTTGTTTATAGGTATCTTGGTGGGCCTAAGGTAGGTAAAGATTCCTTACTTTATTTTAATTATATTTTTTTTAAACGGGATGCTTTATCAAACTACGCATTGGTTTTTCTTGTTCTTGGATATATTGCAGCAGCGATAGCTGAATATCGAAGAGAGGCTAATAATCTATTTTTAATATCTAATCTTTGCGGCGGGATTTCATTTGTTCTCTTTGCAATATATGGGAAGTTTTTTCACCAAAGATTAACTGATGATGAGAAACCATTTTATTTTATTAAGGTTTTTTTGACAAAAGCAGACCTATCCTTCGGCTCGATTTTTCTTTGGCTATCGAGAATAGCGTATGTAACATGGCTCATTGTTTTTATTGGCAACTAAAAATTGTTGGGCATAATGCACGGAGAAAAGATGATGATGAGTTGCAGAATGAATTTGGTGAAAAGTGAATTCGTGGATGAAAGAGAGAATATACAGGCAGTCGGGGGGTATGGTTATTATAAATAAATCAGATTCTGCTAAGCATATTCAGGATGCGCTTGCAGCAGGAGAGACTACATCTTTAATCATTAAAATGGATGGAGAAAATAAAGAATGAATGATTCCGTTGAAAAACTGCTGTCAATTTGTAGCAACCCTCTTTCACCACTGGAAGGGGTTAAAGATTGCTCGAAGTTTTTTAGCTCCCCATTATCCTGTGAACTCAATACTCTGCTAGATAGAAAAAACGGATGCTATGGGTTTGAGTCAGCTTTACACGTTTTTCCCTATCAAACAACCCATGAGGAAATCGGTTTAGCAGACTGGAATAACAAAAATCTCTGGATTTCTTCTTATGGAGATATGGCGATTGGTGCACTATATTTTGCTGAGGATATTTTTGGTGGTCAATTTTGTTTGAAGAGTGATGGTGTTTATTTCTTCGAGCCTGAAACTGCAGAGTTCAAGAAATTGACTAATACCATAAATGAATGGTGCGAGATGGTATTATCTGATTATCAAGTCATTACTGGGTACACACTGGCTCATTCATGGCAAAAAATAAATGGCCCCATACCATCAGGATATCGTTTGGCTCCGAAAATTCCATTCGTTGCTGGAGGTTTATACGAGCTTGATAATCTTCATATTTGCAAGTCACTTGAGTTGATGAAAGCCGCAGCTAATATCGCATTACAAATAAGAGACACTCCGAATGGTAGTAGTGTAAAAATAATTGTAATAAATTAAATGTTCTGTAATTCAACCTGAAGGACTTTTAAATTACAATTTACTTGCTGAGTTTCTCTCAAACCTGGAAAGCTGATTGTCGGAGTGCTGTTCAGGATTCGGGCTACCATCATGGCAGGGGGTGTCGCCAGCATCATATCCTTTTGGCTGACGAGACAGCATTTGGAAAGGTATTGAAACAGCTAAGAAGATAGAGAATATGACTTTATTTG
Source organism: Pantoea sp. EKM101V (assembly GCF_011800325.1). Classification (NCBI taxonomy): domain Bacteria; kingdom Pseudomonadati; phylum Pseudomonadota; class Gammaproteobacteria; order Enterobacterales; family Erwiniaceae; genus Pantoea; species Pantoea sp. EKM101V. Next base: position 24,398 of record NZ_JAALFP010000001.1, read on the forward strand.
AAGAGTGTCAAAAGGCACTTAGTGCCGATTTCGAAATTTTTGAAGGAAAGGATGAGAAAAAAGCTGTTGATATTCTTAATAGCTACTCTTTTGTAAAAGGAGTTATTTCGTGGGAAGAAATTGAACATGCAGATTATGAAAGCATTTATGATTTATTAAATGTAACTACCATGAAAAATACAGAAGTATACGTTCTTATTGATGATGCCAGCATTCCGGTTTTCAGGACAAACTTGAGTCTGATAGCTAAAAATATTTATGATGTTATAGCTTTATCACCAAGGTTATTTATTTTTAATGATGAAATTATACTACAACCTTTATTTCCAACAGAAACCTTCCGTTTGGGAATAAGATCCAGATGAAATATAATCTAAAAATAAACCTCAGACGGTTGGCTGGGGCTGATTTTTCAGTCAGTTACTCTTAAGTCGTCAGCTGGATGATCAACTGCCCCAGACTGGTGATCAATTCGATCTTCTGCCCGGTCGTAAAATCCAGCGTCTCCAGCCAGCGGCTGTTGAAGGTGAGCAGTGCCAGTGGGTTCGACTGGCCTTCATCAGGCCGGTATCCTGCACCCGGCCCATGCCTGAATCCTGGCGCTCGCAGAGTTCTTTCCACTCTGTTTTATCGGTCACGGTTGTTACCGACAGCGTGCTATCCCGTAGCACCAGCCGGATCGGCGTATCGGTAGTAATCCGAGCGTGGCCAGTTGGCCACTCGTGATAGATAGTTCCGGATTGGGTGCAGCACTTCAGCTGAGCACCAGCGCGGTGACGGCGAAGGTACAGAGCCTGTCGGGAGGAAACGTGGCGCAGTTGATTAGCGGCGCGTCGGCACCTTATCTTGCGGAAAAAATAGATGCTCTGACAACGGACGCGAACGGTAAGGTGAATACCGAAGCGGAACTGATGGCGCACGCGGTGCTGGGGGTGGAAATCTCGTATGCGGCGGGCTACGCAGCGCTCTCCAGAGCATCGGGCGCGGTGATGGGCGAGTACATCGCAGAGAAATACTTGGGCGCGGACACGCCGGAGAAGATAGCGGCACTGGGGCAGGAAGACCGTGAGCAGCTGAGCCTCCTCGGCACGCTGGCAGCAGGACTGGCGGGTAACAGCAGTGCTACAGCGACGAGCGGTACGGTTGCCGGGAAGAATGCTGTGGAGAATAACCTTTTGTCTGCCAAACGTAGTCAGTAGCGTTAAGAGAAACTGGCTGCATGTGATGGCGACAAAGCTTGTGTTGCGGAGGTTCGTCGGGAGTTTGGGCCGGAATCGGATGAACAGCGGCAGCGGGTAGAAACCTGTTTCAGTGCGGCAGACTGTTACACAGTTGAGCAGGAGCTGAAGTCCATGCGTGCAGAGTACAGCCAGCAGGAATCGGCACTGGCAGAAAAAGCACGTACACAAGGAGTTGGCTCGTTAAGCGAGGCGGAGCAAAAAGAGTGGATTGCAGCCCGTAGCGCTTTGACGGAATTAGATTCGCAGAAAAACCTGTCGTTGCACCGTGCGCAGACAATAGGTAGTTCGGTGGAGGTCTCGGCGGAAACCACCAATGTGATGGGCCACGCGGCGATTGTCTCGGAAGCGGGAGCTGCCGAAGGGATATCGAAAGGTGGTGCGAATGGCTCAAAAAACAAGGTGGTAATATTTAAAAATTACCTAACGGACAGCAGGTTAATCATTTTGAAGAGAGTTTATATGATCTTCCGCCTGGAGAACGGGCTGCTCTAGTTAAGCAAATGGTGGAGCAGGTAGCGCCATCGAATGGAATGGTAAAAAATAATAAACTGACCAGGATAAATAACAGGGATGGTTATCCTGGTGATGATGGTCACTTATATACGGTAGATACATCACATGGTCGATTTGAACGGGTGAATGCTCAGACGGGCAAACATCAGGGAGAAATTGATATGGGGATGATGCCAATAAGTAATAGTATGGATAAATCAGGCGGCCATGATTTAAAGGTAAAATAATATGCAAGAGCCAGTAAAATTAATTGAAATAAAAAACATAGCGTTAAGACATGGAAACATTTTTCGCCTTCCTGCTGTGTGGCCATATGAAGCCCTAGTCGATTTTATGGTTGTTGATTTGTCTAATGCTGACAGACCTTATGGGTTAATCGTGTCATCCGGTCATAAGGCTGGTCTGATATTAGTTAAATTACCTGCTGAATGTTGTTTATCAGAGGTTAGAGGCCTCAGTGTTGAATGGGTAATAGATAACTGGGATAAATGGATTTACCCAGAGTGCGATGTGAAAGACGTATATGTAATAGACCGATATGAGATCCTTCATTCTCAATGAGTAATAACGACCCCGGCCATTGCGTCGGGATCGATATTTTGACCGGTTAGATCCTAATTTCCGCCTCAATTACCAGCCGCCCACGCTCGACGATGACGATAACCGGCTGTGGGTTGACGATGTTGCTGACCGAAAAGGGTTGATTAGTGCTTATGGTTTAGGGGGATATCGTTACCCTGATACAACACCAAATGATCCAGCATATTCAAACCCAACGGGTATACAGGCTAATTTTGAAACATACAAATAAATCCGGCAATCGGAGAGCGCGTACGTGTTGGTAACGGCCATATGAGTATTATATCGACCAGTGTGAAGGTGAAGACTGGATGGAGATAGCGTAAAAGCTCTCCCGCGTTTTTGCCTGGTAGTATGAAGATTATCAGCCTTGAGCAAGATCCCAGCCCTCGTGCAGGGATCGTCGTTATTAACAGTCAGACTCTCCGTGCCGCCGTCATCATGGTGTCCTTGAGCCTGATCGGCGGGGTTGCCTGAAAAAGCATCAACCCTCGGACAGGAAATGTTTTGTGGCCACTGCCCGTGGGCCGTGTCACCAAAACCACCCGGTCAGGGCGATGCCCCGACACCCCTCGGTTAAAACAAAAACCCCCGGCGGCGTCCGGGTCAAAGGGTTCGATGCTCAGCCCTTCGACTATATCGCGATGGCTGGCGTTCATACCACGGCGGCGATAGGTAGTGCGGTTTATGGGATGAAGGGTACAGGAGCAAGTGGGGGGGGAATGCTGGCTCTATTAAAAATGTTAATCCAGGATACCCGGAACCAGGCAGAACACATAACTGTGTGAACTGTTCTGTTTCCACTGGTGCTACTTTGGCTGGAAATCCTGCATCGGCGTTGCCTGTAAATCATAAAAACGGTATCCCGTTGGCCGTTTTGGAAATCCAATACGGTACGAAATTTAAGTATATTTCTTCGTCCGAAAGCATTACACAGCAAATGAAAAGTACAGGCTCAGGTTCCCGAGGAATTGTTTTTGGTTCATATGAGCCGGGTCAACCTGGACATGTGTTTAATGTTGTAAACCAAAACGGAACAGTCCGATTCCTTGATAGGCAAACGGGTAAGCCTGCTGATCTCAGCCAGTTTAAACCATTCCAATTACTGAGGACGAATCAATGGTTAATTTTATAGAGGCTGTAGAAAAAGCGACAGAATATCTAAAAGATACAGATGTTCCGGTAGTCATTACTCTTCAAGGCCGTTTTTCTGAAGGATGGTTTTTTTGTTTTCAATCTCGAGAGTATCTTGGAACGGGAGAATTTTCTGCTCAACTCGCAGGTAATTCGCCTTTTCTAGTTGATAAGGATACAGGTGAAATACATGAACTTGGAACTGCGTATCCAATTGAAAAATACTTACAAGATTATGAAGAAAAGAAAAACAACCTAAGTTAGAAGAATCCCGGCCATCGAGCCGGAATATTTTTATCTGCCGATTACACCTCAGCCAGCCGGATGATCAACAGAAGCCAGGTAGTGAAAAACCGAAATATGATGGTGAGGCTGATCAAATTTTGATGCCAGGGAATTATCCATCAGAATGGTTAAAGTCGGTACGTGACGGTAAGACTGGTAAAGTTTATACCTATGATGAATTTAGAAAATCGTTTCCTGATCAAGTGACAAATAAAAGGTGATTAGATGTTAACAGAGAATGACATGCAGGATATATCAAGGCTTATAGATCTGTTAAATAAGGTCATCGCATATGCCGTTGAAAACGAAGGTAATGACTTGCGTTATAAGGGAATCCTTAAGTCTTTAAGAATACTTGAGGGCAATCAGCGTAATGGCCTTCCAAATTTATATAATCATATCATGGGTGATTTTAGAATGATGGTTGATCAAGTGTTGTATGGTGACCAATATATAGATGAAATAACAAATGAAGTATATAAAATAATAAAGTCAAATAGCTTGTTTTATAAATAGTCAACAATGTGATCCCGGATACCGAACCGGTCGGGGTGGCGCCGGACGTGGTAATCAGGGGAAAAGAAAAATCGTCATCCGCGCCGCTGCCTGCGGTCGGGAAAACGAGGGTGACACATGGCCAACCGTAAACCTCACGCCGATGCGCTGCTGACGGTGGATAAGGTGTACAGAAAGCCCATCGGCCCGGCCAGCGACCCGAAAAGCCTGTATGCAGCTGCTGCTGCGGTTCGTGGCGTGGCGTGGCGTCGGGAGCGGAACTGGTCGGAGACCACGCTGAAGACGCAAACCCATCATCAGTACCGGTTCATCCTGTGGGCGGTGGAGCGCGGGTTGTACTATGGACGTGACATCACCTTACCGATACTGGAGCACTATCAGCGTCACCTGTACCAGTACCGCAAGCAGAACGGGGAGCTCCTGCACCCGGCCCGCGCCTGAATCCTGGCGCTCGCAGAGTTCTTTCCACTCTGTTTTATCGGTCACGGTTGTTACCTACAGAGTGCTATCCCGCAGCACCAGCCGGATCGGCGTGTCGGTAGAAATTCGAGCGTGGCCAGCTGGCCACCCGTGATAGATAGTTCCGGATCGGGTGCAGCACTTCAGCTGAGCACCAGCGCGGTGACGGCGAAGGTACAGAACCTGTCGGGAGGAAACGTGGCGCAGTTGATTAGCGGCGCGTCGGCACCTTATCTTGCGGAAAAAATAGATGCTCTGATAACGGACGCGAACGGTAAGGTGAATACCGAAGCAGACCTGATGGCGCACGCAGTGCTGGGCGCGGAAATCTCGTATGCGGCGGGCTACGTAGCGCAGTCCAGAGCATCGGGCGCGGTGATGGGCGAGTACATCGCGCAGCAGCTGTATGCGGGCGTTAAGTGTGACGACCTGAGAGAAGAGCAGTGGTAAACGATCAGTGCGCTGGCAGCGTAATGAGTGACATCACTACAGATATTGTTGCGGAGAACTACCGGAAAAAATGCTGTTGGGAGTAATGCTTTGAGGGGCAAGACCGGACATGATGAAATTGAGCGGAAAGAGGAGCGTGGGGATTATTCATTAAAAAACATACCGATAAATCCGATGGCTCCGGGGATTTTTAACGCGTATGGAGAAGCTCAGATAAAGGAAATGTCTAAAACTTCAGTGCCAAAGATACCGCTAAAAAGGGAAGGTTAAATGATTACTGAGAATGAGCTCAATGAATTTGAGGAAGCGATATTAACTGGGGTTACCGTTGGAGTAGGGTCATTGATTTTGCTGTTCTCATCAGGAACACGCATACTGATCCAGTGTCCCTTTAGATGTGAGGAAAAAAACGCTTTTCATATAGGGCATGGAGAGGATATATCAACAAGTAATCTCCTGTTTTCATATCTTAATCAGAGGGTTGAGTTGTGCTCTTTGCTAAATGGTGAAATTTTAAAATTATTCTTTGGCAACGAGAAAAATATGTATATCGTTCCTGAAAACAACGGCTTTGAATCTTATGTAATTACTACAAGCCAGGGTGATTATCCTGTAATCGCTTACTGATTAAAATCCCGGCTATCAAACCGTGATTTTAATTTTATCAGCCATTTACCCTTAAGTCGCCAGCCGGATGATCAACTGTCCTGGCCCGGTAATCACTTCAATCCTCTGTCCGGTCGTAAAACCCAGCACCTCCAGCCAGCGGCGGTTAAAGGTGAGCTGTGGCAGCAGGTCCGGCTGGCCCTCATTCGGCTGGTATCCCACTTTGTAATAATGCGTCTGTGATTTGCTGTCGGCGGTTGTAGATGACTAATGATACGTGTCAGTCATAATAAACTCCTCAGCAATAGGTTATGAGCAGCAGGATCGGGTGTCCGGGCTTACTGCCCGGCAAAGGGAAATCTAAGAAGAGTAGCGTTAAAACAGCAGCAGCAGCGGTGGTGGTGTGGGCATCAGTATTGGTGCCGGACAGGGTAGTGCGGACATCAGCATGTTTGGCAGCGTTTATGGTATTAAAGGCAAAGAGAACGGCAACGGCACGCGATGGACTGAGACCACACTGGACAGTGGCGGCAGACTCAGCCTCACCAGCGGGCGGGACACCACACTGGATGGCGCACAGGTCATCGCAAACGCAGGCCGCGATTTAACCCTGACCAGCCAGCAGGACAGCGATCGTTACGATTCAAAACAGACCAGCTATGGCGCGGGCGGCAGGACTGGCGGGCGGCATGGCGGGCAACAGCAGTGCTGCGGCGACGAGCGGCGCGATTGCTGGGAAGAATGCGGTTGAGAATAATGCGGTGTCAGGCATAGACGGATTTGGTAGTGGTTTCTGGGATAATAAGCAAGCCCAGGGATCACTGGTAAATAACACCAATCTTGTAGATGAAACTGGCAAAGTCCTGAATCCGGCAACACCAGAAGAAATTAAGTATGCCTCTGATAAACTGGTCTCAGGAGATTTACCTGCCGGACAGAATCCGGCAACCGGTTTATTAACGGCGTGGGGTTCTGGTGCTACTGCTGTTGTGGAACTAGTTCTGTTGCCATCTGGTGCAACAGCAGGAAGTATCATTGGGGCAGGTGTTATTGGGGGTTCCGCAAATATCCTCAATCAGCTTCAGAGTGACGACCCATTTAGTGCCACCGATGCGCTTATTGCTACGGGCGTCAGTGGATTAACACAGGGCAAAGGGTTCTGGCTCACTGAAGTAGCAGGTATAACTGGTGCTTATACAGGGGCTGAGTTGCAAGTAAAAGAGGAACTTCAAATTGTTGCTGGGGCTGCTTTTGGTACGGGGGGGGGTGCTGCAGGAGGCAGAGCAGTAAAGATAGGGAATAAATATCTACCTTTAATTTCAGAAAAAGCAGCTGGTTTGGCCGGCGCTGTAATTGGTTCCGGAGCTTCAGAGGTCGCTGGCTCTGAACTTCAAAAACAGTTGGAGAATAAATAATGAAAAACATTATCCTAGTCATAAGGCTAATCTTTTTTTTCTTTCTTATAACCACATTAACTCTATTTTTTGTTAGGTTAGGTGTGGCATCTTTTTTTATGATAAAAAATGGAGCCTTTATTTATGAATGGCGAGGAAATATATTCGATTCGATACAAAGAGGTGCGGTTATTGGTTTGGTTTTAGGTGTTGGTATTATGTTTTTATCGAGATTAAAATGAAAGTAAGTTGAGAATAACTCTCTCGCCGATATCGCGCAGGCGCAGTCTGAAGGTAAAACGCTTGAGCAGAAGGCCGGTAAGCAGGTTGAAGCCGAAAACGAGCGCTATAAGAAGGCCAACTGCGGCGGCATGAGCGCCGAAACCTGCTCGGTGAAGATGTATCAAGAGCGGCGTGAAGCGCTGAAAGATATGGCGTCAGCGAGTGCAGAGTTTGGCAGCGACTTTAGATGTTGGCAGGTTGCAGGCTGATTATGCTAGCCGTACCAGTGAGTTGCTGGAAAAAGTCCGAGCTGATGGCGGTCTGAGTCCGGCAGAACAGAACGAGCTTTCCATCCTTCAGGTAACGACGCTCCAGCTGAGGCGGACAGAAATGTAGCGATTCATAATCAGTTGATGTCCGATGATTCGGAATAGGCGAAGCAGCTAGCCATAAACTCTCTGGTTCAGGCGGTTGGAACAAGTGCAGCGGGTATTGCGGCAGGAGTTGGGAAAAATAAGCCTAACACTGGAGAAAGTGCAGTCAAAAATGGAGTGAAAAACGCATCTGACACGCAAACTAGTGTTGATAGTAAATTAACTAATTATCTGTTAGCAAAAGATCATCCTGTTGGCGGAAGCAAAGCTGAATGGTGTGATAAAGCCCTCGGTTTTAACTAAGGGAATTCAAGCGATGTCGCGAAACAAATTGTTTTTGAACCAAGCAAAGCGGTGAAAACAGCAGAAACGCAGCTCGGTGTTAAATATGACCAGGTAATATCTATCACTGGTGCTAACGGAAGAACAATAGATGTGAAATTCGGTTGGATTAAGAATAATGATGGTATCGTTAGACTTGTGACAGCTATTCCGGCCAAGAAATAACTGGTGCTAAAATTATGATTAAAGAATATGACGTTGTTAAGTCCACAAAAGCGTTATCTGACGCAATAGCCGCAGGATGTAAGGGTGCTGTTGTCATGGTACATACAGAACCTACAATAGGTTATGAAGTAGAATTTGTTGATGATAATGGTGAGACGTTAGATGTTTTGACTGTTTATCCAGATGACATTCAACTATTGAACTAATATTACGCTCCAATAAATGAAATCCCGGCCTTATTACCGGGATTTTACCGTAAAGGTCAGCCAGTTATCCTTCATTCGTCAGCCGGATGATCAACTGTCCCGGCCCGGTGATCACTTCGATCTTCTGCCCGGTCGTAAATCTCAGCGCTTCCAGCCAGCGTCCGTTGATTGTCAACTGTGGCAGCGGGTTCGGCTGGCCTTTATCAGGCCGTATCCCACGTTGTAATAATGCGCCCGTGAACTGCTGTCGGCAGTTTTGGGCATGCATATCTCTGATTATGATGCGTGTCAGCCTTAATTATTTCCTAAAAAATATTATTATTATGCGCCTGACAAAAAGGTAGGAAAAATCAGTATCATTCAGGTGGATAGTAAAATAATTTATAGATTTCGTCTGGCAGAGAGTGAAGGATAAGATAAAAATTTTTTATAAAAGTAAATGAATGCCTTTCATTAACCTTTAGCAGGGTTTTTCAGTAATTGTCTTAATTCATCCTGACTCATTTAAAAGATAAAAGCCTCATGCTTTCGTAACAGGCTTTTACCTTCCTTTTATCTCATCCTCAGTGCATCAACTGGCTAATCACGCCAGTCATATCGAATTTTTTATTAACGACACCTTCCGCCGAAGCCTTGTCCACCAGCTGAGGCAGATATTTTACCAGCAAGTTCAGTGCATCGCTGGTGTTGATACCCATCCGCGCAGCGAGCTGTTCAATCGCTTCTGAGTGAATCATCTTCTGCACCATGTCACGGCTCAGGGCAACATTCTCCTCATTGCCGAGCCAGGAGTTCACTACCTCGCTGTACTCACCACTCTGAAGATGGTTCACAATCGCATGTAAACCGCCTTGCTGCTCAACCCACTCCAGCACAGCTTTCACTTCCTGACTGGTCTGATTATTCAGGCCGCACATGGCCAGCACCTGGTCCAGTAAAACCATTCTTTTATTCCCCGATTTAAAAGATATCAAGACTGCCTGCAGGCTCTGATTTTATGAATGATGAACAGCACGATAACCGATCCCGCTGTCGCAATAGCAATGCTGTATATATTGAAACCGCTGACCTTGCCAAAGCCCAGAAAGGTGCTGACTAACCCGCCAGTCAACGCACCCACAATACCGAGTATCATGGTCATGAAAATACCCATATGTTCCTTACCCGGCATAATACATCTGGCGATGATGCCGGCAAGCAACCCAAATACTACCCATGACAATAGACCCATTTCCTGCATCCTTTATTCTTTATTAATCCTATCAGCGTTTAACTGTGGTTTAATTCGTCAATTAAGAGCGGGTGTATCGTACGCCGCCTGCCTTTTATCTGGCAATGGTGTTTTCTTAATTAAATTAAACGTATCGGAAACGACGGGAGAAGAATTATGAGCATTCTGGATAGTATTAAAAGTATAGGTGAGGAGTTGTTAAATACTGATAATAAGAATGTTGAAAATAAGCCTGATATCACCGCAGCAGGTAAGCGCACCTACACGGTAAAATCCGGTGACACGCTCAGCGCCATTGCAAAAGCATTCTACAGCGATGCCTCTCATTATATGAAAATCTTCGAGGCCAACAAAAATATTCTCAGCAGTCCGGATAACATCGCGCCAGGTCAGGTGTTGATTATTCCGGAATAACCAGCAGCCAGCAGTTCACAGAGCGTGGCCTGCTGATTTTTATTTGCCGCTTACAGTGACACAGGATTTCTGACAGGGCAGAGAGCATTTACGGTGTTCTGGTTTAGTCAGCGTTGCGGGAGAACAGGGCTGTTGAAGTGAACAAAGAGTGGGGCATCTGAAAAGCAAAAAAGCAGCTATCCGGGGATAGCTGCTTTTTCTAATCTGGCTCCTCTGACTGGACTCGAACCAGTGACATACGGATTAACAGTCCGCCGTTCTACCGACTGAACTACAGAGGAATCGTTGGAACGAGGCGCATAATATCCAGCGGGCGAGGGGATGTCAAAGCCTGATTGCACCTTTATGACTGGCTGCTGAATAAATCAGCATTTTCCTGAGATTTCCTCAGGTTAGAAGGTATTCCTCCCTCCTGATCGTTAAATAAGACCAGACAGATTTCTTCTGGCATGCTACTGCCCTGTAGCGAACGGCGATCCGTTACTGACGCTCTTTTCAGAAACGCTTTGCTTTGCCATAGCCCCCGGGATCGGCGGCGGCAGCCTGTTCATATTTCTCAATCGTTCGGCGGGCACTGGATAATGATGATGCAGACATGACGTCATAAGGCTTCGCCGGATGGGCGGGATCGTCAGTGAAGCGGGTGCTGGGATCGTTCGCCAGCGAGCGTACATCATAACGTCCAGGTTCCTCTGCGCGCGCTTTTTCGACCATATGTCTGACAAACTTTTTCCCCACGGGGGGGTAGGTTGTCGAAGTCAATATACTTTCTATCTCCGACATTGGCATGGTACGCACATGACGCAGCGCCCACTGGGCGTGCGGATCGGGGCGGGGGTCGTTTCGTTGCTGGATAACGTCAAGCCTGCCCGGATCGAGTTTGCTGTTTTCCAGCGTGGTCACTATCGGCAGATGTTGCCATGCATCAAGCACGACCGGATCTTCCTGACGTTTGTCTCCTAACAGCACCAGAACGTGGTCATTATTGTAGAGCGTATTAAAAACGGGCTTACCGGCTCCTCTGGCTGCCACCTGTGTATAGGCCAGATCGGCAAATTCCTGACAATGTCCTCCCTGCACTCTCAGGGCGCTGTGTCCACTGGCATAAGCCCGATCCAGGCCTGTCGCAGCAGTAGGAAACCGTTGTGCAAAGCTTTCTCTGGCTTCATCACTGAAGCGCTCTGCTGCGCGCACGGCCATGATACCGCGCATTGCACTCTCTCCCTTATCAGCAACAAGCGGTAACCACTGATTACCCCCAGATCCTGCTTGCCTGCGCACTTCCTGCTGGACCTGCGCCGCCAGATCCATGCTTTGCAGCGTTTGTGGAGAAACCACCCTGACCTGATGCTGAAAGGGGCCGGATGCCTGCATTTGCATGGCACTGAGTCTCTGGTGAGCAGGCTGGCTCTGTGGCGTCTGGCGGCTGCTACCAGTTGAAAATATACGCATCATAATCAGGCTCCGGCTTCATCAGTAATATGCTGGCTGATAATGCCCAGACGCTGTCCAAGCGTATGAGTATAAAAAGCCATGTTTTCGTAGAGGGCAATCAGGGTCTGAGGATCAGCGATGCTCATCGGTAAACGTGACCATACAACCAGCTCATCACTGTTTGCCGAAGCCGCCAGCACAATGGCAGGATTACCTTCGTTCATCAGATTTACCTGCAGAAGTTCCCAGAGAAGCCTGGTGGAGATGTCATCGGGTGTCCTGAAAGGAAGCAGGCAGCTAAAGGTGATGTGGTTAGCGGGATAATGTAAAAGCCGTAGCGATAAGTCTGACCACATCACGAGTTCAAAGGCTTCCTCATCGCCCCGTATCTCAGGCATAAAACTCAGGTAACGGAATAAAGGAGTCAGTGCACTGCTTAAAGATGTCGACATCATTCTTCCTTACTTATTTGTTTCGGATAGCAAACCGGCATGGCAAGGGCAGCCCGGCCAGCAAAGTATGAAAGAGTGAGTGAACAGAAAAAGCGTTTGGTTCCCTGTCCTGAGCAACAATGGCGAGCAGATGTGATGGGGTTAAAATAGTCGCGGTGATGAAGGAACGTCAGGTAAAGAGTAAAACAGGATCGGAAAGCAAAAAGCCCGCTCAGGTTTCCCTGAGCGGGCTTTTCTAATTCTGGCTCCTCTGACTGGACTCGAACCAGTGACATACGGATTAACAGTCCGCCGTTCTACCGACTGAACTACAGAGGAATCGCTGGAACGAGGCGAATATTAACGGCGACGCTCTGAAGTGGCAACAGCTAAAAAAGGGTTTATCATTCAACTGGCTAGGATTAACACAAAGCGATCGCGATTTAAGCAATTTGTACGCTGTCAGTGGCGATTCGGCTCAGAGGATCCTGCTGATAGAACTGACGCAGATGCTGATACATGGCCGGAAAGCGCTCAGCCAGCAGAACCGGAGCGGTAAAAAAGTATTCGGAGAGTACGGCGAAGCACTCAGCCGGATCGCTGGCGGCGTAGGGATCGATAGTCGCCGCCTGTTCTCCGACCAGCTCGACTTCACTCTCTATCTCCGCCATCGCAGCATGTAAATCCTTTTCCCATTGCGCCACGTCGCGCAGCGGGATCACCGGCACACCGCTGGTGTAGCCACTGCCGCGCGCATCAAGTTTGTGGGCGACTTCGTGGATCACCAGATTGAAGCCAGAGAGATCGAAAGAGTCCTGAATATCGAGCCAGTTAAGCACCACCGGCCCCTGCGTCCAGCTCTGACCGGCGTGAACGGCAGGCGCACTGTGAACCAGCCCATCCTCATCCTGCCACTGATCGTCCACCTTAAACGGCTCTGGATAGATCAGCACATCATGAAAACCGTCCAGCCATTCCAGACCCAGTTTAAGCACCGGCAGAGAGAAGAGCAGGGCGATGCGCACGCTGCGCAGTTCATCCAGCGCTGTTCCTTCCAGCGGCACCAGCTTCTTCTGTTGCAGGAAGCGTTGCGCCAGCGCTGTAAGCGCCTGCTGTTCGTCTTCACTAAGCAGGCTGAAGATGGGCTGGGCCAGCCCCTGCTGCCAGGGCAGCGCAGCCAGAAGGGTGTCGTTTTGCGTTTTCCAGGGCCATTTAAACATCGCAACTCCTGCACAGAACCGGACTCTTTCGCTATCCTGACTCGCCAGATATAAAAATGCCAGCATCGAATGCTGGCACCTTTGATCCGGCTGCAGGCCTGAGGGCTGTCTATTCAACCCGTTAGCGCGGCCGTTGTCTGTGATACAGCCCGCAAAGCGCAGGGCTGAAGGGCTAGTTGCGACCCACCCGCTGAAACTCAATCACCCAGACCCAGGGATTCACTTCCCAGCTGGTCGCGCCATACTGTTTTTGCCAGGCTTTGCGATAGGCCTCTTTCGGCGACTCTGAGTTTACGTTCATGGTGAAGAAGTTATTGAGGAAGTGCGAATCGGTCTGTACGCCCTCCGCCATAATGTCATCTTCGCTGATATCCTGAATCTTCTCAGCGCGAACGCCGGTGATCTCCAGATTGATGCGGCTGGCCCAGCGCGGCATGTGGATGGCGGTCTGCCAGCCAAACTCTTCCGCTTCCGGGGTGCTCATCGCGTGCTGACCCAGCTCATTGCTGTCGGCGCGGTACTGACAATATTCCGGCAGGCGGAACGGCGTCGGGTCACGCTCATATTCGGCCAGATCGCTCTCCGGCACCATCGGACCGCGCCAGGTTTCGCGTACCCACAGCAGATCACCCGGTTTACCATAAGGACAGTGATAGCTGATGTCGCTCATCGACATCAGTTTATAGCCGTGCAGATGATTCGCACTGACATCAAAAGCGTGTACGCCTTCATGATGATCCTGACCCGGACCAAAAGCCTGAGTTTTCATAATGCGCCGGGTTTGCGTTTGCTGGCCAACCAACAGGGCACGGACACGCTGTTCGGAAAAAAGAATCGGCCGTTCTTTCATGGAATACCTCTTGTTATTAGTAAAACCCGGTTACTGCTGTATACGTCCATTTGCTTCACATCTCATAACTATCATAAAAGCTTTAAATCATTTTGCTTAATAATTTGTCGCCTGACAGTCACTTTAAAATTGTCACAGAGGTAGTCAGTATTCCGCAAAATGCAAAAAGTGCACCAGAGCTTATCATGCAACCTTCGCCAGACGACGAATAGCCGGGATACAGTACGTTATAACGGTAAAAATGGGAACCTTTTCAGATTTTTTCCCCTGTCAGCGGCCACACTTTTACAAATAATGACGTGACAAAAGCCTCTTCCGTACCCTCTGGCAAGGCTATCCTGTTCAGATTAAACATTACCCCCGTTAAACTAATCTTCTTAGCCACAATTTATTAAGGAAAGGCTGAAAACCGATGAAATTGCGGTTATTGTCTGACAGAGATGCTATACAGATGATCCAGATCTCATTTTTCTGCCGGAAATTGCTGGCAGCCCCGCTCTTATCCACCGCTCTGTAAAAAAAATGTCATTAGCCAGTCGCTATGATGGCCTGACGTTCGCGCACCGATCACGACAGAGAACTGCTGTCGATCACCACAGGGAGATAGACTATGTCACTTACACTCTGGCAATCCCGTTATGAAAGCTGGTTTCAGGCGAACTGGATCCATGACGACGGCGCGCACGATATCGCCCATCTGCGCCGTGTCTGGATGAGCGCACAGCGTATCCTGAACGGTACTCCCGCTGATCCGCTGGTGGTGCTCACCGCCTGCTATTTTCACGATGTGGTCAATCTGCCGAAGAATCATCCGGAACGTCATCTGGCCTCCACCTATGCCGCCACGGAAACCCAGCGCATTCTGCAGCAGGATTTCCTCGATTTTCCGGCTGAAAAGATAGAGGCGGTGATGCACGCTGTGAAAACCCACAGTTTCAGCGCCGGTATCCCGCCTCAGACGCTGGAAGCGAAAATCGTTCAGGATGCTGACCGGCTGGAATCGCTGGGCGCCATCGGACTGGCACGGGTTTTCTATACTGCCGGGGCCCTGAACCGTCCGCTGTTCGACAGTCAGGACCCGCTGGCAAAAGATCGCGAATTGAATGATGCGCTGTGGACACTGGATCATTTCCAGAAAAAGCTGCTGCGTCTGCCGGAAACGATGCACACGGAAGCGGGGCGGATGCTGGCTGAACATAACGCAGATTTCCTGGTGCGCTACATGGCGAAACTTTATGCAGAGCTTCAGGGAAATCTGGTGGGAATGGATGAGGCCGTACTGCGGGATTTCACGCCGCTGCGCAGTGAATATTAAATTTTTATGACAGTATGTTAATCGAAACGGTCATCCGGTAGCGTGTCAGCAATAACAAAAAAGGAGCTGCCTGATGACCGAAACTGTTAATTTAACGATTAAAATTGATCCTGAATTAAAAGAAACGATTAAACAGCTGGCGCTGGAAAACCAGATTTCCATGAGTCAGGAGATTGTGCAGCGGTTGCAGGCCAGTCTGGAAACGCATCCGCATCCGGCGATTGATAATCAGGACATTACCGAAGCGGCGGCGGAAGCCTCAGCCGCTTCTGATGCACAGGCCGATGGATTAAGCGCCAGCGAACTGAAACAGATACGGTTGCTGCTGAAAAAGCAGAGCAAGAAGAAGAAATAAACATGAAACCCGTCGCCAGACGGGTTTTTTTGCATCAGGCTGGACTGTTTTGTGGTGAGACTGTGCCTGCGAAGAGAACAGGGTCAGATCGGAAAGACGCAAAAACCGTCATCCCTGACACGCTCGACCCGCGCCATCCCTGGCGCGGGACGCTTTCCTCTTCTGATCCTGTTCCCTGCGCGTTGAGCTTATTCGTTGCTGTTGAACTCGCTTTGTCTGGGCCTGCATCATCAGGTGATTTTTCTTTTCAGGAATCAGGGTTTCAGCTGACGGATATGGGGCAGCAGCAGCTGCGCTACCGCGGCGAACACCGGGACCACCACCGAGTTACCAAACTGCTTGTAAGCCTGCGTGTCTGAGACCGGGATGCGGAACGGCTCGTGGCCCGGTACATCAAAGCCCATCAGCCGCGCACATTCGCGTGGTGACAAACGGCGCGGTCTGCGCGCCATGTTTGCGGCATCGTGAAACTCCGCTTCCCCCAGCGCGCTGTCCCAGCCGCGGTCAATCAGGATCTCCGAGCCATCTTTGTAGTAGCGCGCCGACAGGGTGCGCACGCAGCAGTGCGGATTACGCGGATCGTTGAGGCCAAAGCCAAAGCCATTGCCTTTCGCCTTATGCTTTTTCGCATACTGATAGAGATAGCGCCAGAGCACCGGCGAGAGGATATATTTGTCATCCGGGTCGCTCTCCAGCAGGCTCTGCAGCGCAGGGACCTGAGCCGGGAAGAAGCGGCGGATATCGCGCAGCGTGAAATCCTGTTTTTTCAGGTCACGGCGGATCCCGACCAACACAATTCTTTCGCGATGCTGCGGCAGGAAATGACGCGCATCGATCACTTTGGCATCCGGGCTGGTGTCACCGGCATCCGCGACGTCATAGCCCAGTTCATCCAGCGTCTCCATGATAATGGCGAAGGTGCGGCCTTTATCGTGGCTCTTGAGATTCTTCACGTTCTCCAGCACGAAAAAGGGCGGTTTCTTCGCGGCAAGGATGCGCGCCACGTCGAAAAACAGCGTCCCCTGCACCTGGCATTCAAACCCGTGTGCGCGGCCCAGCGCATTCTTTTTGCTGACACCCGCCAGTGAGAAGGGCTGGCAGGGAAAGCCTGCCAGCAGCACCTGATGATCCGGGATGGCAGCATCGATAGCGCGATAGATCGCCTCATCGTCGCTCAGGCCCGCTGGCTGTGTGACCTCACGGATATCGGTATTGAAGTGATGCTCCAGCGGATCGCTATAGTGGTTAGCTTTATAAGTGCGAACCGCCTCTTTGTTCCATTCACTGGTGAAGACACACTTACCGCCTATCGCCTCAAATCCTTTGCGAATGCCGCCAATCCCGGCAAAGAGATCGATAAAGCGAAATTCAGGATTATCATAATGGGCGGGCCGGGCCGGCAGCAGATCCTGCAGCAGAAGCTGTTCGGCTTCACTCAGCGGCGGCACGGCGCATTTGCCCTGGCGGATCCGGTTCAGGAGCGCAGGGCTCCAGCGGGAGAAACCCGCCTGCTGCAGGCGGGCCGTAAGATCACGAACCGAATAGATTGCCAGGACCTGCTGTAAGCGATCGGACGCTTCAGGAAGTGAATGTGCAGCAGAAAGTGGTTCAGCGAGGGCGGCGGGATGCATGCGTTTTTCCTTAACAGTGAGGCGCCTATGCTATCACTCCTGAGGCAGTGAGGAAATTGCCCCGATGTGCCCTGAGCCGGCGCGCCGGAATCGTCTGTTTTTGCGGCGCACGTTGTGAAGGTTCGGTTGCCAGCTTTCGCTTTTCGTGGCGCAGACTAAAGTTGAAGAACCAGCAAAAAAGGAGAGGCTATGGCTGATGTTCACTCCAGCGAAACACGCAGCAAAAATATGCGTGCCATTCGCGCTCAGGATACGGCCATTGAGCAACGAATTGCGCTGTTGCTGAAAGACCGGGGATTCAGCTTTCGTGTGCAGGATAAAAATCTGCCAGGACGGCCCGATTTTGTTCTCAACGACCAGCAGGCGATTATTTTTGTTCATGGCTGCTTCTGGCATCGCCATCACTGCTACCTGTTTAAACTGCCGGCTACCCGCACAGAGTTCTGGACGGGCAAGATTAACAGCAATGTTGAACGTGACCGGCGCTATGTGCAGCAGCTGCAGGCGAGTGGCTGGAAAGTGTTGATCATCTGGGAGTGCGCGCTGCGCGGCAAACTGCGGCTGGCGGATCAGGATCTGCTGGAGCGGCTGGAGGAGTGGCTGCTGGTCATGCCGGAGAGTGCCGAAATCGACCATCAGGGCATTCATCATTACAACGCTGATTGCTAATCAGAGTCATAATTGATTAGATCGACCTTTTCTCCGAGGCCAGGAAGGAGCCTGAAATGAGCAGCATAAAACTGACGGTAAAACGCCTTTACCAGCTTCGTGACGAGCGGATGGTGAATACCCGCGCCACTGCGCGGGTCTACAGCGGCGACAGGCTGATTGCCACGGAGGAGATCACCGGCATGACCGAAAGCCCGGTCAGCAAATACCTGCATGCTGAAGGAACAGCAGGCGAGACGATTAGGGTGGAGTGGGAATGTGAGGGCATCGCCGACATGACCGTAACGGAAATTGAGCGCTGCCCATGTTGTCAACATAACGAACCAGACTAAGGATACAATTTTGGCGGGAACCAGTTTACTGACTTTACTTGATGATATTGCAACACTTCTGGACGATATTTCCGTCATGGGGAAAGTGGCGGCGAAAAAAACGGCCGGCGTGCTGGGCGACGATCTGTCGCTGAATGCCCAGCAGGTCACCGGCGTGAAAGCCAACCGGGAGCTGCCGGTGGTGTGGGGCGTGGCAAAAGGATCGTTTCTGAACAAACTGATCCTGGTGCCGCTGGCGCTGGTTATCTCTGCGTTTGCGCCCTGGCTGATTACGCCGCTGCTGATGCTGGGCGGAGCCTATCTCTGCTATGAAGGGGTCGAGAAGGTGATGCACAGCCTGCAGCATGACAAGCAGAGCAAATCGCCGGAGGCGCGCCAGCAGCGGCTTGATTCACTGGCGAAGCAGAACGCGGCAGAGTTTGAGAAAAAGAAAATCAAAGGCGCAGTGCGCACCGATTTTATTCTGTCGGCCGAAATCGTTGCCATTACCTTAGGCATCGTTTCCGAATCGCCGCTGCTTAATCAGGTGATTATCCTGGCAGGCATCGCCATTCTGGTGACCATTGGCGTCTACGGCATCGTGGCGGCCATTGTAAAAATTGATGATTTGGGCTTCTGGCTGCGGGAGAAATCGTCGCGCGTTGCGCAGGGCATCGGCAGCGTGCTGCTGGCGGCCGCGCCCTGGCTGATGAAGATCCTTTCGGTCGTGGGCACCATCGCCATGTTCCTGGTGGGCGGCGGCATTGTGGTGCATGGCATTACGCCGCTGCATCACCTGATTGAAGAGGTCAGCGCTGGCTTCAGCGGCTGGATTGCGACGCTGCTCAGCAATGGCGCGAACCTGGTGCTCGGTTTTATCATTGGGTCGATCGTGCTGTTAGTGGTCAACCTTATTGCCAGAGTGCGTGGAAAATCGGTATAAAGCGCACTGCGATTTACGGTCAGGAGAATGACGATGAACGACGATATGTTTGAATTTGATATTGACGCACAGCTTGAGCAGGCGGAAGCGAAAGCAGAGAAAAAAGCCAGCGAAGTGCCGGACGATCTCGGTGATGAAGCCGATTGCGAAGGCTGTAAAATCTGACGTCAGCGTCGGTTCCTCATCAAAGCGGATAATATTTTTTATCCGCTTTTTTTATTTTCACTATATCCATCTGCTTAATTCCGAATTTGCCCTTTTTATGCGTGCCTTAACAGGCAGGAACCGCATTCGCCTGCTATAAAGAAAATAATCACTCAGGTTAATAAAAAGGAGCGCAGCATGGTTTTCGCAATCAGTGAAGAGGTTCAGCACAAGGAAGAAGGGCACACCATGGTGGTGACCGGCTACGCCAGTGGCATGGTCGAGTGTCGCTGGTATGACGGCTATGCGGTGCGCCGTGAAGCCTTTCGCAGTGATGAACTCTGCGCGCTGAATCCTGAGCAGCAGCTGGCGAGCTGAATCGCAGGCAGACAGCGCGCCGCGAAGAACGGGCCTGTCAGGCCACGGCGCTTTATCCCTGAAAGGCCTGCCACTCTGCAGGCCTCTTCTTCTATCCTGAAGCTTTACTGAGGCTCTGCGCCTCCACCGTCTGAACGCGGACACACTCCCTGTGCCGCTCCTGCTCAGACGTTGCCGTCGTTATCCTCCTCTACCGCCTGATAGATACGCTGCAGCACGTCAGGAAACGCTGACTGGACGCGGCTCCAGCTCGGAATAAAGGGCTTATCGTTGGGACGCTCGATAAACGCCTGACCCGCCTCCAGAATCGACTGGGTAAACATCTCGACCGCCGCCTCTTCCACATGCTGATCGAACTTCAGGCCATTCATGACCGCTTCGTGGTTGTAGGTCTCCATCATATCCAGCGCATTGCGGTAGTAGGTGGCTTTCAGCACCCGGAATGAGTCGCTGGTGAGCGGAACGCCCATGGTGGCCAGCTTACGCAGCAGTGACTGAACAATGTCGCTGCTCATTCGCTTCAGGCCGCCTGTGCCATCATCCTCGGCCAGCGGCTGATGTTTATGGTCATAGTTATCGGCGATCTCGACCTGACACGACTGGCGGGTGGTGTAGTTGCGGTAAATCTCCGACAGCACGCCGATCTCCAGTCCCCAGTCGCCAGGAATTTTAATGCCGTTGAGTACATGGGTGCGCATGGCAAACTCGCCGGAGAGCGGATAGCGGAAGCTCGACAGGTAATCGAGATACTCTGAGTGGCCATAGACTTTCTGCAGCGAGCGCAGCAGCGGCCCGACCAGCAGGCGGCCCACGCGGCCATTCAGCTTGCCGTCGGCCACGCGCGCATAGAAGCCCTTACAGAACTCATACTGAAACGCCGGGTTCGCCAGCGGATAGAGCAGACGTGCCAGCATGCCGCGCTCATAGGTGACGATATCGCAGTCATGCAGGGCCACACAGCTGGTGCGGTCGGAGGCCAGCGTGTAGCCGGTACAGAACCAGACGTTGCGCCCCTTACCCGGATTGGTGGGGGAGAGCCCCTCTTTATCCAGCTCCGCATCGATCGCCTTCAGGCGCGGGCCATCGTTCCACAGGATGCGGTGGCGCTGCGGCAGCCGGGAGAAGAAGTCGCGGGCAAACAGGAACTGGTCGCGGTCGGCCCGATCCAGCCCGATCACAATTTCATCCAGGTAGGGCACTTTTGCCAGCTCATCGACGATATTGGTCAGTGCCGGACCTTCAAGTTCGGAAAACAGCGACGGCAGGATCAGCCCCATTTTGCGTTTGCGGGCAAAGCGAACCATCTCTTTTTCCAGCGACTCCACGCTGCGGTGGGTGAGGTTATGGAAGTTGGTGATTACGCCATTCTGATAAAAGTCACTCATCGCTTCATCCTTTTCATGCCCATGGGCAGCTCATTGAGGTTGAGTCAAAAAATAGTCGAGCCCTTCACGCCAGCCTTCAGGGCCGTGGTGAGCGGTGTGATAAACCTGCTGCTGATCGGTGCGGCTGAGGGTCACCGGCGTTTTACTGTAGCCTTTGATGACGACCGCATAATCCACCGCATCCAGCATCGGGGCGTCGTTTGGCCCATCACCCAGCCCGATAGTGACGCGTGGCTCGCCGGGAGAGTGTGCCAGCAGCCAGCGCAGGGCTTCGCCTTTGCCACTGCCTGCCGGCATCACATGCCAGAAACGGCCGCCCTGAGTGAGCGCCAGCCCTTCTGCATGCAGTGCCTCATGAAACCGGTTAAAGGCCTCATCGCTGTCGCGCCAGACCACCACTTCTGACGCATCCCGCTGACGGGAGAGGGCCGCATCCGCTTCACTCAGACCGGTCATGGCGGCCACCTCCGGATCGGAGAAGTCGTGAAATCCGGTGAAGCGGAAGTGGCTTTTCAGTCCAGCCAGACGCTCACAGAGCGCCTCATAGCTGAGGGCGCTATCAGGCAGACGAATCCGTTGCTGATCCAGGGTCTGCACCACGGCACCGTTTTCCGCAATAAAGGGGGAACCGGCGATGCCGAGCTTTTTCTGCAGCGGGACAATTTCAGCTGCGGTCTTGCTGGAGCAGATGACCAGCGGCACCGCATGCTCCCGGAGTGTGGTCAGCCATTCCGTGGCCGCATCCCAGCGATAGCTGTGATGGTCGAGCAGTGAACCATCCAAATCGGTAATTACCATTAAGGGGTGCTGAAGATCGGGCATGAACAAGCTCCTTTCATCACGTTCGCCGCTAAAGCAGCGATTTTTCAATATTATAGTTGAATATGGCGCACACTTTTTTTCCTGCCACACCGGCCAGAAATCCAGGAATATTCTTAAAAACAGGCCCGCAGAAACGTGGGGCATGCAGGAATTGTGCAGGGCTAAGTGACTGTGCAGCGCGGTGTTTTTAACCTGTATCGCGTCAGCGTGAGTGGGGCGATTGCAGAAACGTGCATATCTGATACTTGTTCAGTCCGGGCAATCAGGTATTCTGCAACGGTGTTAAGAATTCCCTGGTGTAACGAATTGAATTTTTACCCGGCTTCCATGCCGGGTATTTTTTTGAAATCGATTTCAGCGGTTAGCTTCACAGGCGCGACAGTCACTGATGTCGATCTCAAAAGCCTCCCCCAGTTCGGCGCCGGAACGAAAAACCTGACCATCAATCTCGCGTCGTGGCGACGGTCCCGCTTCCATAGCGTCCCGTATCTCACCCGACGTTCTGGCCTGAATCGCCGCCAGTAACCCTTCCATATCTACTCTGAGTTCGGCTGGCTGCGCCGCGCTGTCGTGCTTTTCCTCTGTCATTTTCAGACTCCTGAGAGCAAACAGAACTGTAAGTATAGAAGGCGGCAGAGAAAGGCGAGGAAGGGTTAATCGCAGATCAAAAAAAGCCCGCAGAGTGCGGGCAAAATCCTTGTTATTGCAGGAATGCTGCGCTGCCGGGGGGGCGATGCAGCAGGGAGAGTGTAACAGTCAGGCGCGTATGAAATCCTGCCGTGCACTGTTAAAGAATCGAAAAAGGGCATCCTTACTCAGATTTACCTGACTTTTCCTGTTAACAGAGCAGATTCAGCTATAGTTGAGAATAAAGCTGATTTTTTTCAATACCTAAAGGAATGGTTATGGACCTCTTAAGAATTATTATCGCTATCCTGCTGCCGCCACTGGGCGTGTTCATGCAGGTCGGGTTTGGCGGCGCGTTCTGGCTGAATATCCTGCTGACCCTCTGTGGTTACATCCCCGGCATTATCCATGCCGTATGGGTCATTGCCCGCCGCTAACGCGCTGCATCCCTCAGGTTCTTCGGTTAGACTGTACGCAGTAAATCATCAGGAGAACCGACATGAAGGTAAATGATCGCGTCAGCGTCAGAACGGATGGCGGCCCGCGTCGCGTGGGCACCATTCTGGCGATGGAGCCGTTCAACGAGGGCACGATGTTTCTGGTTGCGCTCGAAGATTATCCACTGGGTATCTGGTTTTTTAATGAGACGCATCAGCCGGATGGGATCTTCGTTGAGCCTTACCACGACGCCTGAGCCTGACGCGCATAAAAAAGCCGCCTTTCCGTTCCCGGAGGCGGCTTTTTGCATAGAAGGGCCCTGAGCGCTGTCGCCCGCGACCCTGCTTAATGACTCAGAAAGTTTCCCAGTTTTCGTTGCTGCCAGCCAGTGCCTGGCGAGGCGCGACGGCCACCGTTTTAACCGGTGCAGCCGGACGGGAAGCCATCGCGGTGGTCGCCGGTGAAGCCTGCAGGCGGAAGGCGGCGACGGCCTGGGTCAGTTTACCCGCCTGATCCTCCAGTGACGCGGCGGCGGCTGTCGCTTCTTCCACCAGCGAGGCGTTCTGCTGAGTGACGTTATCCATCTCGGTCACCGCCTGGCTGACCTGCTGAATCCCGCGGCTCTGCTCGTCGGAGGCGGCCGCAATCTCTGACATGATATCGGTCACCCGACGCACCGCCTCGACAATCTCACCCATCGTATTCCCGGCTGCGCCCACCTGCTGTGAACCGTCGTTAATCAGTGCGACTGACTCGGCAATCAGGGACTCAATCTCTTTTGCCGCCTGCGCACTGCGCTGGGCCAGATTCCGCACTTCGCTGGCGACCACCGCAAAGCCGCGCCCCTGCTCACCGGCACGCGCCGCCTCGACGGCCGCGTTCAGCGCCAGGATGTTAGTCTGAAACGCAATGCTGTTGATGACGTTAGTGATCTCCGCAATCTTCTTCGAACTGCCGGAAATATTGGTCATGGTTTTCACCACACCGCTGACCAGCTCGCCGCCGCTGCGGGCCTTGCCGGAGGCATCGGCAGCCAGCTGACTGGCGTGATGCGCGTTCTCCGCATTCTGCTTCACGGTGGCGGTAAGCTCTTCCATGCTGGCCGCGGTCTGTTCCAGCGCGGCGGCCTGCTGCTCGGTGCGGGAAGAGAGGTCGGTGTTACCGGCGGAGATTTCGCTGGATCCCTGATAAATGGCGACAGCGCCTTCTCGCACCGTTCCGACCGTGGTGACCAGTGCCTGCTGCATCAGTTGCAGGTTATGGATCAGCGTACCAATTTCACTGCGCCCATAGGGCAGGGGAGCGGAGGTCAGATCGCCCTGCGCGATGCGTTCGATGCGTTCCACTGACTGCCGTAAAGGATTGATCACAATCCGCCGCAGGAAGACAAAGGTCAGCAGAACCAGTACCAGTGCAGCCACAAACGCGACGCCCATCGCTATAAAACCTATGCGTGACTGCGCATCGGCTTCAGCGGTAATGGCATTTGCCCGGTCGGTCCGGATTTTAATCGCCTTCAGCAGCACCTGATTATATTCATCATCCAGCTTGCGGGTGACATCCGTCTCCTGAGCAATGATCCCCTCAAAGCTGCCCTGCTTACCGGCATTGATCATCGGCAGCAGGCCTTTAGTAATGTAATTATTGAAGCGTGCCTGCAGCGTGGCATCGAGTTCGGTATCAGAGGGCGACTTCACCTTACGCGCTTCATAGACCGCAAAGCCCTCTTTGGCCTGCTTGATACGTTTTTCGGCTGCCGCGACGTTAGCGCGAAACTCATCCATTTCGCCAATACGGGCGGCCGCACCGGCCTGAATAATCGTCAGACGTGCCGTACGCAGATGGTTTGAACTGTTGGCGAGCCCCATACGAACCTGAATTTCGTCGGTGGCATCATCGAGGGAGTGATTGCTTAAGGTAAGAAAGTAACTGGCGACGCCAATACAGAGTGCAAACAGCAGCAGAATGCCGCCGAAGATGAGGCTAAACAGCGGTACCAGGCGGAGGTTCTGCCAGATGCCCGCGCTTTTTTGTCCATCATTATCTAATGCAGTGTTCATATCCTTGCTCTCTCAGGGCTGTTGTTATAAGGCTTAACATCGGCAAAAGAGAGTAAAGACTTAGCGGTAAGAGTGAGACGTGGCTCCCAGTTCTGAGCAAAAAAAAACCGGCCCATCGGAGCCGGTTTTTCTGGTTTAACGATCAGCGGATATTAACGTAAATACCCGAGGTCACATTATCGGTTAAACGCACCACATGATAAATCACCTGTTTATTATGGGTTTTGATTTTGCGTTTAATATTACCTTTGTGTGACGATACCGTTTTGGCCTTAATTTGCATTTTATCTGAGATCTGAATGGTGTCATGACCTGACATCCACATTTTCAGCATGTTTGACTCGGTCTGGCTCAGCGTCAGCGGGTGAACATCCATGCCCGAAGAGATGCGCGCAGACTGGTTGAGTTTCTTCTGCAAATAGGTGCTGAGTAAGGAATCCAGGGTCGACGTTTTCATCGATTTTGATGTAATAATCAGGTTCTTACGAACGTAGAGATATTCCTCAAAATGGATATTGCTAATCGCCATAAAGATAAAGAAGAGTGTATCTGGATGCTGCGTAATAATGCTGCGGATACGCTCACTGGAATCGGATTCATGAATGAAACAATCTTCATTAATAAATACGACACCAGGATTTAATTGCTCACATTTCTGCTGTAGTTGCTCAATGTCGGAGACGGAAGAGATATTTTTCTTCTTAACTCCTTTCAAAGACATGTAGTCTGTTAATCCCAGGCGTGTGTAGTTGCAGGAATCCATAATAATAGTTGGCATAATAGCGACCCTCACCAATTTGTTATCCGTTTAAATCAACGATGAATACGCGTTGCGATACGAGAGAGATTTCTTAGGTACTTTTTTATTCTGCTCGTGCAGTGTGGTAACAGGCAATCGCCCGTAAAAGTCTTCATCCCTGACCCGTTCTGCAAAAAAATTTGTGCTGCCCTGACGTCACACATTCTCCGACTATGGCGGGGAGTGCCAGTGAAATGCCGGAGGTTAAGTATTACTCAATTTTTGGGAGCCTTGTCACTATCCCTGAAAACCCGGAGTTTTCTGATAGGACAATTCTCAAAAACATTTGTTTTACGAAAGTGTGATGTCTCAGCGTGCGTTGACAATGCCGGAAAAAACATTTTTTAACAAGAAAAATTCGTTAAAGTTTTTTTCTTCGTAATTTCAATGGTTTGACCGATTTGCCTGCACATTCACAGTCTGAGAGCTTCTGTGAACCACCCAACTAAAATACGCGAAGCCCGGTTTAATAAGAATTATTTTCAGACTCTCAGCACATTTATCAGAATATCCTTAGTTGCATTCTGGAAAACATGGTTCGGAAAATGCACGGATGGTTTTGCGATACTTAAGTGTGGTGATGGAAAGATAGTTAGAAAGTTAATGTTCAGGTTCGGGATAGTTCTGTCAGGAACAGGGCGAGTAAATCAAATACTTCACCGAACAAATGCTCACAGAACGGGGCGAGAAGGGGCATCAGCAGGCTGATGGTTAAAATTCCGACTGATAAGGTAATCGGGAAGCCGATTGCGAAGATCGATAACTGTGGTGAAACGCGGTTTAACAAACCCAGTACCAGATTTAGCATGAGTAACAAAACGATTAAGGGCAGCGCTAACATCATGCCATTAAGGAAAATTAATCCGCCCGATTTCACCAGCGCCATAAAAGCATTGGCATTCAGCGGGTGACCGCCAATCGGCAGGGTATGAAAACTGTCCGCCAGTAACGACATCAGCCACAGGTGCCCGTTAAAGGTCAGGAACAGTAACATCGCCAGCATGTCGAGAAAGCGGGCCAGCACCGGCATGTTCAGACGGCTGCCGGGGTCGAAAAAGGTGGCGAACGACAGACCCATCTGCAGGCCAATCACTTCCCCGGCGCAGCGCACGGCTGCGAAGGCAAACTGCATGGTGAAGCCCAGTGCGATGCCAATCAGCATCTGCTGGATCAGCAGCCAGAATCCGGCAGGCGAAAAGAGCGTGACATTAACAGCAGGCAGCAGCGGCATCAGCAGCCAGGTGATCATCACCGCCAGTCCGATTTTGACACGCTTACTGACGGAACGTTCACTGAGGATCGGTGCGGTGGCGAACAACGCCATGATACGCACCAGTGGCCAGAAGAACTGGCTGACCCACTGAACCAGCTGGCTGCTGTCGAGAGTAATCATCAGCCGATGATGTAAGGCAGGTTAGTAAAGACGGTGCGGATATAGTCCAGCAGCAGATTCAGCATCCACGGGCCGGCAATAATCCCGGTGGTCGCCACCGCCAAGATCTTAGGAATAAAGGATAAGG
Source organism: Pantoea sp. EKM101V (assembly GCF_011800325.1). NCBI lineage: Bacteria > Pseudomonadati > Pseudomonadota > Gammaproteobacteria > Enterobacterales > Erwiniaceae > Pantoea > Pantoea sp. EKM101V. Next base: position 51,861 of record NZ_JAALFP010000001.1, read on the forward strand.
TCTGTTCGTTGACCTGGGTCGCCGCCTGGATCAGGCTGATCAGCAGGCCGCTGACCAGCGCAGCCAGCAGCAGCGGGGCGGCCAGCATCAGGGCGACGCGCATCGCTTCCTGTCCCATTACCATTACTGATTCGGGTGTCATGTGTTGCTCCGGGAAGAAAAGGGGATCAGGAGTAGAAGCTTTGCGCCAGTGAACCGACCAGCAGCTGCCAGCCATCGACCAGAACAAACAGCATCAGTTTAAATGGCAGTGAGATGGTCGCGGGCGGCACCATCATCATCCCCAGCGCCATCAGCACGCTGGCGACGACCAGGTCAATGATCAGAAACGGGATAAAGACGGTAAAGCCAATCTGGAACGCGGTCTTCAGCTCGCTGGTCACGTAAGCGGGCAGCAGAATGCGCATCGGCACGGCTTCCGGACCGGCAATCGGTGCCACGTTTGCCAGCCGGGCAAACAGGGCTAAGTCCGCTTCACGCGTCTGGCGCAGCATAAAATCACGCAGCGGCTGGGCTCCTTTCTCAATCGCCACATCCATGCTGATCTTGTCCTGACTGAAGGGCAGATAGGCATCCTGATAAATCCGGTCAAAGGTCGGCGCCATGATAAAGAAGGTCAGGAACAGCGACAGGCCAAGCAGCACCTGATTTGGCGGGGCAGAGGGCGTGCCCAGCGCGTTACGCAGCAGACCAAACACAATGATGATACGGGTGAAGCTGGTCATCATCAGCAGCACCGCCGGAATAAAGGTCAGCGCCGTGATAAAGACCAGCGTCTGCACCGGCAGCGACCAGCTCTGACCGCCATTAGGCAGCGAATGACTCACCAGGCCCGGCAGCTGGGCATGGGCAACCGGTGCCAGTAACAGAAGTGGCAGTAAAGGAAGCAGTCGACGCATCATGAGTTTTTTCCGGGACGTTTAACCAGGTTCTGTAACAGCTGACGAAAATCCTGTGGTGCACTGTTGACCGGCGTCACTGACGCCGGTTCACCCGGCGGCAGGGTGTGCAGGTGAGTAATCTGCTGTGCGGTAATGCCCAGCACCAGACGGGCATCGGCGGTATCCACAATCACCACCCGCTCACGCTGGCCCACGGAGACGCTGGCTGTGAGCTTCAGCTCCTGGCTGCTGACCTTTTTCGGCGCGAAGCCGACACGGCGTGCCAGCCAGGCGCAGGCCAGAATCAGTAAAATAATTAACGCTAATACGCTGCTGACCTGAGCCAGCATCGAGCCGGTGGAGATCGCCTGGGCCTGAGGTGCAGCCGGTTGCAGCGTTTGATTCTGGCTGGTCATATTCAGCGACTCAGACGACGCATACGTTCAGACGGAGTGATGATATCGGTGATGCGAACGCCATATTTGTCGTTCACGACCACGACTTCACCCTGAGCGATCAGGTAGCCATTAATCAGGATATCAAGCGGTTCACCCGCCAGGCCATCCAGTGACACCACGGAACCCTGCGTCAGACGCAGCAGCTCTTTGATGGTCATCTTGGTGCGGCCCAGTTCCACGGTGAGCTTCACCGGGATATCCATAATCAGATCGATGTCCTGCAGCGAGCCTGCCACATTCGGGCTGTCGAATGACTTAAAGACGTCATCGGTTTGCGGCGCGCTGCTGCTGCCGACCTGCTCATTCATCGCTTCAGCCCACAGATCGTCCGCAGAGATATCGTCAGACGGTTTATTACTGTCAGTCATGGGGCTGTTCCTCGTTCAGCGAATTCAAAATCGGGTTAATCAGGTGTTCGACACGGAGCGCATACTGGCCGTTCATCGTGCCATATTGGCTGGTTAAGACCGGGACGCTATCGACATGGGCGATAATGCGTTCCGGCTTCTCAATCGGCAGCACATCGCCGGGTTTCAGCTGCAGGATCCGTGACAGACGCAGCGAGGTTTCGGCAAAGTGAGCGATCAGTTCCAGCTCAGAGTGCTGCACCTGTTTGACCAGGTTGTCACGCCAGTGGTTATCTTCCTGGCGGGAGTTTTCGAGCGGTGGGTTCACCAGCAGCTCGCGCAGCGGTTCAATCATTGAAAACGGGATGCAGATATTAAACTCACCCACCAGGTTACCAATCTCCACCTGGAACGGCGTGTTAACCACGATATCGTTCGGTGAGGTGGTAATGTTGGTGAACTTTACCTGCATCTCTGAACGTACATATTCGACGTCCAGGGGATAAATCGCCTTCCAGGCGTCGCTGTAACCATCCAGCGCCAGCTTTAGCATGCGGCGAATAACCCGCTGCTCGGTATGGGTGAACTCACGACCCTCGACCTTGGTCGGGAACCGTCCGTCGCCACCAAACAGGTTATCAACGGCGATAAAGACCAGGCTGGGTGAGAACACCACCAGCGCGGTGCCGCGCAGCGGTTTCAGGTGGATCAGGTTCAGGTTGGTTGGCACCGGCAGATTGCGGGCAAACTCATGATACGGCTGAATCTTGATCGCCCCGACGCTGACATCCGGGCTACGGCGCAGCAGGTTAAACAGCGCCATACGGAAACTACGGGCAAAACGCTCGTTAATGATCTCCAGCGCCTGTAAACGCTCGCGCACCACGCGGCGCTGGGTGTTCGGGTCGTAAGGACGAATATCGCCTTCCGGCCCGCTTTGTTTCTTTTCTTCTTCCGCGCTGCCACTGTCGCCGTTTAAAAGGGCGTCAATTTCAGCCTGGGAGAGAATGCTATCGCCCATTGATTCACCTCAAAATGAAGGCGGTAAACAGCACGTCGTTTACAGCCTGCGGAGGTTGACCTTTCACCAGCGGAGGTGTCAGCGCCTGTTTGATTTGTTCAACAAGCGCCTGTTTTCCCTGCTCTGTCGCCAGGGCCGAAGCACTCTGACGCGAGAGCAGCAGCAGCAGACGGCTGCGCACCTCAGGCAGATAGTCATTCATCCGACGACGGGTATCCTCATCGGCCAGACGCAGGGTAAAGCCTACGTACAGCACGCGGTCAGGATCGTTGTCGGGATTGACCAGGTTAACCGTAAATGTATCAAGTGCAAAAAAGACCGGAGCGGGAGGCGGTTCAACTTTCGCCACCTCAGGCTTATCGCCCTCGTGTTTGTTCATCATTCGCCAGACTGCATAGCCTGCCACGCTGCAAGCGGCCAGCGTCACAATGAGCAACACCGGTATTAAGAGTTTACGTTTGCGGCCTTTAGCTTTCGCGTTATCAGACATGGTTGCAGTTACTTCCTGTGAATTATGGGCAAGCCTCTCGGCTCACGGGACAGATTATCCCGCGTCTTAAGTCAAACCAATGGGCAGAATAGACGCGGGTTTTACGCTTACCTTCAGCGTTTATCGCTGTCAGGCAAAAGTGTCGACGGCGCTGTTACCGCTGACGCGAGCCTGAAGGGCGGCGGGGACGGCAATCGGCGTAATGTCGGTGTTACTGTCCTGGGGGAGGGAGAAGCGGCCATGCTGTCCGTCGCGGCGCGCCTCCTGTTGATTCTGGAAGCTCTGGCTCTGCGCGGAACTGTCACTGCTCACCTGACTCTCGCCCAGGTTGATACCGCTCTCTGCCAGCGCGCTGCGCAGCTGCGGTATCGCGGCTTCCAGCGCCGATCTGACGTGGCTGTGGCTGGAAACCAGACTAATCTGTGCCTGGTCGTTATCCAGTTTCAGGCTGATCTGGATAGCGCCGAGGTCTTCCGGATGTAAACGCAACTCCGCGTTCTGCTGGCCGTTGCGACTGAACATCACAATCTGCTGACTCAGCGCCTGCTGCCACTCGTCGCTGCCCAGCTGCGCATTCAGCATCGGCGTTGAGGGAGTGCTGCTGGTCGCTGACGCGGTCACCGGCGCGGGCAGGGTGCTGGCGCTCGTAATCGGGCCGCTGATGTTCAGACCAGTGTCGCTGGCGCTGCTGTGCGCCGGGGCCTGATCATCCTGCTTCATCATCGCACTCAGCGCCTGCTGGAAATGGCTGTCTGAGGCCAGGTTCAGGCTGCTGTTGCTGCTCTGCGCGGTACTGCTGCTCTGGCTCGCCGCGTTGCTCGCCGCAGGGGCGTTCAGCGCCGCACCTTTTATCTCGTGCTTCTCATCTTTACCCGGTGCAGTGCTCTGCGATGAGCTGCTCTCCGGTGTCGTGTTCAGCATCTGTGTCAGCGCGGTCAGCGCTTTACGGCCGCCATCGCTCTGACTGATTACCTCACCCGATTCACTGCTGACGGGCGGTGGCGTGCTGGCTGTCGCCGTAGCCGCACCCGGCAGCATGGCGAACAGCGCCTGCACATTCTGCAGCTCGCTGGCGCTTAAGGATGCCGCGTCCAGGCTCTCTTTATCATCGGCTGATTTTGACCCAGCTTTAATATTTTCCGGTTTCAGCAGGGCAGCCAGGGCAGCAGGATTATCCCGTGTTGCCAGCAGCGCACTGAGCGGGGAAGCCAGTCGACGCTCATCGGCCATTTCTGCTTTTGCGTCAGCGGATTGCGCCGCTTTTCCCTGCTGTTTTGCCAGACCAAGCAGCTGGTTTCCCAGCGCGGTCAGAAAGTCCTGAGGCAGGGTATCTGACCCTGCCGCCGCGTCGGTTGCGACTGATGGTTCTGCGTCGGTTTTAGCCGTCGCTTTCATGGCAATGTTTGGCAGCGTAATCATTCGCCTCTCCTCAATGCGGCCCGTTGGGCAAATTCGTCCATCCGTTTCTGGTCGAGACGGTTTTCCTGTCGTAATGCATTTTCCGCTGCCCGCGTGATCAGGGTCTGATAGGCGTTCAGCCGCTGCTGTTTGTCACGCCAGTTGATCAGCGCCTGCTCCAGGCGCTGATTCCAGTTATTAAGCTGATTACGGTGCTGCTCAATCGCTTTTTCCAGCGTCTGAATAAACTGGTGATAGTTAGTCCAGCGGGTACTGGCAATGCCGCTCGACATGTCATCGTTAAGTTTGTTGCGATATTCATCCTGATAGTCGAGCAGCATCGTCAGCTGCTCGTTGGCGGCATGCTGGCCGCGGCGCATATCGCCCAGATAGATGGCGGCCCGTTCGAGATCCTGCTCCGCTAAGTCGCGCAGCGTATCGATAGCATTTGCCGTTTTCATAGCCATTACCTCGCGTTAATCAGGTTGAGGCGCCAAACAGCGCATGGAGATGCAGGCTGGCGTCGTCATAATCGCTGCGCTCAAAGATGCCCTGTTGCAGGAAAGCCTCCATCTGCGGATAGAGCCGGATGGCTTTATCCAGCATCGGGTCGCTGCCGGCGGCATAGGCGCCCACGCTGACCAGATCGCGGTTACGCTGGAAGCTGGAGAGCAACTGCTTGAACTGGCGCACCTGGGCATAGTGGTTCTCATCGATCAGCGAGGTCATCGCACGACTGATCGACGCTTCAATATCAATGGCCGGATAGTGACCCGCTTCACCGAGCCGGCGCGACAGCACGATATGGCCGTCGAGAATCGCACGCGCGGAGTCGGCAATCGGGTCCTGCTGATCGTCACCTTCGGTCAGGACGGTATAGAACGCGGTGATGGAACCGCCGCCGTCGATACCGTTACCGGCACGCTCAACCAGCGCAGGCAGTTTGGCGAACACGGAAGGCGGATAGCCTTTGGTTGCCGGGGGTTCGCCGATCGCCAGGGCAATTTCACGCTGCGCCATGGCGTAGCGGGTCAGGGAGTCCATAATCAGCAGCACATGCTTACCGCGGTCGCGAAAATCTTCCGCGATACGGGTCGCGTAGGCGGCACCCTGCATACGCAGCAGCGGTGAAACGTCTGCCGGGGCGGCGATGACAACCGAACGGGCGCGGCCTTCAGCCCCGAGAATGTTCTCGATAAAATCTTTAACTTCGCGACCACGTTCGCCAATCAGGCCAACCACGATCACGTCCGCTTTGGTGTAGCGCGCCATCATGCCAAGCAGCACGCTTTTACCCACGCCTGAACCGGCAAACAGGCCCATACGCTGCCCGCGACCCACCGTCAGCAGGGCATTAATGGCACGCACGCCGGTATCCAGTACGTCGGTAATCGGCGTACGCTGCAGCGGGTTAAAAGGCGGCGTGATCAGCGGGGCGCGATAGCCGGTATCCGGTGATGGCAGACCATCCAGCGGCCGGCCACTGCCGTCGAGTACGCGGCCCAGCAGTTCGGGGCCCAGCATCAGCTGTTTGCCCGCCTGCGGATTGTCGCCGCTCTGGCGCGCATAGACCCGCGCACCGGGTAAAATGCCGTCCACCTCTTCCAGTGGCATCATCAGCAGCTTCTGACCGTTGAATCCCACCACTTCGCTTTCGATTTCGCTGATGTTTTTGCCATCGTTGCGTTCGATGATGCAGGTTGCGCCCAGCGGCAGCTGTAAGCCTGTGGCTTCCAGCACCAGGCCGGTGGCGCGGGTCAGACGGCCATAACGGCGTACCGGCTGCACCTGGGAAATGCGTTTTTCAAAGGCATCCAGCGAGCCCAGCCAGCGGTTCAGACGGGTGGTCATCAGATTTCTCCCGGTGCGGCGAGGCGGCAGAGTTCCTGCCAGCGTGTCGCGACGCTGGCATCCAGATCGCCATCTTCCGCGCTGAGTTTGCAGCCGCCAGGGTGCAGGGTGCTGTCAGCGATCAGCCGCCAGCCGTGCAGATCCAGCGTCGGACCCAGGGTCTGTTCAATGCGCTGCAGATCGTCAGGGTGGACGCGCAGCTGAGGTTTGCCGCTGAACATCGGTTCCTGTTGCAGTAAACCCTGAATCTGACGCAGCAGGGCGGTGCCATCCACCGTGGTGGCCTGGCCAATCACCGAGCGCGCGGCTTCCAGCGCCAGCTGCATCAGGCGGGCAGCGATGACGCTGTCCAGCGACTCCAGCGTGTTCTGAAACTCGGTGACCAGCTGGGACATCCGCGCCTGCAGGGGGGCCTGCTGCTGCTGAGCATCGGCCAGACCCTGCTGAAAACCGGCGTCGTAGCCCGCTTTCTGGCCTTCGGTGACGCCCTGCTGAAAGCCTTCGTTGTAACCCTGGCCCTGCGCCTCTTTGCGCATCTGCTGCTGCAGACGTTCAAGCTGCTGCTGCTGCTCATCAACGCCGTCGTCAGATTCAGCGATCTCCGGCAGTGCCTCCGGTTCAGGCTCATCAAAACGACCCAGATCGGTAGGCTGCCACAGCTGCCACGGGCGGGCAGAAAATGCATCAGACATAGGTTTCCTCGCCACCACCAATCACCATCTCGCCAGATTCGGCCAGGCGGCGAACAATCAGCAGGATTGCTTTCTGTTCGTTCTCTACAGCAGACATCCGCACCGGACCGCGGTTGGCCAGATCGTCGCGCAGAATGTCGGCCGCACGGGCTGACATGTTTTTGAGGAACTTCTCGCGCAGCGGCTGTTCGGCCCCTTTCAGTGCCACCAGCAGCTGCTCGGACTCCACTTCCTGCAACAGGCGCTGGATGCTGCGGTCGTCCACTTCCACCAGGTTTTCGAACAGGAACATCTCGTCGATAATTTTCTGCGCCAGCTCGCCATCGAAGTCGCGAACGGCTTCGATAACCGCCTCTTCCTGCTGGGTTTTCATCAGGTTGATGATCTCGGCTGCGGTTCTCACGCCGCCCATCTTCGCGCGCTTGAGGTTGGTGCCATCCAGCAGGCCGTTCAGCACTTCGGTCAGCTCGGCCAGCGCGGCAGGCTGCACCCCACCAAAGGTCGCGATACGCAGCATTACATCATGGCGCAGACGCTCGTCGAACAGCGCCAGAATATCGGCCGCCTGACCCCGTTTGAGGTGAACCAGGATGGTGGCGATGATCTGAGGATGCTCGTCGCGGATAAGGTCGGCAGCGGCCTGCGGCTCCATAAAGTTGAGCGTTTCCATCCCGCTGGTGGTTTCCCGCGTTTCGAGAATATCTTCCAGCAGACTGGCGGCGCGCTCCTCGCCCAGCGCACGGGTCAGCACCGAGCGCAGGTATTCGTTGGAGTTCAGGCTCAGCGCCGCAAACTGCTCGGCATCGGTTTCGAACTCACGCAGTATCTCGGTCAGCTGCTTGTGTGACACCTGACGCATGCTGGCCATCGCGGCGCTGAGGTGCTGCACTTCGCGCTGGTTCAGATGTTTAAACACTTCCGCGGCGCGCTCTTCGCCAATGGTCATCATCAGGATGGCGCTTTTTTCAGTTCCGGTCAGACTCATAGCTCTTTACTCATCCATTCGCGAATCACCAGCGCAACAACGCGCGGATCGTTTTCTGACATGTCGCGGATGCGTTGACTCATCACTTCTGCGCTCATGCGGTTGTTAGACTTACGTTCCTGCTCCAGCTCATCTTTGCTGAGCTGCACACTAAAGGCTTCCTCTTCTTCCTGCTGCGTGGCGCGGGCGGCAACGGCTTCGGCGGCGGCTTTCTCGGCAGCCTGCTTACGCACCAGATGCGGACGCACCATCTTGCGGTAGAGAATGAAGGCCACCAGGGCAATCAACAGCCATTTACCCGCACTCATCAGCTGATCAAAGAAGGACTGCTGCTGCCAGAAGGGCAGGTCGGTGCTCACCGGCTCAGTCGAGTTGAACTGCGAGTTCACCACGTTGATGCTGTCGCCACGCGTCTGGGAGTAACCCATCGCTTCACGGGTCAGATCTTCAATCTGCTTCAGCTGCGCTTCATTCAGCGCGACCGTTTTGCCTTTGTCGTCGGTACGGAAGTTCACCACCACCGCAACGGAAAGCCGCTGCACGTCACCCACGTTGAGTTTGGTATGACGAATGGTGCGGTCCAGCTCGTAGTTCACGGTGTCATCACGACGTGAGTTGGTCGGCGTCGCGCTGGCTGTGGCGGTGCTGGTGGTCTGGCCGGCGTTGTTCTGTCCGTTAGCATTCTGACCATTGGCGTTCTGGCCATTGGCCGCAGTGTTATTTGGCGTTGTGACCGGCGCTGAGTTAGCTGGCGCAGGCTGGTTAGAGAGTGCGCCCGGCACGCCACCCGGATACGGGCTGCCCGACTGATCGCTGGTGCTGGTCTGACGCGAACGGATCGCCGTATTCGACGGATTCGCGTTAGGCTGATATTTCTCGTCAGTCTGCTCGCTGGTATCGAAGTTAATCTGCGCGGTGACCTGCGCATGCACGTTGCCCTGGCCCACGATAGGATTCAGGATCGCTTCAATACGTTGCTGATAACGCGCTTCCACTTCAGAGGCATATTTCAGCTGTGCATCATTCAGATCGCGCCCGACTGAGTCGGAGCGGGTCAGCAGGCGACCGGTCTGATCAACGACCGTCACGTTGCCCGGCGGTAAACCCGCGACGCTGCTGGAGACCATGTGGACGATGGCCTGAATCTGGCCTTCATCGAGCGCACGGCCAGGCTGCAGCGTTAAGGTGACAGAGGCAGACGGGGCTTTCTGCTCACGCACGAACAGGGTCGGTTTTGGCATCGCCAGATGGACACGGGCGCTTTTGACCGGGCCGAGTGATTCGATCGTACGGGCCAGTTCGCCTTCCAGCGCGCGCTGATAGTTAACCTGCTCGCTGAACTGGCTGATGCCGAACTTCTCTTTATCGAGCAGTTCAAACCCCACCGAGCCGCCTTTCGGCAGACCCTGCTGAGCCAGACGCAGACGCAGCTCGTGCACGTTAGCCTCAGGCACCATCAGTGCGCCGCCGTTTTCAGCGAAGCGATAGGGGATGTTCATCTGCGTCAGCTGGGTGACGATAGCCCCGCCATCTTCATCAGAGAGGTTGTTGTAAAGCACGCTGTAGCTGGGCTGTTTTGCCCACAGCACCATCGCGATGACGATTGCGATAACGGCGGCGGCGGCGACGATAAGAGGAATACGCGGATTGGCGCGCAGGCGAGCGAGCAGGTCACCGAAGCCTTTCTTTTCTTGATCTGGTGTGGCGGCTGTACTCGCATTCATGACCGATTCCTGCCTGACGTAATTGACCGGGTAAGTTGAGATGGCAAAACAGACTCCCTGACCTGCGTAGATAAAATTTCCACTTCAATGCCAGGCATTATTAGGTGATAAGCAAAATTCGATGCGTGGATAAGGTAGGTTTTTTGCTTTCATTTAGCGCCTTTGTCTCATTGACAACGTGTTAACTTTTGCCTACAGAAAAAATCCCACCCTCTTTTATAAGGTATCGTTCATGTCTATTCAGGCTATTGACGGCGTACTCCAGCAGCTTCAGGTCACCTCACTGCAGGCCAGCAACCGCAGCAGTGAAGTCACAAATCAGATCGACTTTGGTGCAACCATGAAGGCCGCACTGGATAAGATCAGCGAAACGCAGACGACCGCACGCACCCAGGCGCAGGATTTTGAGATGGGGAAACCCGGCGTGGCGCTGAATGATGTGATGGTCGATCTCCAGAAATCTTCTATCTCCATGCAGATGGGGATTCAGGTCAGAAACAAGCTGGTCTCAGCGTACAGCGAGATCATGAATATGCAAGTTTAGGCGGGTAACTGTCTGAAGATGCTGAATTTTATCATACTGCCACTTTGGTGAAGCACGTATGTACCACAAGATCGCTCATTTTCGTGTTGATGAGTGATAGCTGGTCGGTATTGTTCTCTGACATCCAGGCGCCATAAACCCGGTAAACCATCTGCGCATCGGAGTGACCCATTTGCGATGCAACGTAGTTCGGGTTTGCGCCTGCTGAAAGAGCCCAGCATGCGAACGTGTGACGCGACTGATAGGCTTTCCGGTGACGCAGGCCTGCACGCCTCAGTGCGCCGGTCCATATCTGTCCCAGTGACTCTGTTGAGTAATATGCTCCCGACCTGCCGTTGACTGCGTTCACGCCGGGATTAAAGACGAATGTCTTCTGCTCCTCAATTTGCTCGCCATACTCCCTGGTATGAAAAGTGAAAGAGGTCTGAGGATACATTCTGGTCAGCTCCCTTTGGTCACGCAGAATTTCGACAGCTGCATCCATCAGGCATATGACGCGGTTCCCTGCTTCTGTCTTCGGCGGCGTGAACAGACCCTGTGGCGTAAGGTTGCGGCTGACCGTCAGCTTTTTCGCCTCAAGGTCCACATCCTCCCATGCCAGAGCGCATATCTCGCCATGACGTAATCCGGTCAGGATGGCAAGCGACCACATGTTCGCCGTCTGTCGTGTTGAACATGCCGCGATGAGGCGAGGGTACTCTTCCCGGGTAATCGGATTCGGACGCTTATTGGATTTTTTGAGAGGTTTTATTCCTGTCATAGGATTTGCCTCGATATATCCGTTGCCATGAGCAAAGGCGAAGATCGCTTTCAGGTCTGCTATGCTGGCATTAACCGTGGCCGCCGTCCTGCCTTTCTTTTCTATATTCATCTTTCTGCCGGTAAAGTAGCTGCCATTGAGAAGTTCAATGCGCAGGTTGAGCAGGTCTTTTTGCATGACAGACCGGATGTAGTTTTTTGGCTTTAATATTGATAATGACTATATAGCCGGGTTTGACGAATGCGCATGGGGAGTGAATCTTTAATGGCTACAAATAATTTTAAACCACTTGCTATTGGCAGTAGGGCTAATGTCACTAGCCAGGCTGATTACGAAGCTCTGGCTGCTTTAGCTACTAATTTTCAGGCAGGAAAAGCCTCATCTGCCCAAATTAATAAGGCACTCCGACAGGCCACAGTTATGGCTTATGTTTTGGCTCAATACATTTGTGATGCTGCCGCTGTGGACGTCCTAGACAATGGGTCGCCTGCAACTTTGCTAGCAAATCTAAAAGCAGAGCTTCTCTCTTCAAATACAGGACGTTAATAGGGAGCTGCGAAAGTATTTACTGCTTCGGGATCTTACACTAAAACACCGGGAACACGTCTGTTAAGAGTCAGGGTTTGGGGAGCTGGCGCTGGCGGACAAGGTATAAGCGCTGCTGACACAAGTTATACTTCTGGAGCGGTAGGAGCATAGGCGGAATCATATGTAGATGTATCTGGTGCAAGCAACAGTATTCCCGTAATTGTAGGAGTAGGGGGGCAATGCAGTTGCAGCGGGCTCTAGTGCATTCGGTGGATCAGGGGGAGAGAGTTCATTTGGTAGTTATATTACCTGCACGGGAGGTAAAACTAACGCATCAGGTACGACTGGAGGTATAGCGACAGGCGGTAATATTTTTAACGTTTTTGGACAAACAGGCCAGGGTGGTCGCTATGTTTCGTCACTATCATCGATAATTGGCGGGACTTGGTGCATATGGTGCATTGCCGCACTCATCAATACCCGGAGATACAGGTGGTTATCCTGGAGGAGGTGAAGCTGTGGGCTGTCTCTTATCTTCTTCCACTAGCTATGCCTCAGTTGCGGGTGCTTCAGGTCGGGTTATTATTGAGGAGTATGCATGATGAGTTCTTGTGCAGTCATTCAAAACGATATAGTTGAAGTTTTAAACACAATCATTGCAGATCCAGATTTTGAAATCGAAGGCTTTTACTTAATAGAATATGATTCAGATAAGGGCTTCTGCCAGAAAGGAATGTTTTATAATGAAAAGGATGGTGTTTTTTATGATGAAGAAGCTTTTAAATATATAAACGGCACTGAGATGTGAATTAAAAGCCCGTCATTTCGACGGGCTAGCCATTACTTTTTGAACTCTATGTCTGAAGGTTTCTATATTTTTTTCAAAAACAAAGTAAATGATAGCACCTAATAGCAATGAGGCTACTATCGATAGAAGCATCATAGGTATGCTGTCAGTGTACTTTTTTGCAAGCTGAGTCAACACAAACCAATGAGCTAAGTAGGTTGAGAAGCTATGATTTCCAATTTTACGCATTAGCGAACTTGAAAGAATACTTGATGTTACACCTGTGTCTAATAAAGAAAAATAGATAAAAATAGCCCAGACAATGCTTATAGATAGGTAACTTGTCGCCAGGTTTGGCACAATAACTGTACCAGTTATAAGCTTGCAGAAAGATGGTATTATTAATAGTATTAAAAACAATAAGGCAAGAATGTAAAAGCCGTATTTTCGAGGTGGGATATTCAGGTTTCTCAGAATGTAAGATAAAATAATCCCGACGATGAAACTAGATATATACCAGCGGGTTTCTATTGAGTTTTCCTGAAGTAGGCTAACAGGATAGAAGTATCTAAATGCAATAGTGATTAAAATTGCCAAAAACGCAACTGAGAACACTCCAAATCGTTTTTTAATGGCCTGAAATGCTATCAAGAATATCGGCAGCATGAAATAAAACTTAAACTCTACTGGGATAGTCCAAAGGTGTGCAAATCCTTGCTGAAAAGCCAGGACGTTTTTTAGTGTTTCTGTATTATAATAGCCCATGTAAAAATAGAATGCTGAAGCTATAAAAAATAGCGGTAATATCCTTAAAAATCTCCCAAGAAAGTATTCCGAGACGGATTTTATATTTATTCCCTTTTTTAAAAACTTATTTGTAAGCAAAAAAGCACTAAGAACAAAAAAGAGCCACACACCTATTTTCCCCGTTCCTCCTAAATAAGGCCTCGTAGCTGGTATGAACATAACTAACGCATGGGCAACCAGAACAACCAGCACTGCTAGTCCCCTGATTCCATCGGCTGCCGGGAAGTGACCGGCTAAGTTACTTCTTTGCTCTGTCAAAATTACACCATGTTCTGTTGGTTTAAGATTTTCCGCATACTTTGATTAATAAGTAGCTTACCGTCAAATGATAAATAAAAAAGCCCCGGCGATGGGGCAGAGTTATATCGCGCCTCTCTATGGAGGATACGGGGTGGGTGATTTGAGATTAGTCACAATGCAACCGCTAAGCCAACAAAAATCCCAGTGACCTCAGAGGCTTTACAAAACTGCGTCCCGCTTCAGCTTGCTCAAATCTATCGATAGATATTACTGTTCATCCATACAGTATTCATCAAAGAAGGATTTGTCATGCCGCGTGACTACGAAATCATGATTGCTTTCCGGCAGGCTATAAAGCGCGATACTGCCGGTCGCTACACCATCAGCACACTGGATTTCATCAGAGAGCTTGACCGCATTAACTGGCATTACACGCTAAAGGCGGCCAACAAATGGATCGAGATGCACACCACAGCATTCCGCGACATCTCAACCACTGACGGCGAAGAGCGCCTGTTTCAGTTGTACAATCCGAATGGTGTTGTGTGATGTTTGCCCTGGTCGATGTTAATTCGTTTTATGCAAGTTGCGAAACAGTATTCAGGCCCGATCTGCGGGGAAAGCCGGTAGTCGTGCTGAGCAACAATGACGGATGCGTCATTGCCCGTTCAGCAGAGGCTAAAACGCTTGGGATACTCATGGGGGCGCCGTACTTCAAACTTAAGACGAGTTTCGCCGGCACAGGGTTCAGGTTTTCAGCAGTAACTATGCGCTTTATGCCGATATGAGTAACCGGGTAATGACGACGCTGGAGCAGATGGCACCCAGCGTGGAAGTCTATTCGATTGATGAGGCGTTTCTGGACCTGAGCGGCGTGCGCAACTGCATTGTTCTGGAAAACTTCGGCAGGGAGGTGCGGGAAACGGTTAAGCGTAATACGCATCTGACCGTTGGCGTGGGAATTGCGCAGACCAGGACGCTCGCCAAACTGGCTAACCATGCTGCAAAAAAATGGAAGCAAACTGGCGGAGTCGTTGACCTGTCAAATGTTGAACGCCAGCGCAAGCTCATGGCACTGGTGCCGGTTGAGGATGTCTGGGGCGTTGGTCGGCGCATCAGCAAAAATCTCAACGCAATGGGTATCCTGACCGCCAAAGACCTGTCAGAACAAAGCACCTATACCATACGCAAACACTTTAATGTCGTGCTGGAAAGAACCGTGAGAGAGTTACGCGGTGAGCCATGCCTGCAGCTGGAAGAGTTCGCGCCCACCAAACAGCAGATCGTTTGCTCCCGTTCATTCGGTTCCAGAATCACGCAGTACGACGACATGCGAGAAGCCGTGTGCACCTTCGCAGCGCGAGCCGCAGGTAAATTACGCGGAGAACGTCAGTATTGCAGTCAGATAGCGGTATTCGTCAGGACCAGCCCGCACGCTGTGGGGGAAGTATTCTACGGTAATCAGTCTACCGGCAAGGTGCTTACGCCAACCAATGACACCCGCGATATTATCCGGGTGGCCATTGAGGCGCTTGATCGCATCTGGGTCGATGGACACCGCTACATGAAGGCAGGCGTAATGCTGGGTGACTTCTTCAGCCAGGGTGTGTCACAACTGAACCTGTTTGATGAAAACAAACCACAGGCCAACAGCGAGGCGCTGATGCGCGTTATGGACGGCATAAACCTGAGCGGGAAGGGTAATCTGTGGTTTGCAGGGCAGGGTGTTCAGAACACCTGGGCGATGAAGCGGGAAATGCTTTCACCGGCTTATACCACAAGATTCTCTGATCTGCCGGTGGTGTTTTGACCGCCGGCTTTAAGAGCGAGAGATAAAAGGCGGGGGTTGGCCTGAAGGGATTGTCGAACAGGGAAAAGTCACAGCTGAGGTTCTGGCTTTGTATGAGCCTTACCGGCCGACAATTTAGGCGTAGCACACATGTAGCACAAAAAAATACCGCAAATCACCTTAAAACCATCACTAAGGCAGTTTGTGACTTGCGGTATGTCTCTGTAAAACCACACCTCAACGCACAGCAACCTGATATGCTAAATATTCAAAGTGAAATTATGAATATGCAGGTGTAGCAAAACTGAACCGGCTGGACGGGTAAAAGCAGCGTGTGAAGGGTGAGGTCGCATAACGGACCTCCCTCCCAATCCTGCACAGAACGGTGGGGCGAAGAACAGTGGCATCAGCAATCGCGCCACCCTTCGCTATACTCCTTCACATCCCGGGCGGCGAGGGAGGAAACACGGTTTCCCCTGCATCGCTGATCTGTTTCCCTTCGCTCCAGCAGGACGCCAGCATTATGAATAAAAGAGTTACCCTGATAGCCTGTCTGTTCGCCTTGTCAGCCCCCGCCTTCTCTGCCATGCAGTGCGGGCCGTTCTATCTGAAAGCGGATAAAAATCACTGGTTCTCCGTCAATGGCGAACGTGCGAAAACGCAGAAAGTGACGTTCAGTAAGGAGAAGGGGGATTACGAAAACGCAACGGTAAAGCTGCGGGCCAAAAACGCCCGGGCGCCGGGCATGGTTGATTTAGAGCAGACAACGCTTGCGGGGAAAGCAGAGCTCAGGGCTGAAATCGTCCGAACCAGCCAGAATCAGATTCGGATACGCGGATCTTACGATTGTGTAGAGGCGGAGTAAGCCGGGCTGCCATAGCCGCCTCTGTCAGCGTGTCGCCGCTTCCGGTGGTCAGCATCGGACAAAGAGCGGCACATGATGCCTGCGTGCAAACGCCATGATCAAGGCCAGGCTATCAGACTATCGTGATGTCTGGCACGCTGTGACCATATCTGAAATCGCGGCCTGAACATCAGACGCCTTCGGGTCTGCGTAGAAGGTGGCACTGGTCTGATTGCGGCTGAACCTGTCAATCTCGACCCACGCGACCGTTTCGCCATCCTGTTCGAGGTTAAATCTTTTTGTTCCTCCCGGCAGCGGATCATCCTGAGCCAGGTAAAGCTGCTGATTCTGTGCCGCCTCACTCAGGCAGGACTCAAGCTGCCAGGGATGCCCGTCAAAATACGCCATTTTTACCTGAGGATGCAGTCCGACGCGTCCCATGTCCACGCATCCGCTCAGCAGAATCAGGCTCAGGGCAATAACGCTTTTTTTCATTCCAGACACTCTCATCGTTGCTGACACTCTGCGCCGTGACAAAGAAAACGGCTCCCTGTCATTCCGGACAGATAATAGCGTATTACGCAATGATAATCCGGCTGCGTTACGATGGTCGTGTGCTGTTCAGCGTCGTAAAAGAGAAGGGGGGAAGCAGGCTGCGCATCAGACCGGTCAATTAACAGTGGGTAGGGCGACCGAGTGCGTGACAGACCAGCGCGCCCGGAGGACGCGCCTCACAGGAGTTACTGCGCTTTGAAAGGATCTTTTTTATCATCCTGGCTGTCATCATTTTTGCGCGGCACTTCCCCGTGATCTTTTGGGGCATCCGTCGCAGGGTGATCATCTTCCTCATAAGCGTTGCCCACGTGCGGCGCTGCTTCCGGCAGACTCTTGCTCACATCACCTTCATGCTTACGTTCTTCGTTCGTTTTATGCTTAAACATCATTCGCTCCTTTTGGTTCCCAGTGCTGTAAGTCTAGACCAGCGCTGAGATCTCGCCTCCGGCCCTGTCAGAGACATCGACGTGAAAGGAGCTCTCTTCACTGCGGGCAACGCCAGCACCAGGCTGTCAGTAACTTCGATTAAAAAATTCGATTGAACTGATTAATAAAAGGCATATAGTGAGCTGCGTTACCAGGAGATAGAAATTATGTTACGAGATCATTTAAAGATTGAAGCGGAAGACCAGTTAATCGAGCAGCGGTCGCTGAGCCTGCGAAATCGGGGTCAGGAAGAGGTCACCGAGTGGATTATTGTTAACCGCGAAGGGATTAAAAAGGGCGGCGTCACGCTGTTCGATAAACTCACAACCCGCCGTTCATGGCCGGTCAGCTACCGGATTATGCAGACCGATCTGCAGGGTAATGTGGTTGTTGATCGGCTGACCGACGCACTCTGATTTCCCGACATATTGTCACTACGGTTAAATGCAGAACCGATAACCCGCACCCGGCGGGTTTTTTTATGGCTGACGAAAGCGGCGCAGTTCGACCAGTGTACCAATCAGCTTCAGGTTATCGCGCCGGGAGTGCAGCTCAGGGAAATTGATATTGACCGGTGCGAGTTCAAACTGCGTGACACCCTCTTCACTGCCTCGCTGACGCCAGGTTCGCAGCAGGGCGACCTGTTGCTGTAGCGCCAGCACGCTGTCGCCAGGCTGCGGTGACAGGCTGGGATCGATAATCACCACATCATCGCGCAGAATCGCCGGTGCCATCGACTGATCCTCTACCCGAAAGGCAAAACTCTGCTGAGACAGCGCCATATCGTTATGCATCAGACGATCCTGCCGGACAGAACCGGCATCACTCAGCCATTGCGCCACATCGCGCTGCGCCAGCAAAGGAATCTGGTGCAGCCCGGCCCAGGCGCTTTCGCTGAAAACAGGACCATCACCCTCTATCAGAAAGGCCGGTGCGCAGCCCAGTGCTTCAGAGAGCCGAAGCAGGTTTTCGCCACGCGGCAGGGTCTCCTCTTTTTCCCATTGCGAAACGGCCACATGGGACACGTTTACCTGCTGCGCCAGCTGCTTCTGCGTTAACTGCAGTGACTTGCGTCGGAGTCGGATGCGATCACCCAGGGTTTCGTTTTTCATCTGCTTGACTTTTTGGTTAAGAGTGACTTAAGTATACTTAAACCTGGTATTTAAGCAATCTTAAATTCGTGGGGGAAAAGGTGGCTGTTAAGCATGCCGTGAGTTCCAGAGACCTTACCGGAAAAAGGGGTGTGGCATGGAAAGTAGTCTGATTACCAGTATGGGTGCGTTAGTTCTGGGTGGGGGCGCCGCAGCACTTTTCTGGAAACCGTTGTTGGCGGGTATCGCCTCAATCGTGACCAGTAATCGGGCAGGCGGCGAAATTATTACCAGTTACAAAGAGCAGGTGGTGTTGCTGAAAGAGAGCAATGCGCTGATACGGGAGGAGAATGATGAGTTACGCGAACGGCACGACAGAAATCTGCGGCGTATTGCCACGCTTGAAACCGATCTCCGGTTAATCAAAAACGCAGTGGGTATTTTACTGGCAATGACCGAAACCGATCAGAACGATAAGTTTCGTAATGAAATTGATCGGCTTATCTCAACTCTGGAGGATCGCAGTGATGACACCGATAAATAGTCCTTTGACCGTTCTGACATACCGGCGAAAAGTGATTCTTGGCGGGATTCTGCTGAGCTGTTCGATGATCTGCATCCTGATGACCATCATTTTTCTCTATGTCAGCAACACCGCAAATAAACGGGTCGAGGAGATCCGGGCGGATTACCGGGTCATCGCCGCCCGCCGTGAGGACAAAGTCGATCTGCTCACGGATCAGGTTGCGGCGTTGCAGCATAAGCTTGATGCGCTGCCCGATCGCACAGCAGATAAAACGGTCAACAAAGTCAAAGAGGTGGTGAAAGAGGGCGATTTACCTTCGGCCGAAACGGGGCAATAGTCGTAACTTCCGATTATTCCTAGGGCGGCTTCGCTATTATCGACTACGTTTAAATCTCCGGGCGACATTTTCTATCTTAAATGCAGGCCCGCTGATTGGCTGGTTGATGAACCGCAAAGCCTAATCACTTTGGAAAACTGACCAGAAGGAAAATTAGCATGAGCGATTCAACTGAAACCAAGACCAAAAACGATTATCTGCGTGACGTAGCGTCGCAGCTGAAAGAGATGCGCCACTATGCGCAGACCAACACTGAAACCCTCTCCAGCCACTGGTTAGCCTTTGATGCCGGTGAATATAAAGACAAGACCAACGCTGACCGAATCGACGCGTTGCTCAACAAACAGGGTAAGCTGCTGGACGACCTGGATGCCGCCATTCAGGATATTGAGATTGAAATTAATCACAGTGAGCAGGAGAGCTGATTCCTCTCCCGCTGACTGATGCGGTGGCCGATCAGGGATTAATCGGCCACCAGCCACATTTCCGCTTCGTCGAACATCTCTTCCACGATACGCGCAACCGTCGCTTTATCGTTCTTACTCAAATCTGTGTCAATCGCATTACGCTCCATCGGCTTAACCTTAACTTCAATGTCAGGAAAGACCCGATGCACCCGCTTTTCCAGCTCCTCAAGAATCATCTCGCGAGCACCCGGTAAACCGGCAACGTTGCGCTTGTCATAAATCAATTCAACAAACATGATGGCAATCCATTCAGGGCAAAATCGCTGATCTATAATACTGTAAATAAAAACAGTAGCAAGGTTGAGCGCCGGTTTTGACGCAAATTTTTATGCCGTCCGGGCCGCCATCTTCAGCTGGAAAAATGCGCGCGCATCGCGACATAATGGCGGCTTACTCTTCAGGAGGCCTGCGCGATGCGACAACTGGTAATCGATATTCTGCTTAAGCTGGCGAAAATGGATGTGGATGCGAAAGAGCTGACCGCTCAGATTGAAGCCCAGTCGCTGCTGGTTGCGGCGCTGCTGGTACAGGCAAAACAGGATAACTCCCTGACCATTACCGAAACCGTACAGGATGCGATTGTCACCGCGTCCCGCTCGTCAGCCGAATTTATGCAGTCCGATGTTGATCTGCTGCTGACCCACATTAATCGTCTGCTGGCCGTGGCCAGCTATGTTGAGGTGAAGGGCAGGACCCCCTGAACGCGCGGGCAGGGTGAAACTGACCTCTGAAGAAGATTAACCGGCACGCGTCTTCAGAGGTCGCCTCAATCAGAGCTCGTTTTTAATGCAGAACTCTTCCCAGCTCATCCCCAGTGACGCAGCATGCGATTTGAGATAAGCCTCGATAGCTTCAGCCGCCACCGCTTTATCCGGCTCAGCGAGCTGGATAGAAAAAATCATGCCATCCAGATTCTTCTGACGCAGGAAGGCCGCATAGATGCGTTCAGCATGCCATTCGCGTAGCTCTCGCAGTGAGAGATTGGCCGCGCGGGCATCGCTCTCAGTCAGTTCATCAAGGGCAGCCTGAAAGTCCGGGTGAGCGGTAAAAAACATCTCGCGTGCCTGCGCGTAGTAGGCTTCTGGGGTTTTCATCATTCTGTTCCTGAAAGTCTGTTGCAGCGCGCCAGTGTAACGGGTTGTCTCACGGTTGTCAGGCATCGTCGCGCCGGAATGTCGCGGCGGGGGCCGCCCGCAGACAGCCGCGCCGGGAATGACCGGTAACGGATAAGGTGAGAAATGGGCTGCAATCCGGGTGAAGCAGCAGCCCGAACCGTCAGATACCTTGCGCAGCGCGGGGAAAAAATTATAACGTAGCCGCCATTAACGCGATTTTAGGGATTAAACATGAAAAAGTGGATGCTGATTGCGGCGCTGGCACTGGGTGGCTGTGCGCAAATCAACGATTATGAAAATGCGGTGCAGACCCCGGCACCCGCCGATTTGCAGGGCAACTGGCAAACCGTCGGACCGCAGAGCGGTCTGATCAGCAGCCAGGCGACAGGCAGCATCATTATTAATGCGGATGGCAGCACGCTGGATTGCCGTCAGTGGCAGCGGGTGATCGCCAAGCCAGGCAAGCTGACCCGACTGAATGGCGACTACGTTAATGTGACACGTCAGCTGCGTGTGATGCCGCTGGATGTCGACAATGGCGAGCTTAGCTACGATGGCCTGACGCTGCGAAAAGTGGCCCGTCCGACGGTTGAGTGTCAGCAGGCGCTGGAGGAGATGGCAAAGCAACCTAAAGCCACGGTGATCCAGAATATCGAACCCCAGTTGCTGCGTACATCGATTACCGAGCACAACGCGCAGTCATAACGCCACCTGTAAAAGAGCCCCGGCAGGGCAGAGCCACCCTGATGCTCTGTCTGCCGGGGCTTCATACTAAGGTCAGCAGAAAATCAGTCCGCCACTACCCAGACGCTGACGCTGCCGCCGTTGCAGGCAAACACTGCGGTGCCGTGCTCATCGGCGGTGATTGTCTCTTCACGGTTACCCAGATAGTCGCGCCACACCTTACCGGCAAAGCCTTCACCCATGG
The DNA here is from genome assembly GCF_011800325.1 of Pantoea sp. EKM101V. NCBI lineage: Bacteria > Pseudomonadati > Pseudomonadota > Gammaproteobacteria > Enterobacterales > Erwiniaceae > Pantoea > Pantoea sp. EKM101V. Next base: position 73,452 of record NZ_JAALFP010000001.1, read on the forward strand.
GCACGCTTTTCTCACCCGCATCACCGTTTGACATAATCACCACGCAACCCGGCTGGGTTTCCGTGCCGCTGCGGCTGAAGGCGACACAGTTGGGATGATCAAAGTAGTCGGTCTGAACACCCCAGCCATACTGCTGCCGCGCCCTGATCAGGCCTTCGAGTTCCGGGATCACCGGCATCTCAATCTTGTGCGTTTCACCGTCGCCACCCTCATCTTCGTACGTCGCGCCGAACAGGTCAGGATAGAAAACGGTTGGCACGCCCTGTTCACGCAGCAGGATCAGGGCATAGGCCAGCGGTTTGAACCAGGCTTCAACCGGCGCCTCAAGTGACTGCAGCGGCTGAGTATCGTGGTTCGCCACGATAGTCACGGCGTGCCACGGGTCAGCGACCACCAGAGAATTGGCAAAAATCTGGCTCATATCGTAGGCACTGCCTGCGGTTGACGCCTGATGGAAGTTCATATGCAGCGGGGCATCAAACAGCATGGTTTTGCCTTCCACCTGATGCACATACTCCTGCAGCTTCTCCGTTTCAAACGACCAGTATTCAGCGACGATAAACATCGGCTCTTCAGCCACCTCCTGAATATGGTCGATCCACTCCTTGTAGAACCACGCCGGGATATGTTTTACCGCATCCAGGCGGAAACCGGTGCAGGGAACCTGTTCCATCACCCAGCGCGCCCAGTATTTCAGCTCCTCTCTGACCGCATTGTTGCGGAAATCGATGTTGGCCCCCATCAGATAATCGAAATTACCCAGTTCGTTATCCACCTGGTCGTTCCAGCCTTCCGCGGTGTAATCGTTGATGATTTTAAACACACCGTTTTCGTCCGGATTTTCGATGTGGTCTACGCCGCTGAAACATTTGTGATCCCAGATGAATTTCGAATACTCCCCGGCGCGCGCCGGAAAGGTGAATTTCGTCCAGGCTTCACACTCGACGACCTCATCGTCAATTTCATCGCGGTTATCCGGATTGACGCGGTTAACGCTGATCGCCTCTTTCTCGTCCGCGGCCATTTTGTGGTTCACCACCACATCGAGCAGCACCCCGATGTTATGGCTGCGCAGCGCCTCTGTAGCGGCCAGTAATTGCTGTTTGTCGCCATATTTGGTGGCAACCCCGCCTTTCTGATCGAATTCCCCAAGGTCAAAAAGATCATAGCTGTCGTAACCGACAGAATAACCACCCGAACCCCCTTTGTAACACGGTGGTAACCACGCCATCGTAATGCCAGTTTCGCTGAGCCACGCCGCGCGATCGGCGACTTCAGGCCACAGTTTGCTGCCATCCGGGTAATACCAATGGAAAAACTGTAATAACGTTGGGTTTTGCATGTACCGCTCTCCAGGGGGGATGATGAAAATCAAGTATGGAGTAAGCGGCAGAAAAGAGACGCCGCGCAGAAAAATAAATCTGGCGGCGTGGCAGAGCAGGGGATCAGGAGAGGGTTTCGCGGGGCACCATCACCACACCGCCCTGGTTACCATAGGCGGACATGACAGATTTCTGGCGGCTGCTCTGACCCACCAGCGCGGCCAGCTCATCCATCCGCGCCTGCAGCAGACGTTTCACTTCACTTTCGTTATCCAGGATATGCCGCAACACCGGGCGCAGCTGCTCCTGCGTCTGCGCCGACGGCGAGGCCTTATCTGTCGACTGGGCTAAATTCTGCACCGCGCTGACATACTCCATCTCCCTGCTGATCAATTCATCCCATTCGCCCTGTGCTGCGTGACGCAGCATACCCTGGCTGAGATCGAGTAACTGTTGGTAAACGGCAATCAGATGCGGTGCAGTAGTCATTAAACGGCGTCCTGAATCAGGTTAGATTGAACCACTTCTTTCCACGCGTCCGCGATGTTGCGCAGCAGGCCTTCGACCTCCCCGACCGCTTCAACATCGTTGTGCAGGTTGGCCTGCAGTAGGCGACGCGTCATGTAGTTGTAAAGATCCAGCAGGTTATCTGCCAGTTCGTCACCACTGTTTTCAGCAAGCCCCTCTTTCAGGCCAGCTTCGATAATATTGATAGCTTTAGAAATTGAGGTGCCTTTACCTTCAATATTGCCATCCTGCATAAACAGACGGGCGCGGATCAGCGCGCTCAGTGCGCCGTCGAACAGCATCACGACCAGCTGCTGCTGGCTGGCGCTCATCACGGCGCTTTCGACGCCAATTTTTGCATAGGCTTTGGTGCCTGTAGCGGTGTACATGGTCACTCCTATGATTTATCAGAAGAACTTGACGTATCGAACTGCTGCGTCAGATAAGAACTGGTTGAGTTAAGTTTACTGATAGCCAGATCCAGCTGAGTAAACTGCGTTTTATAGCGTGCGATATCCGCGTCGATGCGGTCGCTGGTGGTGTTGTAAAGGGCGGTCAGGTTTTTCAGCGTTTTACTCACGCCATCTGTAGCAGACTGAACGATTCCTGTGGATGAGAGCCATCCGGTAACGCTAGTCGCAATTTTGGTGGTAATGCCGGTGGTCTTACCGTCACCCACAATCATCTCTTTGACGCCTGCAGCGTCTTTATCCAATGCGGCACTCACCTTGGTGGAGTCAATGACCAGAGAGCCGGTTTGAGGATCGGTGGTAATGCCAATCTGCCCCAGAGATTTATAGGCAGATGTGCTCTGCGCATTGGTCAGCATGCTTTTCAGCTGGGTCTCAATGGTCCGCAGGGTACTGTCACCCAGCAGGGCGCCATTACTGGAGTCCTGCGAATCGGTGTTGGTATCCACCTGGGTGTATTTGGTCAGGGTATTGAACTGATCCAGCAACGTATTGTAGGCATCAACCCAGCTGCTGATGGCACTGGAGGCTTTGGACGTATCCTTGGCGATAGTCAGCGTCTGGGCGCCAGTGGTCTGCGCGGTAAGATTCAGGGTAATCCCTTCCAGCGCATCGCTGATCTGGTTGCTGCTGTTCTCAATTGCAACGTTGTTAACGGTCAGCTGGGCATTCTGCGCCGGGACGCTTTGCGTCATCGCATTGCTGCTGGCGGAGGCATCATAGCCCACGATCCCCTGCAGGGTGTCATCACCGGTCACGGCAATCTTCGTCACCGCATTGTCGCTGCCGGTTTTGTTGGCGCTCATGGAGAGGCGGAAACTGCCATCTGACACCTTGATAATTGTCGCGGTGACGCCGGCATCTGCGCCGTTAATCGCGTCACGCATGCCGGTCAGCGAAGTCTGATCGCTGCTCAGCGTCACGCTTTTGCTGGTGCCATCTTTTAAGGTGATAGCAATGCTGCGGCTGGATGCGGAGCTGTCGCCCAGTGCGGCGGTGTTGCTGCTCTGCACTGCTGATGTCAGCACCTGCGCCTGCGCCAGCTGGGTAACACTGATGGAGTATTTACCCGCCACGGTGCTGCCAGAGGTCGTGGCGCTGAATGCCGTTGAGCTGCTGGTCGCGGTGGTCGCGGTAAACAGGTCGGCACTGTTCAGCTTGGTGTTGGCAGTCTGGAAGGTCGTCAATGCGCTCTTCATGGTAGCGTAGGCACTGAGCTTGGCAGTATAAGCAGACTGCTGTGTTGAAATCGGTTTGAGCGCCGCTTTTTCAGCGGTCTGCAGGTTATCAAGCATGGTACTGAGTGGCAGGCCGGAACCCACACCGAGATTGCTAAAACTAGCCATAGTTCTTCCTTTATAAGGTCGACAGGGAAAGTGAATAGCTGGGTTATCGGCCTTGAATGCGGAAAGTTTAAAGGTATTTGCCTTAGGGTAATGAGTTAAATAAGGACTATAGAGAAGGGTAATTCAGCGGCTAGAAAATTAATGAATCAGGCCTAAAGAAGTCGGAAAGGGTGGCGATAACCTCAAACGTGACAGGCAGAAGCAAAAAATTTCGCCTGGTACTAAAAAAATTCTAAAGGTTGTTTGACGACAGACGATAACAACTTTGACGGCGCTGAAGCCGGCGGGTTGAAGCCCACACCTTAACCGAAAGACTTGATTAACAGGAAAATTTATCATGGCCCAAGTCATTAACACCAACAGCCTCTCGCTGATCACTCAGAACAACATCAACAAGAACCAGTCAGCTCTGTCTACTTCAATGGAGCGTCTGTCTTCTGGTTTACGTATCAACAGCGCGAAAGATGACGCTGCTGGTCAGGCGATTGCCAACCGTTTCACCTCTAACATCAAAGGTCTGACTCAGGCTGCCCGTAACGCCAACGACGGTATCTCTGCTGCGCAGACTACTGAAGGCGCGCTGTCAGAAATCAACAACAACTTACAGCGTGTTCGTGAACTGACCGTACAGGCTCAGAACGGCACTAACTCTGATTCTGACCTCTCTTCAATCCAGGACGAAATCAAATCCCGTCTGGACGAGATTGACCGCGTTTCTGGTCAGACTCAGTTCAACGGCGTGAACGTACTGGCTAAAGACGGCAAAATGTCTATCCAGGTTGGTTCTAACGACGGTCAGACTATCGACATCGACCTGAAGAAAATCGACTCTTCAACTCTGGGTCTGTCAGGTTTCGGCGTCTCTAAAAACGCACTGAAAACCAGCGATGCAATCACTCAGGTTGGCGCAAGCGGTTCACTGAAAGATGTTAACCTGTCAGCTGTTGCCACTGCTCTGAAAGTAGATGCAAGCTCACTGTCACTGAGAAACGTACAGACTTCAGCTGGCGCAGCCACTGCAACTTACGTTGTTTCTTCTGGCAACGACAACTACGCCGTTTCTGTTGATGACGCGACAGGTAACGTTTCACTGAACACCACTGACGTCTCTTACACCGACTCAGCTAACGGCGTGACTGCTGGTACCATGTCTGGTCAGTTCGTTAAAGTTGGTGCAGATTCAACTGGCGCAGCTCAGGGTTATGTGACTGTTCAGGGCAAAGACTACAACACCGCAGCAGGCGCAATTGTCAATGGTAGCGCAGGTGGTACTACTGGTGTTGCAAGCAACATCGGCGACATCGCTGACGCAGCTAACGCTAACGCTCACAAAGGTTCAGCGACTGCTAACCCACTGGCACTGCTGGACAAAGCTATCGCATCTGTTGATAACTTCCGTTCAAGCTTGGGTGCGGTACAGAACCGTCTGAACTCAGCGGTCACTAACCTGAACAACACCACCACCAACCTGTCTGCAGCACAGTCTCGCATTCAGGATGCTGACTACGCGACTGAAGTGTCAAACATGTCTAAAGCGCAGATCGTTCAGCAGGCTGGTAACTCCGTGCTGGGCAAAGCGAACCAGGTTCCACAGCAGGTTCTGTCTCTGCTGCAGGGCTAATCGCTTCTGTCAAAATTCAAAACCCTGCTTCGGCAGGGTTTTTTTTGATCTTTTTCTCCTGCGCCGGGCTGAAAGCCGGAGAATGCACTGAGCCTGAAGTCGCCTCTGCCGGTACTTTATTACCCCACAACTTCCCCCGCCCGTTACAGTTCCCGCCACGCTTGCCGATAACTCTTCACAGAACACTATAACTTTCGATGTTAACTTTTGTGGAGTGTCTATGCGCTTCAACTATGACCTGCTGCCGGGTGAGCGGCTGACGTTTGAAGAGATCGCCCGGCGTTATGCCCAGCAATACCCTGATGAAAAAGAGCTGACGGCACGTGCACTGCTGAGTCCCTCAACCGGGTTGCGAACCCTGAAGATACGCGCGGTCTTCGCCCAGGAAGAGAGCAACAGCCCGCTGGAGGATCTGCTGTTTATCTCCAGTGATAACGAGCGCAAGAATTACCTGCGCCGCTTTGAGCACTATCTGAAGCAGAATCTCTCTTTCCTCTATTTCCGCCGCAGCGAGAACGAAAAGCGCGACAACCTGTGGAAAGTGATGGGCAGCAGTCAGGTTTTTGCCATGATCGATCCGCAATCTGCTACGGCGCAGAATCTGCTGCAGAGTCGCGGCTATAAACTGGTGATGATGCATCAGGATGAGGATGAGGCCTACTGGCAGCTCTTTAATCCGCAGGCGAACCCCTGTTTTCCGCAGTCGCAGACTATCCAGTTTATCGTGGTGCTGAGTACGCCAGAGCACAAGGTGCCTGCGGCGGTGATGCCGGGGACGGAAGTCGGACGACGCGTCAAGGCGCGGGTGCTGCAGCGGGCCAGCCAGGCGGAGTTTATCGCCGGTGTAAAAGCCCGCTACGGTGCCTGTGTCATGACCGGCACAGAGCTGACCGAACGGCATAGCTGGCCCTGGGTCGAAGCCTGCCATATCGACACCCAGGAGAGCGATGACGGGCTGGTGGCGGACAACAGCATCGATAACGGCCTGTTTTTACGCAGTGATTTGCAGCGGTTGTTTATTAACCGATTGATTAGCATTGATGGTGAGTCGGGACAGATCACCGTGCATCCCGGCGAGGATGCACAACAACATATTTCGCCCTGGTATCAGGAACTGGATGGCCGGATTTGCAGCCTGTGGGCTGCGGTGCCACCCGCCACGCGGCAACGGCTGCGCGCCCGTCGATAATCCCCGCTGAAGAGTGCAGAAGGATCTGCATTCTGAAGTAACAAAAGTGAAATAGCCTCGTTTTACCCCGCCTATTCCTCCAATCGAAAACGCTACAGAATTGGATAATCATGCCGATAACATCATTAACGCAGGGTAGTCAACGTGAACGATTTCTATACCGCCGAAGGCGTGATGGACAAGCATTCGCTCTGGCAGCGCTACGTGCCGCTGGTGCGCCATGAAGCGCTGCGTCTGCAGGTTCGCCTGCCGGCCAGCGTTGAACTTGACGATTTGCTGCAGGCCGGGGGGATAGGGCTGTTGAATGCCGTAGAGCGTTATGACGCGCTACAGGGAACAGCCTTTACCACCTACGCCGTACAGCGTATTCGTGGCGCAATGCTCGACGAGCTTCGCAGTCGGGACTGGGCACCGCGCAGCGTGCGCCGCAACGCGCGTGAGGTGGCCGGAGCGATGCACAAGGTAGAACAGTCGCTGGGGCGTTCCGCCTCCGAGCAGGAAGTGGCGCAGCAGCTGAACGTTTCCATGGAGGAGTACCGGCAGATCCTGCTGGACACCAACAACAGTCAACTTTTCTCCTACGACGAGTATCGGGAAGAGCACGGCGACAGTGCGGAGCTGGTGACGGAAGGCCATGAGGAGGCTAATCCGCTTCATCAGTTGCTTGAAGGGAGTCTGCGTGAGCGCGTCATTGAAGCGATCGAAGCGTTACCCGATCGTGAAAAGATGGTGCTGACACTGTACTACCAGGAAGAACTGAACCTGAAAGAGATTGGCGCGGTGCTTGATGTGGGTGAATCCCGCGTCAGTCAGCTGCACAGTCAGGCGATTAAACGCCTGCGGGCCCGGCTTACGGGAGCGCGCTAGCAGTATCAGTTCCTGGCGATTCAAAAATATAAGAAACCGGGGACTCAGTAATGGGAGCCAAGACCAAGGCCAGACCGTTAAGTCGTTATCTTAAAGACTATAAACACAGCCAGAGCAACTGTTCGCATTGTGGCAAGGTATTAGATCGAATGGCGCTCGTTTTTCGTGGTCAGATCATCAATAAAGAGGCCATCGCTCGGATGGACCAGATGATTGATGAACAACTGTGGCTGAAACTTCAGCCAGAGCTGACCGCGCTCTGTCGCTTCTGCAGCGATATTTTTTGCAATACTCATCCGAATTATTTCGACATTATGGCGTTCAAACAGTACCTGTTTGAACAGACAGAAATGAGCCCCAGCACGATTCGCGAATATGTGGTGCGGCTGCGTCGGCTGGATGAGATGCTCAAAGCCAAAAATTTCCCCGCCGACAGGCTTAAGGGAGAGAGCTGGCATCAGTGTCTGGAAAGCGATCTGCCGGATGCCGGAAATAATAATTACCGCATTGCGCTGCGCAAGTACGATCAATTCTTAGGCTGGCAGCAGGGGTAACCCTGGTCTGCACCGAGGGCTCCCCCGCGTGCCTGCGGCACGTTACTCTGTTATCCGCCTGCCGGGTAACGGAGAAGGGGGGAGCACGGCGCCGCTTCCTCACCGCATCGACGGTCACCTGAATCAGAGTGATCCTTTGCGCATCTTCTGCAACACTGTAAGGATAATTTGAATGCCCGAACGGAGGCAGCATTGTCTTTACATCTGTTACACCAATTCCCGCGTCTTGAACTGCTGGGCGCCCCGACACCTTTAGAACACCTGCCACGCCTCTCCGACTATCTGGGTCGCGATATTTTCATCAAACGTGATGACTTCACGCCAGTGGCGATGGGCGGCAACAAGCTGCGAAAACTCGAATTCCTGGCGGCCGATGCGCTGCGCGAAGGAGCGGATGTGCTGCTGACGGCGGGCGCGATCCAGTCCAATCATGTGCGCCAGACAGCGGCCGTGGCAGCCCGCCTCGGCCTGAAGTGCGTGGCACTGCTGGAAAACCCGATGGGTACCCACGCTGAAAACTACCTGAGCAACGGCAACCGCCTGCTGCTGGATCTGATGGATGTGGAGGTGATCGCCGTAGATGCGCTGCATAATCCCGCCGAACAGCTGGCTGAAGAGGCTACACGTCTGGAAGCGCAGGGATTCCGTCCTTATATCGTTCCGGTCGGCGGCTCAAATGCGCTGGGTGCGCTAGGCTATGTGGAGTGCGCCCAGGAGATTGCACATCAGAGCGAAGGCGTTGTGGATTTCGCCGCCGTCGTGGTGGCATCAGGCAGTGCGGGCACCCATGCGGGGCTGGCGGTTGGCCTGGAGCAGCTGCTGCCGGAAACCGAGCTGGTGGGCGTCACCGTTTCACGTCAGACCGACGCGCAGTTGCCGCTGGTTGAGCGGCTGCGTCAGTCGCTGGCAGCCTCTCTGGAGGTGCAGGCAACGGCCCCGATCACGCTGTGGGATGAGTATTTTGCGCCCCGCTATGGTGAGCCCAATGAGGAGGGCATGGAGGCGGTGAAACTGCTGGCAAGGCTGGAAGGCATTTTGCTGGACCCGGTCTATACCGGCAAGGCGATGGCCGGCCTGATTGATGGCATCAGTCAGAACCGCTTCCGTCGCGAAGGCCCGTTGCTGTTTATTCATACTGGCGGCGCGCCCGCGTTATTTGCTTATCATCCTTCGATCTGAGACAAGCGAATAAAACAGTTTATACTCCGGGCGTTATCATTCTGGACTGGCAGCGACTCGCCGTGCTGCCCTTATAAAAACACACACACAATACTGTCAAAAATGGGGTAAATATGTCCTTTTCTCGTGCAGGTCGTCAGATGGTGATGGGCGTTATGGCCGTGGCGCTGATTGCCGGCGTCAACGTTAAAACCTTTGCAGCGGAAAATCTGCTGAACAAGATTAAAGAGCGCGGCACGCTGCTGGTGGGTCTGGAAGGCACCTATCCGCCGTTCAGCTTCCAGGATGAGCAGGGCAAGCTGACCGGTTTTGAAGTGGAATTTGCGCAGCAGCTGGCACAGCACATGGGCGTTAAAGCGAGTCTGAAACCGACCAAATGGGATGGCATGCTGGCTTCCCTCGACGCAAAGCGCATCGATGTGGTGATTAACCAGGTGACCATTTCCGATGAGCGTAAGAAGAAGTATGACTTCTCTACGCCTTACACTATCTCCGGTATTCAGGCGCTGACCATGAAGGCTAACGCCAGCACCATCAGCAAACCGGCTGATCTGGCGGGTAAAAAGGTTGGTGTGGGTCTCGGCACCAACTACGAGCAGTGGCTGCGTGAGAACGTGAAGGGCGTGGACGTGCGTACCTATGATGATGACCCGACCAAATATCAGGATCTGCGCTCAGGTCGTCTGAATGCCATTCTGGTTGACCGTCTGGCGGCGCTGGATCTGGTGAAGAAAACCGGCGATACCATGGCGGTAGCGGGTGACGCTTTCTCCCGTCAGGAAGCGGGCGTTGCCGTGCGTAAAGGCAACGACGATCTGCTGAAAGCGATCGACCAGGCCATTGCTGATATGCAGAAAGATGGCTCGCTGAGCAAGCTGTCTCAGAAATGGTTTGGCGCGGACGTGACGAAATAATGCAGGAAAGCCTTCAACTGGTGCTGGATTCAGCACCTTTTTTATTAAAGGGCGCGCTGTTCACGCTGCAGCTCAGCATCGGCGGGATGTTCTTCGGCCTGCTGCTGGGCTTTCTGCTGGCGCTGATGCGGCTGTCTCACTTCTGGCCGTTTCGCGTGCTGTCGCGGATCTATGTCTCGATTTTTCGCGGCACCCCGCTGATCGCGCAGCTGTTTATGATCTACTACGGCCTGCCACAGTTTGGCATTGAGCTGGACCCGATCCCCTCGGCGATGATTGGTCTCTCGCTCAACACTGCGGCTTACGCCTCGGAGTCCCTGCGTGGTGCCATCGCTGCGATTGAGCGCGGACAGTGGGAAGCGGCGGCGAGTATCGGCATGACGCGCTGGCAAACCCTGCGCCGGGTTATCCTGCCGCAGGCGGCGCGCACCGCACTGCCACCGCTGGGCAACAGCTTTATCAGCCTGGTAAAAGATACCTCGCTGGCCGCGACCATCCAGGTGCCGGAGCTGTTCCGTCAGGCGCAGCTGATCACCTCGCGGACACTGGAAGTCTTTACCATGTACCTGGCGGCTTCGCTGGTCTACTGGGTGATGGCCACGGTGTTGTCTGCGTTGCAGAGTCGTCTGGAACAGCATGTTAACCGTCAGGATTCGGAGTCGAAATGAGTGCCATCGAAGTCAGAAAGCTGGTGAAATCATTTAATGGCCAGACGGTGCTGCACGACATCGATCTTGATGTGGCCGCCGGTGAAGTGGTGGCGATTATCGGCCCCAGCGGCTCAGGTAAAACCACGCTGCTGCGCAGTATTAACCTGCTGGAAGTGCCGGACAGCGGCACTATCCGGGTCGGCGAGATTACGGTGGATGCCGCGCTGGCGCAGAGCAAACAGAAAGAGCAGGTGCGTCGTCTGCGTCAGCAGGTCGGTTTTGTCTTCCAGAACTTCAATCTGTTTCCCCACCGTTCGGTGCTGGAGAACATTATTGAAGGACCGGTGATCGTAAAAGGTGAAGCGAAGGCGGAGGCCGTCGCCCGCGCCCGCACGCTGCTGGAGAAGGTCGGCCTGCACGGCAAAGAGGGAAGCTATCCGCGCCGTCTGTCGGGTGGACAGCAGCAGCGTGTGGCCATTGCGCGTGCGCTGGCGATGCGACCGGAGGTGATCCTGTTCGATGAACCCACCTCGGCGCTGGATCCGGAGCTGGTGGGGGAGGTGCTCAGCACCATTCGCGCACTGGCCGAAGAGAAACGCACTATGGTGATCGTCACGCATGAGATGAGCTTTGCCCGCGACGTGGCAGATCGCGCCATCTTTATGGATCAGGGGCGCATTGTGGAGCAGGGCGACGCGAAAGCGTTGTTCAGTAACCCGCAGCAGCCGCGTACCCGCCAGTTCCTCGACAAGTTCCTCAGTCAGTAATTCAGTGGCCTTCTCCGGAAGGCCGCATTGCTTTTTACTCCTCCCTGTTTAATCCGGAATAGCGCGCTCTCATGCTATTTCGGGTCGCCGTACCATAATGCGCTGATAAGCGGTTAAACCTTTTGCCACATCTGACAAATCTTTTCTTTTCATCAACGGCTGACTGGTTTTTATTTCTTCCGCTTTCTCTTATTTATCCCGTCAGCATTATCAAAGATTATTTTCCTTTAATTCATCGCTTCGGATGATATCGGGCGCAGAGCAGGGAAAATCAATAAGTGTAAGGAAACGTTCTGCTAAGTAAATAACGGTAACGTCAGGGCCAGATAATGGTTTTTAGGAGTTTCGCTACATTCAATGCGGCATCAATGGCGAATAATCGCTGGATAATCATAAAAGCCACAGAGATTCCCTCGCTTTCCTTTTCCGCATTCTGACCTACGCAGCAGGAGTCAATTAATGAGCCAGACGAAATCAGACCAGATATTGTGGGTAGACACCCTGAAGGGGGCCTGCATATTGCTGGTGGTCCTGTACCACACCGTGTTACCCGGTTTTGAGGGGACAATAAAATATCTCTCCGCCGGATGGTTCCCGGCCGAAATATGGATACAGTTTAATACGGTTCTGTCACCCTTACGGATGCCAGCCTTTTTCTTTGTTTCGGGACTGCTGGCCGCCAACGGTATTCTGAACCGGCCCTGGAAACAGGTATTTACCAGTCGTATTACCAATCTTTTTTATCTCTATATTCTGTGGGGCTTTATTCAGTGGTGGTCCATTATTGGTATCTCCACGGAAATTACCGGGCAGCGTATTTCACAGAACCTGAATGCTGCGTATGCCGGTTCGCTGTTTGAGTTTCTCAAGCTGACCTTTATGGCGATGAGTACCTCCTGGTATCTCTATGGCTTAGGACTCTATTTCCTCTGCGCTAAAATTTTCCGTGAATATAAGCTGGCCCTGGTGGCGGTGGCTATCCTGCTTAATTATCTGGCGGTCGAGAAAGTGATCCCGTTCTGGGGACCACAGAGCCTGGCCCAGTATTTCCTGTTTTTCCTGTTGGGCGCGTTCTGGAGCCAGACCATGCTGCGTCTGAGTGAATGGCGTCGTGAGAACGTCATGCCCTGGGCGATACTGGCCGCCGTGGCGGGTATCCATGTGATCTTCGGTCTGGATAAGAGTCTGTTCCTTTGTGTGCTGGCGGTGTTGTTCAGCATTGCGGCCTGTCGCTGGCTGAATCAGCATTTCAGCATGCGTTATCTCAACTGGGTGGGCCGCAATACCCTGCAGATTTATGTGATTCATCGCATCTTTATCGAGTTCTTTGGTATGTCTGCGATCCTCTTCGCGCAGCGGCATCACCTGTTTGAACAGGCGTGGTTTTCATTTTTCTGGGCCTGTTTCTATCCGGTAGTGATCGTGGCGCTCTGCTCGCTCTGTTCCGTGGCGATCTGGTCGCTGACCAACCGCGGGGTGGGGCAGTCGCTGTTTCTGTTTCCGACGCTGCTTAAGCGGCAGCGGAATGCGGTTTCGCAGTAAAAGGGGAGCGCCTGGCGGCGGGGTGGCTCTGAGAGGGTTTCGCCCGCCAGGCGTGAGGGAGTTTCAGTTCGCCCGTGCAGGCGGACGCGTCAAGGGGCGGACGCCCGCCCCTTAACAATCCCGGCGTCCGGCAGCCTCCGCGCCCCGCGTTGCGGGGTACCTTCGTCACGCCCTGCGGCCGACGGACCGTCCGGACTCGCCATCCCTGGCTCGTGCCGTCCTCTCGCCGACGTCCTGTCGGCTCATCCTGGCCTCCGGTTGCTCCTCAGCGCGCCGGATGCCTCTCCCACACCCCCGCCTTTGATATCTTCGTTTCTCCTGGACGGATAATTGTCTGCTGGTCTGAAAGCGGAAGCCAGTGACGGAAACTCACCGCAATTCTCACCGCAATAAGAGAGCCACATAAAAAAAGAAGAGATAACAGCGGGGAGGGAGGCCGTCTGAGCCGCTGAGCGGATGAGGGATTTCAGGACGAGCGACAGGGATGTCGCGAAGAGGCAGGGTCGCGCCAGGGATGGCGCGTCCTGCCGGTCCGTGAGAAATCCGGAAGAAGCGAAGGGACCGCGAAGCGGCGGTGAGGCAGGCCGGAGCCCGGGGTCAAGGGGGCGCGGCGACTGGCGCCCCCTTGTCGGTCGCCTGCAGAGGCGAAGCTGAAACTGCCCGGTTTACCCGGCGAACGAAACCTTCTCAGACTCAACCCGCGCAGCGAAACCCATTAGTCCCAGTTACCCGGCGAACGAAACCTGCTCAAAGCCCGTTCACGCAGCGAACAATCCCAGCGCCCGTTCGCGCAGCGACCTCGCCGGCAACCCGCCCCCTTACCCGATGGTCATCAGGCTGGCGTTACCGCCTGCGGCCGCGGTATTCACACTCAGTGAGCGCTCAATCAACAGACGCTCCAGCAGCAGATTCGTCTCGCCGCGGGCGAAGCCCTGCACCGACACAATCGCGCCGTCACGCGCGGCAATCTGTTCGCACAGGGCGCGCAGCTGATCGGCATCGCCGTGATAGATTACCGCATCAAACTCCGCCGTCAGCGGGTCTCGCGCCAGCGTAATGCGCGCTTTCACCGCATCCGGCAGCGAGGCACGCAGGGTGCGATGCAGCTCATCATCCTGCCACAGCGCCTTACTGCCGACGCTGGTCACGGCCGCCAGCTGAATCAACGCATCCTGCTCGTTGTCAGCCAGGCAGAGCACCTGATCGCGTGGCAACAGCGAGAAGGTATTGCGCTCACCCGTCGGGCCGGGCAGCAGCCGTACCACACCGGCCTGGGCCAGCTGGTCGTAGCGATCACAGAGTTCAGCCAGCGCCGGTTTATCTTTGGCCCAGCTGCTGAGTGCCTGATGCGGAGCCAGCAGAGCGTGACGCAGCGTGCTGTCAGCCGGGCGCTCCGCATCCTGGCGATCGAAGGTCAGACGCAGCGCGCCATCCGGACGATGTGCCAGCAGGCGGTAGAGATAGAGCGGACCGCCCGCTTTCGGACCGGTACCGGATAAGCCTTCACCCCCAAACGGCTGCACGCCAACAACGGCGCCCACCATATTGCGGTTAACGTAGAGGTTACCGACCCGGGCGCTCGCCGTGACCTGCGCAATGGTCTCATCGATACGCGTATGGACACCCAGCGTCAGGCCGTAACCGGAAGCGTTAATCTGCTCAACCAGCTGCGGCAGCGTGTTGCGGGTGAAGCGCACCACGTGCAGCACCGGTCCGAAAATCTCTTTATCCAGGTCGCTGACCTGATCCAGCTCAATCAGCGTGGGTTTGACAAAGGTGCCGCTGTTCCACTCTTTGCTGTCCTGCGGATTATCCTGCACCGCCTGATAGACCGTGAAGCCCTTGTTACGCATCGCCTGAATATGGCGGTCGATATTGGCTTTGGCTTCGGCGTCAATGACCGGGCCGATATCGGTGGAGAAGCGCTCCGGGTTACCCATGCGGCACTCTGCCATCGCACCGCGCAACATTTTCAGCGTATGGTCAGCGACATCTTCCTGGATGCAGAGCAGACGCAGGGCGGAGCAGCGCTGTCCGGCGCTGTCGAACGCCGAGGCAACGATATCAACCACCACCTGCTCGGTCAGCGCGGAGGAGTCAACGATCATCGCATTCATCCCGCCGGTTTCCGCAACCAGCGGCACTGGGCGGCCGTGCTGGTCAAGACGACCGGCGAGATTACGCTGCAGCAGGGTTGCCACGGCAGTGGAGCCGGTAAACATCACACCGCGCACCCGGTTGTCGCCGGTCAGCTGTGCGCCAACGGTTTCACCCTGGCCTGGCAGCAGCTGCAGCACGCCTGGTGGTACGCCCGCATCCAGCAGGATCTGCACCGCCTGCGCGGCAATCAGCGGCGTCTGTTCGGCAGGTTTGGCCAGCACGCTGTTGCCTGCTGCCAGTGCTGCCGCAATCTGACCGGTGAAGATCGCCAGCGGGAAGTTCCACGGACTGATGCAGACCACCGGGCCCAGCGGGCGATGGGTTTCATTGTCGAAATCGTCGCGCACCATGCCGGCGTAGTAATAGAGGAAATCGACCGCTTCGCGCACTTCCGCGATGGCGTTGTTGTAGGTCTTGCCCGCTTCACGCACCAGAATGCCCATCAGCTTCTGCATCTGGCCTTCCATAATCTGCGCCGCGCGCTCCAGAATCGCGGCACGCTCCTGCGGCGGGGTGGCAAACCAGATTGGCCCGCTGTTCACGGCGGCATCCAGCGCCACAGACACTTCCTGCTCTGTCGCTTCACGCACCTGACCCACGCGATCGCCAGGCACGGCCGGGTTCAGCACGTCGTGCAGCTCACCGGTGCCCGCTTCGCCATCGATCATCGGTTCGGCCAGGTAAGGGTGGGCGGTGCTGCTCAGCAGGGCGCTGGAGAGTGAGGCGAGGCGGTGTTCGTTGGCCATATCCAGACCCGCAGAATTGACGCGGTTCTCGCCATAGAGGTCACGCGGCAGCGGGATCTTCGGATGCGGCAGGCCGATCGCGCCTTCGCTGGCCCCGAGTTTTTCAACGGCGAGCACCGGATCGGCAACCAGCTCGTCAATCGGCAGCGAGGTATCCGCGATGCGGTTAACAAAGGAGGTGTTGGCTCCGTTCTCCAGCAGACGACGCACCAGATAAGCCAGCAGGGTTTCATGCGTCCCCACCGGCGCATAGATGCGGCAGGGGCGATTCAGTTTCCCGTCCGCTACTTTGCCGACCACCTGCTCATAGAGGGGTTCACCCATGCCGTGCAGGCACTGGAACTCATACTGTCCCGGATAGTAGTTGTTGCCCGCCAGCTGATAGATGGCGGCCAGGGTATGGGCATTGTGCGTGGCGAACTGCGGATAGATCAGGTTCGGCACGGAGAGCAGTTTACGGGCGCAGGCCAGATAGGAGATATCGGTGTAGACCTTGCGGGTGTAAACCGGATAGCCTTCCAGACCTTCCATCTGCGCGCGTTTGATTTCGCTATCCCAGTAAGCGCCTTTCACCAGACGGATCATCAGGCGGCGGCGACTGCGCTGGGCCAGGTCGATCAGCTCATCGATGACAAACGGGCAGCGTTTCATATAAGCCTGGATGACGAAGCCGATCCCGTTCCAGCCTTCCAGCTCCGGCTCGAAACAGAGTTTCTCCAGCATATCCAGCGACAGTTCCAGCCGGTCAGCTTCTTCGGCGTCGATGTTGATGCCGATGTCATAGGAGCGCGCCAGCAGCGTCAGCGACTTCAGCAGCGGGTAGAGCTCTTCCATCACCCGCTCATACTGCGCGCGGCTGTAACGGGGATGAAGGGCTGACAGTTTGATGGAGATGCCCGGACCTTCATAGATGCCCCGGCCATTGGAGGCTTTACCAATCGCATGGATCGCCTGCTGATAGGAGAGCAGGTAGGCTTTGGCATCGCCTGCGGTCAGTGCCGCTTCGCCCAGCATGTCATAGGAGTAGCGGAAGCCTTTCTCTTCCAGCTTGCGGGCGTTCGCCAGGGCTTCGGCGATGGTTTCGCCGGTCACGAACTGTTCGCCCATCAGTCGCATTGCCATATCCACACCTTTGCGGATCAGTGGCTCACCACTCTTACCGATAATGCGGTTCAGAGAGCGCGACAGGTTTGCTTCATTATGGGTTGAGACCAGGCGGCCGGTAAACAGCAGACCCCAGGTGGCCGCGTTGACAAACAGGGACGGGCTGCGTCCCAGGTGTGACTGCCAGTTCCCGTTACTGATTTTGTCGCGGATCAGCGCGTCGCGGGTTGGCTTGTCAGGAATACGCAGCAGCGCTTCGGCGAGGCACATCAGCGCCACGCCCTCGTGAGACGATAATGAAAACTCCTGCAGCAGGCTTTGCACCATACCGGCGCGTCCGGTTGCACCTTTTTGGTGCCGCAGCTTGTCGGCAAGCTGATAAGCGAGCTGATGGGTTTTCTCTGCCAGCGGCGCTGGCAGGCGCGCCTGCTCCAGCAGCATCGGCACCGCATCCGTCTCCGGACGACGCCAGGCGGCGGTCACGGCGGAACGGGTCACGGACTGCGGTAAAATCTGCTCTGCGAAGTCAAGGAACGGCTGATGCAGCTCCTCTGGCTGGATGTCGTCAGACTCGGCGGCGACCTGTGCAGTGAGAGGGATCTCCGGCACGGCATCCCCGGTTTCCAGCTGGCCCAGGTAGTTAAAAATCGCCTGTTTGATCAGCCAGTGTGGCGTGCGGTCGATGCGCTGCGCAGCCAGTTTGATGCGCTCACGTGTCGCGTCATCCAGTTTTACACCCATGGTGGTTGTACCCATGACTTCCAGGCTCCTTAATAGTGGTTCGATACGGCGTGGGCTGCACTATCACTTAAGTTGCAACTTTGTGCAACCGTGTTAAATGTGAGCCAGTTAACACCCCTGTGACATCGCCAATTGTTAAATCTGACAATTCGGCACGGATATTGCTGCAAGATCCTCGCCAGGTTGGCAGACCCGATAAAATGCGGGTTTCCGGCAGGTTACACGGTGGTGCAACCGGATAACTGTGAGCGAGTGCAACCTCTGGACACTTTTTCACAACCGGTTAGTGAAATCACTGTAACGCCTGTGTTAAATCCATTGTGCGCGCCACGCCTTTCCGGCAGGATACCGCGCCGCTGGGAAATGACTGACGCCCTGACGAAAACAATCGGCCCGTACTGCCCCGTTCCGGCAGGCGGGTAGCTGGCGATTTCTCTGGGATATCAAATAATAAGTGGAGAGACAGATGAGTGTAAGTACACCAATGCTGGTGACCTTTGTGGTTTATATACTTGGGATGGTGTTAATCGGTTTTGTGGCCTACCGTTCGACCAAAAACTTTGATGACTACATCCTGGGTGGCCGCAGTCTGGGTAGTGTGGTCACCGCACTCTCTGCGGGTGCCTCAGATATGAGTGGCTGGCTGCTGATGGGATTGCCGGGGGCGATCTTCATCTCAGGGATCTCTGAGAGCTGGATTGCGATCGGTCTGACCATCGGTGCCTGGCTGAACTGGAAAATCGTCGCCGGCCGCCTGCGTGTTCAGACCGAACACCACAACAATGCGCTGACGCTGCCAGACTTCTTTACCAGCCGCTTTGAAGATCACAGCAAAATTCTGCGTGTGATTTCGGCCATTGTGATCCTGGTGTTCTTCACCATCTACTGTGCCTCTGGCGTGGTTGCCGGTGCGCGTCTGTTTGAAAGCACCTTTGGCATGAGCTATGAGACCGCACTGTGGGCGGGGGCGGCAGCCACCATCCTTTATACGCTGGTGGGGGGATTTCTGGCGGTGAGCTGGACGGATACCGTTCAGGCCAGCCTGATGATTTTCGCCCTGATCCTGACGCCGGTGTTTGTGATTATCGCGGTGGGCGGCTGGTCTGATTCGCTGGCGGTGATTGAGGCGAAAAGCCTGGAAAATCTCGACATGCTGAAAGGGCTGAACTTCGTTGCGGTGATCTCGCTGCTCGGCTGGGGCCTGGGCTACTTCGGCCAGCCGCATATTCTGGCGCGCTTTATGGCGGCGGATTCGCATCGCTCAATTCGCACCGCACGTCGCATCGGCATGGCATGGATGGTGTTCTGTCTGGCGGGGGCGGTCGCTGTTGGCTTCTTTGGTATCGCCTACTTCCAGAACAACCCGACGCTGGCGACCGGCGTCAACGACAACGCAGAGCGCGTCTTTATCGAACTGGCACGCATCCTGTTTAACCCATGGATTGCCGGTATTCTGCTGTCAGCGATTCTGGCGGCGGTGATGTCAACCCTGAGCTGTCAGCTGCTGGTCTGCTCCAGCGCCCTGACTGAAGATCTCTACAAAGGCTTCCTGCGTAAAAACGCCAGCCAGCAGGAGCTGGTGTGGGTAGGGCGTCTGATGGTGCTGCTGGTGGCGCTGATCGCGATTGCACTGGCGTCTAACCCGGAAAACCGCGTACTGGGTCTTGTCAGCTACGCCTGGGCAGGCTTCGGGGCGGCCTTTGGACCGGTCGTGCTGTTTGGCGTCTGCTGGAAGCGCATGAACCGCAACGGCGCGCTGGCCGGTATGATTGTCGGTGCGCTGACCGTGCTGGTGTGGAAACAGTATGGCTGGCTGGGTCTGTATGAAATCATCCCAGGCTTCATCTTCGCCAGCATCGCGATTGTGCTCTTCAGCCTGATGGGACGTGAACCTTCAGCCGAAGCGCAGCAGCGTTTTGCCGCCGCTGAGGCGGAGTTCCAGACCAAATAAGCAGAGCGTCAGGAGTGAAGGCCCGTCCCGCAGGGGGCGGGCCTTTTTGTTACAAAGATAAAAGCCTCAGAAATGCAATTATCTCCATCGGCAACTTGTTTTTTTCGCAGCGATAATGATAATCGGTATCGTTTACACTTTACCTGAATTTACCGTTAATTGACGCTGCTTAACATTCAAGAGGCTGGCAATGTTCGTTCCCTTTCTCATCATGCTGCGCGAAGGACTTGAAGCCGCGCTGATTGTCAGCCTGATCGCCAGCTACCTCAAACGCACCCAGCGCACCCAGTGGTTTCCGGCCATGTGGGCAGGCGTCTTTGTCGCCGCGGCACTCTGCCTGGGGCTGGGTCTGTTTATCAATGCCACCACCGGCGAGTTCCCGCAAAAAGAGCAGGAGCTGTTTGAAGGCATTGTGGCGCTGATCGCCGTCGTGATCCTCACCTCCATGGTGTTCTGGATGCGCAGAGTGGCGCGCAATATCAAAGTTGAGCTGGAGCAGGCGGTCGACCAGGCGCTGCAACGTTCGGGCCGGGGCGGTCTGGCGCTGGTGCTGATGGTCTTTCTTGCCGTGGCACGGGAAGGCCTGGAGTCGGTCTTCTTCCTGCTGGCCGCTTTTACGCAGGATGTCGGGTATGCGCCGCCGATTGGCGCGGTGCTGGGGCTGGCGACAGCGGTGGTGCTGGGCATGCTGCTCTACTGGGGCGGTATCCGCCTGAACATGGCGCACTTCTTCCGCTGGACCAGCGTCTTTATTCTGTTTGTGGCGGCCGGTCTGGCCGCAGGGGCGATTCGCGCCTTCCACGAGGCGGGTCTGTGGAATCACTATCAGGATGTGGCCTTCGATCTCAGCAATACCTTATCGACCCATTCGCTGTTTGGCACCCTGCTGGAAGGCGTGCTGGGTTATCAGGAGGCCCCCAGCGTCAGTGAAGTGACCCTTTATTTCGTCTACCTGATCCCGGCCCTGATTCTGTTTTTTATGCCTGCGCGTCCTGCTGCGTCGGCCACTGTGTAATACGACCTTTAACGGGCGCATCTTACGCCCGCAACGTGATAGGGAAAAAGAGATGACAATGCGTTTCCGCCGCAAGGCACTGCTGCTTCCTCTGCTGGCGATTTCTGCTTCTGCGGCGGCAGCCGTTCCTCAGGTTACCGTAAGCGTCAACGACAGGCAGTGTGAGCCGATGAGCTTAACGGTGAAGGCCGGTAAAACTCAGTTTCTGATTAAAAATAACAGCCAGAAAGCGCTGGAGTGGGAGATCCTGAAAGGTGTGCTGGTGGTGGAAGAGCGTGAAAACATTGCGCCGGGCTTCAGCCAGAAGCTGACCGCTAATCTGGAGGCCGGGGAATATGAGATGACCTGTGGTCTGCTGAGCAATCCCAAGGGCAAACTGATTGTGCAGGCGGGGGAGAGCGCGACGCCCGGCGCAACCTCCGCGCGGATGCAGCTGGAAGGCCCGATCACGCAATACAAAGCCTGGGTGACGGAGCAGGTGAATCAGCTGGTGAGCCAGACGCAGGCCTTCACCGATGCGGTCAAAGCCGGGGAGGTCGAAAAAGCCAAAGCGCTGTTTGCCCCGACCCGCCAGTATTACGAGCGCATTGAGCCGATTGCTGAACTCTTCTCCGATCTCGATGGCAGCATTGATGCCCGTGAAGATGACTATGAAAAGAAAGCGGAGGATCCTAAGTTCACCGGCTTCCACCGTCTGGAGAAAGCGCTGTTTGCGGAGAACAGCACTAAAGGGATGACGGGCTATGCCGACCAGCTCAACAAAGATGTGAAAGATTTGCAGGTGCGCATCAGTGAACTGGCCTTCCCGCCGGCCAAAGTGGTGGGCGGCGCGGCCGGTCTGATTGAAGAGGTTGCCTCCAGCAAGATCTCCGGCGAAGAAGATCGCTACAGCCGTACCGATCTGTGGGACTTCCAGGCGAATATTGATGGAGCACAGAAGATCGTTGATCTGCTGCGCCCGCTGGTCAGCAAAGCCAATCCGCAGCTGCTGGCGAAGGTCGATGCCAACTTCAAAAAAGTGGATGCGATCCTGAGCAAATACCGCACGAAGACCGGTTTCGAATCGTACGAGAAACTGAGCACGGCTGACCGCAATGCGCTGAAAGGGCCGGTCACCGCCCTGGCGGAAGATCTTTCCTTACTTCGTGGCACGCTGGGTCTGGATTAATCATGAGTCGTAAGCCAGAGGACGCGCAGCAGCCTGCGCGTCGTCGTTTATTAAAAGGGCTGGGCCTGCTGGGGGGCGCCGCTGCCTTCTCCGGCGGTTGCCCGTTTCATGCCGCCGCCGCTGACACGTTTTCGCCGGGTACGGTAACGCCTCAGGCGCGGCAGCAAAAGCAGCCGTTTTATGGTCAGCATCAGGCGGGCATTATCACGCCACAACAGGCATCGATGATGCTGGTGGCGTTTGACCTGCTCAGCAGTGATAAAGCCGATCTGGAGCGGCTCTTCCGGCTGCTGACCCAGCGCATCGCCTTTCTTACCGCGGGCGGGCCGGCACCGGTCGTCACCAACCCGCAGCTGCCGCCAATGGATTCGGGCATTCTCGGCCCGACGATCGCGCCGGATAATCTCACCATCACCGTGTCGGTCGGCAGCAGCCTGTTTGATGAGCGTTTTGGTCTGGCCCCGCATAAGCCGAAAAAACTGCAGCCGATGACGCGCTTCCCTAACGATTCGCTGGATGCCGCTCAGTGTCATGGCGATCTGCTGCTGCAGATCTGCGCCAACACCCAGGATACGGTGATCCATGCCCTGCGCGATATCATCAAGCACACCCCCGACCTGCTTGGGGTTCGCTGGCGACGGGAAGGCTTTATCTCTGACCACGCGGCACGCAGTCAGGGGCAGGAGACGCCGATTAACCTGCTGGGCTTTAAGGATGGCACCGCGAATCCGGATACGCACGACGCTGCCCTGATGAATCAGCTGCTGTGGGTGACGGCGGATCAGGATGAACCGGTCTGGGCACGTCATGGCAGCTATCAGGCGGTGCGTCTGATTCGCTTTCACGTGGAGATGTGGGATCGCACCCCGCTGGGCGAGCAGCAGACCATCTTTGGTCGCGATAAGCTGAGTGGAGCTCCGCTGGGGATGCAGCATGAGCATGATGTTCCTGACTATGCCCGCGATCCGGACGGGCAGGTGATTGCGCTGGATGCGCATATTCGCCTTGCTAACCCCCGCACGCCAGAGACGGCCAGCAGTCTGATGCTGCGCCGCGGCTACAGTTACTCCGCCGGGATCTCGGCGTCAGGACAGCTGGAGATGGGCCTGCTGTTTGTCTGCTATCAGCACGATCTGGAGCGCGGATTTCTGACGGTGCAGGGGCGACTGAACGGCGAGGCGCTGGAAGAATATATCCGGCCCTTTGGCGGCGGTTATTTCTTTGCGTTGCCGGGTGTCCCGGACGCCAGCCATTATTTAGCCCAATCCCTGCTGGAAGCCTGATTAAATTTCAACCACTGCGGACGGCCCGATTTCTGGCCGTCCGGCTTTTCTTTCCCGTAATCTGACTGACTGAGTTTTAACTGAGAATCAGCCGCAGCTTCGCCGAATTAAAATAATATAAGTGACTGAAATTAATGGTTTTTAAGTGAAATGGTAAAATAAAGGCTTACCCGCGAATAGCAATTCCTTTGCCAGCAGTTAAAATTACTGTTGCAAAGGTTCAGCAAAATGATGCACTTTATTAAACAGGCGTAATCGGACGTGTCGATGTATCACACTGGAGTTCGCGCATGGGTCGAGTCTTTTATGGAAAGTCATTGTCAGTAAATAGATTGCGCCTGACCGCGAGGGCCATTCTGCCTCGTTATTTCTTCCTTCCTTCAACCAACTCTTTTGTCTTACCGTTTCCTTTTTTATCCGGTGTTCAGCCACGCTTCTGCGCTGCTGCATACCCACTATCCTGTCCTGTCATGGCTTAAAAGGAAGCCAACTGAAACCTCTAAAGCGTTCACGTAATCGTAACGGGCCACCGGCCTGACACGGGAAATGAAACCAACTGAAAGGTGCCACTATGGGAAGACAGAAAGCAGTGATCAAAGCGCGTCGTGAAGCGAGAAGAGTGCTTCGCAATGACTCACGGAGTCATCGTCAGCGCGAAGAAGAGTCGGTCACTTCGCTGGTGCATATGGGCGGACTGGATTCGATTGGCATGGCACGCGATGCGCGCGACCGGCTACCGATTGAAGCCCGGAATGAGGCTCAGGCGCACTATCTTAATGCCATAGAGACGAAGCAGCTGATCTTCGCAACCGGTGAAGCCGGATGCGGTAAAACCTGGATCAGCGCCGCAAAAGCGGCTGAGGCCCTGATTCATAAGGATATCGACAGGATTATCGTTACGCGCCCGGTACTGCAGGCAGATGAGGATTTGGGATTCCTGCCCGGCGATATTTCTGAGAAATTCGCCCCTTATTTCCGTCCGGTTTATGACATTCTGGTTAAACGTCTTGGCGCATCCTTTATGCAATATTGTCTGCGTCCGGAAATTGCCAAAGTTGAGATTGCGCCTTTCGCCTATATGCGAGGCCGCACTTTTGAAAATGCTGTGGTGATTCTGGACGAGGCGCAGAACGTGACCGCCGCGCAGATGAAAATGTTCCTGACCCGACTGGGCGAAAACGTCACGGTCATTGTTAACGGCGATATTACCCAGTGCGACTTGCCCGCTGGGGTGCCTTCTGGTCTCGCAGACGCGCTGGCGCGGTTTGAAGAGGACGAGATGGTTGGCATTGTGCGCTTCGGCAAAGAGGATTGTGTGCGTTCAGCGCTGTGTCAGCGCACCCTGCACGCGTACAGCTAGTGTTCGATTGAGTAGAAGTGTAGCGCCCAAACCCGGCTCCGGCCGGGTTTTCTTATTGTGGAGGGCAGGCTCCGCTGTCCATCGGGCTGCGCCCGCTGTCGAACCCCGGCGGGGCTTCTCACCCCCTCTCCGTGCAATATGCAAAAAAAAAGCCTGAACTTTCGTTCAGGCTCTTCTTCAGAATGTGGCGGTGAGAGGGGGATTCGAACCCCCGATACGTTGCCGTATACACACTTTCCAGGCGTGCTCCTTCAGCCACTCGGACACCTCACCACATTTGTTTCGCTGACCGCGCTGGGTCAACGGGGCGGTACTATAGGGAGTCGGCTGAAAACGGTCAAGCACTATTTTTTTCTTTTGATCTATTCGCTTAAGCTCTGAACGAATTGATTTATTCCGGCCTGAAACTGGCCATTTCTCCGCCTGATTTCCCGTCCTGTCTGCGCAGTGGGACAGAGCAGGGCAGCGGGCAGGACGACATCCTGAGCAACATCTCAAACCGGATGCCGTCCCGCGGAAGGCTGAAATCAGCTCTTCACACGGTTAGCGAAGCTTTTGCGCAGCTTCTGCAGCTTCGGCGGGATGACCGCCATGCAGTAGCCGTTGCGCTGACCCGCGCCTTCCCAGTAATCCTGATGATAGGCTTCGGCAGGATACCACTCCTTCAGCGGCTCGATGGTGGTTACCACCGGCACATCATGGTCGGCCTGAGCTCGTTCAATGGCGGCACGCGCTTCCGCTTCCTGCTCAGCATTGGCCGGGAAAATGGCAGAGCGATACTGGGTGCCGATATCGTTACCCTGGCGGTTAAGCTGGGTCGGATCGTGCGTCACGAAGCTGATATCCAGCAGGTCGCCAAAACTCACCTGCTCGGGGTCAAACCCAATGCGGATCGCTTCCGCGTGGCCGGTCGCGCCGCTGCAGACCTGCTCATAGGTAGGATTCGGGCGCGCGCCGCCGGTATAACCACTTTCAACCGACTCTACGCCGATCACATCCTTAAAGACCGCTTCGGTACACCAGAAACAGCCACCCGCGATAACTGCGTATTCGATTGCCATAATATTTTACTCCTGTCAGGTCGAAAGAGGTGAATGGGGGCGCAGCGGAGGGCTTTCAACTAGATCAGCATCTCTGGTTTAAAATCTCCGCTCTTATCCAGCATTTTATCGCTCATCACGCTGAAGCGGCCTTCGCCGGTGTAATGCAGGGTCGCCGGGTATTCAGGCTGTTCGGCCACATGTGCCTTAACGATCTCAAAAATAAACAGGTTGTAGTTAGCCACCATCGAGTCGTCATAGAGCTGGCACTCAAAGCTGGCAAAACATTCGGCAATCATGGGGGCGTTGACCACCTGACCCGGCTCCGGCGTCAGGCCGAATGCGGCGAACTTATCCAGCTGGTCGCCGTGGCTGTTGCCGACCGCCACCACCTCATCAATCAGCGAAGCGGCCGGGATATTAAGGACGCACTGGCCACTGTTGCGAATCAGGGCGTGGCTGTGATTCATACCGGCAATCATGCAGCCCACCAGAGAGGGCGAGAACTCCAGCACCGTATGCCAGCCGAGCGTCATGATGTCCTGCTCATTGTTGTACTGCGAACTGAGCAGCAGCACCGGACCCGGTTCGAGATATTTACGGGCTTTACTGACCGGAAAGGCATATTTGTGCATGCGTTGGCTCATGGCTTAACTCCTTTAACGGAATGTCGTCATTAAGTGTAGAGCACGCAGCGCATGCAGCAGGGGGTAGGCAGAGGGGCGAGGGCGGGCAGCGCGGATATTTTTTCGCCCGCGCCGCGATCTTAATGTTTCCTTAATCTGCAGTCGCGATACTGGCGGCTCCTGTTGAGGAGGTTACTATGAAAACTGTGTCTGCTTCCCTGCCCGTTGCGGCTCCGCGTCCGCTGAGTGAATATGCTGCCCTGCTGATTACCGCAGCGACCCTTATTCTGTTCCTCAGTGCCTGGTTCAGCGCCTAACATCTGACCACGGCCCGGCAACCGCTTCTGTCCCGGCGGTTCTCCAGAAAAAACTGAAACCGGTGTAACTGGACGATGCGGCTGACAATGCTTAGCCCAAGTCCGATGCCGCCGTAGCGGCTGTCCATGCGGATAAACGCTTTACTCAGCTCACCACTTTTACTCTCATCAATGCCCGGCCCCTGATCTTCCACCACCAGCATCGGTTGCGGAGACGCGAGCAGCTGGACAGTGATCGTACTGCTGTCCGGGCTGTAGCGATGGGCATTCTCGACCAGGTTGCGCAGCAGCATCTTCAGCAGCGTCGCATCCCCGCGCACAAACTGCTCCTCCGGCAGATCGAGCAGCAGCGTCTGCTGATGCGCCTCCAGCATGATACTCAGCTCCGCCTCCATCGGCAGGATCACATCTGCAATCAGTCCCACGTTCTGGTAGGTGCCGGAGGTAAAGGACTGGCCGGCGCGCGCCAGACTTAAAAGCTGCGAGACGCTGTGCGTCATCTGATCCAGTCGCTGCACCAGCGGCTGCACTTTCACATCGCTGTTGCGCTCGATTAACTCCAGATGCAGCCGTAAGCCGGCCAGCGGCGTGCGCAGCTCATGCGCCACATCGGCGGTAAACAGACGTTCACGCTCCAGGCTGGTGTTAAGGCGCGCCACCAGCTGATTGATCGCCAGGGTGACCGCCTCGATCTCATGAACCGGACTGTGGCAGGTGATGGGATGGAGATTATCTTCACCCCGACTTTCCAGCTCACGCTGTAGCTGATAGAGCGGCCGGGTGATCCATTTCACCGCCTGGTAGCAGAGCAGCAGCGTCAGCGTAATCATCACCAGGCTCGGCACCGCCAGGCTGGCGACCGCTTCATGGACCTCGCGCTTGACGTGGCTGTCCATGTTGCGCTTCTGCAGCTGCGCTTCCACCAGAAACTGAATCTGCTCTTTACTCTCATGCCAGAGCCAGACCACGCTGATTACCTGAAAGACCAGCAGGATCAGGCCGATGGTCAGGATCAGGCGAAAGCGCATACTGCGGTGATCGAATCGTCCTGTCATGTTGCCTCGCGCGGGGTCTCCTGCGTGACCAGCGCATAACCAAATCCGCGTACGGTGCGGATGGCGCTTTTGCCTATTTTGTCGCGCAGATTATGAATATGAACTTCCAGCGTATTGGTCGACGGCTCGGTCTCCCAGTTATAGATGTCCTGGTAGAGAATTTCGCGGTGAACCGGATTGCCGGCCTTGAGCATCAGCCGTGACAGGATCGCAAACTCTTTCGGGGTGAGATCCAGCAGCACATCGCTGAGCGTGATCTGACGGTGGGTCATATCCAGCGCCAGCGCGCCCACTCTGACCTGACTGTCGCCCTGATTGACGTGGCGGCGGATCAGCGCACGGATGCGCGCCAGCAGCTCATCCAGCGAGAACGGTTTGATCAGATAATCATCGGCACCCGCGTCCAGTCCGGCAATGCGTTCGCTGATGGTGTCGCGGGCGGTGAGGATCAGGACCGGGGTCATCTTCTTCTGCCGCCGCAGACGGATCAGGAAGTGCAGTCCATCCTCGTCCGGCAGGCCGAGATCCAGCACCACCAGACTGTAGAGGCCGCTGGCATAATGCGCTTCCGCATCCCGTACGCTGGTGACGCCATCGCAGACATAACCTTCACCTTCCAGCGCCAGTATCAGACCCTGCAGCAGCAGGGCGTCATCTTCCACTATCAGTATCTTCATTCGTGTTGGCTCCGACACGACGTCAAAATATCATCCGCAGGCACATATTCGTGGGTTGCGGTGCCGGTTAATCCCAGCAGCGTTGAGAACAGATTATCCTGTGAGAAATCGTCTGTCGCCGCCAGTTTATTCAGGCAGGTGCGGTTAACCGCATAACGCTGCTGATAATCCGGGGAGAGCCAGATCAGCAGCGGCACATGCTTTTGCGTATCGGGCGCTATCGCATAGGGCAGTCCATGCAGGTAAGCCCCGTTTTCCCCCAGCGACTCGCCGTGGTCAGAGAGATAGACCAGGCTGGTGGTAAAGCGATCCTGATGCGCACGCAGCACGCCAATCGCCTTATCCACGATGTGATCCACATTGAGCAGCGTATTGTCGTAGGTGTTGATCAACTGCTGCTGTGAACAGTCCTGAATCTGATTCGTGTCACAGGTCGGCTCAAACTGACGGAACTGTGGCGGGTAGCGATGGCTGTAGGTCGGGCCATGACTGCCTATGGTGTGCAGAACGATAATCGCGTTGCCCTTTAACTGGCTGATGTACTCATCCAGGCCGTGGAACAGCACGTCATCATAACATTCGCCCTCAATACACATGCCCGGCAGGTTCAGGCTGGTCATATCCTGATGCGGCACCCGATCGCAGGCTCCCTTGCAGCCACCGTCATTCTCATTCCACAACACGCTGACCCCGGCGCGCTGAATGACATCCAGCACCCCCTCTTCATGGGCCGCCAGCACATCATCATAGTGGGCACGCGGCATGTTGGAAAACATGCAGGGCACGGAGACCGCCGTGGCCGTTCCGCATGAGGTGGTATGCGGGAAGTAAATCACATCATCTTTCGCCAGCAGGGGGTTGGTCAGCCGGTCATATCCGCCCAGCGAGAAATTCTGCGCGCGTGAGGTTTCACCCAGCACCACAATCGTCAGGTTCGGTTTGCCCCGGCTGTGGCTGGCGTCCAGATGGGCATCTTCACCGATCCGTACCAGCGGCACATTCTGCAACTCATGATGCTTATACCAGGAGAGCGTGGCGGCGATGCTATTAGAGGGGCTCAGCGCTTTGACCAGCTCGCGGTTGTTGCGGAACAGCGAGGCGTAATCCTTATAGAAGAGCAGGGCGATCAGCGCGATCAGCATCGCTGATAGGACAATGCTGAGCAGGCGTGCCAGCACCCCGCGCCACTGCTGCCGTTTTATCCGCGGCCAGAACATCATCAGCGCCATCAGCACGCCTGAGGTGAGCAGGGTGAGGAGCAGCTGCGGTGTCAGCAGGGCAAAAGACTCGGAGGCGGTGGTATCCATCATGTTAGTGATCATCGAGCGATCGATCACGATGTTGTAGGTATGTATAAAGTACTGCGCCGACGCGGAGAGCAGAATAAAGAGCGCCGCCAGCAGGCGATCCAGCCAGAAAAATGAGGCCAGCGTAAGCACGATATTGATGACGCTGAAGGCGACCAGCGGCATGGATAAAAACACCAGCGTGGTATGCAGGCTCGTCAGCGGCATCACCGCCAGCACCTGACGGTAATAGACCAGATTAAGGAAAACCGCGATATAGATCGCCGCCAGGAGGAGCAGAGTCAGGCGGCTAATCAGCGGCCTCTTCAGTGTAAACGCCATGTGTGCAGGCACCCGAGGAAAGGAAAGTGTGCTGAGAGTGCGCTTTCAATATTAGGAATACCTTAAGAAGCTTAAGCTTCGTTTCAGGCCGCCGGATCCCCGAAGCGAAACGGCCGCAGCTCTGGCCAGCACTGGCCCGGCGGGCCAGCAGGGGAAGCACCACGCCCCCTGTCTGGGCTACTTTTCTGCTTACTTAACCGCAGCGGCTGGCATGAAAAGTGCATCTTTCTGGCATTACCCCTATTAATGACTACACTTAATCTGAAGATGTTCTCAGTGAGTCAGTATTGTCAGCAACGCGTTTGCACGTTTGAGGAGAGTGACCTATCTATTCACCCAGCTTTGCCCCTCAATCACCGCTTTATCAGAATTTCCCGCTTGCTGACCTGACTGCGTCAGGACATTCTTGTTTCAACTCAATGTTTTATTAAATCTGATTTTCAGGAGAAGTGACGTGACCCAGGTGGAAGAGACACATCCCACGTATCCGGCATTACGCAGCGGACAGTACGCCTTCTTTTTTGATGTCGACGGCACGCTGGCAGCGATACAGTCCCGTCCCGAAGCGGTATTCATTCCTCAGCAGGTCATCGCGCAACTGCAACAGCTTTCTGACCATTGTCAGGGTGCCCTCGCGCTGGTTTCCGGCAGACCCATTGCACAGCTTGATGCGCTGGCCGCGCCCTGGCACGGACCCGCTGCGGGCGTCCATGGTGCAGAGCGCCGCAATGCGCAGGGTGAGCTGCATCGCATCAGCCTGCCTGCCGAGGTCGAGCAGGCGCTCCGGCAGGAACTGCAGGATGCCATGGCAGGCTGGCCAGGTACGCAGCTGGAGGTGAAAGGCATGGCCTTTGCGCTCCATTATCGCCAGGCGATGCAGCATGAGCAGGATGTGATGCGACTGGCCGAACAGTCCGTGAAGCGTTTTCCCGGACTGGCTCTGCAGCCGGGGAAATGTGTCGTTGAAATTAAACCGGCAGGCATCGATAAGGGCGCTGCGATCAGCGACCTTATGCAGCAGGCCCCGTTTGCCGGACGTACCCCCGTTTTTATCGGTGACGATTTGACCGACGAGAAGGGCTTTGTGGCGGTTAACGCGCAGCAGGGCATCTCGATTAAGGTCGGTGAAGGTTCCAGCCAGGCCCATTATCGGCTTACTGATGTCGATGCGGTTTACGGCTGGCT
The DNA here is from genome assembly GCF_011800325.1 of Pantoea sp. EKM101V. Taxonomy (NCBI): domain Bacteria; kingdom Pseudomonadati; phylum Pseudomonadota; class Gammaproteobacteria; order Enterobacterales; family Erwiniaceae; genus Pantoea; species Pantoea sp. EKM101V. The sequence goes on from NZ_JAALFP010000001.1 coordinate 104,436, forward strand.
GGAAAAAACATTATTACTATTAGAGCAAGACAACGTCGGTAAGGAGTTTAGGTTATGAGTCGTTTAGTGGTTGTATCTAACCGTGTCGCCATGCCAGATGGGTCTAAAACCAGTGCAGGCGGTTTGGCCGTCGGCATCCTCGATGCCCTGAAAAGCACGGGTGGATTGTGGTTTGGCTGGAACGGTGAAATCAGCGAGTTTTCTGGTGAAGAAGAGGAGCAGGTCAGCGTTCAGGAACATGAAGGCATTGAGTATGCCTCTTTCCCGCTCAACCAGAACGAATATGATCTCTACTATTGCCAGTTCTCCAATACCGTCATCTGGCCCGCTTTCCATTATCGTCTCGACCTGGTGCAGTTCCAGCGTGAAGCCTGGGAAGGGTATTGTGACGTTAACGATATGGTTGCGCAGCGTCTGAAACCGCTGATTAAGCCTGATGATATTGTCTGGATCCACGATTATCACTTTTTACCGTTTGCCGCCGCGCTGCGCCGCGCGGGCATTAATAACCGCATTGGTTTCTTCCTGCATATTCCGTTCCCGACCCCGGAAATATTCAATGCACTGCCGCCGCATAAAGAGCTGCTGGAGATGCTGTGCGAGTATGATCTGCTCGGCTTCCAGACCGAATCTGACCGCGTGGCTTTCCTCGACAGCGTCAGCCAGCTAACGCAGTTGCAGAATAAGGGCGATAAAAAGCACCGCGCCTTTGGCAATACCTTTATGACAGAGGTTTACCCTATCGGGATTGAGCCGGACAGTATTAAAGAGATGGCCGAAGGACCTCTGCCGCCAAAAATGGCAGCGATGAAAAAAGAGCTGGGCGATGCGCGCAACATTATCGCCTGTGAGCGTCTCGACTATTCCAAAGGTCTGCCGGAGCGTTTTCTGGCTTATGAAGCGCTGCTGGAGAACTTCCCGCAGCACCGCGGCAAAATCCGCTACTCGCAGATTGCCCCGACTTCGCGCGGCGATGTGCAGGCGTATCAGGATATCCGTCATCAGCTGGAGACCGAAGCCGGGCGTATCAACGGTAAGTACGGCACGCTGGGCTGGACCCCGCTTTACTACCTTAACCAGCATTTTGACCGTCGCCTGCTGATGAAAATCTTCCGCCTGACTGACGTCGGCCTGGTCACGCCGCTGCGTGACGGGATGAACTTGGTCGCTAAAGAGTATGTCGCCGCTCAGGATCCGGACGATCCCGGCGTTCTGGTGCTCTCCCGCTTTGCCGGGGCCGCCAACGAGCTGACCTCAGCGTTGATCGTGAACCCTTATGACCGCGATGAAGTGGCGGCGGCACTGGATAAAGCGATTACCATGCCGCGGACGGAAAGGATCTCGCGCTACAACGACATGATGGCGGTATTGCGTAAGAACGATATTACCGCCTGGCGTGAAAACTTCCTGAAAGACCTGGAAGCCATTTCCCCGCGCAGCGCTGACCACGGCACCGATAATAAGGTCGCGACCTTCCCGAAACTCGCCTGACCTCGTTAACAACGGCGGCGATATCCCTGCGATATCGCCGCCGTTTTTCGTCCCACCGCTTTTCAAACCTTTCTGCAGGCACCACACCTTATCTGCTACGCCGTTTTCGGCGCATTGCGTCTGGCAGGCCGATCAGGGCGTGAGGCTGGCCCGATAAATGCAGCCCACGCAGAAATCCCGGTCTGTGGGGCTTATCCACTTTCTTTACCTTTTTAACTCAAGTTTTAGCCCCGCGTGCTGATACTTATAGTGCCATCGTATGCATACCCCTCAACTCATTCGGCTTTCTTATGTAAACCCTTGTTACATCAGGTGCCGGTTCCTTAGCGACCCCTTGTCACTGTTAACGCCAGGTTGTCAGAAGGCCTTCTCACAGCCGTTATACCCTGACGATTTATTTACATACCCGCAGCGTTGCTCCCCTTAAGTAACTAATTTCACAGCAAATACCCGGCCTGTATTTCAGCATAAAATGCTGATTACTCATCTTTAAATGGTTCTAAATAGGGTGTTAAAACGATTAACACCCATTATTCATTCCGGACTGCGCAAACCGTCGAATAACGCTGCTTTTACCCCCTATTAAACCTTTCTCAGGACAAATTGGACTTAAAATCGCTCTTTTTTGCTCAAAAAATGACCACTCGATAAGCAATGGTAAAGGGTTGCTGAAGAAATTTGCCTTAAAAGTGTGATCTGCGTCACACTTTATCTAAAATTTCTCCTGGCTGTCGTTGTAACCCGAAATCAGACGATATAGATTTGCGTTGTTTTCGGAATAGTCCTAAAAAAAGTAAGAAGGCGTCACGGAAGATGTCCGGAACTCGAAAATAAAATGGCATGGATTTTCGACCTTCGGTGGGTCTGAAACTCACAAAAAACAGAAGGCGAAAAACAGTGACATCAAATTTATGTGAAATTTTTTTGCCATCTTTTGATTTATCAAACAGCAGCTCGAACCGCAGATCTTATTCTGCGATACAGTTACGTCGCATCTCTCAGGATGGAAAATAATGGGCACCTCTGAAGTACTGAAACATATTTACGATCTCAACTTGTCTTATTTACTGCTTGCGCAGCGTTTAATTAACCAGGATAAAGCTTCTGCAATGTTTCGCCTCGGCATTGACGAAAAAATGGCGAATGCATTATCAGAATTAACATTGCCTGAAATGGTAAAAATGGCGGAAACCAATCAGCTGGTTTGCCAGTTTCGTTTTACCGACAGCAGCACGATTAATCGCCTGACGCAGGAATCCCGCGTGGATGATTTACAGCAGATTCATACCGGCATTTTATTATCCAGCCGTTTACTGCGTAATGCGTCTAAAGAAGATCTGCCTGCTAAAAAGAGAGCAATGTCATGAGTGAGAAAAGTATTGTTCAGGAAGCGCGTGACATTCAGCTCGCAATGGAGTTGATTTCGTTAGGTGCACGCTTACAGATGTTAGAGAGCGAAACCCAGCTGAGCCGGGGTCGCCTGATCAAGCTCTATAAAGAACTGCGTGGCAGCCCGCCGCCAAAAGGCATGCTGCCGTTCTCCACGGACTGGTTCATGACCTGGGAGCAGAACATCCACGCTTCCATGTTCTGTAACGCCTGGAAATTTTTGCTGAAAACCGGCCTGTGCAGTGGCGTCGATGCCGTCATCAAAGCCTACCGGTTATACCTTGAGCAGTGTCCGCAATCGGACGAGGGCCCGCTGTTGGCGCTGACCCGCGCCTGGACCCTGGTCCGATTTGTTGAAAGTGGCATGCTGGAACTGGCTGACTGCAAATGCTGCAATGGCAGCTTTATTAACCATGCACATCAGCCGGTTGGCAGCTTTACCTGCAGCCTGTGCCAGCCACCATCACGTGCCGTAAAAAGACGTAAACTTTCTGCAGAATCTGCCGATATGTTTCCACAACTGCTGGATGAACAGGTTAAACACGCCGTTTAAGTTTGTTCGCACTGTGGAAGCCATCCAGCAGCGGTTAATACCGCTGCTTTTTTTTTGCTTCCGGTTTGAGAATAACGCCTGCGGCTCTCTGGCTTAACTTCCACCAACACGTTACGGACGTAAGGATTTTTTGTGCTGATAATTATAGGTTACCTGGTTGTTTTAGGCTCCGTGTTGGGCGGATATGCACTGGTCGGTGGCCATCTGGGCGCGCTTTATCAGCCAGCCGAATTATTAATGATCGGCGGCGCGGGTGCCGGTGCTTTTTTAGTCGGCAACAACGGCAAGTCGATTAAAAAGACCATGAAAGCGCTGCCGCTGTTATTTCGCGGCTCAAAGTACAACAAAGCGGTTTACATGGATCTGATGGCGCTGCTTTATCGTCTGATGGCCAAATCGCGTCAGCAGGGCATGTTATCGCTGGAACGCGATATCGAAGATCCCAGCCAGAGTGAAATTTTTGCTAATTATCCCCGCATTCTTGCCGATAAACAGTTAGTCGATTTCATTACTGACTATCTGCGTCTGATGGTCAGCGGCAACATGAACGCCTTTGAAATTGAAGCGTTGATGGATGAAGAAATTGAGACTTACGAACATGAGTGTGACGTACCAGCCCAGAGTATAGCGGCGGTGGGTGACGGACTGCCGGCATTCGGTATCGTGGCAGCGGTCATGGGCGTGGTGCACGCACTGGCGTCGGCCGACCGTCCGGCGGCGGAACTGGGTGCACTGGTGGCTCATGCGATGGTGGGAACCTTCCTGGGCATTTTGCTGGCCTACGGATTTATCTCTCCGCTGTCATCCGTTCTGCGTCAGAAGTGTGCGGAAACCACCAAGATGATGCAGTGCATCAAGGTGACGCTGCTGTCGAGCCTGAACGGTTATGCCCCGCAGATTGCGGTGGAGTTTGGTCGTAAGACGCTCTATTCCGCCGAGCGCCCGTCGTTCAGCGAACTGGAAGAGCATGTGCGTAACGCTAAGAACCCGGCTAAACAGACTTCGGACGAGGCTTCATGAAACACGGCAATCGCCCAATTGTGCTGATCAAAAAGCGCAAACATAAAGGCCATGAAGGCAGCCACGGTTCGTGGAAGATTGCCTACGCCGACTTTATGACGGCGATGATGGCCTTTTTTATGGTGATGTGGCTGCTGTCGATCGCAAACCCGCAGCAGCTGGTGCAGATAGCAGACTACTTTAAAACGCCACTGAAAGTGGCGATCACCGGCGGGCAGCGCAGCAGCGACAGCGAAAGCCCGATCCCCGGCGGCGGGGATGATCCGACGAAAAAGATCGGCGAAGTGAACAAAAAGGTTGATATGGATGCGCAGAAACGTCAGCTGGATGAGATCCGTCTCAACCGGCTGCGGGAGAAGCTCGATCAGATGATTGAGGCCGATCCGCGTCTGAAAACGCTGCGTCCGCATCTGATTATTAACATGGTGGAAGAGGGGCTGCGTATTCAGATTATCGACAGCCAGAATCGCCCGATGTTTAAGACCGGCAGTGCCGAGGTGGAGCCTTATATGCGCGACATTCTGCGTGCGATAGCGCCGATCCTCAATGACATCCCGAACCGCATCAGCCTGGCCGGACATACCGATGACTTCCAGTATGCCGGCGGCGACAAAGGCTACAGCAACTGGGAACTCTCGACCGACCGCGCTAACGCCTCCCGCCGTGAACTGGTGATGGGTGGCCTGGACAGTGGCAAAGTTTTGCGGGTGTTGGGTATGGCCGACACCATGCGCCTGAAAAATCGCGGCGGGAATGATGCAGTGAACCGCCGCATCAGCCTGCTGGTGTTGAACCATGACACCGAAGCGGCAATAGAAAAAGAGAACGCAGAAAGTGATGCCGTCCAGATCAGCGATCCGGCGGCCATTGAAAAAATTACCGCACCGCCAGCACCCCAGGGCAGCGCGGTGAATACAGCAGCCCCCTCACAGCCGAGGTGATTCCCGTGAGTATGGACATCAGCGATTTTTACCAGACGTTTTTTGATGAAGCCGATGAGCTATTAGCGGATATGGAACAACACCTGCTGGGCCTTGACCCGCAGGAACCAGATTCTGAACAGCTCAACGCCATCTTCCGTGCCGCTCACTCCATTAAGGGTGGGGCCGGAACCTTTGGTTTTACGGTATTACAGGAAACGACTCACATCCTGGAAAACATTCTGGATGGTGCTCGTCGCGGCGAGATGCAGCTCAGCACCGACATCATCAACCTGTTTTTGGAAACCAAAGATATTATGCAGGAACAGCTCGATGCATATAAAACCGCGCAGGAGCCGAACGCGGAAAGCTTCAAATACATCTGTGAAGCACTGCGCCAGCTGGCGCTGGAGGCTAAAGGTCTGCCGGCAGAACTGCCGGTCAGCGTGGTGCCTGTCAGTGAAGAACCTGTCAGCACCAGCACCAGTGGCCTGCGTGTTCAGCTGATCGACCTCAAAGAGAAAGAAGTCGATCTGATGCTTGAAGAAATGGGCAATCTCGGCACCCTGACCAACGTGCAGAAAGGCAGCACCACGCTGGATGTCTGCATCGATGGTGTGGGCAAAGATGACATCGTGGCGGTGCTCTGCTTCGTCATCGACGAAGCACAGATCCGCTTCCCGGAGGCGGACGACGCCGTTGCCGCACCGGTGGCGGCGGTTGCCGCGCCCGTGGTGGAAGAAGTCCACACGGCCAGTGTCACCGAACTGCCGGTGGCACCAGCGAAGCGTGAAAGCAAGCGCGCCGCGGCCCCGGCCAAATCAAGCGAATCCACCAGTATCCGCGTGGCGGTAGAGAAGGTTGATCAGCTGATCAACCTGGTGGGCGAGCTGGTGATCACCCAGTCCATGCTGGCGCAGCGTTCCGGCGAGCTGGACCCGGTCGCGCATGGCGACCTGCTGAACAGCATGGGTCAGCTGGAGCGTAATGCCCGCGATCTGCAGGAATCGGTGATGTCGATTCGTATGATGCCAATGGAATATGTCTTCAGCCGCTTCCCGCGTCTGGTGCGTGACCTGGCCAGCAAGCTCGGTAAAGAGGTTGAACTGACCCTGCTGGGCAGCTCGACCGAACTCGATAAGAGCCTGATTGAACGCATCATCGACCCGTTAACGCACCTGGTGCGTAACAGCCTGGACCACGGTATCGAAACGCCTGAGAAACGCGTGGCGGCTGGCAAGGTTGCGACCGGTAACCTGACGCTCTCCGCGGAACATCAGGGCGGCAACATCTGTATCGAAGTCTCCGACGATGGTGCCGGCCTTAACCGTGAACGTATTCTGGCTAAAGCGCTCTCATCCGGCCTGCCGGTCAGCGAGAACATGAGTGATGAAGAGGTCGGCATGCTGATCTTCGCGCCAGGCTTCTCCACCGCAGAGCAGGTGACGGATGTTTCCGGACGCGGCGTCGGTATGGACGTGGTGAAACGAAACATTCAGGAGATGGGCGGTCACGTCGAAATCGCCTCGAAGCAGGGCAAAGGCACCACCATTCGCATCCTGCTGCCTCTGACGCTGGCCATCCTCGACGGCATGTCCGTTCGTGTGGCCGACGAAGTCTTCATTCTGCCGCTGAATGCGGTGATGGAGTCGCTGCAACCGCGCGCCGAAGAGCTGAAGCCGCTGGCGGGTGGCGAGTGCGTACTGGAAGTGCGTGGCGAATATCTGCCGCTGGTTGAACTGTGGAACGTCTTTGATGTGCAGGGCGCGAAAACGGAAGCCACGCAGGGCATCGTCGTGATCCTGCAGAGCGCGGGCAAACGCTATGCGCTGCTGGTCGATCAGCTGATTGGTCAGCATCAGGTGGTGGTGAAGAACCTGGAGAGCAACTATCGCAAGGTACCGGGCATCTCTGCCGCGACCATTCTGGGTGACGGTAGCGTCGCGCTGATTGTCGATGTCTCCGCCCTGCAATCTCTGAACCGTGAAAAACGTGTGGCCGGCGCTGCCGCCTGATTGAAAACGAAAAGGTAAATAACATGAATGGAATGGCAACCGTGACAAAAATTGCTGGCGAAACCGTAGGTCAGGAGTTCCTGGTTTTCACGCTGGGCGACGAAGAGTACGGCATCGATATCCTTAAAGTGCAGGAGATCCGCGGTTACGATCAGGTTACCCGTATCGCAAACACCCCTGACTTTATCCGTGGTGTAACCAACCTGCGCGGCGTTATCGTGCCGATCATCGATCTGCGCGTGAAGTTTGCACAGCCCGATGTGGAGTACAATGACAACACCGTGGTCATCGTGCTGAATCTGGAAAACCGCGTGGTCGGCATTGTGGTTGACGGCGTCTCTGATGTGCTGTCGCTGACCCAGGATCAGATCCGTCCTTCCCCGGAGTTCGCGGTCACCATGTCTACCGAATACCTGACCGGTCTGGGTGCGCTCGGCGAGCGTATGCTGATTCTGGTCGACATCGAGAAGCTGCTGAGCAGCGACGAGATGGCGCTGGTCGATAACCTGCGCGCGTAAGGTGTTTATCACGGGCCGGTCTTAACCGGCCCGTGATCCTTCATGCCTGACCTCATTCCCGTTTATTCAGATATCTCCCCCGACACCTGCGCTGATTTCCCGCCTTACTCTGCTGATACGTCAGCGGTCATCCTGATCTGGCTGGCCTTCAAGGATTCATCAGGCTGAACGCCTGCGTTGCCACCTCTCTATCGCTGAAGCACACCGGGAGTCGGGTGTGCGATGACTCTGATACGATTTTCACCCTTGTCAGTCAGACGCACTGGCATTGCGTCTGATTCTGCGCTGTCCATCCTGCGAGGCGGGGCGCACCCTTTGTGCTTTTTCTGACTAAAGTCAAACTGATAGCCCCGCGCTGATAAAAATAATTACAAAAGCCATTTTCGGTCTTCAAGTGCCGAAAAGCGTTAATTAATCCCGTAATCACGCCGATATAGCCGCTGCACCTTAATCAACCTGCAGGGGAACGAGATGTTAAAAAAAATAAAAGTGGTGACCAGTTTAATCGCCGTACTGGTTATCTTTGGCACGCTCCAGTTAATTTCTGGCAGCCTTTTCTGGTCCGCTCTGAATAATGACAAAGCGGCTTTTGCACTGTCGCAGGTCTCTAACCGCAACGTCACCTCGATGACGGATGCCTATATCTCTCTGAACAACAGCCGCACCACACTGAACCGCGCCATGCTGCGGTTGCAGACCAGCATGGCGGCGCAGATGAACGGCGGTCAGCTGGATGATCTGATGAACCGCGCTAACAGTCAGTTAGCGGAAGCCGATCGTCACTTCAAAATCTACTACGATCTGCCTGCCACGCCGGGCCTGGAAGTGGCGCTGCGTGACAGACTCGAAGCGGATTATGCGCAATATGAAAAAGGGCTGAAGGGGATGGTGGCGAGCCTGCAGGCCCGCGATCTGGAAGGGATGTTCAAACAGAACATCGAGCAGAAGCAGGTTGCCATGCAGGAGAGTTACAGCGCATGGCGTGAACGTCAGACTGAGCTTTCCGATCAGGGCATGGCGCAGAACCAGCGTGCCTTCACCCAGATGATGTGGCTGCTGGGCGCGATTGGTATTACGGTCATTGCCGTGATCGTCGCCTGCTGGTTTGGCCTGCGTCAGGTGCTGATTCAGCCGCTGCACCAGCTGCTGACCCAGATTCGTGCTATCGCGTCTGGCGATCTGACACAGCCGATTGTGGTTGAAGGCCGCAACGAGATGAGCCAGCTGGCCGCAGGCATCCATGAGATGCAGCAGTCACTGGTGATGACGGTCGGCAATGTGCGCGACGGCTCTGATGCCATCTTTACCGGCGCCAGCGAAATCGCGGCCGGTAACAACGATCTGTCGGCCCGCACCGAAGAGCAGGCCGCCTCGCTGGAGCAGACCGCAGCCAGCATGGAACAGCTGACCGCCACCGTGAAGCAGAATGCGGACAACGCCCGCCAGGCCTCTCAGCTGGCGCTGACCGCCTCGGAAACCGCGCAGCAGGGCGGAAAAGTGGTCGATGGTGTCGTCAGCACCATGAAAGAGATCGCGGGCAGCTCGAAGAAAATTGCTGACATCATCAGCGTTATCGATGGCATCGCCTTCCAGACGAACATCCTGGCGCTGAACGCCGCCGTGGAAGCGGCGCGAGCCGGTGAACAGGGTCGCGGTTTTGCGGTCGTGGCCGGTGAAGTCCGCAGCCTGGCGCAGCGCAGCGCACAGGCCGCCAAAGAGATTAAAGGCCTGATCGAAGATTCCGTGTCGCGCGTCAACAGTGGTTCACTGCAGGTGGAAAGCGCCGGCAGCACCATGAGCGAGATCGTCGGGGCGGTCACCCGCGTCACCGACATCATGGGCGAAATCGCCTCAGCATCGGATGAGCAGAGCCGCGGTATTGAGCAGGTCGGACAGGCGGTAACCGAGATGGATCGCGTCACGCAGCAGAACGCCTCGCTGGTTGAGGAGTCGGCTGCCGCCGCCGCCGCACTGGAGCAGCAGGCCAGCGTACTGATGCAGGCGGTCTCCGTTTTCAAAATCTCCCGCGCCTGATTTTCCTTCCTTTGACTCTGGTGACGGCGTAAAGCCGTCGCCATCCATAAAGTTCCCTCACGTTGCGCCGATAAACAAAACGAATCGCAACCAATGAGGTGTTTATGTTTAGTCGAGTACGCGTTGTTTCCGGCCTGCTGTGTGTGCTGGCGCTGTTTGCGCTGCTGCAGCTGTTTTCCGGCGGAATGTTCTTCAAAACTGTCAGTTCAGATAAAGATAACTTTGCCTACAACCAGCGTCTGAATACGCTGCAGCAGGCTATGGGCACCTCATGGGTTTCGCTTGTTCAGGCGCGCAACACCCTCAACCGCGCCGGTATTCGTTTTCTGCAGGATGCGCAGATGGCGGGATCGGGTGCCAGCGTGAAAGAGCTGGTGGCACTGGCGGGTGAAGAGCTGAAACAGGCGGAAATCAACTATCAGATCTTCAACGATAACCTGTCGGAGAAGGGCAAAACGGCCGAAAACGTCCTGGCACTGCAGGCGAACTACAAGGCCTATCACGATGCGCTGGCGGAGCTGATGGTCTTCTTCACCACCGGCAACTTCAAAGGCTTTGTCGATCAGCCCACCCAGAGCTATCAGGACAAGTTCCAGAAAGATTACACCGCCTGGCTTGAGTACAACCAGGTCCTGGCGAAGCAGGGTGTCGAAGCTAACCAGCAGGCCTATACCCGTTCTATCACCATCGTGGTGGCCACGCTGGCGGTCACGCTGCTGATGATTATCCTGGTCTGGAATGTGATGCGCTCGGTGCTGATCCGTCCGCTGCGTCAGAGCATGGAACATATCCAGCACATTGCACGTGGCGATCTGACTCAGCCGATAGAGATTAGCGTGCGAAACGAAATCGGTGAGTTACTGACCTCTCTGCAGCACATGCAGCAGGAGCTGGTACGTACCGTACGTACCGTGCGTGATGGCTCTGACGCCATCTACACCGGTGCCAGCGAAATCGCTATCGGCAACAACGATCTCTCTTCGCGTACGGAAGAGCAGGCGGCCTCTCTGGAGCAGACCGCGGCCAGTATGGAGCAGCTGACGGCCACCGTGAAGCAGAACGCCGAAAACGCCCGTCAGGCGTCCAAGCTGGCGCTGACCGCCTCGGAAACCGCGCAGCAGGGCGGCAAAGTGGTGGATGGCGTGGTCACCACCATGAAAGAGATTGCGGGCAGCTCGAAGAAAATTGCCGATATCACCAGCGTCATCGACGGTATCGCCTTCCAGACCAACATTCTGGCGCTGAACGCGGCGGTTGAAGCCGCCCGTGCGGGTGAACAGGGGCGCGGTTTTGCCGTGGTGGCCGGTGAAGTGCGCAGCCTGGCGCAGCGCAGCGCCCAGGCCGCAAGAGAGATCAAGGGCCTGATTGAAGATTCCGTGAGTCGCGTGAATACCGGCTCGGTGCTGGTAGAAAGCGCCGGTGACACCATGAGCAACATCGTCAGCGCGGTAACCCGCGTGACCGACATCATGGGTGAAATCGCCTCTGCGTCAGACGAGCAGAGCCGCGGTATCGACCAGGTTGGCCTGGCGGTCACCGAGATGGATCGCGTGACCCAGCAGAACGCCTCACTGGTCGAAGAGTCAGCGGCAGCCGCTGCGGCGCTCGAAGATCAGGCAAGTCACTTAAAACAGGCGGTTTCAGTGTTCAATATTGGTAAAGAATTTGTCGCTCAGGCCGTTAACAAGACAACGGCGACAAAAACCCTACAGCTTGATGCGCCGTTAGCCGTTGGCCGTCAGTCTGCTGCGCGCAGTGACGACAACTGGGAAACCTTTTAATCGCCCGTCGTCCGGCCGCCGTTTCGCGGCCGGACATCGCAGCAGAGTTAATGTATTCAGTTCGGGCCAGGTGCAGAGATGAAAAAATCGACGATATTAGATCAAAATGAGACGACAACGCTGCTGTCACAGATGGTGCAGCGCCTGCCGCTCTCCGATGCGCATTTTCGCCGTATCAGCCAGCTGATCTATCAGCGTGCCGGTATCGTACTGGCCGATCACAAGCGTGAGATGGTTTACAACCGTCTGGTTCGTCGTCTGCGCACGCTGAACATCGACGATTTTGGTCGCTACCTGGCGCTGCTGGAGTCCGACCCGAACAGTGCCGAGTGGCAGGCGTTTATTAACGCCCTGACGACTAACCTGACCGCGTTCTTCCGTGAAGCGCATCACTTCCCGATTCTGGCGGAGCATGCACGTAAGCGTCAGGGCAACTTCAGCGTCTGGAGCACCGCGGCGTCAACCGGCGAAGAACCCTATTCGATCGCCATGACGCTGGCCGAAACGCTGGGGACCGGACCCGGCAAATTTCAGGTTCACGCCAGCGATATCGACACCCAGGTACTGGAAAAAGCGGTTTCCGGCGTCTATCGCCAGGAGGAGCTGCGCACGCTGTCACCGGCGCAGATGCAGCGCTTCTTCCTGCGCGGAACCGGGCCGCATGCGGGCATGGTGCGGGCGCGCCCTGAGCTCAGTGGCCTGGTCACGTTCGCCCAGCTTAACCTGCTGGCTAACGAGTGGGCGCTACCGGGGCCGTTTGACGCCATATTCTGTCGCAATGTGATGATCTATTTCGATAAAGAGACGCAGGAGAAGATTCTGCGTCGGTTTGTCCCGCTGCTGAAGCCGGGCGGCATTCTGTTCGCCGGTCACTCAGAGAATTTCAGTCAGATCAGTAAAGAGTTCTGGCTGCGCGGACAAACCGTCTATGGACTGACGAAGGAAAGATGATGAGCAAAATCACCGTGATGTGCGTAGATGACTCTGCGCTGATGCGGCAACTGATGACGGAAATCATCAACAGTCATCCGGATATGGAGATGGTCGCTACGGCGCCGGATCCGCTGGTCGCCCGCGATTTGATTAAGCAGTTCAATCCGCAGGTGCTGACGCTGGATGTGGAAATGCCGCGCATGGATGGCCTCGATTTCCTGGAAAAACTGATGCGGTTACGCCCGATGCCGGTCGTGATGGTCTCCTCGCTGACCGGAAAAGGCTCCGAGATTACGCTGCGGGCGCTGGAACTGGGGGCGGTCGACTTCGTCACCAAGCCTCAGCTCGGCATCCGCGAAGGGATGCTGGCTTACAGCCAGATGATTGGCGACAAGATCCGCGCCGCGGCCCGTGCCCGTCTGCATAACCGCGCCGCGATGCCGGCCCCGGTGACGCTGAAAGCAGGGCCGCTGCTGAGTAGTGAGAAACTGATTGCGATTGGCTCCTCTACCGGCGGCACCGAGGCGATCCGTCATGTGCTGCAGCCGTTACCGGCGACCAGCCCGGCATTGCTGATTACCCAGCACATGCCGCCAGGCTTTACCCGCTCCTTTGCCGAGCGTCTGAACAAGCTGTGTCAGATCACGGTGAAAGAGGCGGAAGATGGCGAGCGTATTCTGCCGGGTCACGCCTATATCGCGCCAGGCGCGATGCATATGGAGCTGGCCCGAAGCGGTGCCAACTATGTTGTGAAGCTCAATGACGGCCCGCCGGTTAACCGGCACAAACCGTCGGTGGATGTGCTGTTCAAATCGGTGGCGATCAACGCCGGACGAAATGCGGTGGGGGTGATCCTCACCGGCATGGGCAACGACGGCGCCGCCGGGATGCTGGAGATGAACCGGGCGGGAGCCTGGACCATCGCCCAGAGCGAGGCCAGCTGTGTGGTATTTGGCATGCCGCGTGAGGCAATTGCCACAGGCGGTGTGAATGAAGTCGTGGATTTAAGCAACATCAGCCAGCACATGCTGGCGAAAATTAGCGCCGGACAGGCATTGCGTATTTAACAGGCCCGTCCTGCCGGGCGAGACAACTCAGGAGTAGATATGGCTGATAAAAACATGCGCTTTTTGGTAGTAGACGACTTCAATACGATGCGTCGTATTGTCCGTAACCTGCTGAAAGAGCTGGGCTTCAATAACGTAGAAGAAGCAGAAGATGGTGTGGATGCCCTTGGCAAACTGAAAGCAGGCGGTTTTGACTTCGTCATTTCTGACTGGAACATGCCAAACATGGATGGCCTGCAGCTGCTGCAGACCATTCGTGCCGACGCGGCGATGAGCACGCTGCCGGTGTTGATGGTGACCGCAGAAGCGAAGAAAGAGAACATTATCGCTGCTGCTCAGGCAGGCGCCAGCGGATATGTGGTGAAGCCTTTCACCGCCGCTACCCTGGAAGAGAAGCTGGGTAAAATTTTTGAAAAACTGGGCATGTAAGGAGATGTGATGAGCGACCTTCCGAAACCAACTATGGATGCCTCGGCACACGACATCATCAGTCGCATCGGGTCTCTGACCCGCATGCTGCGCGACAGCCTGCGCGAGCTGGGGCTGGATAAAGCCATCGCCGATGCCGCTGAAGCCATTCCTGATGCCCGCGACCGTCTGGATTACGTGGTGCAGATGACGGCGCAGGCCGCCGACCGTGCGCTGAACTGTGTTGAAGCAGCTCAGCCACATCAGGATAAAATGGAAGCCGGGGCAACTCAGCTGAAAGGGCGTTGGGATGAGTGGTTTGAGAACCCGATTGAACTGGGTGATGCGCGGGAGTTGGTGACGGATACGCGCGCATTCCTCGACGCTGTGCCAGAGCATACCTCCTTCACCAACAAACAGCTGCTGGCCATCATGATGGCGCAGGATTTCCAGGATCTGACCGGTCAGGTGATCAAGCGCATGATGGATGTGATCCAGGAGATTGAGCGCCAGCTGTTGATGGTGCTGCTGGAGAACATGCCGGAAGTCAGCGCAGAGAAGCGCCAGGAGGGCACCAGCCTGCTGAACGGGCCGCAGATCCACGCCGATGCACCGGGCGTGGTGGCGAACCAGGATCAGGTTGATGACCTGCTGGACAGCTTAGGGTTCTGACCCGATGTTGTCCGCCTGCGGGCGGGCAACAGCGCTGTACTCCCCTGAAACAGGGTCACCCTCCGGTGGCCCCGTTCCCCATTGCCAGATTCATCCCCGAAAGAACGCCCTTTTTCCCCATCTTATCTCCGCTTTGACTTAAGCCAGATTTGGCATCCTATGCTCAGAATTCCTGCCAGCTGAGGTTTGTCGTGGCTGAAGAAAGCGACGAAGACAAAACAGAATCGCCCACGGCCCACCGACTTGAGAAAGCGCGTGAAGAGGGCCAGATTCCGCGTTCGCGCGAACTGACGTCATTACTGATGCTGCTGGCCGGCATCATGATCCTGTGGGTAGGCGGCAACATGATGGCGCACCGGCTGGCCGCGATGGTGGCCACCGGCCTCCGCTTTGATCATGGCATGGTCAGAGATGACAAAATCATTGTCAGCCACATCGGCGGACTGATCACCCAGGCGCTGATGGCGCTGCTGCCCCTGATGGGCGGGCTGGTGCTGGTGGCGATTGCCGCCCCCATGCTGCTGGGCGGTATCGTGTTCAGCGGCAAATCGATCAAGTTCGACCTGAAAAAACTGAGTCCGATGGCCGGTTTTAAGCGGATGTTTGCCGCTCAGGCCTGGACCGAACTGTTTAAAGGCGTGCTCAAAACCATTCTCGTCGGTGCCGTGGGCTGGTGGTACATCTGGAGCCACTGGCCGGAGATGCTGCGGCTGATCAGCGAAGCCCCGATTAACGCGCTGATCCACGGCATGGAGATGATCGCCGTCTGCTGTTCGCTGGTGATGCTGGGGCTGGTGCCGATGGTGGGGTATGACGTCTTCTGGCAGCTCTACAGCCACTTCAAAAAGCTGAAGATGTCGATGCAGGAGATCCGCGACGAGCATAAGCAGCAGGAGGGTGACCCGCACGTTAAGGGGCGTATCCGCCAGCAGATGCGTGCCGCCGCGCGCCGCCGCATGATGGCGGATGTGCCGAAAGCAGACGTTATCGTCACCAACCCGACACACTACTCGGTGGCGCTGCAGTACAACGAGAAGAAGATGAGTGCGCCAAAAGTCGTCGCCAAAGGCGCAGGCGAGATAGCCCTGAGAATCCGCGAACTGGGCGCGGAGCACCGCATCCCGGTTCTGGAAGCACCGCCGCTGGCGCGTGCTTTGTATCGACACACTGAGATTGGTCAGCACATCCCCGGCGCGCTTTATGCTGCCGTGGCAGAGGTACTGGCATGGGTCTGGCAGTCACGCCGCTGGAAGCGTGAAGGCGGCCTGATCCCAGCCAAACCAAAAAACCTGCCGGTTCCGGCAGAGATGGACTTTGCAGGAGAGAGCAAAAACGATGGCTAACAACCTGGCCGCAAAACTACGTTTACCGGGCAACTTTAAAGAGATGCAGTGGCAGGTGCTGGCAGGTCCGGTGCTAATCCTGATGATCCTGTCGATGATGGTGCTGCCTTTACCGCCATTCATCCTCGATCTGCTGTTTACCTTTAACATTGCGCTGTCAATCATGATCCTGCTGGTGTCGATGTTCACCCAGCGGACCCTGGAGTTTGCGGCATTCCCGACCATCCTGCTCTTCTCTACGCTGCTGCGCCTGGCGCTCAACGTCGCGTCGACCCGTATCATCCTGATGGAAGGACACACGGGGGCCGCGGCGGCGGGGCAGGTGGTGGAAGCGTTCGGCCACTTCCTGGTGGGCGGAAACTTCGCCATCGGTATTGTGGTGTTTATCATCCTCGTCATCATCAACTTCATGGTTATCACCAAGGGTGCCGGGCGTATCGCGGAAGTTGGCGCGCGCTTTGTGCTGGACGGGATGCCCGGTAAGCAGATGGCAATCGATGCCGACCTCAACGCCGGTCTGATTGGCGAAGATGAGGCCAAGCGTCGCCGTGCGGAAGTGACCCAGGAAGCGGACTTTTATGGCTCGATGGACGGTGCCAGTAAGTTCGTTCGCGGGGATGCCATCGCAGGCATCATGATCATGGTGATTAACGTCATCGGCGGCCTGCTGGTCGGCGTGGTGCAGCACGGTATGGATGTGGGTCATGCCGCAGAAACCTATACCCTGCTGACCATCGGTGATGGTCTGGTCGCTCAGATCCCGGCGCTGGTTATCTCCACCGCGGCCGGTGTTATCGTTACGCGCGTCGCCACCGATCAGGATGTGGGCGAGCAGATGGTCACCCAGCTGTTCAAAGATCCGCGCGTGCTGATGCTCAGCGCCGGGGTGATCGGTCTGCTGGGCCTGGTGCCGGGCATGCCTAACTTTGTCTTCCTGCTGTTTACCGCGGCCTTACTGGGTCTGGCCTGGTGGCTGCGTGGCCGCGAAATGCAGCCGAAGAAGAAAGTGGACAGTGCAGGCAGCATCAGTAACAAAGCGGCGGCGGACACGCCTGCCGCCACGGAAGCCTCCTGGACCGATGTGCAGCTGGAAGACACGCTGGGCATGGAAGTAGGCTACCGCCTGATTCCGATGGTCGATCATCAGCAAAATGGCGAGCTGCTGGGGCGTATCCGCAGTATCCGTAAGAAGGTCGCTCAGGATGTGGGTTTTCTGCCGCCGGTCGTGCACATTCGCGACAATATGGAGCTGCCGCCTGCACGCTACCGCATTCTGATGAAAGGGGTGGAGATTGGCAGCGGGGATGCGTACCCTGGCCGCTGGATGGCGATCAACCCAGGCACGGCGGCTGGCTCGCTGCCGGGTGAAGCCACGGTCGATCCCGCCTTTGGCCTGGCGGCGGTCTGGATTGACAGCGCGCTGAAAGAGCAGGCGCAGATTCAGGGCTTTACCGTAGTGGAAGCCAGTACCGTCGTCGCGACCCACCTGAATCACCTGATTGGTCAGTACGCCAGCGAGCTGTTTGGTCGTCAGGAAGCGCAGCAGTTGCTGGATCGGGTGACGCAGGAGATGCCGAAGCTGACCGAAGATCTGGTGCCGGGTGTAATCACGCTGACGACGCTGCATAAAGTGTTGCAGAACCTGCTGGTTGAGCGGGTGTCGATTCGCGATATGCGAACCATCATTGAAACACTGGCGGAGCATGCGCCAGTGCAGAGCGATCCGCAGGAGCTGACCAGCGTCGTTCGTGTGGCGCTGGGCCGTGCGATTACCCAGCAGTGGTTCCCGGGTAATGATGAGGTGCAGGTAATCGGACTGGACTCGACGCTGGAACGGCTGTTGCTGCAGGCCCTGCAGGGTGGCGGCGGGCTGGAGCCGGGGCTGGCCGATCGGCTGTTAAGCCAGGCACAGGCGGCGTTGCAGCGTCAGGAGATGCTGGGCGCACCACCGGTGCTGCTGGTTAATCATCCGCTGCGTGCGCTGCTGGCGCGTTTCCTGCGCCGCAACCTGCCACAGCTGGTCGTAATCTCAAATCTGGAGCTGAGCGACAACCGCCAGATCCGTATGACCGCCACCATCGGAGGCAAATAATGCGCTGGCCAATCGCTCTGTTGCTGCTGCCGCTGATGGCACAGGCGGCCGGCGGGGCCTGGAGTGGCAGTGCCAGCGGGCCACCGCTGGCAAACCGGGGCAGCTGGATGCGGTCGCAGCCGCTAACGCCCCCCACCGGTGTGGGCGGTGAGGTCAGCGTAATCAGCTGGCGTTATGAGCTGAGCCGGCCGGCGCCTTCCGGTCTGGAGGTGCGGCTCTGCGGCGTGCAGCGCTGCGCAACGCTGGAGGGGGCCAGCGGGGTGACGCGCGGGCTGGCCCATCTGAGTGCCGATGAACCGCTGCATATGGTGTTTGGTTTTGCCGGCAGCGGGGCGCTGCCGCCAGGTTTGCGGGTGGTCAGCAGCGAAGTGATGGTCAACTACGAGTAGGGCTACGGCCGCGAGTCAGACTGCGGCTGAATAATCCGAAAGTCCTTATTTTCAGCACTTGCGCACCGTTGCACAGTGCGCAAGTGCTAATCGGGGTCAGCCATTTACCCCCTTCATTCCCTCCTCAGAGTAGCGGCCACCTTTGACTTCGATCTGCTGATGCAGGCCATTCAGCAGCCGGACATCGGCCTCTTCCAGTTCAATCTCTGCGGCCCCGGCATTTTCATGAAGCCAGACGAGCTGCTTCGTGCCTGGGATCGGCACCACTTTTTCATACTGAGCCAGTAACCACGCCAGCGCAATCTGCCCGCTGGTGGCGTGATATTTCTCAGCCAGCGGCGCGATCGCGTTAAGAAGGCTGAGATTGTGGTCGAGATTTTGTTGCTGGAAGCGGTCATTATTTTTGCGGAAGTCGCCTTCAGTAAAATCGCTGTTGTTACGGTATTTACCGGTAAGAAAACCTCTGCCCAGCGGCGAGTAGGGCACCAGTCCGATGCCGAGCTGTTTCACCATTGGCAGGATCGCCGCCTCAATGTCCCGCGTCCAGAGTGAATACTCCGTCTGTAATGCCGCCAGAGGATGCACGGCATGCGCCCGCTTCAGCGTGGCGGCGGAGGCTTCGCACAATCCAATCTGTGCAATCTTGCCCTGCTGCACCAGACTGCTGAGGCACGCCATGCTCTCCTCAATCGGTGTCGCCGGACTGATACGATGCAGATAGAACAGGTCGATGCGCTCAACGCCCAGCCGTTTCAGCGACGCGTGGCAGCTGCGGATAATGTAGTCCGGCTCATTATTGATGGTGCGGGCATAGGCCTCATCCGCTGGCCGGGCGATGCCACATTTGGTGGCGACGGTAAATGTCTGCCGGTCGGCCGGGCTCAGCCCGGCAAGAAACTGACCGATCAACTGCTCGTTGTGGCCGCGGCCATAGAGATCGGCGGTGTCGATAAAGGTGATGCCGGTTTCGCGTAGCTGGTTAAGCAGCTGCAGTGAGTAGCGGTCGTCGGTCTGACCATAAAATTCGCTCAGCCCCATTGCGCCATAACCGATCGCGCTGACCTCCATCCCCTGAGATAACGTACGTGTTTTCATTGTCTCTCCTCGTGAGTGAGCCGCCATTATTTCACTCACGCCGATAGCCATGAATTGCTATTCCGGCAATGCCATTAAGGTATCAGTCAGGTGAATAAATAAGCGGAGAAGCTGCGGCGGAAATTATTAATTGCACATTGGAAAAGGGCGGGGGTGGGTAATTAACGCTTCGTTCTGAGGGCGGCGTAAATATATTTTCTCCGATGAAGTGCGGCTATTTTTTAACGGAATGGGTTAGCTTTGAGAGGATATTTTTTCCAGCGCTGCGAGAACCGCCTCGTTTTTTTCATCGGCACGGATAGCGGCATACACATCAATGGCCAGGTGCCGGGCTGCGCGTTCGCTCAGCGGCCGGTAGCAGAGTCCGGCCTGATTAAAGGTACATTTTGACCGGGGCATCAGGGCGAAACCCTTGCCTCTGGCGATATGGGACAGCATCAGCAGTGAATCTTCCGGCTCCCGCTGCCGTTTCAGCGTCACGCGAAGCGTGGCGAAGTAGCGCTCACATTTGTCGTAGAACAGCGGATTGGCACTGCGCGCGAACCAGAACAGGGGCAGGTCAGCCACGGCCTCAGGCGAAACCTGTTCCGCCCGTGCGGCAGGATGAGAGGCGGGCAGGACGACCAGCAGCGGCTCGCGGTAAACCCAGGCGTAGTGGACGGCCTCATCAGCCTCCGCGCCTTTTTCTCCGGTGAGGATTAAATCGAGCGTGTTACGGGCCAGGTTCTGCAGCAGCTGCGCGGAGGTCAGGCTGGGCATCTCCATCTCTTCACTGGCATGAAGTGCAATGAGCTGCTGGTTAAGCGGCGTGATAGCTTCAAAGTTCAGCGTTCGGGTTACGCCGATACGCAGGCGCGACGCAACAGGGCCCGCATCCTGGGTTAAGGCTTCGAGGGCGATGAGGATCGCTTCCGCTTTAGCAACCAGGGCCTGCCCGGCTTCGGTGAGCGTCACCTCATGGGGCGTCCGGCTGAAGAGGGGCTGCCCCAGCAGATCTTCCAGACTCTGAATCTGGCGGGTCAGGGGAGGCTGCGTCATTCTGAGGCGTTCAGCGGCCCGGCGAAAGTTAAGCTCATGCGCGACCGCCAGAAAGCATTGCAACTGCCTGACTGCAGGGAGGTGACTGCTGATGAGATGCGCTGCTACAGCCATGAGGTCGTTCTGCCACTCAGAGAAGGGGGAATAAGGCAGGAGCGGTCAGCGAAGGAGAGGGAAGGCCCTCTCCGTCGCGACGATTACATGCGCTCGACGGTGTCGATGCCCAGCGTATCCAGACCCTGCTTCAGCGTCTTCGCGGTCAGCGCAGCCAGCTGCAGCCGGCTCAGGCGGGTTGACTCTGATTCTGCCGTCAGGATCGGGCAGTGCTCGTAGAAGCCGGAGAAAAGACCGGCCAGATCGTAGAGATAGGCACACATCACATGGGGAGTGCCGTCACGGGCAACCTGAGTGATGATCTCTTCGAACTGCAGCAGGCGGGTCGCCAACTGGGCTTCGCGCTCTTCGCTGATGACAATCTCTGCATCCAGCGAATCGGCATCAATACCCGCCTTGCGGAACACCGAGAGTACGCGGGTGTAGGCATACTGCATGTAGGGCGCCGTGTTACCCTCGAAGGCCAGCATGTTGTCCCAGTCGAAGATGTAGTCGGTGGTGCGGCTCTTTGAAAGGTCAGCATATTTCACCGCGCTGATCCCGACCACTTCCGCCAGCGTTTTGACTTCCGCTTCGCTCATCTCCGGGTTCTTCTCGCGCACCAGCGTGTAAGCACGCTGATAAGCTTCATCCAGAAGGTCGGAAAGCTTGATGGTGCCACCGCTGCGGGTTTTGAACGGACGGCCATCTTTGCCCAGCATCATGCCAAAGGCATGGTGTTCGAGCGGCACCGACTCCGGAACATAACCGGCTTTACGCACGATAGTCCAGGCCTGCACCAGGTGCTGATGCTGACGGGAGTCAATGTAGTAAAGAACACGGTCAGCTTTCAGGGTCTCATAACGATATTTCGCACAGGCGATATCGGTCGTGGTGTAGAGGTAGCCACCATCCTTCTTCTGGATGATGACGCCCATCGGCTCACCTTCTTTGTTCTGGAACTCATCCAGGAACACCACGGTCGCGCCTTCACTCTCGACGGCTAACCCTTTCTGCTTCAGGTCAGCCACGATGCCAGGCAGCATATCGTTGTAAAGACTCTCACCCATCACATCGTCGCGGGTCAGGGTGACGTTCATGCGGTCATAAATCTTCTGGTTCTGACTCATCGTGATGTCGACCAGCTTCTTCCACATCTCACGGCAGTAAGGATCGCCACCCTGTAATTTCACCACGTAGCTGCGTGCGCGCTCGGCAAACTCAGGATCTTCGTCATAGGTGCGCTTGGCTTCACGGTAGAAGGCTTCGAGATCGGCCAGCGCCATCTCTGCGTGGTTCTCGTTCTGCTGCTTTTCCAGGAACGCGATCAGCATGCCGAACTGAGTGCCCCAGTCGCCGACGTGGTTCGCACGGATCACCTGATGGCCGAGAAACTCCAGCGTACGAACGGCGGCATCACCAATGATGGTGGAACGGACGTGGCCCACGTGCATCTCTTTGGCGACGTTAGGCGCAGAGTAGTCGACTACGATCGTCTGAGGCTCAGCCAGCTGCACGCCCAGACGCGGCAGACTCAGGGCTTCACGGGCATGCTTCGCCAGCCAGGCGTGGTCAAGGAAAATATTGATGAAGCCCGGTCCGGCGATTTCGACTTTGCTGGCGATGCCGGTCAGGTCGAGATGCTGGATCACCGCTTCCGCTAATTGTCGCGGAGCCTGTCCCAGCTTTTTCGCCACGGCCATAATACCGTTGGCCTGATAGTCTCCAAACTGGACCCTGGCGGACTGACGAACCTGCGGTTCGCAATCGGCGGGTGCGCCGGCTAAAACCATTGCCTGACTGACTTTTGCGGAAAGAAGTGCCTGAATATTCACCGAGTTACCTTCATAAGCTGAACAACGCCCGAGCCTGCTAAGCCGGACTGTCATCATCTTGCCTGACAGCATCGCGTCACGGACGGGCAGAAACGGATGAGGCAGACAAAACGGAAAAAAATGAGGGGGAAAGTATACGTGAAATGTCAGTGTGCGTCAGTAGCTGGATGAAGCGGGGAAACAGAGCCAGAGAAGATGTTTCCCGGAGGCATTAACGACGTCTCAGATGACGGCGGGGGTTCTTAACGCTTTTGTCTTCACGCACCTTCCAGTGGCGGGAAATTGCAAATCCCATCAGTGCGATCAGGACAGCGACAACGATGAGCATAGACATAGAGCCATTCCTTTTGGTTGTGTTAGGACAAATTTATAGGAAGGCAGGGAGAGCTGCAATTGATCGTCGCCGAAATGAGAGTTATCTTATTGTATTAAAGAACTCTAATTAAATCACTTGCTTAATATGCATTCATCAAGGAACTCATGGTCCTAAACAGGAGATAAATCCGAAATGAAAGATGTTATTATGCGGTTTTGCGTTAAATTTCCGGTCAAATAAGATGAATCTTATCATTTAATACGCTTAACTCCCGGCGCACAATAAAGCAGACTGGTCATAAATGTTAAATAAAGAGAGAGGAATGAGGGTTGTGAAGCATACTTTTCCGGCAGAATTGGATGATTTAAAGTCAGATTTAGAGCGTTTTGAAGAATCGTTGCAAAACTTTGCGCAGCGCCTGGGTTTGTCTCTTTGCGATCACGAAATCGACCATATCGCGGTGCGCTGTCATCAGGACACCACGGCGGCACGCTGGCAGAAGGGTCTGCAGCAGATAGGCACTGAATTTTCCTCCGCCGTCATCAATGGGCGACCAATTTGTCTGTTTAAGCTCGATCAACCCTTCACCGTGGCAGGGTGTCAGATTGATGTGGTGGAACTGCCGTGGCCGGGTGAAAAGCGCTATCGCCATGAAGGCTGGGAACACGTTGAGGTCGTGTTACGCGGCGATCCTGAGTCGCTGGGCATGCGCGCAATGGCCTTACTCTCTGACGCGGCACTGACGCAGCCGGGCATCTCGTTTAAAACCAGCGCGCCGAAGGGAGAGAATGAGCGTCTGCCCAATCCGACGCTGGCGGTGACGGATGGACAGACGACAATCAAGTTTCATCCGTGGCGACTGGAAGAGATTGTCGCCAGCGAGCAGAACTAAATCCGGGCGGCGACCGCGCGTTTCAGGCGGGCGACCGCCTCGTCAAGCAGCGCGCGCGTGCAGCCGAAATTGAGCCGGACAAACTGGTCATTGCCAAATTCCCGGCCTGCGGTTAAGCCCAGACCGTGTTTTTCGAAGTAGAGCGCCGGGCTGGCGACGCCCAGTTCGCTGGCGTCGATCCAGGCCAGGTAGGTTGCTTCCGGCGCGGCGAGTGACAGGCCGGTCATTTTATTGACCTGCGACACCAGCCAGTCGCGGTTGCTGCGCAGGTAGAGGTTCTGCGCGTCCAGCCAGGATTCACCCTCGCGCCACGCCGCCGCCGCTGCCGTAATCGCCAGAATATCGACGTCAGGCACAATGCCGCGCCGCAACCGCGTAAAGCGCGCGCGCAGTTCGGGATTCGGAATAATGGCGATGGATGCGCCAAGCCCGGCAATATTAAAGGTTTTGGACGGCGACATCAGGGTTACACTGCGCTGCGCGGCGTCTTCGCTCAGGCTGGCAAACGGGATGTGCTGAACACCCGGCTCCAGCAGCAGATCGCTGTGGATCTCGTCAGAGCAGACAATCAAATCGTGCTTCTGCGCAAAGGCGAGCTGCGCCAGCAGTTCATCCCGACGATAGACGGTGCCGCCCGGATTCTGCGGATTGCAGAGCATTAACAGCCGCTCGCTGCCCGTCATCTCACCCTCGGCTGCCGTCAGATCCAGCAGCCAGCGTCCCGCGTTCAGGGTCAGCGGCAGATTCAGCTGAGCACGCTCCGCCAGCTTTGACGCCCCGCGAAACGGGGGATAAATCGGGGTCGGCGCTATCGTGCGTTCGTCTGAGGCCGTAAAGGCACGGACAGCCAGGTTCAGCCCGCTCACCACGCCGGGCAGTACCACAATCCACTCCGGATTTACGTGCCACTGATAGCGTGAGGCAAGCCAGGCGATCGCGCTGTCGATAAACTCAACGGGCGTGTCGCCGTAACCAAAAATCCCATGTTCGGCACGGGCTTTTATCGCGTTGATGATGCAATCCGGCGATCGGAAATCGGTATCCGCGACCCACAACGGCAGAATGTCCTGGTCCGCATATTTGTTCCATTTGAGACTATCGCTGTGACGGCGGTCTATCCGTTGGTCGAAATTGAATGTCATAGTTAACTTTCCCGGTAAACTCATTCCAGCAGCCAGACTAACTGATGAATCTGCCTTGAACCAGAGTCATGTAAAGGAGAAGAGAATGACCACACTGGAAATTTGCTGCTATGGCGTGGACTGCGCCGTGACCGCACAACAGGCGGGTGCCGATCGGGTTGAACTCTGTGCCGCCCCGCGCGAAGGCGGTCTGACCCCGTCTGCGGGGATGCTGAAGGCGGCCCGTCAGGCGGTTTCGATTCCGGTTCATCCTATTGTCCGGCCACGCGGGGGCGATTTTTGTTACACCGCACGTGAATTTGAAGCGATGAAATCGGATGTGACGCTGATCCGTGAACTCGGTTTCCCGGGGCTGGTGATTGGTATGCTGGATGAAGATGCCCATATTCATCAGGGGCAGATGCGTCAGATTATGGCGCTGTGTGACGGCCTGAGCGTCACCTTTCATCGGGCCTTCGATCTCTGTCACAGCCCTAAGCGCGCCCTGGAAACATTAACCGATCTGGGAGTGGCACGGATTCTGACCTCCGGGCAGCAGCAGAGCGCCGAAAACGGAATTGCATTACTCAGGGAACTTAATGAGACCAGCACGGGTCCTACTATTATGGCGGGTGCCGGGGTACGTCTCAGCAACCTGCAAAAGTTTCTCGATATGGGCATTCGCGAAGTTCACAGCTCGGCCAGCCGCCTGATGGCCTCGCCGATGCGCTACCGCAAAGCGGGTGTTTCCATGTGTTCAGAAGCCGAAACCGACGAGTTCAGCCGCTACTGTGTCGACGGCGATGTGGTTGAGGCGATGAAAAGCGTGATGCAGATGAGCAGCGTCCGGGTCGCCTGAGCTACAACAGATTTTGCCGCGCAGCACGCCGATCATTGACGTGGTGTTTGCAAGTACCAAACCCCAGTATGCTTGCTGGGGTTCTTTTTGTCTGAAATTAAGGTTTAGGATCAAATCAGCGTCGGCTCAGGTTTTGTAAAAGCCTGAGGTTTCTTTAAACCGCACTACCTGTCTCTGACTGAATAGTCTGTACAAGTAAGGCCAGGACTATGCATTACGCGTACGAATTTCTGGCTCTCTTTGCGTCTGATAAAGGCGGATTTCAAAATTGTGTGATGATAGCTTTCACTAAAGAAATTATTAAAAAAACGGCATACAAAAACAGCGATAAGAGTGAAAGGTAATAGTAATTATCAATCCATCCAGTGAGGTTGTAGTTCATGCCTTTCAGATGCTCGGTAATAGCGACGTGTTGTCTGGGCTGAAAAATGACCTTTTTTCCTTTTCTGAGTCTTGAGAAGAAATAGGACATGCCAAACGACCCCAAAAAACCCATAGACCCATAAAACCTGTAAAGGGGTGGTAATTCAAACCTGGCATCATGGTAAAAAGATAACAAAGATTCATATTTCTCTTTGTTAATGGAAAAGATCACGAACTGTATAATGGTAATAAAGAAAGGCACAAGGGCACAGCCCATAGCGAGATAAAAAAGCCTATTTTCCATATTATTGTAACCACATATCCATAAAATAATCGTTTACTGCACTTGCAGCGGTCCCGCCGACTAGCGAACCCACTGCAGCACAGGCAACCCCCCCGGCACCAGCGGTAACTATACCTACTGCAAAGCAAACGCCCATACCAGCAGATGCACCCAGTGTGCCTCCAGCCATGCCAGAAAATGTACCACTGGCAAATTTAGCGTATTCCTTAAATGCTATCTTACTGCATTCACCTTCTCGCCCAATCTTGCAGGCATTAGCGACTTCGTTTGTGGTTCCTAAAAAGGCAAAGCCTATTCCGATATATCCTCCGGATTTTAGGAATCGCGCCGCTCTGGCTGCATTGCCTACATAGAATGAATAACCGGGAATGCCGCCCAGGCCCACCGTTGACCACTCATGCACGATTGAACGACTGGAAAGATTTAAGGCTCGCTTCAGATTTTCGTACTGTCGGAACTTAACGACAGAACGTGATAGTGATTTTAACAGTGGCTTATTGACCAGTTCTCTAAGCTGGTTTAGCAACTGATTACGCTCGAGGAAAAACTGCTGGCTGATGAGCGTTCCCTGCGAACGGAACTGATTCTGATAACTGGCCTCAATTTTCGTCAAAGTTTGCTCAATGGCTCTGAAGTATCTTTCACCGGCATCGCCTGCTGTGCTGAAAATCTTATCTCCCGCGCCAGTCAAAGCGGCAATCAGACCGTAATGCTTTTGCAGAAAACTGGCATCGTCACCATCAATCCCTGTAAAGGCGTTATTGGTCTTGTCTTTCGCCTGCCTGAGTGAATGCAACATTTGCAGGGTGATTTGAGCGGGTGTCTCTGGATCAGCGACAATCAGAATCTGCCCAGGCTTAAGATAGCGGGTATCTGCATTAAGTTTCATAAACAGGCTGACTGCTGGAGATTGAACGTCCCTGAACAATTCTCGCGCCTGGTATTCCAGTGTTCCGGGCCTCTCCACAACACAATATCCGGGGGCAATATTACGCGCCATGATTCCTTTCTCCGTTCGTTATAAACCCGACATGATGAGTAATACAGACAGACGGCAGTACCGGTATGGATAAAAAGCTGGGGTAAATATAAATAATTCCGTTAAGCAACGCAAAAGTGTTGAGCCCTGCCAGAGGCGATTCTAGCGACAGCCTGAAAATAACTGTCTGACGGTTTTCAGCCCAATACTTGCTATCCAGTTTGATACGGAATGGCTCCCTCGCTTTCCCTGCTGAATCCGGACGAGGAAAATACGTGCCGCCGCTTCAGCGTGTTTTCATATCCCTTAAAGCCGATCAGCCGGGTAGACCACCCGCACAATGCGCAGCTGTCGTTCAGATAAATTATTCACTGCCATCCGGGACTTTTACCGCAGAGACCCACGCAAACCGCCGCGCTATCCGTTACGCTTAGATCACCGCACCGCTTCAGGCATAACCCCGGGCGGCAGCTTCAATTCGTCACCGGTTGCCGCTGTTTTTCACGGCAGGGTTTACACTTACAGCAACGTTGCCCGGAACTGACCCTATGAATCGCAATCAGAGTGCCGCTCTCATCCTGTTGCTGACTGCGCTGTGCAGTGGCAGCGTGGCGGCCAGCGCATGCCGGCCGCAGAGCACAACCATCACCAACAGTAATAACCTGATTCTGCTCGGCGGCAATGCCAAAGGCGCAGTGAAGCAGGTGATTGCGGGGGAATTTGGCAAGGATGTGAATTCTCAAAAGCGTGTGCTGGGCCAGTTTGACGCCTGCGGCGACCTGACCGTGGCTGACGTCAGCTATGACAAAAATGAGCGCAACGTTATCCTCAGTATGGAGCAGCACATTGCCAGAGTGCAGGGCGGCTGGGTGGCGGAATATGCCTGGATGGTGAAAGTGCTGAAAGAGGGCAAGGAAGTCGTGGTCGACAACCGACAGGGGACGATCAACTGGCAGAAAGGGGAGCATGGCAATATCACCAGCGCCTCTGACAAATTTATCAGCATGGGAAAAAGCGGTTTTACCGACACGACCTATCGCTATGATCGCCAGTTGCGCCTGGAGAAGAGCGTGGCGCGCGGTAGCGACCCGACGACCAACGGCGAGTTTCACTATCACTGGAATCCAAAGGGACTGGTGACACGCACCACTTCCGCCCGCAGCACGGACAACTACACCTACGATCCGCAATGGCGTGAAGTGCGTCTGAACGGCACGGCCAGCACGCCGCTAAGCACGATCCGCTCGGTAGACGAGTGCCAGTCATGGGATGAGGTCGGTAACTGCACCCTGAGCTACCTGCATGAGACCGAAATTTTCACGCGCGGCACCATCGAACGCCACCTCAGTTCTGCCTATAAATATGAGTACTGGGATCAGCCTGCGGCGGAGGAGTAACGGGCGATCGGATCATCGCCCGTTGGCGGCTTATTTCACTGTCTGACTAAAGGCATCCAGCGCCAGCAGGGCGTTGGCAATATCTTCCGGTGACAGATGAGGATTCAGGTTTTTCAGCGTATCCCCCTCACTGTTGGCCAGAGCGCCCACTTTCACCAGATTCTCCCAGCTTTCATTTTCAAGATGCATCTCCCGAAGCGTGGTCGGCATGTTGATAGAGCGATAGAAACGGATGTAGCGCGCAATTTCCTCGTCCGGACGCTGCTCCAGCACCATCTGCGTCAGTGTGCCATAGGCAACTTTTTCGCCGTGGGTCAGATGATGAATTTCACCATCAATGGCGGTAAAACCATTGTGAATGGCGTGAGCGGCTGCCAGCCCGCCGTTTTCAAAGCCCAGTCCTGAGAGCAGCGTATTCGCCTCAACCACCGCTTCCACGGCGGGCGTGACCCGTTTTTCGCTCACGGCGATATAGGCGCTGTAACCCCACTTGAGCAGTGTTTCTTCGCAGGCACGGGCAATCGCCAGTCCGGCAAGGGTCGGATCGCCATTGACCATGGATTTCGCATGGGAACGCGCCACGGCCTGCGCTTCAACCCAGGTGGCCAGCCCATCGGCAATGCCAGAGGCAAAGAGTCGCGCAGGCGCACTGGCGCAGACAGCCGTATCCACCAGCACCAAATCAGGGTTTTTGCTGTAGAAGCGATAGCTCTCAAATACGCCACTGTCAGAGTAGATGACCGACAGGGCGCTGCAGGGGGCATCGGTAGAGGCAATGGTCGGCACGATGGCTACCGGCTGCTGAAGTTCGTCCGCTACCGCCTTAACCGTGTCCAGCGTTTTGCCGCCACCCAGCCCGACAATCACGTTACAACCCTGGCGCTTCGCCAGCGCACTGAGACGGGTGATCTCATTGCTGGAGGCCTCGCCGTTAAATTGCTGCCAGCTGAATTTCACTCCCGCGGACTGCAACGTCTGTTGCGTCCGTTCGCCAATCAGCTTCCAGACAACCTCATCCGCCACCAGAAAAGCCTGATCGCCCAGTTCAGTCAGCAACGTTCCCAGCTCGTCCAGTACACCTGCGCCCTGCACATATTTACGGGGTGATGAAAAAATAAATTTACTCATAATCACGTCTCCTTAATATGAATAGCCCGACCCGATCCAGCCTGGCACAATCCGCCCGGCATGGCTGGTGATCCCGCGCATTACGCTGTCAGGGCTGTTAAGCTGCCTGAACACCCCTTATCGGGAGAAACAATGGAGAATCATTATGAGCGCCACGCTCTTTTCATTTCTGTTTGCGATAACCATTCTGACGCTCACGCCTGGGTTTGACACCGCGCTGGTGCTGCGAACGGCCATTGCGCAGGGCTGGCAGCGCGCCTGGGCGACAGCGCTGGGTGTGACGCTGGGTTGTCTGCTCTGGGGGATCGCCGTCGGGCTGGGGCTGGGGGGCGCTGCTGATGGCGTCTGAGATCGCCTATAACCTGCTGAAATGGCTCGGCGCGGCCTGGCTCTGCTATCTCGGCGTCAGGTTGCTGGTCACCCCGCGCCAGCAGTCGCCTGCTGTAGCTCAGCCCGCGGTTCGGCAGCAGGGCTATCTGGCCTGCTTCAGTCGGGGATTGATGGGCAACCTGCTGAATCCAAAAGTGGGGGTCTTTTACGTCACCTTTCTGCCTCAGTTCATTCCGGCCGGAGCGTCAGTGCCGCTCTGGTGCAGCCTGATGGCGCTGGCTCACATGCTGCTGGGGCTGGTCTGGAATGCGGTGCTGATTGGCGGCAGCCACTTTTTCGCCGGTCATCTGCAAAAACCTGCGGTGCTGAAGGTAATGGATCGCCTGACCGGCTGCGTGTTTATTGGATTTGCGGCGAAACTGGCCTTGTCCCGCCGCTGAGACGTCAGGGTTTGGTGGCGACCAGCACGGCACGCAGGGGAGCGGGGTAGCCCTCAATCGTTTTGCTGGCGTCATCGGGGTCGAGAAACTCTGCCAGGGATTCGCTGGTCATCCAGTCGGTCCGGCGCTGCTCTTCCGTGGTGGTGCGGGCAAAATCAACGATCCGCACATCCATAAACCCGCTTTTTTCCAGCCAGCTCTTCAGGGCCTCGGCTGACGGAATAAAGAAGACGTTGCGCATCTGGGCATAGCGCTCGCCGGGCACCAGAACCTGATTCACATCGCCCTCAATCACCAGCGTTTCCAGCACCAGCTCGCCGCCGCTGACCAGCTGGTTTTTGAGCTGTAACAGGTGATCCAGCGGGGAACGACGATGATAGAGCACGCCCATAGAGAAGACGGTATCAAACGCCTGCAGTGCCGGTAACTGCTCGATCCCCAGTGGCAGCATGTGCGCCCGGCGATCGTCATTGAGCAGCTTGCGCACGGCTTCAAACTGCACCAGGAAGAGCTGCATCGGATCGATGCCGACCACCAGATGCGCACCGGCACCGATCATGCGCCACATGTGATAGCCGCTGCCACAGCCCACATCCAGCACGGTGCGGCCCGCCAGGGGGGAGATGTGCGGCAATACGCGCTCCCACTTCCAGTCAGATCGCCACTCAGTGTTGATGTGCGTGCCATAGAGGGAGTAAGGCCCTTTGCGCCACGGCATCAGGTTACGCAGTAATTTCTCAATGCCCTGACGATGACGATCGCTGATGTCATCACGGTCGGCGGTGACGCTGTGCAGCAGGTCCAGCTTCTGGGGCGCGAGCAGCGGCAGATACTCCAGCGACTTGTACCAGTCGCGGAAGTGACCGTGCAGGTTTTCCCGCTGCCATTCACTGATTTGAGCCGGTAATACTTCCAGCCACTTCGCCAGCGGACCTACCGCAATTTGCTGATAAAAACGGCCAAAGTCGATCATTTCAACGCCACCAGTGAACCAAAATTAAAGCACTGGAACCAGAGTTCGGCGTGCGGGAAACCGGCCTGCTTCAGGCGGGCTTTGTGGGCTTCAACGCTGTCGGTCAGCATCACATTTTCCAGCATGCTGCGCTTCTGGCTGATTTCCAGTTCGCTGTACCCGTTGGCGCGCTTGAAGTCGTGATGCATGTTAAATAACAGCTCACCGACTTCCGCATCTTCAAAACTGAACTTCTCAGACAGCACCAGCGCGCCACCCGGTTTCAGTCCCTGCCAGATTTTCGTCAGCAGCGCCAGACGCGCAGGCGGCTCCAGAAACTGTAACGTGAAGTTGAGCACCACCAGCGAGGCGTTCTCAATCACAATATCGCGGATATCCGCTTCCAGCACCGTCACCGGCGTATCGGCGCGGAAGGCATCCAGATGACGACGGCAGCGTTCCACCATCGCGGGCGAGTTATCCACCGCGATGATCTCACAACCCGGCACATGAATGTTGCGGCGCACCGACAGGGTGGCTGCACCCAGTGAGCAGCCCAGGTCATACACCCGGCTCTGCGGGGTAACAAAACGTTCTGCCAGCATGCCAATCATCGAAATGATGTTGGAATAGCCAGGCACCGAGCGCTGAATCATGTCAGGAAAGACTTCAGCCACGCGCTCGTCAAAAGTCCAGTCGCCCAGTTTTGCAATGGGCGCTGAGAAGAGTTGATCGCGGTCAGACATATCGAAAATCCGAAGAGACGACGGAAAGGGCGCTATTCTGGCAGAAAGTGGGGCAGGCTGCACCCCTTAACCCCGCCCCGCTTAATGGAGCGACAGCACCAGATCCCAGGGGAGATAGATCAGGTTAAAAATAACCATGCCGCAGAGGGAAAACAGCGTCAGCATCATGCCATATTTGCGACCGGTCATTGCGCTGTTGCGTAATCCCCAGGCGTGCAGAAACCGGCCGATGAAAAACAGCAGCGCGGTGAGATGCACCATCCAGATATCCGCGCCGTTCATCTCCATCATGACCAGCAGCAGCAGCGCCAGGGGGATGGTTTCGATGGCGTTACCGTGAATGCGAATCGCCATTTTCAGGTCGTGATAGCCGCCGTCGCCATAGGCCACGCGATAAAAACGGCGGAAACGCACGACGTCCAGCGTGAATTTCATGATCAGTAAGGCACCCAGTACCACGTATAACGCGCTTATCATTGTCACTCCGGTACGCATTCAGAAGAGGGGCTATTCTATCCAGCGTTCGGCACGCTGTCCCGTATGGCGTTTAAAACAGTGATGCCTGCTGCGGCCAGTCTGGCCCGTCACCGATGGCCGGATCGATCTGTTGCAGCTGCGGCCACAGCGCCTGCACCAGTGGAAAAACCTGGCCCATATCGGGCGTGTGCAGAAACAGCATGGCGTCACCCTGCTGCTGCCACTCGGCCAGTTTGCTGCGCCAGATCTGAAACAGCGGCACACTCTCTTCCACGCTGTCGCTGCCGATAAAGCGCACCATCGGCTGTGAACCGGTGCGCAGCGCGTGGGGCGGCACCCGCGGCTTCTGCGCGCGGGCGGCCAGCGCGGCCGGACTCTGTGAGGTGGAAGCATGCACCGGACGGCTGTCGAGCATCACGCGATTGATGCCGCGTGCCAGCAGGCCGCGGTTCAGCGCCCGCTCCGCCTCGCCTTTGGCAAAGAACGCGGGATGGCGCACCTCTACCCCGTAGTGAAAACGGCGCGGCAGGCTGTCGAGAAAACGCCACAGGTCATCGAGCTGCGGCGGGGAGAAGCTGGCAGGCAGCTGCAGCCAGTACTGACCGATGCGATCGGCCAGCGGCTCCATCAGGCGCAGAAAATCGGTCAGCAGATCGTCGCTGTGCTGCAGCGCCGCCTGATGGCTGATGGTGTTGGGAAACTTAAAGCAGAAGCGAAATGCCTCATGCGTCATGTCGCGCCAGCGCATCACCGTTTCAGCATTTGGCAGCGCATACAGCGTGGTGTTTCCCTCCACACAATGGAAATAGCGGGCATAGTCCGCCAGGCTTTCAATGCCCCAGCGTTTCCAGTGAGAGTGCTGCCACTGGGGCAGGCCAATACGCAGTGTCACGCGCGCTCCTCGCGGCCGGTTAAGATACCCTATTATCTGTCAGGCTCAGGCAGGGGGGCAAATGCACAGAGGAAATCGGTGCTTTGGCGCGGATATGTTTATCCTGCCTGGCTTTTTCCATTATAATGGCCGCCATTTTTGCGACAGCATCGCATCAGGTAACGCGGCCGGATGCTGTCAGCTGCAGCGGCGAAGTTAAAAGGATAGTGTTATGCGTACAGAATATTGCGGACAGCTCAATCTGTCTCATGTGGGTCAGCAAGTCACGCTTTGCGGCTGGGTAAACCGCCGTCGCGATCTGGGCAGTCTGATTTTTATCGACATGCGCGATCGTGAAGGCATCGTACAGGTGTTCTTCGATCCCGATCGTCAGGACGCGTTTAAGCTGGCTTCTGAACTGCGTAACGAATTCTGCATCCAGATTACCGGTACCGTGCGTGCGCGTGATGAGAAGAACAAAAACAGCGACATGGCAACCGGTGAAGTGGAAGTGTTCGCCCAGGAACTGACCATCATCAACCGCTCTGAACCCCTGCCGCTGGACTCTAATCAGACCAACAGCGAAGAAGCGCGCCTGAAGTATCGCTATCTGGATCTGCGTCGCCCGGAGATGGTGGCTCGTCTGAAAACCCGCGCCCGCATCACCAGCTTTGTGCGTCGCTTTATGGATGACGAAGGCTTCCTGGATATTGAAACCCCGATGCTGACTAAAGCGACACCGGAAGGTGCGCGTGACTATCTGGTGCCAAGCCGGGTTCACAAAGGGAAATTCTATGCACTGCCGCAGTCACCTCAGCTGTTCAAACAGCTGCTGATGATGTCCGGTTTTGACCGCTACTATCAGATCGTGAAATGCTTCCGCGATGAAGATTTACGTGCCGATCGTCAGCCTGAATTTACCCAGATCGATGTTGAAACCTCATTCATGACCGCGCCACAGGTGCGTGAAACCATGGAGCGTCTGATTCGCAACCTGTGGCTGGACGTCAAGGGGGTGGATCTCGGTGAGTTCCCGCAGATGACCTTTGCGGAAGCGATGCACCGCTACGGCTCCGACAAGCCAGACCTGCGTAACCCGATGGAGCTGGTGGACGTAGGCGACCTGCTGAAAAACGTCGAATTCCAGGTCTTCTCTGGCCCGGCCAACGATGAAAAAGGCCGCGTCGCCGCGCTGCGCGTGCCGACCGGTGCACAGCTGAGCCGTAAGCAGATTGATGAGTATGGCAAGTTTGTCGAGATTTACGGCGCGAAAGGCCTGGCGTGGATGAAGGTCAATGTCCGTGCCGATGGACTGGAGGGCGTGCAGAGCCCGGTTGCCAAATTCCTGAATGCGGAGATCGTTGAGGGCATCCTGAGCCGTACCGGCGCGCAGGATGGCGACATCATCTTCTTTGGTGCTGACCGCGCTAAAGTAGTGGCTGACGCACTGGGTGCCCTGCGCCTGAAAATCGGTCGCGAGCTGAATCTCACCGACGAGAACGCCTGGGCACCGCTGTGGGTAATCGACTTCCCGATGTTCGAAGAGGACGAGGAGGGCGGTCTGGCCGCGATGCACCATCCGTTCACGGCGCCAAAAGAGATGAGCGCCGAAGAGCTGGCGGCCGATCCGACCCGTGCCGTGGCGAACGCCTACGACATGGTGATCAACGGTTACGAAGTGGGCGGCGGTTCTGTGCGTATCCACAACGGCAACATGCAGCAGACGGTGTTCAGCATTCTGGGTATTGAAGAGCACGAGCAGCGTGAGAAGTTTGGCTTCCTGCTGGACGCGCTGAAGTTCGGTACGCCGCCGCATGCAGGCCTGGCGTTTGGTCTGGACCGTCTGACCATGCTGCTGACCGGCACCGACAACATCCGTGACGTGATCGCCTTCCCGAAAACCACGGCAGCCGCCTGTATGATGACCGAAGCGCCAAGCGAAGCGAACCCGGCTTCCCTGCTGGAGCTGGGCATTCAGGTGGTTAAAAAAGAAAAGCCTGAGAATAAATAATGGGCTATAAACACCCGGTTTCAGTGCTGGTAGTGATTTCGGCGCGTGATACTGGCCGGGTGTTGATGCTGCAGCGGCGTGACGATCCCGCGTTCTGGCAGTCGGTCACCGGCAGCCTGGAGCCGGGTGAGTCTCCGCTGGCGACCGCCTGTCGCGAAGTGAATGAAGAGGTCGGTATTGATGTGCTGGCTGAGCGTCTGGAGATGGAAGATTGTCAGCGTCAAATCGACTTTGAAATCTTTCCCCATTTCCGCCATCGCTATGCACCGGATGTCACCCATAATCACGAGCACTGGTTTCGCCTGCAACTGCCAGCGGAGCGCGATGTGAGGCTGACCGAACATCTGGCCTTTCGCTGGCTGGCAGCGACGGAGGCGGCAGCATTGACCCGTTCATGGAGTAACCGCCAGGCAATCGAAGAGTTCGCCTGAAACCTGTCGCCGCACGCTATTCCGGCGACGGAGAGATGATAAGTTGAGTCTGGTGAGTGTTAACACAACGACACCACACTATTAAACAGTCGGGCGTCATCGCCGCCGCGACAATGTTCCCCGCCAGCAAGAGGGCACCCGCGTCAGGTTGACCGCGAGGATGACGCGCAGGCTCGCCCGTCACGGGCTGACAGGTTACGACCTGTATGAGCTACGCCGGAGGACAGGATCGCAGCCAGATCGCCCGCACCCTGTAAAAGATCGGAGAGAAGAGAAAATGGCAGGACACAGTAAGTGGGCTAACACCAAACACCGTAAGGCGGCGCAGGATGCGAAGCGCGGCAAAATCTTCACCAAAATCATTCGTGAACTGGTGACGGCAGCCAAGCTGGGCGGCGGCGATCCGGGGTCTAACCCCCGTCTGCGTGCGGCGATGGATAAAGCACTGTCTAACAACATGACGCGTGACACCATGGATCGCGCCATCGCGCGCGGTGTGGGCGGCGATGACAACGCCAACATGGAAACCATCATCTATGAAGGTTACGGTCCGGGTGGCTCCGCCATTATGATTGAATGCCTCAGTGACAACCGCAACCGTACCGTTGGCGAAGTGCGTCACGCCTTCACCAAAACCGGCGGCAACCTGGGAACTGACGGCTCCGTGGCCTACCTGTTTAACAAAAAAGGCGTCATCTCCTATGCGCCAGGCCAGGATGAAGATGCGGTCATGGAAGCGGCGCTGGAAGCGGGTGCTGAAGATGTGGTTAGCTACGACGATGGCGCGATTGATGTCTTCACCGCATGGGAAGAGATGGGCAGCGTGCGTGATGCACTGGAAGCCGTCGGCCTGAAAGCGGATACCGCAGAAGTGTCGATGATCCCGACCACCAAAGCGGAAATGGATGCGGAAACCGCACCGAAACTGCTGCGTCTGATCGACATGCTGGAAGACTGCGACGATGTGCAGGAGGTTTATCACAACGGTGAAATCTCCGACGAGGTGGCGGAAACGCTGTAATGGCGTTGGCCATCACCGCTTCAACCGGAGAGGCGTAATGTCGATTATCCTGGGTATCGATCCCGGCTCACGCATCACCGGTTATGGGGTTATTCGTCAGACTGGCCGCCAGCTCACCTACCTGGGCAGCGGCTGTATCCGCACCAACACCGCCGAGCTTCCCGCCCGCCTGAAGCTGATTTATGCGGGCGTCTGCGAAATCATCACCCAGTTCGCACCCGACTACTTCGCCATTGAACAGGTGTTTATGGCAAAGAATGCTGACTCGGCGCTGAAGCTGGGTCAGGCTCGCGGTGCGGCGATTGTTGCAGCGGTCAACCACGACCTGCCGGTGTTTGAATATGCCGCCCGTCAGGTTAAGCAGACGGTGGTTGGGATCGGCAGCGCCGAGAAAAGCCAGGTGCAGCACATGGTGCGGACCCTGCTGAAGTTACCGGCAAACCCGCAGGCGGATGCCGCTGATGCCCTGGCCATTGCGATTACGCACTGTCACGTGGCACAGAATGCGACGCGGATGAGTGACAGCAAGCTGGTACTCACGCGCGGACGATTGCGATCCGGTTAACGGCCGCGGCACCGTCTCACTCTCAGGCTGGATATTCATCCAGCCTTTTTTATGTTATAAAATCCGCCACATTCGTAAGTTAAGGAAGCATTCAGGTGATAGGTCGTTTACGGGGCAACATTCTGGAAAAGCAGCCGCCACTGGTGCTGCTTGAGGCACACGGCGTCGGCTATGAAATTTACATGCCTATGACCTGTTTTTATGAGCTGCCTGAACTTCAGCACGAAGCGGTGATTTTTACCCACTTTGTGGTGCGCGAAGATGCCCAGCTGCTGTTTGGTTTTAACAGCAAGCAGGAGCGCACGCTGTTCCGCGAACTGATCAAAGTGAATGGCGTCGGGCCAAAACTGGCGCTGGCGATCCTCTCCGGCATGTCGGCGCAGCAGTTTGTGACCGCGGTGGAAAAAGAGGAGATCGCGTCGCTGGTGAAACTGCCCGGCGTGGGTAAAAAGACCGCCGAGCGTCTGGTAGTGGAGATGAAGGACCGCTTTAAAGGGATGCACGGCGACCTGTTTGGCGGTGATTCAGCCTTTACACTCACCACGCCAGGGCCGGAAGCGGACACCAACGATGCGGAAGCGGAAGCGGTTGCAGCGCTGGTATCGCTGGGTTATAAACCGCAGGAAGCGAGCCGTATGATCAGTAAAGTCGGTCGACCGGATGCGGATTGTGAAACCCTGATCCGCGAAGCGCTACGCGCCGCCATTTGAGGTAAGTGATGATAGAAGCCGACCGTCTGGTCTCCGCTGCCAGCGTTAACGAAGAAGAGATTATCGATCGCGCCATCCGGCCAAAACTGCTGAATGAGTATGTCGGACAGCCACAGGTGCGTGAGCAGATGGAGATTTTCATTAAGGCTGCGCAGCTGCGCGGTGATGCGCTTGATCATCTGCTGATCTTCGGTCCGCCGGGGCTGGGTAAAACCACCCTGGCGAACATCGTCGCTAACGAGATGGGCGTTAACCTGCGCACCACCTCGGGCCCGGTACTGGAAAAAGCCGGGGATCTGGCGGCGATGCTGACCAACCTTGAGCCGCACGACGTGCTGTTCATTGATGAAATCCACCGCCTCTCGCCGGTCGTGGAAGAGGTGCTCTATCCGGCGATGGAAGATTATCAGCTGGATATCATGATTGGTGAAGGCCCGGCAGCCCGTTCGATTAAGCTCGACCTGCCGCCGTTTACCCTGATTGGTGCTACTACCCGTGCCGGCTCACTGACCTCGCCACTGCGCGACCGCTTTGGCATTGTGCAGCGACTGGAGTTCTATCAGGTTAAGGATCTGCAGCACATCGTGGGCCGCAGCGCCGCCTGTCTCGGTCTGGCGCTGAGTGATGACGGTGCGTTAGAGATTGCCCGCCGCGCCCGCGGCACGCCGCGTATCGCCAACCGTCTGCTGCGCCGGGTTCGTGACTTCGCCGAAGTCCGGGCCAACGGCGAGATGAGCGGTGAAGTCTCCTGCAGTGCGCTTGATATGCTCAATGTGGACAGCGAAGGTTTTGACTATATGGACCGCAAGCTGCTGCTGGCCATTATCGATAAGTTTATGGGTGGGCCGGTCGGACTGGACAACCTGGCGGCCGCCATCGGTGAAGAGCGCGAAACCATCGAAGATGTGATTGAACCCTTCCTGATTCAGCAGGGCTTCATTCAGCGCACACCGCGTGGCCGTCTCGCCACGCAGCATGCTTATCGTCACTTCGGCATTACGCGCGAAGATTAAACGGCGGGCTTGCGCACCATGCTGAAGATAAACAGGATGGCGGCGCACAGCACCACTGACGGGCCGGCTGGCGTATCATAGAACGCGGAGAAGGTCAGCCCGCCGGTTACAGCGATGACCCCGATCACCACCGCGACGGCTGCCATGCCTTCCGGCGAACGAACAAAACGCCGGGCGGTCGCCGCCGGTATGATCAGCAGCGACGTGATAATCAGCGCCCCCACGAACTTCATCGCGACGCCGATGGTCAGTGCGGTGATAAGCATCAGGATCAGCCGGGTGCGCTGAATATTGACGCCATCTACCTGCGCCAGCTCCGGGCTGATGGTCATCGACAGCAGCGATCGCCACTGCCATGCCATCACCAGCAGCACGACCACCACGCCACCGCCCATCATCCAGAGATCGTCTGGCGTCACCGCCAGCAGATCGCCGAACAGATAGGCCATCAGATCGACGCGCACATTCTTCATCAGGCTGACGACCACCAGACCCAGTGACAGCGCGCTGTGCGCCATGATCCCCAGCAACGTGTCGATCGCCAGATGGGGGCGCCGTTCCAGCCAGACCAGACCCAGCGCCAGGCAGACCGTCACCAGAATGACCGCGTAATAGGGATTAACGTTAAACAGCAGGCCAAACGCGACGCCGAGCAGGGAGGCGTGTGCCAGAGTGTCACCGAAGTAGGACATCTTGCGCCAGACGACAAACGAACCCAGCGGGCCGGCAGCCAGCGCTAACATCACGCCGCCTATCCAGCCCGGTAATAACAACTCAATCATGA
Organism: Pantoea sp. EKM101V; assembly: GCF_011800325.1. Taxonomy (NCBI): domain Bacteria; kingdom Pseudomonadati; phylum Pseudomonadota; class Gammaproteobacteria; order Enterobacterales; family Erwiniaceae; genus Pantoea; species Pantoea sp. EKM101V. The sequence continues at coordinate 144,832 of NZ_JAALFP010000001.1, forward strand.
TGAACTCTGTCCTTTGCGTAAAACGATACGTCCCTGAAGGTCGTGACGGTGATTATGATGGTGACGGTAGATCGCCAGCTCCTGCGCACCGCGCGGACCAAACATGGCGATAAATTCGGGATGCTGTGACACCGCTTCGGGGGTACCGGAACAGCAGATGTGGTGATTCAGGCAGAGCACTTCATCGGTTTTGGCCATCACCAGGTGAAGGTCGTGAGAGACCATCATCACGCCGCAGTTCAGTTCAACGCGCAGCTGATTGATCAGATCATAGAGGGCGACCTGACCGTTGACATCCACCCCCTGCGTCGGCTCGTCCAGCACCAGCAGCTGAGGCTGGTTGAGCAGGGCGCGCGCCAGCAGCACACGCTGCGTTTCGCCGCCCGAGAGTTTCTGCAGCGGCGCGTTGAGTAAGTGGCCCGCCTGCACGCGTTTCAGGGCGGGGAGGATCTCCGCCTGTTTACTGCCGCGGGTCAGACGCATAAAGCGTTCGACGGTCACCGGCAGCGTTGGATCGATATGCAGTTTCTGTGGCACATAGCCAATACGCAGATCGGCATGGCGCTGAACCGTCCCGCTGGTGGGGGCGAGCAAACCCAGCACCACACGGACGAGCGTAGACTTACCGGCGCCGTTAGGCCCGAGCAGGGTGAGAATACGGCCAGGCTGCAACGCCAGGCTGACGCCCGATAAGACATTGCGCTGGTTAAATTTTATCGAAACGTTATCAAGTGTGACAAGTGAGGTCATAGTATTTACAGGTTGCACAGAATTTCGAATGTTATAATATCACATTCCACTTCATGGTCACGATGGAATGACGCAATATGTTACATAATAAAAAAGGCGCAATTTTCGCCTTATCGGCCCTCGCTGTTTCAGCTTCGTTAACCCTTCCTGCACAGGCAAACGTCGTCGCCTCATTAAAACCGGTCGGTTTTATCGCCGCAGCCATTGCCGATGGTGTTACCCCGGTTGATGTTCTGCTGCCAGATGGTGCCTCTGAACACGATTATGCCCTGCGCCCCTCTGATGCAAAACGCTTAAAAAACGCGGACTTAGTCGTCTGGGTTGGCCCTGAAATGGAAGCGTTTATGGCGAAGTCTGCATCTGAACTTCCGGCCAAAAAAAATCTCGCTATGGTCGACATCGACGGCGTAAAACCGTTATTGATTAGCGGCGGTGAAGATGAAGATGAACACGCAGCGGAAAATTCTGAAGAACAGGATGCCGGTGCCCATCACCATCATCACGGTGAGTTTAATATGCACCTGTGGTTGTCGCCAGAGATCGCGCGCAAGACCGCGGTTGCAATCCATGGAAAATTATTGGAACTTATGCCGCAAGATAAAGCCAAACTTGACGCCAACCTCCAGCAGTTTGAGGTAGCGTTGGCAGACACGGACAAACGCGTTAGCGCACAACTTGCTCCGGTCAGAAATAAAGGATATTTCGTTTTTCACGACGCTTACACGTACTTTGAAAAGCACTACGGTCTCTCGCCTGCCGGGCATTTTACCGTGAATCCTGAAATTCAGCCGGGCGCACAGCGTTTACACCAGATACGAACACAGTTGGTTGAGCAAAAGGCGGTCTGCGTCTTTGCTGAGCCACAATTCAGGCCAGCAGTCATCGATGCTGTTGCCCGCGGAACGCAGGTGCATAAAGGCACGCTCGACCCGCTGGGGACAGACATCAGTCTGGCAAAAGACAGCTATGTGAAATTCCTCTCACAGCTGTCGGGCCAGTATGAAAGCTGCCTGAAAGGAGCATGAGGAATAGGTAAAAGTGCAGCAGATAGCCCGCTCTGTCGCCCTCGCATTTAATAATTTGCCGCGCCCCCACCGCGTAATGCTGGGTTCTTTAACTGTAGTCACTCTGGCCGTCGCTGTCTGGCGGCCTTATGTTTACCATCCCACCGATGACGTGACGCCTATCGTCAAAACGATCGAGCTGGACAAAAGTGAACTTCGTACGCTGCTGCCAGAAGCCAGTGAGCCTATCGATCAGAGCACACCGGAACCGGACGAAGAGCTGCCTGCGGATGATGTCGACACCGACGTGCCGGATACGGCAGGCGTGCATGACTACACCGTCTCTTCCGGCGATACGCTGAGCAGCGCCCTGAATCAGTATGGCATCGACATCGCTGACATCAATGCGCTGGTGGTGAGCGACCGCGACCTGCGAAATCTGCAGGTGGGTCAGCAGCTGAGCTGGACGCTGGATGATGATGGCGGTCTGAAAACCCTGAGCTGGGAAATCTCCCGTCGTGAAACCCGCACCTATGAGCGCACCCCGAAGGGTGGCTTTAAGATGGAAGCGGAGATGCAGAAGGGCGAATGGCGCAACAGTGTCATGCAGGGCGAAGTGCGTGGCAGTTTTGCTGCCAGTGCCATGCGGGCCGGACTGAGCGGCGCTGAAGCAAGCGCCGTCATCAAAGCGATGCAGTGGCAGATGGACTTCCGCAAGCTGCGTGCCGGTGATCAGTTCAGTGTTCTCATGTCGCGCGAAATGCTGGACGGTAAAAGTGCACAGAGCCAGTTGCTGGGCGTGCGCCTGCGCAGCGGGGGCAAAGACTATTACGCGTTCCGTGCCGAAGATGGCAAGTTCTACGATCGCAGCGGCTCCGGCCTGGCGCGCGGCTTTATGCGCTTCCCGACGGTTAAGCAGTATCGTGTCTCCTCCAACTTTAATCCGCGCCGTCTGAACCCTGTGACGGGGCGTATTGCGCCGCACAAGGGCGTCGACTTTGCACTGCCGATCGGCACGCCGGTACTGGCTGTCGGAGATGGCGAGATCGTCGTGGCGAAAAATGGCGGTGCCGCCGGTAACTATGTTGCCATTCGTCATGGCCGTCAGTATATGACGCGCTATATGCATATGAAGAAAGTGCTGGTGAAGCCGGGTCAGAAAGTGAAGCGCGGCGACCGTATCGGCTTGTCCGGTAATACCGGGCGTTCAACCGGGCCGCACCTGCATTTTGAAATCTGGATCAATAATCAGGCGGTCAATCCGTTAACGGCGAAACTGCCGCGCATGGAAGGCCTGACCGGTAAAGAGCGCAGCGAGTACCTGGCGCAGGTGAAATCCTGGCTGCCGCAGCTGGGCCTTAAGTAAGCGATTTTCATCAGGTTGCACAAAAACCGACGGTTTCCCCGTCGGTTTTTTGTTATCCGGACCGTGATGATTGCAAATTTGTTTGCCGCCACTATCATTAGCCGGTCATTGCTTGAGGCGAGTGCATGGAAACCCGTAAAAAAAATAACACTGAATTCATTCCCGTTTTTGAACGATCTTTTCTCAAACCGAAATACTGGGGCAGCTGGCTGGCGATTGGCGCACTGGCCGGCCTGGCTTATTTACCGCCAAAGGTGCGCGATCCGCTGTTAAGCCGCTTAGGCCGGTTCGCCGGTAAGCTGGCAAAGGGGGCGCGTCGTCGTGCGCTGATTAACCTCTATTACTGCCTGCCGGAACTCAGCGAAGCGCAACGCGCCACGCTGGTGGACGAAATGTTTGCGACAGCACCGCAGGCGATGACGATGATGACCGAGCTGGTGCTGCGCGATCCGGCCCGCATTCGTCAGCGTGTCGAATGGCATGGTCGTGAAATTATCGACCAGATGAAAGCCGCGCAGGAGAATGTGATTTTCCTGGTGCCCCACGGCTGGGCGGTAGATATTCCGGCCATGCTGCTGGCGTCAGAAGGGCAGAAGATGGCGGCGATGTTCCATAATCAGAGCGATCCGCTGCTCGATTATGCCTGGAATACCGCGCGTCGTCGTTTCGGTGGCCGGATGCATGCCCGAAATGATGGCATTAAGCCGTTTATCAGTTCGGTGCGCCAGGGCTACTGGGGCTACTATCTGCCCGATCAGGACCATGGCGCCGAGCACAGCGAGTTTGTTGACTTCTTCGCGACCTACAAAGCAACGCTGCCCGCAGTCGGGCGACTAATGAAAGTGTGTCGCGCCCGCGTGGTGCCGCTGTTCCCGGTCTATAACAGTGAGCGGCATATTCTTGAAATCTATGTGCGTCCGCCGATGGATGATCTGCTCGAAGCGGATGATCATCAGCTGGCTCGCCGGATGAATGAAGAGGTGGAAATTTTTGTCCGCCCGCATCCCGAGCAGTATACGTGGATCCTCAAGCTGCTGAAGACCCGCAAAGAGGGTGACATCGAACCCTACTCGCGCAAAGAGCTCTATCCACGCAAATAGTCAGAAGGCCGCGCAAGCGGCCTTTTTTTATAACGCGTCCAGTTTGCTGCGACGCTTTCGCTCGCGCATAAACAGGATCACCAGACCAAACCACAGCACGCCACTGATAAAGTTGATCAGGCAGAACCAGAGTGTGCCACCGCTGAAGTAGCCACTCTTCGCCAGCTCAATCCCCACTGCCAGCGTCAGAATACTGATCATCCCCAGCATCGCCGCCACGCTGCCTTTACCCTCATTGCTGGCGTACAGCGTCAGGCGATAGAGCCCGGCGTTCACCATGCCTGCACCAAAAGCGTAGAGGCTGAGACCGGCCGTAATCAGCAGATAGCCATGGCTGTTCAGCAGGCTCGCCACCAGTGCCAGGCTCAGACCGATCAGAATCGGCCAGGCAGCAAACTTTACCGGCTGCTCAATCGGCACACGTCCCGCCAGCTTACTCAGCGTCAGGTTACCGGCGATCATCGCCAAAAAGACCGGAAGCTGCAGCAGGGCATACTGCATCCGCGACAGGCCTTCGTCATGCATCAGGATCACCGGCGAGAGGGCAACCCAGGTGAGGATCGGGATAAAGACCATGCCGATGGCAAAAGAGCCGGACATCACCAGCCGATCCTTCATCAGCCGGCCATAGTTGCGCGCCAGGCTGGGCAGGGCGATAGAGTGACTGCGGTCGCCCGCGGTTTCGGGCATGACCCGCCACAGCACCGCAAACGCCACCAGGCTGCAGGCGGCAAACAGCCAGAACATGCTGCGCCAGCTGCCGACGGTCAGCCAGGCAGCACCGGCCAGCGGGCCGGCCAGGGGAGCCAGCAGCGCCACGTTGGCCATCAGCGCCATCATGCGCACCGCCAGCGCCTCATCAAAGGCTTCCTGAATCGCGGCATAACCCACTGCGCCAATAAAGCAGAGGCTGATGCCCTGAACAAAGCGCAGACTGACAAACTCTTCAATGGAGCTGACCCAGTTGGTCAGGATACAGGCGATGGCAAAAAACAGGATGCCGGCGAGCATCACCGGGCGGCGGCCAAACTTATCAGAGAGCGGGCCAAGCAGCCATTGCAGTACCACGCCGCCAATCAGGTAGGCGGTCAGTGAGGTGGAGACCCACTCCGGGCCGACAGCAAATTCGCTGGTGACGATCAGCATGCCCGGCTGGATCATGTCGTGAGCAATATAGGTGGCAAACTCAAACAGCACTAATGCCAGAGGGAAAAGCAGAATCCGGCCGGTCAGCTGGCTGATGGGTTGAAAACGGGCCATCTGGCCTCCTTGTCAGAAAAGAAAACGCGACTGGCTGGCAGTCGCGTTACTGATTCTACACTGACAATGTCAATCCGGGCTTAATTAATCCACGCGCAGCACGCGGCTGGTATTGGTCGTGCCGGTGGCACCCATCACATCACCCTGCGTCACGATGACCAGATCGCCGGATACCAGGAAACCTTTGTCACGCAGCAGATTGACGGCATCGTGTGCCGCAGCCACACCGTCATTGTTGCTGTCGAAGTAGACCGGGGTGACGCCGCGATAGAGCGCGGTGAGGTTCAGCGTGCGCTCATGGCGTGACATGGCAAAAATCGGCAGGCCTGAGGTAATGCGCGAGGTCATCAGCGGCGTACGGCCCGACTCGGTCATGGTGATGATCGCGGTCACGCCCTGCAGATGGTTCGCGGCGTACATGGATGACATCGCAATCGCTTCTTCGATGTTATCGAACTGCACGTCCAGACGGTGTTTGGAGACGTTAACGCTCGGGATCTTTTCCGCGCCCAGGCAGACTTTCGCCATCGCCGAGACGGTTTCAGCCGGATACTGGCCTGCGGCGGTCTCCGCGGAGAGCATCACGGCGTCGGTGCCATCCAGTACGGCGTTGGCCACGTCCATGACTTCGGCACGGGTCGGCATCGGATTGGTGATCATCGACTCCATCATCTGTGTCGCGGTGATGATGGTGCGGTTAAGCTGGCGGGCGCGGCGAATCAACGCCTTCTGAATGCCGACCAGTTCCGGGTCGCCAATTTCGACGCCCAGGTCGCCACGGGCCACCATCACCACGTCAGAGGCGAGAATGATATCATCCATCGCTTCCTGGCTGGCGACCGCCTCAGCCCGCTCCACCTTCGCGACCAGGCGGGCATCACAACCCGCTTCACGCGCCAGGCGACGCGCCAGGTTCATATCCTCGCCACAGCGCGGGAAGGAGACGGCCAGATAATCGACCTTGATTCTGGCGGCGGTAATAATGTCCGCCTTATCTTTTTCAGTCAGCGCTTCCGCCGACAGGCCGCCGCCCAGCTTGTTGATGCCTTTATTGTTCGACAGCGGGCCACCCACGGTGACTTCGGTGAAGACTTTCATGCCCTGAACTTCCAGCACTTTGAGCTGCACGCGGCCATCATCCAGCAGCAGGATATCGCCTGGCACCACATCTTCCGGCAGGCCTTTATAGTCGATGCCCACCCGCTCTTTATCGCCTTCACCTTTCCCCAGGGTGGCATCCAGCAGGAAGCGGTCGCCGATATTCAGGAAAACTTTGCCTTCTTTAAAAGTCGAAACACGAATTTTTGGCCCCTGGAGGTCGCCAAGGATCGCAACATGGCGGCCCAGTTTAGCGGCAATCTCACGCACTTTATCCGCACGAAGCTGGTGATCTTCTGGCGTGCCGTGAGAGAAATTGAGTCGTACAACGTTCGCGCCCGCCGCGATGATTTTTTCAAGATTATTGTCGCGATCGGTGGCCGGGCCGAGGGTAGTAACGATTTTGGTTCTTCTGAGACGTCTTGACATCGGGGACTCCGTAACATTTAAGCGTGTCCGGATCAGTGGACACAGCATGGTTATCTATTCTATATGATCGACAGCGTGTGATACGACTCACATTGTAAATGTGATGTTAATTTTTTTGCGGTGCATCCTCTTTCCCTGGAGACTGCTTTTCGTAACGCGACGCTTTCAGCGCCTCTTTCACGCGCTTCAGGTTTTCGCGGAACGGCGCACCCCGTTCAAGGGTAAAGCCGGTCGCTAACACATCGATCACGGTCAACTGCGCCAGGCGTGACACCATCGGCAAATAGACATCAGTATCTTCCGGGACATCAAGCACTAAAGCGATGGCGGCTTCATCGGCAAGGGGTGAATCGGGAGAGGTGATGGCAATAACGGTGGAACCGTTTACACGGGCCAGGCGAGCCAGTTCTACCATATTTTTTGTGCGCCCAGTATGTGAAATGAGAACAAAAACGTCACCGGCTCGACTATTTATGCAACTCATGCGCTGGATCACAATATCGTCAGACCAGATGACAGGAATATTAAAGCGCAGGAATTTGGTAAAGGCGTCATGGGCCACCACGGCGGAGGCGCCCAGACCGAAGAAAGCGACTTTATCGGCCTGCGCAAGCTGAGTGACCGCCTGCTGCAGCCGCGAACTCTCCAGCTGATCCCGAACCCGCTGCAGACCTGCCAGCGCGGAGCCAAAGATTTTGTGGCTGTAGTTCTCCACGCTGTCATCCTCCTCCACACCCCGGCTCACCCAGTTGCTGCTCTGTACCAGGCTTTGCGCCAGCTGCAGTTTAAAGTCGGGAAAACCGCGTGCGCCTAAACGGTGGCAGAAGCGGTTTACCGTAGGCTCACTGACGCAGGCTTCGCGTGCCAGAGTGGCAATGCTGGCGTGCATCGCCGCCTGCGGCGCCGCCAGAATCTGCCGGGCGACTTTCTGTTCCGCTTTACTCAGCGAAACGAGCTGCACCTCAATTTTTTCCAGCATGTTCATAAGCCGATGACCATTATCATTTTTAGCAATTTCAGAAATCCCTGTCGTCAGAGCTGATTAACAGAGACTATATCGCGTCAGCGGGGGGCGGGCGCAGTGACGGACAAGCCGATTTGCATTTTTTTTGGGATACTTTGACCCCGGGCAAATTTCACTGACACCCCCGGATACAGAAAAAACCGACAATCCGCACGCGTCATCACACCGGTTTTGCTTATCCGGTACAGAGTTAATGCGGTTAGCCCGGCGAGTCGGTTTACCTGGCGCAGGGAAAAAAGTACATTGTGCGGAAAGAAAATAATAACCTGGACCCGGTGGCAGAGGATGCATCACCACCGGACTATCCTGCAACGAGGAGAGGAAAATGGCGGTAACACAAACAGCCCAGGCATGCGATCTGGTGATTTTCGGTGCCAAAGGCGATCTTGCACGCCGTAAACTGTTGCCTTCACTGTACCAGTTAGAGAAAGCGGGTCAGATCCATGAGGAAACCCGCATTATTGGTGTCGGACGTGCTGAGTGGGACAAAGCGGAATACACCAAAGTGGTACGTGAAGCGCTGGAAACCTTCATGAAGGAGAAAGTTGACGAAGCGCTGTGGGATAAACTCAGCAACCGTCTCGACTTCTGCAACCTCGATGTCAACGACACCACGCACTTCCCTAAACTGGGTAAGATGCTCGATCAGAAAAACCGCACCACCATCAACTATTTCGCCATGCCGCCAAGCACCTTTGGTGCCATCTGTCAGGGACTGGGCACGGCGAAACTGAACGCCAAACCGGCGCGTGTTGTGATGGAGAAGCCGCTCGGCACCTCACTGGAAACCTCACAGGAGATCAACGACAGCGTTGGCGAATACTTCGATGAGAGCCAGGTGTTCCGTATTGACCACTATCTGGGCAAAGAGACGGTGCTAAACCTGCTGGCGCTGCGCTTCGCGAACTCCATCTTCGTGAACAACTGGGACAATCGCACCATTGACCACGTGCAGATCACCGTGGCCGAAGAGGTGGGTATCGAAGGCCGCTGGGGTTACTTCGACAAAGCGGGCCAGATGCGTGACATGATCCAGAACCATCTGTTGCAGATCCTGACCATGATCGCCATGTCGCCGCCGTCCGATCTCAGCGCAGACAGCATCCGCGATGAGAAAGTTAAAGTGCTGCGCTCGCTGCGTCGCATCGACCAGACCAACGTGCGTGAGAAAACCGTGCGCGGTCAGTACACCTCCGGCTTTGTACAGGGTAAAAAAGTCCCCGGCTATCTGGAGGAAGAGGGCGCCAACAAATCGAGCGCGACCGAGACTTTCGTGGCAATTCGCGTCGATATCGATAACTGGCGCTGGGCGGGTGTTCCGTTCTACCTGCGTACCGGTAAGCGTCTGCCAACCAAGTGTTCTGAAGTCGTGGTCTATTTCAAAAACCCTGAGATGAACCTGTTTAAAGACTCTTACTCAGAGCTGCCGCAGAACAAGCTGACTATTCGTCTGCAGCCGGACGAAGGGGTGGATATCGAAATTCTGAACAAAGTGCCAGGCCTCGACCACAAGCATAAGCTGCAGACCACCAAGCTCGATCTGAGCTACTCTGAGACGTTTAACCAGTCGCACCTGGCCGATGCTTATGAGCGTCTGCTGCTGGAGAGCATGCGCGGAATCCAGGCGCTGTTTGTGCGTCGCGATGAAGTTGAAGCGGCATGGACCTATGTCGACTCCATCATCAACGCCTGGGCTGCGGATGGTGACTCATCCAAACCGTATCAGGCTGGCACCTGGGGTCCGGTGGCCTCAGTCGCGATGATTACCCGCGATGGCCGTTCCTGGAACGAGTTCGAATAACCGTCGTCATGAAGAAGCCCGCAACGCGGGCTTTTTTTTTGCCCGTCATCCGACTGGCGCAGGCAGATAAAACTGAACTGCTGTTTCAAAATGAGAGCAGGGTAATGGACGCTCCGGAAGCCGATCATGTATGGTAGTGTCATCATTACAGGGCAGGAGCCGAGGCTCCGTGACCGGGCTGCTATCCCGGTGTTATTAATCAAGGGGAACTGATGAAAAACTGGAAGATGAGTGCTGAACAGATTCTGACCACCGGGCCTGTGGTGCCGGTCATCGTCGTGAATAAGCTGGAACATGCCGTGCCGATGGCAAAAGCGCTGGTGGCGGGCGGTGTCCGGGTGCTGGAAGTGACGCTGCGCACGCCCGTCGCGATGGAGGCATTGCGTGCGATGATCAAAGAGGTGCCGGAGGCGATTGTGGGGGCGGGAACCGTCATCAATCCGCAGCAGATTCAGCAGGTGACCGATGCCGGCGCGCAGTTTGTTATCAGTCCGGGGATTACGGAATCACTGCTGAAGGCCGCGGTGGAAGGGCCAGTTCCCCTGATTCCGGGTATCAGCACCGTCTCTGAACTCATGACCGGAATGGACTACGGTCTGCGCGAATTTAAGTTTTTCCCGGCCGAGGCGAATGGCGGTGTCAAAGCGCTGCAGGCCATTGGCGGGCCTTTCCCGCAGGTCCGTTTCTGCCCGACTGGCGGGATCTCTCCGGCAAACTACCGTGACTATCTGGCGCTGAAAAGCGTGCTCTGCATCGGCGGCTCCTGGCTGGTGCCGAATGATGCACTGGAAGCGGGCGACTGGGATCGCATCACCCGCCTGGCGCGTGAAGCCGTTGAAGGCGCGAAGTAAGCTGAAGCGGTGAGCGTCTGCTCACCGCACGCTGTTACCCCTGAACCGTCACCGCTGCTGCGCTGGCAACGGCACGCGCAATGGCCTCATCCGTCGTCTCACCGCTCGCCAGCGCCACGCCTAAACGACGTTGACCGCTGATCTCCGGCTTACCGAACAGGCGCAGTTGCAGACCGGCACCCAGCGCCGCTTCGACGTTGACGAACTGCACATTCTGGCTGGTCAGTTGCGGCAGGATAACGGCCGAGGCGGACGGACCATACTGACGAATTGCGCCAACCGGCAGACCCAGGAATGCCCGCACGTGCAGCGCAAACTCTGACAGATCCTGCGAAATCAGCGTGACCATGCCGGTATCATGGGGACGCGGTGACACTTCACTGAACACCACCTCATCGCCACAGACAAACAGCTCGACGCCGAACAGACCATAGCCACCCAGCGCCTTGACCACCTGCGCGGCAACCTCCTGGGCCCGCTGCAGCGCCACATCACTCATCTGCTGCGGCTGCCAGGATTCGCGGTAGTCGCCATCTTCCTGACGATGACCAATCGGCGCACAGAAATGGATGCCGTCAACGGCACTGATGGTGAGCAGGGTGATTTCAAAATCGAAGTTAACCACGCCCTCTACGATGACGCGACCGGCTCCGGCGCGGCCACCCTGCTGCGCATAGTCCCAGGCGCTGTCAAGCTGGCTGGCGTCACGGATAAAGCTCTGGCCTTTGCCGGAGGAGCTCATGACCGGTTTTACGATGCACGGAAAGCCAATCTCTGCAGCGGCTTCGTCAAAGCGCGCTTTACTGTCGGCAAAGCGATAGCGTGAGGTCGGCAGGGATAACTCTTCCGCAGCGAGGCGACGAATCCCTTCACGGTTCATGGTCAGCCGTGCGGCACGGGCTGTAGGGACCACGCGCTGGCCCTGCTGCTCCAGCTCAACCAGGGTATCCGTGGCGATAGCCTCAATTTCCGGCACCACAAAGTCAGGTTTCTCCTGCGCGATTAACGCAGCCAGGGCCGCACCATCCAGCATGTTGATCACATGGCTGCGATGCGCCACGTGCATGGCCGGGGCATCCGGGTAGCGATCGACCGCAATCACTTCCACACCCAGACGCTGACACTCCAGCGCCACCTCTTTACCCAGTTCACCCGAACCCAAAAGCATCACACGTGTTGCCGCCGGACGCAGCGCCGTTCCGAGAGTTGTCATACATTCACCTAAGCAGTCAAAATTCGCGCGCAAGTATAAACGAAAACGTTTGCGTTCTCACCCTTCGTCCATACAACGCCGCCATTTGCCTTACTTTTCCCGCTCTGACGTTTCCTGACAACCCTTTCGCCAGGATAGCAGGCTGACATCGTGAACAGGAGCGGATGATGAACAACTGGTTGCAACAGATTCAGTCGGTACTGGCGAAGAAGGGCGGTGACGGTAAATCGGGCGGAGGCCTGAGCGATATGCTGGCACCAGGCGCACTGGGGGGGCTAGCCGCAATGCTGATCAGCAGTAAGTCTTCCCGCAAACTGCTGACGAAATATGGCGGCCAGGCGCTGATTATCGGCGGCGGGGCGGCGGCGGGTGCGGTACTGTGGAACAAATACAAACAGCGGGTCAGCGACGCGCATCAGAGTGAACCGGACTTCGGCGTGTCGCAGACACCGGTCGATCTGCGCGCTGAGCGTCTGGTCACGGCGCTGGTGTTTGCCGCCAAAAGCGACGGACACATCGACGATCAGGAGCGTGCCGCTATTGAGCAGAATATTCATCAGTCCGGCTACGGTCAGGATGCGGAAAAGCTGATCCAGAAAGCGATGAATCGCCCGCTGGATCCGCAGTGGCTGGCCGCTGACGTGAAGAACGAGGAAGAGGCGCTGGAGCTCTATTTCCTCAGCTGCGCCGCCATTGACGTCGATCATTTCATGGAACGCAGCTACCTCTCTGCGCTGGGTGACGCGCTGAAAATCCCTCAGGATGTCCGCGACGGCATTCAGCAGGATATCCAGGCCGAAAAAGCCCGTCTTCCGGCCAGTTAACTTCTCCTGGCGGGCCTCAGAAGAGGCCCCGCCTGCCGCCGCTTCCTCGCTGCCCCCTGGCTTCCCGCCACTTAAGTGTTACGCTTACAGATCATGACGTTCACGGAGACGGATGGATGAAAGCTCCCATTGCAAAAAAAATTCCTCATGAAATGACGCTGCATGGCGAGACGCGCGTCGACAACTATTACTGGCTGCGCGACGATAAGCGCGAAAACAGCGAAGTGCTTGATTACCTGCGTGCCGAAAATAATTACGGCAAAAAAGTCATGTCGTCGCAGCAGCCGCTGCAGGACCGGGTATTAAAAGAGATCATCGACCGGCTGCCACCGGAAGATCACTCAGTGCCCTATGTCAAAAACGGCTACCGCTATCAGAGTCGTTATCAGAGCGGCAATGAGTATCCAGCCTATTACCGTCAGCCCGCGGCGAGCGAGGAGTCAGCGGAGTGGACCCTGCTGCTGGATGCCAACCAGCGCGCGTCACACAGCGACTTTTACACCATGGGCGCGCTGCATATCAGCCCGGACAACCGCGTGATGGCGCTGGCCGAGGACTTTCTCTCGCGCCGCCAGTATGGCATCCGCTTCCGCAACCTTGAGAGCGGAAGCTGGTATCCTGAAGTGCTGAGCAACGCCTCCTCAAGCTTCGCCTGGGGTAACGACTCCCGTACGCTCTACTACGTGCGGAAACACCCGCAGACGCTGCTCTCTTATCAGGTCTGGCGACACGAGCTGGGATCGCCGCAGTCTGATGATCAGCTGGTTTATGAAGAGCAGGATGACACCTATCATCTGAGCGTCCACAAGACCACCTCAAAGCAGTTCATCATGATTGCGCTCTACAGTACCAACACCAGCGAGATTCAGCTGATCGATGCTGATTTCCCCGATGCGCAGCCGCATGTGTTTCTGCCGCGCCGCCGCGATCATGAATACAGCATCGATCACTACGAGCATCAGTTCTTTATCCGGTCTAACCGGAAAGGCGAAAACTTCGGGCTCTATCGCAGCCGTTATCTGGATGAATCCCGCTGGGAGACCCTCATCCCGGCGCGTGAAAACGTAGTGATGGAAGATTTCCAGCTGTTCCGCGACTGGCTGGTGGTTGAAGAGCGCCAGCGCGGCCTGACCAGCCTGCGGCAGATTAACTGGGCCAGCGGCGAAACAAGTGGCATCGCCTTTGACGATCCCACTTACGTCACCTGGCTGGCTTACAATCCGACGCCGCGCACCAGCAAACTGCGCTACGGTTACTCCTCAATGACCACACCGACCACGCTGTTTGAGCTGGATATGGACACGGGTGAGCGCCGCATCCTGAAGCAGAGCGCGGTCAAAGGGTTCAACGCCGATGATTACAAAAGCGAGCACCACTGGATAAAAGTCAGCGATGGCACCGAAGTGCCGGTGTCGCTGGTCTATCATCGCAGACACTACCAGCCCGGCCAGAATCCTATGCTGGTCTATGGCTATGGCGCCTATGGCAGCAGCATGGATGCCGATTTCAGCGTCAGCCGTCTGAGCCTGCTGGATCGCGGTTTTGTGTTTGCCCTGATTCAGGTGCGCGGCGGCGGGGAGCTGGGGCAGCAGTGGTATGACGGCGGTCGCCTGCTGAACAAAATGAACAGCTTCACGGATTTCATCGACGTGACCAATGCGCTGGTGGCGCGCGGGATAGGGCATCCGGAACGTCTCTACGCCATGGGCGGCAGCGCAGGCGGCTTACTGATGGGCGGGGTGATCAACATGGCACCGCAGCGCTTCCATGGCGTTGTGGCGCAGGTTCCTTTTGTGGATGTTGTCACCACCATGCTCGATGAGTCGATCCCGCTGACGACCGGCGAATATGATGAGTGGGGCAATCCCGGCGATCCGGAGTACTACCGCTACATCCGCCAGTACAGTCCCTATGACAACATTGAGGCAAAAGCCTATCCGCATCTGCTGGTCACCACCGGCCTGCACGATTCGCAGGTTCAGTACTGGGAACCGGCCAAATGGGTAGCGAAACTGAGGTCGATGAAAACCGATAATAATCTGCTGCTGCTCTGCACCGATATGGATGCCGGACACGGCGGCAAATCGGGGCGCTTTAAAGCCTATGAAGGGATTGCGATGGAGTATGCCTTCCTGCTGGGGCTGGCGCAGGGCACCCTGCCCCCGGCAGAGGATTACTGAGGCTCGGTCAGGTATTTACGCAGCGCCTGCCGCAGTGGCGGGCGCAGATCGCTGACGTTATCCAGCATCCACTTCAGATAGCCCGGATCCTTGCGCGCCACCACCGCAATCGCCTGACCACGGTATTTGCCGAACGGCAGAATGTCGTCGCGCTGGGCCGCCGGTTGTGAGCGCACAATCATCTCGGAGGCGTTCCAGCCCGAAGTCTCCATAATGCGGATCAGCAGAGCCGCCGTCACATAGCAGTCATAGAGCGCGCGGTGCGCATGCAGATCGGCTGGCGGGGTAACATCCAGCTTCAGGGAATGACGCAGGGCCTGGTTGCCATATTTGATGCCCGGCCAGAGCTGACGCGCCAGCTGCATGGTGCAGATCCACTCGCCAAACATCTCCGGCAGCATCCGGCGATCAAAGCTGGCGTTATGCGCCACATAGAAGGCACTGCCGTAGTAGCGCGGGATCGCCTCTTCGATGGTCGGTTTTCCGGCCACCATCGCTTCTGTGATGCGGTGCACGGCCATCGCCTGACGGCTGATGGGGCGGTCAGGCAGGATGAGATCGCTCATCGGATTTACAATCTGGCCATCGACCACATCGACGGAGGCCACTTCCACCACGCCACCCTGCAGGCCGCAGGTTTCGGTATCAATTACACGAAACATCATTGCTTCATCTTCGGTTCGTAAGGAAGGCGTGACAGGCTGAGTGACGCCTGGCGGTAATGCATCAGACGCTGACGAAACCAGTCACGCAGCGCTTCGGGCTGCTCCTGCGCCACCATCTCGGCAACCACCGGCATGTTATAGCGCTCTTTAAACGCCACGCCCGCAGCCGCTAAATCGACGTTTAACTTATCTTTCTCGTCCTGGGACAGCAGGGCAAGGTTATGGCTCATAATATTCTCCTGATGACAGGGGGCAAAAGTAATGTTTTCGCCGGTCTGAATCAAGGATTAAGGATCGCATTGCTGGCCTCGACAGTGCAAATGCAGCAGCGTATCCTTTTGCCTCGTTTATCGCCCTGGCGGCGGCTAAAAGGATGATCTGATGCAGAAAAAACACATTTCCCGCATGGTTATTACGCTGGTGGCAGCTGGTGCGATGGCATTCAGCTCGCTGGCAGCTGCGCATGCCCATCTCCGCGCCTCCACGCCGGCGGCCAAAGCAGAAGTAACGACCGCTACCGATGTGCTGACGCTGACTTTCACTGAAGAGATTGAGCCCGCGTTCAGCGGCGTTACGCTGCTTGACGATCATCAGAAGCCTGTTGCGACGGAGAAGGCGCGCGTAACGTCCGGCCACAAAGATCGGCTGATTGTCAGCCTGCCTCAGCCACTGAAAGCGGGGCACTATCAGGTTAACTGGCATGTCCTGTCGGTGGACGGACATAAAACCGCAGGAAGCTACCGCTTCAGCGTGAAGTAAGCGTCGTGACGACCCTCTGGCCAGCGCTGCGCGCGCTCCATTTTGCTGCCGTGATGCTGCTGACCGCCAGTGCCTGCTACAGCGCGCTGCTGGCACCAGAACGTTATCGCTCACAACTGGCGCGGCGACTCAATCCGCTGGTAAACGGAAGTGCGTGGCTGGCCTTGCCCAGCGCGCTGGCGATGCTGGCCTGCCAGAATGTGCTGATGAGTGGCGACAGCGCCAATCTGCTTCAGCCTGACATCTGGCTGGCGGTGCTGGGCACCCATTTCGGTGCGGTGTGGCAGTGGGAAATCGTGTTCAGCGTGCTCGCCGTGTCGGCGTTGTTACTGACCGCGCAACTGCGCCAGCAGGCCTTACTGCTGGCAGGCGTGCTGCAACTGGCCTGTATGGCCCTGACGGGGCATGCCGCGATGCGGGAAGGCTGGCCGGGCCTGCTGCATCAGATCAACCATGCGCTGCACCTGATTGCGGCAGCGTTCTGGGTGGGGGGACTTGTTCCGCTTCTGCTGCTGATGCGCGAAGCGCGCCAGATTGATCGCCGCACCGATGCGATCCGCACCATGATGCGCTTTTCGCGCTACGGTCATCTGGCGGTCGCGTTAACGCTGCTGACCGGCGGGGTGAACAGCCTGATGATCCTGGGCTGGCCGCTGACGTGGCACGCATCCCGCTATAGTCTGTTATTGCTGGGGAAAGTGCTGCTGGTGGCCCTGATGGTGGGAGTGGCGCTGATTAACCGTTACTGGCTGGTACCGCGTTTCCGCGTCGCGGGTAGCGGCACCCAGCAAAAATTTATCCGCATGACGCAGCTCGAACTGCTGCTGGCGTGTGGCGTGGTTGGGCTGGTCAGCGTGTTTGCCACGCTGTCGCCAGCCTGAATGTGATTTAAGAGAGAAAAGGGCAGTTATGTTGCTGAAGAAAGTGGTCCCCGCAATCCTGTTATTATCTGTATGCGGCCAGGCGCTGGCGGCACAAATCATTACCGTCAGCCGCTTTGAGATTGGTAAAGATAAGTGGCCGTTTAATCGTGAAGAGGTGATGCTGACCTGCGAGAAAGACGGTGCCATGTTTGCCATCAACCCGAGCACGCTGATGCAATACCCGCTGAACGACAAAGCGGATGCACTGTTTAAAAGCAACCAGGTGAAAGCACAGCCGATCAGCGTGATCCAGAGCGAGGATAAAGCGCATCCGGGCCAGATGATGAGCCTGCAGCCGATTGTTGAGCGCACTCAGGCGCTGTGCGGTAAATAAGCCTGCCGGGTGCAGCATCACGCTGCGCCCGACTGTTTTTTGCCGTTGCGATCACAAACTGATCCTGTTTATGGCCCCGTGCGGTGCCTCAGCTGGCAATTCCTCCGCGCTGTTCTAATCTTAAGTTGCAAGGCGTTATCGCCTTCATAAATGCCAACTTTTAGCGCACGGCTCCTTGAGAGCCATTTCCCTGGACCGAATATAGGAATCGTATTCGGTCTTTTTTTGTTTAATTTATATTGAATTTTTCATCGGTGCGAAAAATATCCCGAACCTGTCCTGTTCAAATTATTCCCATCACTTATTTCTTACCCAATATATTGAGACGCTTTTTCGTTATAATAAGTTATTTTTAGCGAAGAGTTTTTGCGCAAAATACTCCCCATATGCCACCTCATACCCTCGCCTGACAGACCTTAGTATATCGTGAAATGTTCAACGCATATGGCATAACCGTGCCCCGCTTTCTGCCCTCTGTCGTATTGACAGAAATTTTTCAGGCGACTGAGACCCACGTCTCACTTCAGGTGAAGATGGCTTCACAGCATCTCTGCCGACATTATCTGCGCTGGCTCAAGCTGTTTCACCCGTTGGCGCTGCACGACCCGAACGTTCCGCAGCGGACAACGAAGTCATCAGTCAGGCATCTTTAAAGATAAGGACATAGGTCTGATCAGACAGAAGAGGCACTTAGTTTTAAAGGTGTTCAGGGGGAAAGGGAAGGTGTGCGATCAAAGTTTGGTGATAAGCTATCAGGTAATGATCGTTTTATCTTCCTGTGGCACTATAAAACAGCCATTGTCATAAACGAGGGATTGAGTATGACTTCAGGAACAGCAGCGAGGCAGGAACCCGGACGTTACTATACATTTGAGTCGAGATTGCCTGAGGGCGTTTTTTTTGAGTTTCGTCCCAGTCATTTGCCCCGAAACGCAAAGCCTGTAACCGATGAAACCAGTGGTATGTGTATCGGATACACGGTCGCACAGGCTCCGGGATTATGGCAGATTTATGATGTCCAGGGGCATTTTGTCAGGCTGGAAGAAGCACCACTTGAAACACCATTATTTGATCCAACTGATATTGCCCTTTTTGGATTAGGGGTTTTCCGTATTCTTCGAACGGGACGAGTTCTGTTTGAATCAGGGGCACGAGCGACACTTTCAGCAAAAATTAGTCAGGGTACGGTATCTCTTTTGCGAGGGCGGCTAAAATTCGGTCTGCATGCGCGCAGTCTCAAAATGACGGAAGCAGTCGCAAAGCATATGTACGATCCTGCTCGATATGTTCCTTTGCAAATTCAGGAAAAAACTATTCGTTATGGCAAGCGCATGCCAGATCCTCGTGAAGGAAAAGGAATGTTCCGTTACGAAACAGATATCTATAAATTGCGCTTCGATAAGCACCGTCGGGAGTATGTTTATCAGAAGTACAGATTTGAGGTGATTGTCAGAGAATCTGACTGGACAATATCTCATTTTAAATATTTTTATTAACTAACAGGAATATTTCCATGTTTGATCTCAGGAGTGAAGAATTTACTTTCGCAATCGCGCCTTATGAACGCGTGGTGGAGAATGAAGTCGATCCTGTTAACCATAACTGGGACTGGATAAAGTCCTGGGTAGAATTCTCGGTAAGCGGCCTTAACTTAGCGTTTAAAACGGAATTTACCGTTGGAGAATTGAAACTATTGAAAAAAGAATTTTCAGCTTTTCAGCAGGCGATAATTAATCAGCAAAAGCTTAAATCGTTCACATATCAGAGTGATATTCATCAGCTTGATATGATAGTGAAAAATGAAAACAGTATTGATAGTGTCACGATTGAATTTATTCTTCGCCCGGAGCCCCATGCCGACAGTGTTCAGGTTAAAGGCAGTTTTGGCCTTGATGAAACCTATTTTCCTGATATTTTAAAGCGACTTGATGAAATGATTGAATGGCAGAATTAGGCTGATTATTCATTACATCTATTTCCTCTCATGCACGAGAACTATCACCGCAACTACTGGACGCGCCGGATTGCCAGGTGATGCAGAGGTTACAACGATACTAAGACTGAAGCGGCGCTGAGGTAGCAGGATGTCACTCATGAGCTCTGAAGCTAAACGAGGTCGGTCAGCGCGCCGGTTTCCTGCTTTTACTCGATCAACCCGCCGTCAGGAAATGACCAGCGCAGCGCATCGGCCGAGGCTGACGGAGCCGGATTGTCATCGAATAAAATACCCGGCAGTACAAAGCCGGTATCGAGTTTAACGCCGAGGCAAAGAACAAGCACCTACTCACCCACTAAAGGTGCATTCCTGGCGAGAGTTTTAACCGCGCGGGCGCTCAGCCAGTGCAGCAGTGGGTTGTGTTTTTTCCCCTATCGACACGGCACAGACCGCTATCAAAATTGAAGGCCGATGCGTATCAGATTGCACAGCAGGCGCAGAATTTCTGTGATTTGTGTATCCATAAATGCATAATCTAATTCTTCAATTTTTTTCGATAACATGGCGTTGTTTGTCTATGGATGAGCGCATAGAAATGAACAGGAAGGTAAAATGAAAAGCTTTTTCAATGATCAAAATTTCAAAGCATCCATTACTACCTATATAAAGGTAATAAAGAAACAACCTACCCAAGGCGAGTTTGAAGAAAAAAGGAATAGCTTTATAAGTTGGTTATTAAGCGATATGGTTACAAATCCAATATCTTGGGATGAAAAAACGCCGTTCAATAAAAAATTTATCTCTCACCATTTTAAAAAACGTATTGAAGAAGCTGATATGAGTAAGGAGAGTATAGATCAGCTGTATTCGATTGTTTTTCGCTTTGCTGTTGAGGAACACATTAATCACCCTTACGATGATGATGATATTGATTTCATCGAATTGAAGGAGTTCAGTCGCCTACATTTAAACTTTTTCTCACAGACAGCTTCCGGTCAAATTGAATTCGCACTTTCTGACATGGGTTTGTCCATATTGAGACATCTTATGACTAGCGAAGAACTCTCAGATATAAAAAAAACCGGCGACTTCAAAAAATCAATCGAGCAACTACATGTCGACTGGAATGCAGAGCTTGATAAGCAAAAAATCGAGACTGACTCTGTTAGAAAAAAATGGAAAAGTGATCTGGAGGAAACTGAAGATAGGGTGAATCAACTTCAAGAAACGCTAATTAATCAAAGGAATGCATTTAACTTTGTTGGCTTATATCGTGGTTTCGAATCCTTAAGTGATACAAAAGTGAAACAACTTTATTGGGCTAGATTATTTTTGGTCGGACTTGGCTTGTTAGTTCTTGGGGTTATCTTCTTTGAAATAGTTTCTTTTCATAAAGCTAAGGAAGAAAATAATGGACTGCATGATTATCTTTCTCTTATACCTGTCTCATCTTTGGTTCTAGTGTTGATATATTACTTTAGGGTAAGCCTTATGAATTTCAACTCAATACGAGCACAAATAATGCAGATAGAGTTAAGAAAAAGTCTTTGTCAGTTCATCCAAAACTATGCTGACTACAGTAGCAGCATTAAAAGTAAGGATAGTAACTTACTTGATAAGTTTGAAGACATAATTTTCTCGAATATTATGTCCTCTGAAGACAAAATACCTTCGACTTTTGACGGACTTGAACAAATAGTTTCTTTAATAAATGCAGTAAAAAACAAAGGGAAATAACCTTATCTAATCTGTGCAGATATGTACTGCCCGATCAACTCGAAACCAGCATCAGTAATACTTAGCAGAGGACGGGCCTCATACTGCACTTCTTTCCCTTTGCGCGACGTGCGGTCGCGTAGCCCGTAATGATGCAAGCGGGCCATGCGCTGCACGTTGCCCGCAAACTCGATCATGGCCTCATTCGGGCTGGCCTGCGTCTTCATGTATTTAGCGGTGAGTAGCTTTGCGAACATCTCGCGCTTTATGCGGCCCTTTTTAGTGCGCACCGGCTGCGTTTCGCGTGGCTTGAACGGCGTGCCGTCAGGTGCCTGCTGGCACTTAAAGTTCTGCTGCTGACTCGCGCGCAGCTTCTTGGCTATGGTTCGCGCCATTTCTCTACAGGCCAGGGCTGACAGGCTGCTGATAAGCGCCTCCAGCCGGTCATTTACCAGCTGAAGCCCGCTCATGTCTGCCACCGCTGACCAGCTCGCCGTGAACATAAAGCTGCAGCGGCCGCGCGTCATTTTCCGTCAGCGGGTTTTCGCCAACGTGCGCCACATGCAGCCCGTCGTCAGCACGCTCTACGATCACGCGCTCTCTCAGCTGCAGCTCAATGCTGATATCGCTGATCATGTCGCTTATCACATCCGCCTAGAAAGTAAAGTCGTGTGGCGCTTTTCCCCGGTTGCCATAATGTCGGGTTCATTCGTGCGCACCCATGACAGCAGCGGCACGATCATCAGGTCGATATTACCGGCGTAGTCGGTAATGATTATGTTAAGCCAGTACTGGTATGCAAACGACAGCGAGCTGGCAATCATCAAGACGTGCGCCTGCTGTCGATAACACGTTCAGCACGCACCGCATGCCATCGCAAATGATGTCAATTATCAGGGATGACTCCTGCGGGTTTGCGCGAGGCACTAAAGTCTTCTTTGCTTTTCATCAGGCATGAGCTGGTGTTGCTGTAGGAGCGTCTGAAGCAGATAAATGAATGGTTGGAGGGGAAGAGGTGAACGTATTCCAGCTAAGTTAACTGGCAACGCACGAACAACTTGAAGAAATAGCGCCTGCTTTTGCAGTCGCTTTGCCGATTAGTAAAGCCAGCGCCCAGCTTTAGCCGATTCGATTAGCATAGCGATGGTTAAGTGCTCTGCGCTTTTCTCATCCACACTCAAGGATCGCGGTCTGATAAAGTCAGGAATAAATCCTTTACTGACCGGCCAGTATTTCAGGAAATCAAAGGAGGAATCATCAACATGAAAGCGTGAAAAATAGTCTTTCATGATATCGTCGCCGGTTTCCCTGGCCCAGGGGTACTTGCCAGTAAAAAGACTGGTCTCAGGCGATAGAGGGCGTTTTTTACTAAAAGGAGTCGGTAAATTCCATTTGCTGTCGTACCAATCTTATATTTTTATTTCAATTTCGTCTCTCAATTCCACAACTTATCTCAATTCCGTGCAATGCGATTGTATGTTGTGGTCGCCTTCCAGCTGATAGTCGCGACATCGTTGAATAAGAAAATAATGCCTAAAATAGGTATCCAGTATCCAATAAAAGCTTAGGGTTAGTTGCATAGCTGAACCTTGGCTTTTTGATTGAACCGTTAGACAGGGCTGTTAACCGCATTTTTCAATCTCAAGCCAGCGACGCAGATTTGCACTCAGAATGCTGCAGCTAAGCAGCAACGCTAATCCGTGCACAACCTGATGCAGCCCGATACAAGAATAGCTCCACAAAAAAAAGACTTTTGTTATTTACCCAGCCAGCGACCGGCTTTTGCCGATTCTACCAATAGACGAATGGTCAGTGGATCAGGTGTCTCGGAAAAATCTTCCGGGAAGTATCTATTGAACGTGATTGAAGCAGGGTCAATGCCAGATATAACGGCATATCGCTCAAGCAATTCATACGCGTCAAGAGGATCCATGCGAAAGTCATTGTTCAGGTCGGTGTCAGGCTCAAGATTATAGCGCCGAAAGGTAAAAATACTTCTGCCGTTATAACCCTCTACCAGCGCAAACACGGCCTTCTCTATATCTTCGTCAACCCTATCCTGTCGTCCTTGTGAGTAATCAGCTCTCTCCATATCATCCTCTGCAAAAGTAATCGCGCTGATCAGAAGGTTACGCTAGTCAGTCTGCCTGTCATGCGTTTTTTCCAGCCAGTCCCGTCCTGCTGCACGTAGATTTCAGTTTTCAATGTGCGCACGGCAGACCAGAAACACCGTTAACTCACAGGCATTACCGCTGTTAAAATCACCAACTTTCAGAATAATGATATTTTCAGCCTGCTCGCGGAATCATAAAATGCTGCTTTAACAGGGAGATATACCATGAAGAATGTTGTGCTAAGTATGCTTGCCAAGATTTCACAAATAGATGCAAGCACCAAACAACTCACCGCGCGCGTTGAGGCGCAGTCTCTGTTGATCAGTGCGCTGGTGCTCGCGGTAAGTAAGCAGGGCGGCGTAACGGAGATGATCGAGGGCGCGAACAAGGCGATCAACACGGTAATTGACTCCGCAGACTCAGATGAAATGCTCAAGTCTGATGCGGCGCTTCTTTTAAGCGAACTTCAGGATTTACTGATTATCTCCCGCGCGGTTGATGGCGCAGATGAAGAAATCAATCATGAGGCACTCAATGAACTGGCCGGGGTGACCTCACCCGCACAGCTTCTTCAGGAAGATAATTGATTCGTTGCCTCTGGCCCGCCGCGCGCGGGCTTTTCAGTTCCATTTCTCGTTGAGCAACGCTCTCAGATCCCTTTCAGACAGGCTGTCACCCAGGGTGAGATATTTCCGTGCAGGGCAGGGCGTTTAATGAAGCGACAGGGCAAAAAAGGCTCTGTCATTATCAAAGGAACGTTATGCAGCGCAATCAGAGACACCCATGAAACGTGCATTATTGTGGCTGCTTCACTCTTTTTCAGATTGGATTGCTATTGCCGTTATTGTGGCGGGCATCTATCTCTTCATTAGCTTTGTGCCGCAGCATGCAACGCTGCTCAGTGTTGCATGGGTTGTCACCATTTCTTATCTCTATATCCGATACAGTCGCGGATAGTGATGACGTCCTGCGTGTAATCCGCCCTGATTCTTAGCCCGGGAACCACCCGAAGAGGACACATTGTCGTAACGTAACAGGGTCAGAAGCACCGCAAAACCTCATCCGTAATCGCTTCACGTTGACCATAGTCAATGTACTCTGCGAGCCTCCGCAAACGCGTAAATACGTTTATCCCGCGTATAAAAAAGCAGACGTACCCTGAGGCGGTGATATTCAACCAGGATGCGTTATGTTTTTGAAAAAAGTTATACCCTGTCTGATTTTAGCGCTGGCAAGTTCAGCCATGTCCGGCTGTGTGATGGCGGAAGGTGGTCGTCATCATTATGGTCACGCTTCTGACTGGCATCATCATGGCCGACCGGCTATGCCAGATGCGTCGCAGCACATGGGGCCGCCGCCTGCGGCATCCCGGCATATGGGCCCCCCGCCGGCACCGTCCTCTGACAGCGGCATCCATCGCTGGCATGCATAAGCGCCACGCATGTGGCACCGCCTTCACAGAATGCAACACAACCTCACTGGCTCGCACCCAAAGCTCAACAGCTAGCTTGTTATCACGGCCGTTTGGCTTATTCTGAACGTTCAATCAAATGGAGGAACGTTTATGAAAGCGGCAATAGCAAATAGTGAACACCAGGTTGAAGTTGTTGAGAAGACACTACGTCCTCTCAAAACCGGCGAAGCACGGCTCAGGATGGAATGCTGTGGTGTATGCCATACCGATTTACATGTGAAGAACGGGGACTTCGGCGATAAAACCGGTGTCACGCTGGGTCACGAAGGTATCGGGATTGTTGAGGAGGTTGCGCCGGATGTGACCTCTCTCAAGCCGGGCGATCGCGCCAGCGTGGCCTGGTTCTTCAGGGGCTGCGGTCACTGTGAATACTGTAACTCCGGGAATGAAACGCTCTGCCGGGAGGTGGTTAATGCGGGTTATACCGCCGATGGGGGTATGGCTGAAGAGTGTATCGTGGTTGCAGACTACTCGGTCAAGGTTCCCGAGGGGCTGGACCCTTTTGCCGCCAGCAGCGTAACCTGCGCCGGCGTCACCACCTATAAAGCGGTAAAGGTCTCTGAGGTCAAACCGGGCCAGTGGCTGGCGATTTATGGTCTCGGCGGGTTAGGCAATCTCGCCCTGCAGTATGCTAAAAATGTTTTTAACGCCAAAGTGATCGCCATTGATGTGAGCGACGGCCAGCTGGCGCTGGCGAAAGAGATGGGTGCCGACCTGGTGGTGAACTCCGCCAGCGAAGACGCGGCGCGCTTTATTCAGGAAAAAACCGGCGGGGCGCACGCAGCCGTCGTGACCGCCGTGGCCAAAGCGGCCTTTAACTCGGCGGTAGATGCGGTCAGAGCCGGGGGACGGGTGGTGGCAGTCGGACTTCCGCCGGAAGCGATGAGCCTGAATATCCCGCGTCTGGTACTCGATGGCATTCAGGTGGTGGGATCGCTGGTCGGCACCCGCAACGATCTGGCGGAAGCTTTCCAGTTTGCGGCGGAAGGAAAAGTGGTGCCTAAAGTCACCAAAAGAAAGATTGGCGAGGTGAACGACATCTTCGATGAGATGATCCACGGCAAAATTCGCGGCAGGATGGTGATCGACTTCACCGGTCACTCTGCCTGATCAGACGCACCTGACCTGATGCTGAAGCCCGCCCCGAGCGGGCTTTTTTGTGCCTGAAATGTTAAATGCTACGGGTTGTGCAGTTACCGCCAGGGTTAAAACATTAATAAGCACTGCTTTATGTTTCATGATGTTTTTTTGGCTTGCACTTTACCGGTAACATTATAGTTTAAGAGGTGATGTCGGATTACACACAACTGAAGGAGGGTTATTTATGGCGAAACATCATCTGCTTAAATCCATTGAAATTGCAGCCATTGTGCTGTTTGTCCTGATACTGGCGTATCTGGCGATCACCGGGATTTTGTCCTCAACAGGTATGGACCACGCCTGGCCTTACCCCACTAAGTAACTGAATGCAGCACCAGGGAAAATCATCAATATTATAAACAGATAACCCCCAGCCCACACCTGTGAGGCGGAATACCGGGTTACACCAGACTGACCGAAAGCAGCGTGAGCTCTTCCGTGTCCAGTGACAGACTTTTTTTCGTTTCGAACATAAACTGTTCCAGCGCCTCTTCCACATCATCCCCTTCGATAAAGGCGTGCGTGGTGACATGATGTTCACCTTCCGGCTTAATGACGTAAGACACAAACCACTTTTTCTTCTGCATGATGCTTCTCCTTCTGATGCTATAACGCGTTAAGAGCGGGCAATCGGTCGTGTGCTGTCCGGCATGGCGAACAGCGTGCTGCCGCGCTTGTCAGGGCTGATGACAGGGTTTAATCCAGCGGTGCGGGAAGGAGCAGGTCGATCACATCATCGATCTCGTTACTGGCCGCATGACGATCGAGGGCGACAGCGTAGTAGCGTCCTTTGCAGTAGTGCCGGGTCACCGCAACGCGGTGGCCGGTATCGCTGTCCGCTTCGCCGCCGGTGGCGGTCTGCAGATGGGGCGGGATCACCAGCTCACTTTCAAGTTGATCGGCTTCAATGATTAACGCGCCACCGTCGCTGGACAACAGCAGATGCTGAATGCGCATAGATTTTCCTCTCCGTCGGATTGCTGACCGGGAAAGTGTAGTTCACTCCGGCAGGTGTGCAGGGCGTAAGACGTGGTTCCCTCCTGGTCACGCCGTCGCAGGCCATAAAAAAGCCCCGCGAACGGGGCTTCTGAATCCATCTGTCACTCAGCTGGTCTGGTCAGCCAGCTTCGGGGCCAGAACGCGTTTACCCATCCGGATGCCGGGCTTCTCAACATATTTGTAGAGCAGCGACGCCAGCGCATAGGTCACCGGGATGGCGGAGACGCACACAATCAGGAAACGCATCAGATCGCTTTTGAATTCGATATCGGTGTGATTCAGCAGCAGCGCGATCAATGGAATGACAATCAGCAGGTGCAGCAGGTAGACCGAGAACGAGACGTCGCCCAGCCAGGTGCTGAGACGGTTGTTCAGCAGCTTACGCGGCAGAGCAATCAGCTGCGCCATCCGGCTGCCCTGCGGATACTGCCAGAGAATGGCTGTCATACCGACGATCATCAGCGCTTCCATAATCACCTGCAGCTTGATGAACCCCAGACCCATTGCCACGCTGGCAACCGGTCCCAGCAGCGCAAAGGCGACGTAAAGCAGCGATTTGCGGCGAATGGCTTCTGCCAGCAGCATGCCTGACAGGAACATATTCAGCTTAATCAGGATCATTGAAGGCATCTCAAACGCCTCATAATAATCGGCCAGCAGATAGCGTCCGGCGCAGCAGAGCACCATGATACCGATCAGGGAGGCAGCATAGCCAAACCGCAGCGTCACTAGCATGATGAACGGGAACAGCAGATAGAACTGCATCTCCAGTCCGATGCTCCAGTCAGGCAGTACGGTGTTAAAGCCGTAATCGGGCAGCATGCCGAACAGGAAACTGAAGTGGGTCAGCACATTTGCCAGCGACTGGTCGGTGTAACGTGACGACTCGGTTGCCGTGCCGGAGTAGAAATGCGCGATGGTGTCACGCATCTCGCCAAACCACGGCCCGTAAATCAGGGCGATGATTAACAGCAGATAGTAGAGCGGCGCGATGCGGAAAAAGCGACGGATCCAGAACTTTTTGATCGTTGCGGCGCTTTGCCATGGCTCTTTCTGCTGTCGCTCGACATAGTTTTTCGCCATCAGGTAGCCCGAAAGCAGAATAAACAGATCGACACCGATGCCAGGGGATGAAATCAGTGTGATATGGCAGTGAATCAGCAGGCTGATATGACCTACCAGTACCCAGAGAGAGGCGATGCCGCGTAATCCCTCAAGCTCAGTTGACCAACCTCGTGTTGCAGACATAACTCTTCCTCGTTTTTATCCGACCTTCGGCGCTCACTAAGCCTCAAGGCAACAGATATGTAAACGGCCCTTTACAAAAGTAAGAGGAATCTGAAGAAGAGAATGCTGAAAAAATCAACTTAAAAAGGGTAAAAACGCACAGAAAGTTAAGGGCATGCAGCCGCACACCCTTAACCATTATTACAGCCCGGAACCTCTGTCAGGCCAGTTTTAACAGGAGCATACCGGCCAGCAGCAGGCTCAGGCCAGCCCAGCCTTTGCGGTTAAGCCGCTGACCAAACAGTACCCAGCCCGCCGCGACGGTGGCGATAATGCCAAAGCCACCCCAGACCGCATAGGCTATCGACAGGTCGATACCTTTCACCGCCTGGGCAAGCGCGCTGAACGCGAGCAGCACACAGCAGAGTGAAAGCAGCCCGAATAGACGTTTTTTGAATCCATCAGAATATTTAAGGAATATATTGGCGGCAATCTCCAGCAGGATAGCGAGTGCCAGCCAGGCCGCATGGACAAAATCAGCGATGACCATGGTTAACCTCTGCTGATGATTCGGTGCCGGTTTTGATCAGGATGATCCCGACAATCAGTGTCATCAGGCCGCCGATCTTCAGCGGTGACAGCGACTCGCCAAACAGCTGCACGCTGAACAGCGTAATCAGCAGGATGCCGATACCTTCCCACAGAGCATAAGCCACGCCCAGGGCAATATGTTTGATGGCGAAACTCAGCAGAATATAAGAACAGGCAATCATAGCCAGCATCATCAGGTAGCCATACTGGCTGCCGCTGAGGCTGGACCATTTCATAAACAGCGTACCGATTATTTCAGTCACGATAGCAAGTGATAATAAAACCCAGGCGTACATGGGGATCTCCAGCAACGAATTAATGACGACCTGCCACGCGTGATTGCGTGCAGACTCAGAACCATATCGAAGCGGAAGGGGACTACAGGGCGTTACGCCAGTGCTTATCAGCGACGTTCCGGGCGGAAAGGAAAGCAGGGGAAATCAGGGAATAAAACACAAAAAGTTTGCGCATAAAGTTTACAACGCATCCACATTGTTGCTTCTCATCAGTGGACGGAAAGTGCCTCCGGTTATCTACACGCAGGATTTATAGCATCCGGCATATCGTGAAATCAACAGCAGATGCTGCTTTGTTTGATTTTGATTAAGGTTTGATGATTTGCAGATGCAGGTTAACGGAAAACAATGTGTGGAATGGGAGGGGGAATAAAAAAGCCGGGCAATAAGATGCCCGGCGAGGTTTAAAGTGACACTGTCACGATTTAGTCGCTGCGCTGTGGGGTGGTGCGCACAGGCGCCTCTCCAGCCACGTAGTAGGCCGCAGTGCTGCGCGGCAGCGGCTCGCGTCCACGGATCTTATCAGCAATCTTCTCACCGATCATGATGGTGGTGGCATTCAGGTTACCGGTGATGATCAGCGGCATGATGGACGCATCCACAACGCGTAATCCCTGCAGGCCATGCACCCGGCCTTCGCCATCGACGACCGCCATCGGGTCGTTGCCCATTTTACAGGTGCCGCACGGGTGATAAGCGGTTTCGCCGTGATTACGCACGAACTCATCCAGCTCCTCATCCGTCTGACATTCAATGCCCGGGCTGATTTCGCGGCCGCGATACTTATCCAGCGCGGGCTGGTTGATGATCTCGCGGGTGATGCGAATCGCATCGCGGAATTCATGCCAGTCCTGCTCATGCGACATGTAGTTAAACAGAATCGCCGGATGGCGGCGCGGATCACGTGATTTCAGGCGCACATGACCGCGGCTGGGTGAACGCATCGAACCGACGTGACACTGGAAGCCGTGGGCATCAACGGCATTGGAACCGTTGTAGTTAATCGCCACCGGCAGGAAGTGATACTGAATGTTCGGCCAGCTGAACTCTTCACGGCTGCGGATAAAGCCACCGGCTTCAAACTGGTTACTGGCGCCGACACCAGTGCCATTGAACATCCACTCGGCGCCGATTTTAGGCTGATTCCACCACTTCAGCGCCGGATAGAGGGAGACCGGTTCTTTACACTCATACTGCAGATACATCTCCAGATGATCCTGCAGATTTTCACCCACGCCTGGCAGGTCGTGAACCAGCGGAATATCAAACTGCTTCAGCAGTTCGGGCGAACCGACGCCGGAGCGTTGCAGGATCTGCGGCGAGGCGATAGCCCCGGCACAGAGCAGCACTTCACGGCGTGCGGTCGCTTTGTTCAGGGTGTTGCTGTCGCCCTGCAGAAACTCCACGCCCACCGCACGCTTACCGTCAAACAGGATACGGTCGGTGGTGGCATGCGTAATGATCTTCAGGTTGGCGCGGCCTTTAGCCTGATCGAGATAGCCGCGCGCGGTGCTGGAGCGGCGTCCCTGCGGCGTCACGGTGCGGTCCATCGGGCCAAATCCTTCCTGCTGATAGCCATTGAGGTCATCCGTGCGCGGATAGCCCGCCTGCACGCCCGCCTCAATCATCGCTTCAAACAGCACGTTGTTGCCCGCTTTTGGCGTTGCGACGCAGACCGGGCCGTCACCGCCGTGGAAATCGTTCGGGCCGATATCGCGGGTCTCCGCCTTGCGGTAGTAGGGCAGGCAGTCCAGATAGCTCCAGTCCTCCAGCCCCGGCGCGCTGGCCCAGTTATCGAGGTCCATGGCGTTACCACGGATGTAACACATCCCGTTAATCAGCGACGAGCCGCCCAGGCCTTTACCACGGCCACACTCCATGCGGCGATTATTCATGTAAGGCTCAGGTTCTGTTTCATAGGCCCAGTTGTAGCGTTTGCCCTGTAACGGATAGGCGAGGGCGGCAGGCATCTGGGTGCGGAAATCAAAACGATAATCCGGGCCGCCCGCTTCCAGCAGCAGGACGCTGACGTTGCTCTCTTCGGTCAGACGGGTAGCCAGAACGTTTCCTGCGGATCCAGCGCCGATAATAATGTAATCAAATTCCATTCATCGTTCCTCAGGTTAAAGGGTGATTAAAAGACTGACTGAAAACGCGTCAGCTCAACCTGCACTGACTTCACCTGGGTGTAACTCTGTAAGGTCATCAGGCCATTCTCACGGCCAATACCGGAGTGCTTGTAGCCTCCGACCGGCATCTCTGCGGCGGATTCACCCCAGGTATTGATCCAGCAGATGCCGGCTTCAATCTGGTGAATGACGCGGTGCGCACGGTTGAGATCCTGCGTCACCACTCCGGCAGCCAGGCCATATTCGGTGTCATTGGCGCGGCGGATCACTTCCTCTTCGCTGTCATAGCTCAGGATCGACATCACCGGTCCGAAGATCTCTTCACGTACAATCTTCATCTCATCACGGCAGTCGGTGAAGACGGTGGGTGCCACCCAGGCCCCCTGATCGAAGTCGCCGCCGGTCAGGCGTTTGCCGCCGCACAGCACGCGTGCGCCTTCAGCGATGCCCGATTCGATGTAACGCATCACGTTGTCGCGATGAGTGAAGCTGACCAGCGGACCAAAATTGGTGGCCGGGTCGCGCAGATCGCCAGCCCTGATGCGGGCAACGCGCTCGCTGATTTTTTCCTCAAAAGCCGCTTTCAGCGACGCGGGGACAAAGACGCGGGTGCCGTTGGTGCAGACCTGACCGGAGCTGTAGAAATTCGCCATCATGGCGATGTCGGCGGACAGATCGAGGTCGGCATCATCAAAGACGATCAGCGGAGATTTACCGCCCAGCTCCATGGTGACCTCTTTCAGGGTTGATCCTGCGGCATTGGCCATCACCTTTTTGCCGCTGACGATGCCACCGGTGAAGGAGACTTTGTCGATACCCGGATGTTCGGTCAGCAGCTGACCGGTAACTGCGCCGAGGCCTGGCAGCACGTTGAAGACCCCATCCGGCAGGCCCGCTTCGCTGTAGATTTCCGCCAGTTTCAGGGCGGTGAGCGGGGTCACTTCACTCGGTTTGAAAATCATCGCGTTACCCGCGGCCAGTGCAGGCGCGGATTTCCACAGGGCGATCTGAATCGGGTAGTTCCAGGCACCAATCCCGGCCACCACGCCCAGTGGTTCGCGGCGGGTGTAGACAAAAGAGGTGTCGCGCAGGGGGATCTGCTGGCCTTCGATGGCGGGGATCAGCCCGGCGTAATATTCCAGTACGTCTGCACCGGTGACGATATCGACAGCAGAGGTTTCGCTGTAAGGTTTACCGGTGTCGAGCATCTCCAGCTCTGCCAGCTCATCGTTACGCTGACGCAGAATATCGACGGCGCGGCGCAGAATGCGCGAACGCTCCATCGCGGTCATCGCGGCCCAGACCTTCTGGCCTTTTCTGGCGGCAGCAACGGCGCGATCGACATCTTCCTGGCCGGCGGCATGAACCTCTGCCAGTACGTCGCCGTTGACCGGATTGATCGTCTGGAACGTTTCGCCAGACGCTGCGGCCACATAGGCGCCATCGATGTAGAGTTTCTGCTCGTTGAATCGGGACATGTTTTCTCCTTCCGTTATTCGTGCTCGCCAGCCAGTTGCTGACGGATGAACTGGGTGGTTAGTGTGCGGGCGATGACCGGGTCAAAAGGCTTACCGCTCAGCGCTGCGCGCAGCCACAGACCATCTATCAGGGCGGCCAGGCCATGCGCGGCCAGACGCGCTTTTTCCAGCGGCAGCTGACGCCGGAACTCCACCGCCAGGGTGGAGTAGAGCCGCCGGCTGCTGACCCGCTCCAGGCGGTTGAGCTGGGGCTGATGCATGCTGCTTGACCAGAAATCGAGCCAGGCCTTCATCGCTGCGCTGTGCACCTGGGTTTCATCAAAATTCCCGTCAACGATGGCACACAGTCGCTGTTCAGCCGGGGCATCGGCAAGCGGCCGTAACCGCGTCAGAACCGCTTCGCGCAGCTGCCGGGTCACATCACGCATCGTGGCTTCCAGCAGGCCGTTCTTATCTTTGAAGTAGTGACTGATGATGCCGGTCGAGACCCCCGCCCGCCGGGCGATCTGGGCGATGGTGGCATCATTGATTCCAACTTCGTTAATCGTACTCAGGGTCGCATCAATCAGTTGCCGACGTCGTATCGGCTGCATCCCTACTTTTGGCATAGCTCCGCTCCGGCTCCGCCCTCAAATTGAACCCCTATTTAAACTTTTTTTGATTGCACGTTCAATATAAAAAGAAACTTTGTTAGTGTAGTGTTCTTTAAATGTAGCGTAAGCGAAACGGCAATGAGTGCTAAGCTCACTGTCAGCCGTTACGCTTAAACAGGAAGTAACAGAACGATAGGAGGCCGCACGGCCTGAACACCCCGTGAGCGGCAAATGTTATCCATTGCGTATTTTCAGGATATTAACCAGAGGTAATCGATGAATAATCCACCTGCCGGTGAAAAAGACAGACTCAATCCCGTTGTATTTTATACCTCTGCCGGATTGATTCTGACGTTTTCACTTGTGACGATTCTCTACAGTGAACTGGCCGCGAGCTGGATCCTCAAGGCGGTTAACTGGGTCTCCGCCACCTTCGGCTGGTACTACATGCTGGCTGCCACGCTCTACATTGTCTTTGTGCTCTACATGGCCTGTTCGCGCTTTGGCTCGATCAAGCTGGGGCCGGAGCACGCCAAACCGGAATTCAGCATCCTCAGCTGGTCCGCCATGCTGTTTGCCGCCGGGATCGGGATCGACCTGATGTTCTTCTCGGTGGCTGAACCGGTGACGCAATATATGCAGCCGCCGGAAGGGGCGGGGCAGACGCTGGAGGCGGCCCGTCAGGCGATGGTCTGGACGCTGTTTCACTATGGCCTGACCGGCTGGTCAATGTATGCGCTGATGGGGATAGCGCTGGGCTACTTCAGCTATCGCTATAACCTGCCGCTGACCATCCGCTCCGCGCTCTATCCCATCTTCGGCAAACGCATCAATGGCCCGATTGGTCACACCGTCGATATCGCCGCCGTAGTGGGTACGATCTTCGGTATTGCGACCACGCTCGGCATCGGGGTGGTGCAGCTTAACTATGGCCTGAAGGTGCTGTTTGATATCCCGGAAGGACTGACCGCGCAGACCGCGCTGATCATCCTCTCGGTGGTGATCGCCACTATTTCGGTGACATCCGGCGTGGATAAAGGTATCCGTATCCTCTCCGAGCTCAACGTGGTGATGGCGCTGGGGCTGATCCTCTTCGTGCTCTTCTTCGGCAACACCGAATTTCTGCTGAATGCGCTGGTGCTGAACGTGGGGGACTACATCAACCGCTTCATGGGCATGACGCTCAACACCTTTGCCTTTGATCGTCCGACACAATGGATGAACAGCTGGACGCTCTTCTTCTGGGCGTGGTGGGTGGCCTGGTCGCCTTTTGTCGGCCTCTTCCTGGCGCGTATCTCACGCGGTCGTACCATCCGCGAGTTCGTGCTCGGCACCCTGATCATTCCCTTCACCTTTACGCTGCTGTGGCTGTCGGTGTTTGGTAACGCCGCGCTCTATCAGATTATTCATGGTAATGCGGGCTTTGCTCAGGAGGTGATGAATCATGCAGAGCGTGGCTTCTACAGCCTGCTGGCGCAGTATCCGGCCTTTAAACTCAGCGCCTCTGTCGCGACGATCACCGGTATGCTCTTCTACGTCACCTCTGCGGACTCCGGTTCGCTGGTGCTGGGGAACTTCACCTCACGTCTCAAAGACATCAACAGCGATGCGCCCAACTGGCTGCGTATCTTCTGGTCGGTAGCGATCGGGGTCCTGACCCTGAGTATGCTGATGGCGAACGGCATCTCGGCCCTGCAGAACACCACGGTGATCATGGGTCTGCCGTTCAGCTTTGTGATCTTCTTTGTGATGGCGGGGCTCTATAAATCGCTGAAGATTGAAGATCACCGTCGCGCCAGCGCCACGCGTGACACCGCGCCCTATCTGGCCCACGCTACGGATCGCCGCACCTGGAAAAAGCGCCTGTCGCGGCTGATGAACTATCCGGGGTCGCGCTATACCCAGCAGATGATGGAAAAAACCATCTATCCGGCGATGGAAGAGGTCGCGAAAGAGCTGGAGCTGCGGGGTGGTCGGGTGTCGCTGGAGAGCGTCGCGCCGGATGCGGCCAACCCGATCGGCTATCTGGATCTGCGCGTGCATCTGGGCGAAGAGCAGGACTTCATCTATCAGGTCTGGCCGCAGCAGTACTCGATTCCGGGCTTTACCTATCGCGCCCGCAGCGGTAAATCGACCTACTACCGGCTGGAAACCTTCCTGATGGAAGGCAGCCAGGGTAATGACCTGATGGACTATAGCAAAGAGCAGGTGATCATCGACATTCTGGATCAGTACGAGCGGCACCTGAACTTCATCCATCTCAACCGTGAGGCACCGGGCAGCAATATCAGTTTCCCGAGCGCCTGACGCCAGGCCCGTCCGCACACTGCGGGCGGGCTTTTTTTTTGCCGTCAGCGGCAGGCAATGCCGCGCCGGACGCGGATATCGACTATCTTTAGGGCTTAACTGGCCTGATGCCTGAAGGTGTAGACAGGGAGTCATATGGGAAAAATATTCAGTACGTTTCTGCCGCTCTACACCACCACGCTGCTGATGTTGCTGGGCTCCGGTCTGCTGACCACCTATGTTTCACTCCGGCTGGCGAGCGAGCAGGTGAACGGGGCGCTTATCGGTGCCATCATCGCGGCAAACTATATTGGTCTGGTGATTGGAGGCAAAGTCGGGCACAACCTGATCGCCCGCGTCGGCCATATCCGCGCTTATGTCGCCTGTGCCGGGATCATTACCGCCTCGGTGATTGGCCACGGGCTGACCGACTTTATTCCGCTGTGGGTGTTTCTGCGTCTGATCATCGGGCTCTGCATGATGTGCCAGTATATGGTGCTGGAGAGCTGGCTCAACGACCAGGCGGAATCCTCTCAGCGCGGCATGATTTTCGGCTTGTATATGGTCGCGACCTATCTGGGGCTGAGCGGCGGTCAGGTGGTGCTGAGCCTGCAGAGTGGCTTTGGCGTGAGTACGCTGCTGATCGTGGCGCTCTGTTTTGCGCTCTGTCTGGTGCCGATTGCGCTGACCACCCGTACCCATGTCAGGCCTATGACCCCCGCGCCGATGGAGCTGGGCTACTTTATCCGCACCATTCCCAAACTGCTCGGCACCACGCTGGTAACCGGCATGGTGATCGGGGCGTTTTACGGGCTGGCGCCGGTTTACGGCAGCAGCAAAGGCTTCACCACCAGTCAGACCGGCTACTTTATGAGCCTGACGATTTTTGCCGGTCTGGTTTCACAGTTCCCGCTGAGCTGGCTTTCCGACCGCTACGACCGTCAGCGGCTGTTATTTATCATCGCGCTGCTGTTTGCCGTCTCCTGCGTGCCGCTGATTATGCTGCCGCATCTTACCTTCCACTGGATGATAGGCATCGCCTTTGTGGCCAGTATGATGCAGTTCGCGCTCTATCCGCTGCAGGTTGCGCTGGCGAACGATCAGGTTGCCGCCGAGCGACGGGTGTCGTTAACCGCCTGTCTGCTGATGGCGTTTGGGATTGGTGCCAGCATCGGGCCGCTGGTGGTAGGGGCGCTGATGCAGCCGCTGGGCAGCAATATGCTCTATCTCTTCTTCGCCGTCTGCGCGCTGGTGACGTGCGGGCTGAGCTATGTGCGAACGCCACGTCCGCTGCCGACAACCGAAGTGCCGCTGCCGCATGTGGTAATGCCTGATAGCCTGGCAACCTCACCGCTGGGTGCGGCCCTGAACCCGACGCTGGAAGAGGAGGTGATCCAGGCGTCAATGGGCGGTCAGGAGCCGGAAGATGAGAGCGATGAATCTGAAGAGCAGCCAGAAGCCGGGGAAGAGCCGGACGACCGCGCCACGGATAAGACGCAACTCTAGCGCCGGGCCACAGTCTGCACCCTTGAGGCAGAATGTCCCGATCTGACCCCGCTTTGTCTCTCCGCTGACTCGACAGCCGGGCCGCTACGCGCGAAGCTGACGCATCATCCTGACAGGAGTGCCGCCATGCCTGAACTTCGCCCCCGCTGTGAACGCTGTGACTGTGACCTGCCGCCATCTTCCCTGGCGGCACGGATCTGCTCATTTGAATGCACCTTCTGCGCGGAATGTGCCGAACACCTGCAACATCGTTGCCCCAACTGCGGCGGAGAGATGGTGCGCCGCCCGGTGCGTCCGGCGGAGAAGCTGGAGGCGTATCCGGCGAAAACGCGCCCCTGATCTGCCGCGGGGCCTGCCCGCTTTCCCACTGCGCTGCCGTTGCTTGTGTCGGTGCAGAGGCGGATCTGGCTATACTGTGCAGAGGCTTTGCGACGCAGGCGGAGGATCAATGTCTTACCAGTTTCTCGAGGGGGCAGCGTGGCGGCATATCTGGGTCGTGGGCGATCTGCACGGCTGCCGCGCTGAACTGGATGCGCGGTTACAGCAGCATCAGTTTGATCCGCAGCAGGACCTGCTGATTGCAGTGGGTGACCTCATTGATCGCGGGCCCGACAGCCTGGGGTGCCTGGCGCTGCTTAAGCAGCCCTGGTTTCGCAGCGTGAAGGGCAACCATGAGGAGATGGCCCTGTTGGCGTTACAGGGTCACGAAAAGCAGCGCTGGCAGATGAACGGCGGCGACTGGTTCTGGCGGCTGCGCGGCAGTGCCATCGTTTCGGCGCGTCACGCGCTGCTGCGCTGTCGCGATCTGCCGCTGATCGTGCATTTACAGCTGGGGGCGCGTACCGTGGTGATTGCCCATGCGGATTACCCCGCCGCGGAGTACGCCCTGGATAAACCGCTGGACTGGGAGCAGGTGGTCTGGAGCCGTCAGCGGCTGGAGGGGCTTCAGGCCGGCGCAGAAAGCGGCATCCGCGGGGCAGATGCCTTTTATTTTGGTCATACTCCGCTGAAGGAGCCGCTGACGGTGGCCAACCTGCACTATATCGATACCGGTGCGGTGTTTGGCCATCATCTGACGATGGTTCAGCTGCAGTAATTTCAGCGGAACAGACGCCCGTCCCGCACCAGCTCGCGGGGGTAGCTGTTCTTGATACGGCTGCCGACTTTCTTTGCCAGCCCCAGCGGCTGCTGCTGATAAGTGACAATCATCTCATTACCGGCGGGTTCGCTTTCCGGATAGACATCCCGCCCGCGATACCACTCTTCTGCCTCGGCTGCCGTCAGTTCGAAGGCGTGCTTCGCATCCGGTTGCGCCAGCGCGATGACCGCCTCATGCTGCCAGCGATAGCCTTTCGCGAAGGTTTCAGCCAGCTTCAGGCCAATTCTTGAGAAACGCACTCTGCCCAGCAGCGGGGTGACGGCCGCCGGGAACAGCCAGATCTCTTTATCACGCTGCCACAGCACCAGCGAATCGTCCCAGCGGAGTGAGACGGCGGCGGCGGCCTGAATGATGTCGCTCTCCAGCTTGCGGCTGACGTGCGAGAAGGGCAGCTTGCCGACTTTATAGCCCGGTGCAGGCAGCGGATCGACCGACGCGGTTTTGCGCAACCGGGCCACAAAAAAGCCTTCGCTGTCGAACATCTGCGGGAAAACGTGCAGATAACCCTCTGGCGTGGCGGCCTGCTCCGCCCCTGCAAACAGTTCGTTGAGCGGCAGGATCTCCACGGCGTCGGGGTAACGCTGCAGCAGCCAGGCGATGACCTGCTGATTCTCAATCTGATTCAGGGTGCAGGTCGAGTAGACCAGCGTGCCGCCCGGTTTGAGGGCATGGAAGGCGCTGTCGAGCAGGTCGCGCTGGGTGGCGGCAATCTCTTCTGTACTGGCCAGCGACCAGTTTCTCAGGGCATCGGGATCTTTCCGCATCACCCCTTCGCCTGAGCAGGGGGCGTCAAGCAGGATGGCGTCAAACTGTTCCGGCAGCGCAGGACCGAATACCCGGGCGTCGAAATGTGTCAGCGCACTGTTGGTGACGCCGCAGCGGGTAATGTTGGCGTGCAGGACTTTCACCCGGCTGGAGGAGAATTCATTGGCCAGAATGATCCCCTGATTGCCCATCCGGGCCGCAATCTGGGTGGTTTTTGAACCCGGTGCCGCCGCCATATCCATCACGGCGCTGACCGCTGTCTCCGCGTCGAACAGGGCGGTGACCGGCAGCATGGAGCTGGCTTCCTGAATATAGAACAGGCCGCTGAGGTGTTCCGCGACGCTGCCCAGTGGCAGGCTCTCATCTTCCCGGCTGATCCAGAATCCCTCTTCGCACCACGGCACCGGCGTAAGCTGCCACTCATAGTCAGCGGTGAGACGCAGGAAGTCAGCCACGCTGATCTTCAGGGTATTCACCCGCAGCGTGCGGCGCAGCGGCTGCTGACTGATGGCGATGAACTGCGCGAAGCTGGCCTCATCGGGCAGGCTCTGGCGCATTAAAGAGAGAAAATCGGCGGGGAAAAGCGAAGCAGCATCTGACACGAGTACATTCCAGTTAAGGCAAAGGCGGCAGTGTACCATGCAGAAAGGAAACGGGCAGCCAGGCTGCCCGTCTCAGGAGGAATAAGTCTGGCGCGGTTTTGCGCAGATGAGATTGCTCAGGCATACAGGCCGCGGAAAGATGAAGCGATGGGAGCATACGCCCGGAGTAAAGCATAGCGGGCCAGGGATGGTCCGCGCTGAGCCCGCCAGAGATGGCGGTTTTTGCGTCTTTGCGGAGGGCGTATACTCCCTGAGCCTGCTCGATGCAAAGCAACCAGGCGGGCAGCATCAGACTGCCCGCCTGACCTGACTTAGCGCGGAGACGGAATCGCCGTTCCCCAGTTGCGCCAATCTTTCGGCGCTTCATCCTGCAGCAGGAAGTGTTTATCCGGCGTCGCCTGCGGCGCCAGCGGCACCGTTGGCGGGGTGGCAAACTGGATGCCGCCGCGAATAAACTGCTGGAAGGTGCCGGTTTTCACCACGCCGCCAATCAGACCGAAGTCGAGATTGTAGCCGGACGCCAGCCAGAACACCGAGTTATTCCGCACCAGATGCTGATACTTCTTGCTGATACGCAGGGCAATCTGCACGCGATCCGCCATATTGCCCAGCGACGTGCCGGTCACGGTGCCCACTTCCACGCCGCGGAACAGCACCGGGGTGCCCAGCGACAGGGAACCGGCTTCGGTGGCATCAACGTAAATATTCAGGCCATTCAGGTAGCGCGAATCGGTAATGGTGCTCTCCTGCAGCTCAAAGGTGCGCACGGCACCGCCTTTGCCCGGGTCCACGTTTACGTAAGGCTGCAACAGCGTTTCCAGATGATTCACCCCCGTTGCGGAAATCTCTGGAGAGACCACCGAGAAACGGCTGCCGAGGCGGGCAAAATCATCCACATATTCGGGATAGAGCACCGCTTTGGCGACGACCTGATTGTTATCTTTACTGAGCGAAAGCGACTCCACCTGGCCGACATTGATGCCCAGGTAACGAATCGGCATCCCGGCTGAAAGCTTGCTGGCGTCATAGGTGTGCAGGGTAATCTGACTGCCCACCGCGCGGGCGGCGGTTTCAGACGGGTAGAGCACACGCTTGACCCCTTTGGCCGACTTCGCACCGGTCATGTTGTCGAAGCTGATTGCACCTTTCAGCGCCCGGTTTAGCGGCGATGCCTGAACTGTCAGGCCGCTGCCGTTAAGACTGACGCGGGCGCCGCCCTCGGCCCAGAAGACGCTTTCGCTG
The DNA here is from genome assembly GCF_011800325.1 of Pantoea sp. EKM101V. Classification (NCBI taxonomy): domain Bacteria; kingdom Pseudomonadati; phylum Pseudomonadota; class Gammaproteobacteria; order Enterobacterales; family Erwiniaceae; genus Pantoea; species Pantoea sp. EKM101V. The sequence goes on from NZ_JAALFP010000001.1 coordinate 185,666, forward strand.
GTCAGCAGCTTGCGATACTCCGGCTGGATGTGCACCGCGATATCAAAGGCGTCAGCGCGCGGCGTGACTTTCACAATCTCACCGACCTGAAACTTGCGGTACAGCACCACCGAACCCGCCTGCACGTCAGGCAGACTGTTGGCGGTCAGCGTCAGGGTGGTGGAGGGACCATCACCGGTAATGCCTTCTTCCGCTTTTTCCGCATCGGCAAACAGCGGATAGGCGGTTTTCGGCTCGCCTTTCCTGCCCGGCTCCAGCCGGATGCCGCCATCGACCCATTCACGGGCGCTGGCACCTAACACCTGCATTCCGTCGAGACCAAATTTCACATCGAGCCGGCTGTTGACGATAAATTTGCTGTCCCCGTGCACCAGGTTGCGATTCTCAGGATTTACCGCGACCACGAAATTGACGCCATTCTCATCCAGAGAGCGCGACATCACCTGACCAATCTGCATGCCGTGCAGCATCAGCGGCTGCCCCTGATCGATACCGTAGCTCTCCGGCGCACTCAGTCTGACCGTCAGCACGTTGGGTTTCTGCAGCAGCGTCTCATTTGACGCCAGCACGGTGTAGTGCTGCTGCGGCTCACCTTCGCCGGGAACCAGTTCCAGCGTGTTACCGGTCAGCAGCGCGCTGAGGCTGGTATCGGTCAGACTGATTTTCGGGCTATGCATCTCAATGCGGGTGCCGCTGCGCATCAGACCGACCACCGACGGATCAATCGTCAGCTCGCCGGTTACCTTGCCGCCATCCTGCAGGTTGAGCTTAGTCAGCGTGCCGACCTCCAGTCCCTGATAGATCAGCGGCGTGCTGCCTGCTTTAAGGTTATTGCCGTTGGGCAGATCCAGGGTAATCAGCACGCCGCGCTGACTGTGCGCCAGGTCAGGGTAGAGCCGGTAGTTCTGCTCCGCTTTGGCCTCTCCGGCATTTTCCGGGGAGTCAAAGGCAATCGCACCATTTACCAGCGCCGCCAGGCTCTCCAGCTGTACTTTGGCACCGCTCAGGCTGACGTCAGCATTGACGCCGGAGACGTTCCAGAAGCGACTGTTGGTTTTCACCAGATGGGTGAAGCGGCGGTCAATCAGCACATCAATCGCCACCCCGTCGGATTTGCTGTTGATGTTGTAGTCATAGACCCGGCCGACCGGAATCTTGCGGTAGTAGACCAGCGAACCGGTGTTGAGCGAGCCGAGATCGGGGGCATGCAGATGGATCAGCAGTTCGCCGGTGTTCACCCGATATTTCGGCTGGGTATCGAGCGCGGTAAAGGCCTCGCTGGGTTTCCCTTTGCCGGGCATCATGCCGATATAGTTACCGCCGACCAGCGCATCCAGTCCCGACACCCCAGCCAGTGAGGCTTTCGGCGTCACCAGCCAGAACTGGGTGTCTTCGCGCAGCGCGTCGCGCATATCGCTCTTGATGCTGGCTTTGATCTGAATGCGGCGATAGTCGTCGCTGAGATTAATGCCCTGCACGGTGCCCACTTCCACACCCTGATAACGGATCGGGGTACGGCCCGGCACAATCCCATCCGCCGTCTGGAAATTGATGGTGATGGTGGTGCCGCGCTCCTGGTAGTTGGTCCAGAGCAGCCAGCAGGCGATCAGCATCGCAATTATCGGCAGCAGCCAGAAGGGCGAAACTTTACGCTTATTGCGCAGCGTGGCGTTAGTCGGTGTAGTCGGCGTTTCCTGTTGCATGTGCATCCCAGAGCAGGCGGCTGTCCAGCCACTCAACAGACATAATGGTCAGGATAACGGCGGCGCCAAAAAAGAGCGCCGCCGGTCCCATGGTAAAAGCCAGCAGCTGATCGCGATTGACCAGCGACATGGTTAACGAAATGACAAACAGATCCAGCATTGACCAGCGGCCAACCCAGGTGACAAACCGCAGTAACCGGATGCGGGTGCGCAGCCCCTGTTCACAGCGGAAATGGATGCTGAGCAGCAGGGTCAGCATCACCAGCACTTTGGTAAAGGGCACCAGAATACTGGCGATAAACACAATCGCGGCGACCGGCACATTGCCTTCACCCAGCGACAGTATGCCCGAGAAGATAGTGTCCTCACGCCGTGATCCGTTGAGGTACACCACGGAAATAGGCAGCAGGTTCGCCGGGATCAGCAGCACAATCGAGGCAATCAGCGCCGCCCAGGATTTTTGCAGGCTGTGGCGGCGACGGAAGTCGAGCGGCGTGTGACAGCGCGGGCAGCGCCCCCGTTCGTCCGGCAGGCCGGTATGGTGACAGTTCAGACAGACCTGCATCTCGTCACGCGCCATATTGCCGGGCTGCTGCGGGTAGAAATGCTCCCACAGCTGCTCCATGTTGAGATGGATTAGCGTCAGCACGCTCAGCACCGTCAGGGCGATGTAAGCCGCCAGCCCGTACCCAATCTCCAGCGAAGCATAGTCCTGCACCTTAATCGACGCCACGGCAATGCCGATCAGGTAGATATCGAGCATCACCCACTCTTTAAGCTTCTCCAGCATCAGCAGCACGGGCCGCAGGTTCATGCCCAGCCGGTGACCGATACCGAGATAGCAGATGCCGGCCACCAGGGTGATCGGCGCGCCCAGGGTGCAGAAGGCCACCATTGACGCCGTCAGGACATCCCCCTGCTGCGTCATCTGAATCACGCCTTCGAGCACGCTGGCATTGATGCGCATACCCAGCAGACGGATATCCACCAGCGGCAGGGAAAACGCGAACGGCATCAGCACCATCATGGTGGCGGCCATGGCCATCAGACGTGTCATCGACCAGTCGTGACCGCTGACTATCCGGGCGTTGCAGCGCGGACAGTAGGCCGCCTGATGCGATTTCACATCCGGTAAGGAAAAAAGGGTATCGCATTGCGGGCAACGCTGATAACGTGCGTGAGGCAATGTCTGGCTGATAGCGTGAATTTTCATAGGATGGTGCAATTTTCGCTCGTCAGAAGTAACAGATATCGGTCATTAAGACATTGTCTGTGTGCCTGTCTCGGGCATCACGCTTCGATCCACAGAATGCTAAGGTTATAGTAACTAACGCTATGATTCACCTTGTCGCTCTGGATAATTAAAACTTATTTTTAACGAACGGTCTCAATAAACCCGTTCAGATGTCATTGGTAACGGTTGAATAATGAACAAAACTGCCTTTTACGCCGATCTAAATCGCGATATGCGAGCCCTGCTGGCGGGCGAAACGGCGTTTCTCGCCGCGATGGGAAACTTTAGCGCGCTGCTGTATGAACGTCTCGATGGCGTGAACTGGGCAGGTTTCTACCTGCTGACGGAAGCCGATACGCTGGTGCTGGGTCCGTTCCAGGGCAAAATCGCCTGTGTGCGCATTCCGGTCGGTAAAGGTGTGTGTGGCACGGCGCTGGCAGAAGAGAAAGTGCAACGCGTGGATGATGTGCATGCCTTCCCGGGCCACATCGCCTGCGACGCTGCCAGCAACGCTGAGATTGTGATTCCTCTGAAAGTGAATGGCACTGTGGTTGGGGTGCTGGACATCGACAGCGTGGATTACAATCGTTTTGACAGCGATGACGAATCAGGGCTGGTCACACTGACTGATGGGCTTTGTGAAGTGCTTGCGAACAGCGACTTAGAAAAATATCTGCAGCTGACGCGCAGCTAATCGACTGGATCACATGGCATTTAGCGATGTTGTCATTATAATGTCGCCTGTTCATGCCTGCGCTGGTCGGCAAACCCGTTGTAATCAGGAAATTTCATGGAAAATCAACCTAAGTTGAATAGCAGTAAAGAAGTCATCGCTTTTCTGGCGGAGCGCTTTCCGCACTGCTTTAGCGCTGAAGGTGAAGCGCGTCCGCTCAAAATCGGTATCTTTCAGGATCTGGTCGAGCGTGTTCAGGGCGAAATGAGCCTGAGCAAAACACAGCTGCGTTCCGCGCTGCGTCTTTATACGTCGAGCTGGCGTTATCTCTACGGCATCAAAGCCGGTGCTATCCGTGTCGATCTCGACGGTAATGCCTGTGGCGTGCTGGATGAGCAGCACGTCGAGCATGCGCGTAAGCAGCTTGAAGAAGCGAAAGCGCGTGTGCAGGCACAGCGCGATCAGCAGCGTGCCGCCCGTCGTGAAGCGGGTGAAAGCGAAGAGGGCGCGGCACCGCGTCGCGCGCGCAAGCCTGCTGCACGTAAGCCTGCCGAGGGCGACGCCGCACGCAAACCGCGTCCGCAGACTGCTGCACCGCGTGCGACCGCCTCACAGCATCGCAAACCAGCCCCACGTCCGGAGCAGGAAGCCCGACCCATCACTGATACCTCAACTTTGCAACCCGGCCAGAGTATTAAAGTTAAAGCAGGCAAAAGTGCGATGGACGCTACCGTTCTTGAAGTATCGAAAGACGGCGTTCGGGTCCAGCTCGCTTCCGGCATGGCAATGATTGTGCGCGCAGAACACTTGCAGTTCTGAAACGGAGGCTAACCCCGGCATGAACACCCTTTTCAAAGTTGGACTTATTGCGGGCCTGCTGTTAGCAGGCCCAACGTTCGGCGCGGAGAATATCACCCGCGCCGATCAGATCCCCCAGCTTCACGAAGACCCGCAGGACCCGACGGTCAGTGAGCGCGTCACCTCACGCTTCACCCGTTCCCACTACCGCCAGTTCGACCTGGATCAGAACTTTTCAGCGAAGATTTTCGATCGCTATCTGAACATGCTCGACTACAGCCACAATGTGCTGCTGGCGTCGGATGTGGCGCAGTTTGCCAGCAAAAAAACCACCGTCGGCGATGAGCTGCGCAGTGGCAAGCTGGATCTCTTTTACGATCTCTATAATCTGGCGCAGAAACGCCGTTTTGAGCGCTATCAGTATGCGCTGACGGTGCTGGCGCGTCCGATGAACTTCAGCGGCAATGACACCATCGACATTGACCGCGGCAAGGCTCCCTGGCCGAAAGATGAAGCCGAGCTGAATGCTCTGTGGGATGCTAAGGTCAAATATGACCAGCTGAGCCTGAAGCTGGCGGGTAAAACCGACCAGGAGATTCGCGACGTTCTGACCAAGCGTTATAACTTCGCGATTCGCCGTCTCGCCCAGAGCAACGGTGAGGATGTTTTCCAGCTGGTGATGAACGCCTTTGCCCGCGAAATCGATCCGCACACCAGCTACCTGTCGCCACGTAACACCGAGCAGTTCAACACCGAGATGAGCCTGTCTCTGGAAGGGATCGGTGCCGTGCTGCAGATGGATGACGACTACACCGTCATCAACTCGATGGTTGCGGGTGGACCGGCAGCGAAAAGTAAATCCATCACGGTGGGCGATCGCATCGTTGGCGTCGGTCAGCCCGGCAAGCCGATGGAAGATGTGATTGGCTGGCGTCTGGATGACGTGGTGGCAAAAATCAAAGGACCGAAAGGCAGCAAAGTGCGCCTTGAGATCCTGCCTGCCGGTAAGGGCACCAAAACCCGCACCGTGACGCTGACGCGTGAGAAAATCCGTCTTGAAGATCGCGCCGTCAAAATGAGCATCAAGAATGTCGGTAAACAGAAAGTGGGCGTGCTCGACATTCCTGGTTTCTATGTCGGTCTCACCGATGACGTGAAGGTTCAGCTGCAGAAGCTGCAGAAGCAGAACGTTGACAGCGTCGTGATCGATCTGCGGACCAACGGCGGCGGTGCGCTGACCGAAGCGGTATCGCTCTCCGGTCTGTTTATTCCGAGTGGTCCGGTTGTTCAGGTGCGCGACAACAATGGTCGGGTGCGTGAAGACAGCGACAACGACGGCGTAGTCTATTACAAAGGACCGCTGGTAGTGCTGGTTGACCGCTTCAGCGCCTCAGCCTCTGAGATCTTCGCTGCGGCGATGCAGGATTACGGGCGTGCAGTGATTGTCGGCGAGCCGACCTTCGGGAAGGGCACCGTGCAGCAGTATCGCTCTCTGAACCGCATCTACGATCAGATGCTGCGTCCGGAGTGGCCGGCGTTAGGCTCCGTCTCCTATACCATTCAGAAGTTCTACCGGATTAACGGTGGCAGTACACAGCGTAAAGGCGTCACGCCCGATCTGCTGATGCCAACCGGGGTGGAAGCGGCTGAAACCGGTGAGAAGTTCGAAGATAACGCACTGCCGTGGGACAGCATCAAAGCGGCGACCTACGTTAAAACCGGCGACGTCAAACCGCTGGTGGCGCAGCTGACGAAGCAGCACGCTGAACGTATTGCCCAGGATCGTGAGTTCCAGTACATCATGAAGGACATTGCGCGTTTCAATGCCCTGAAAGATAAACGCAACATTGTGTCGCTCAACCTTGCTCAGCGCGAGAAAGAGAATCACGAAGATGATGCGTTACGTCTGGAGCGTATCAACGCGCGTTATCAGGCCGAAGGCAAAAAACCGCTGAAAAACCTGGACGAGCTGCCGAAAGATTATAAAGAGCCCGATCCTTACCTCGATGAGACGGTGAAGATTGCGAACGATCTGGCGCAACTGGAGAAATCCCAGCCGGAAGCGCCCGCGGCGAAATAACCTGCTGCGATGAGAAAAAGCACCGCCTGGCGGTGCTTTTTTTTGCCTGCGGGAGGGCCATTTAGCCGTAATCATTAGCCGCTGTAATCGTGCCAGCGTGACGGTCGGCGCAGCAGGCGTGACAAAATGTAAAGTTATGTCTTTTTAGGCACTTAAACGTTAAGGTCGCTTGAAAAGCGGCCCAATGCACATAGGATATCTATCCGCGTATAGGCGCGTGAACTACTGAGGAAGATTAACGATTATGATGCGTATTGCTCTTTTCCTGATGACCAACCTGGCTGTGATGTTGGTATTCGGGCTGATTCTCAGCCTGACAGGGATCCAGTCAAGCAGTGTCCAGGGCCTGATGATCATGGCAGGCCTGTTTGGCTTCGGCGGTGCGTTTGTTTCACTGCTGATGTCGAAGTGGATGGCACTGCGATCGGTGGGTGGTGAAGTGATTGAACAGCCGCGCAATGAAACGGAGCGCTGGCTGATGGAGACGATTGGCCGTCAGGCTCAACAGGCGGGCATTGCGATGCCACAGGTCGCGATCTATCACGCGCCTGACATCAACGCCTTTGCCACGGGTGCACGTCGTAACGCCTCGCTGGTAGCGGTTTCAACCGGTCTGCTGCAGAACATGAGCCGCGATGAGGCTGAAGCGGTCCTGGCGCACGAAGTGTCGCATATCGCGAACGGCGACATGATCACCATGACCCTGATTCAGGGTGTGGTGAACACCTTCGTGATTTTCGTGTCCCGTATTCTGGCGCAGATCGCGGCGGGCTTCATGTCCGGCAACCGTGATGATGGCGAAGAGAGCAGCAACGGCAACCCGCTGGTCTATTTTGCGGTGTCGATGGTGCTGGAGCTGGTGTTTGGTATTCTTGCCAGCATCATCACCATGTGGTTCTCCCGTCACCGCGAGTTCCACGCCGATGCCGGTTCAGCGAAGCTGGTCGGCCGTGAGAAGATGATTGCGGCGCTGCAGCGTCTGAAAACCAGCTACGAACCGCAGGAGCCGAGCAGCATGATGGCGTTCTGCATCAACGGCAAAGGCAAGTCGTTCAGCGAGCTGTTTATGTCGCATCCCCCGCTGGACAAGCGTATTGAAGCCCTGCGCAGCGGCCAGTATCTGAAATAGCCCTGAGCGGCATAAAAAAGGCGACCCCCGGGTCGCCTTTTCTTTTTCTGCCCTCAGGCGCGATTCTGCGTCATCCGTGACACGCTGACCAGCGCCGCCACGGCGGCAAAACTGCCCGCCAGCAGCAGCGAGGCGTGCGTGCCTTGCTCATCAAACAGATTAAACATCAGCGCGACCAGCGCGGCACCCGCACTCTGACCCAGCAGACGCGCGGTACCCAGCATGCCGCTGGCACCGCCGCTGCGATGACGGGGCGCTGAGGTGACAATGGTATGGTTGTTGGGCGACTGAAACAGCCCGAAACCGGCACCGCACAGCATCATGCGCCAGATGATATCGCCATTGCCGGGATTCGCCGGCAGCCAGGCAAGCAGAAACAGCCCCAGCGCGAACATCGCCAGACCGATGCCCCCCAGCAGCCCGGCGTGCACCCGCCCAATCAGCCGGCCGGCAATCGGCGCAAACACCATGGTGGCCAGCGGCCAGGGCGTCAGGAGTAAACCGGTGGCCACCTCATCACGCTGCAGGACGTTTTGCAGAAAGAAGGGCAGCGACACCATGGCGAGCATCTGCGCGCAGAACGAACAGACCGACGTCCCCATCGACAGGCTGAAAATCGGGATACGCAGCAGGTCAACCGGTAACAGCGGCACCGTCATCGCGAGCTGGCGACGGATGAAGAACCACCCGATAACCAGCAATCCGATCACTTCTGACAGCACCAGCAGGTGACTCTGACCCTGAGCAAAACCGCTCAACGCGGAGATGATCAGCCCAAAGAACAGGGCGTTCATGATGGCGCTGGGCACATCAAATTTCTGCGTAGTGGCTTTCTGCGGATTATCGGGCAGCGTCCGCAGCGCCAGCCAGAGTGCCACGGCACCCAGCGGGACGTTAATCAGAAACAGCCATTTCCAGCTCGCCACCGACAGAATGGCGGCCGCCACCGTCGGGCCCGCCGCCGTCGAAACCGCCACCACCAGCGAGTTGATGGCCATACCGCGCCCCAGATAGCGCTGCGGATAGATAATGCGTATCAGGGCGGTATTGACGCTCATCAGCGCCGCGCCGCCCAGCCCCTGCAGAACGCGGGCGCAGGTCAGCATGGTGAGTGAGGTGGAGAAGGCGCAGAAGACCGACGTCACAATAAACAGCGCCAGACCTGTCTGATACACGCGACGATAGCCCAGCATGTCACCGAGGAAGGAGAGCGACAGCAGCGAGACGATAATCGCAATCTGATAGGCGTTCACTATCCAGATGGACTGCGCCGGGCTGGCGTTCAGTTCACGTGAGATGGTGGGCAGCGCCACGTTGGCGATCGCGCCATCTAATACCGCCATCGTGAGTCCGAGCGCGATGGTGATAATCGCCATATAGCGCTGAGCGCCGGGTAAACCATCCTGAGGAGGGGAGAGTGTCATAAGTTAATTACTAAAGAGGGTGAATATCATCATGCTAATGAAGTTGACGCGAAATTGCAGCGTCCGGAGGTGAAAAAGATCGCGTGACCGGCGACACCGGGGTGAAACCATTGCCGCTTTCCGCTGCGTCACTCTATACTGGCGTTCTGTCTTATTTCTGTAACTGATTGAACAAGGTGCGCGATGTCCTCTGCTGAAAATGGCAAACAGCCCGATTCCGTCTCCTCCGTGCTGAAAGTGTTTGGCATTTTGCAGGCGCTGGGTGAAGAGCGCGACCACAGCATCACTGAGCTGGCGCAGCGTGTGATGATGTCAAAAAGCACGGTCTACCGTTTTTTGCAAACCATGAAAACGCTGGGCTATGTCACCCAGGAAGGTGAGAGCGAAAAGTATTCCCTGACGCTCAAACTGTTCGAGCTGGGGGCGAAAGCGCTGCAGAATGTCGATTTGATCCGCAGCGCGGATCTGCAGATGCGGGAGCTGTCGCGTCTGACCCGGGAAACCGTGCATCTGGGCGCGCTGGAAGAGGAGAGCATTGTCTACATCCATAAAATCGACTCGCTCTATAACCTGCGCATGTATTCGCGCATTGGTCGCCGCAATCCGCTCTATTCCACCGCGATTGGCAAGGTGCTGCTCGCCTGGCGCGACCGCGAGGAAACGGAAGAGATTCTGCGCCAGGTAGAGTTCAGACGCAGCACGCCGAATACGCTGACGAGCGCGGACGCTCTGCTGGCGGCGCTGGACGAGGTGAAGGCGCAGGGTTATGGCGAAGATAATGAAGAGCAGGAGGAGGGGTTACGCTGCCTCGCGGTGCCGGTCTTTGATCGCTTCGGGGTGGTAATTGCCGGCCTCAGCCTCTCTTTCCCCACGATCCGTTTTTCAGAAGAGGCGCGGCAGGATTATGTGGAGATGCTGCAGCGGGCGGCGCGAACGATTTCCTCGGAAATGGGCTTTCACGCCTATCCTTTCTGAACAGCGCGGGCCATGCGGCCCGCGCTTTCATCAGTTATCGATCACTTCTCCGCTTTTTTTCAGCAGCGGACAATCGGTTACGCCGACCACGCCGCTGTCCGTGTGCAGATACTGGGCGTTAATCACACCGCGTGCGGTAAGATAGCTGCACTGCAGGCCCAGTCCCGCTGCATTCTTAGTGCTGCCGGTTAACACGCCATAACCGGTAAAGAGCATCGCCAGCCAGATCACCGCCAGCAAGCCTACCATGCGAATAAACAGTTTCATTGTATCTCCTTGTGAAAGGTAACTCAGCGCTCCACCTGGTGCTGCCGGTCAGAATGATAGCAGCATGCCTGGCTTTTCGGCGGGAATCGATCAGAGATAACTGAAACGGCAAATTCTGCTTTGCCGTTAACCCCATTATCTTTTGTGATGGCGACAGGTAGAATACGCGGTTGTCGTGTTCTGGCGTTTTCACTTCGTTTTATGAGGCAGTTATGAATGAGTTAGCCGCAAATCCGGGCCCCCTGGTCAGCTATGGCCTGCTGGTCATCATTTTGATTGTGGCGTTTATCGCCTGGTTCTTCGTTAATCGTGCCAGCGTTCGAGCCGGTGAGCAGATCCGTTTGCTGGAATCGCTGCTGGAAGAGCAGAAAAAACAGAATCAGCTGCTGCGTCGTCTGATTGAGCTGCAGCCCGGCGCGGAGAGTAAAAAACCCGAGGATGAGCGGGAGAAGCGCGACTTTATCCGGTTAATCCCGGAACGTTAATCAGAACAGAGAGGCGGGATGAGCGGGAAGAATCCGTGGTATGACAGCAGCAAAGCGCACCATACGCCAGAGGGTTTCCGTAACCCTGAGCCGGAAGCGCGTCAGCCTGGCGATCTCCGGCGCTGGCGTCGGGAGCGAAAAGCGCAGGGTCTTCCGATGCCACCGCAACAGGGCTATGACGCTTTTGTTGAAGAGTGGTGGCAACCCGCCGATCTCAGCGGCAGTGACGATCGCCTCTGGTGGCTGGGTCATGCCGCCGTGCTGTTGCGGCTCAATCAGCGTTACATTCTGATCGATCCCGCCCTCTCATCCCGCGCCTCGCCGTTCTCTTTTGCCGGACCGCAGCGCAAAACCCCCGCGCCACTCAGAATTGCCGACCTGCCGCATCTGGATGTCGTGCTGATTTCTCACAATCATTACGACCATCTGGATCGGCCGACGGTCAAAGCGATCGTCCGGCGTTTTCCGCAGGCCACCTTTGTTGTGCCGCTGGGCCTGGCGGCGTGGTGCCGCGCCCGGGGAGTGCAGCAGGTACATCAGGCTGACTGGTGGCAGCAGGTCAGGGTGGGCGATCTCTGTTTTGATGCGGTTCCGGCGCGTCACTGGAGTATGCGGTCGCCCCGCGATCGCAACCGTTCGCTCTGGTGCGGATGGGTCGTACGTTCATCCTCCGTGCGCTTCTGGTTCTCCGGTGACAGTGGCTACAGCGACAGCCTGCTGGCGATCCCCGCCCGGCTTGGCCCCTTCAGCGTGACAGCCTTACCGATTGGTGCCTATGCACCGAAATGGTTCATGGCAGGCCAGCATATGGACCCCGATCAGGCCGTGGCACTCTGGCAGGCGGCGGGCAGACCGCTGACGCTGCCTATCCACTGGGGCGTATTTGAACTGGCTGATGAGGCACTGGATGCGCCTCCGCAGGAACTGGCTGCGGCACTGCGGCGGGCAGAGGAGGAGCAGGGCAGCTTCGCGCCCTGGCGAATAGGGGGAAGCCGCAGCCTGAATAATCCACCCCAGGAATAATCCTGGAGCCGGGGGAGCCGGTTACACCGGCTTTTTTTAACAGAAATCTTTTTTTATCACATTAATGGTTAAATTTTTAATAAGCCGGATTCGCGCGGCTGCTTTTATTTGGAGCAGAGCGCAGAGCAGTTTCCTGTTTTTGGTGCAGGAGAGAAGATACCTGTACCAAATAAAAAGTGTCGTACAGGATTAACGTCAGGTTATTGCTGCTTCGCTTTCCTGTCGCTTCGCTTATCAATTCGCTTACTGCCATATTTGTGAAATATTAATTTCTTATGGTATCCATTGAGTTAGCCCGGAAGAGAAGGCATCCGGAGGAAATGAACCTGCGGGTTCGTTATATTTATGCCGGGTTTTAGCGCCGCGACAGAACAGGCTGTGTGAGCCTTCTGGCAATTGTGCGTGCTGCCTCTCTGAGACTTTAAAAATGGCTTGCCATTGTTTTTAGGATATGTGATAACAATTCGTGGGTTAAACGAGGTACAGTTCTGTTTATGCATGGCATCTTCAGTGAAGAAGTACGAGTAAAGACGTTGACGTTGAATACCGCTTCCTTGCCGAACCTTAATTAGTGCCTCATGCAGTAACGTCTCTGGTTTTTCTGTAAGACAGCCTTCGGGCTAAATAAACATCTAAAGGAATTTGCAAAATGGCAAAGATTAAAGGTCAGGTTAAGTGGTTCAACGAGTCTAAAGGTTTTGGTTTTATCACCCCTGCAGACGGCAGCAAAGATGTGTTCGTACACTTCTCTGCCATCCAGGGCAATGGTTTCAAAACCCTGGCTGAAGGCCAGAGCGTTGAGTTCGAAATTCAGGATGGCCAGAAAGGCCCGGCAGCTGTTAACGTCACTGCTATCTGATTCGACTCCGCCTCGGTGCATCGCACCCTGATATGGATTCTCAAAGCCCTGGCCGGTCGGCCGGGGCTTTCTTTATGCTTCCGATGCGTAAACGATAAGGTTACACTGCGCCGCGTTATCTGATGCCGGAGTCCCCTATGTCGTTGATTTGCCCGCTTTGCCACTCTCCTCTGACTTTCCATGCCCGCAGCTGGTCCTGCGAGAATCGCCATCAGTTTGATCAGGCGAAAGAGGGGTATGTCAATCTGCTGCCCGTTCAGCATAAACGGTCGCGTGAGCCAGGTGACAGTGCAGAGATGATGCAGGCTCGACGGGAATTTCTGCAGGCGGGCTATTATCAGCCGCTGCGTGAGCAGGTCGTCGCGCTGCTGCAACCGGTGCTGAACCTGCCGGAGAGCCAGATTCTGGATATCGGCTGTGGCGAAGGCTACTACACCGCTGCGCTGGCAGAGGCGGCAGGGGAAGGCGGACAGGTGTATGGCCTGGATGTGGCCAGAATGGCTATCCGCCTCGCCGCTAAGCGTTATCCCGCGGTGCGGTTCTGCGTGGCCTCCAGCCAGCGTCTGCCTTTTGCCGATGGCTCGCTGGATGCCGTGGTGCGGATTTACGCGCCCTGCAATGAAGCGGAACTGGCCCGCGTCCTGAAGTCTGGCGGCACGGTACTGACGGTGACACCGGGACCGCATCATCTGCAGCAGTTTAAAGCCCTGATCTATCGCGACGTGCAGCTGCATGCGCCAGAGCAGAAAACCTATCCGGGCTTCCGTCAGGTGGCGCAGCATACGCTGCGTTATCCGATGGCGCTGACGGGCGGGGCCGCAACGACCCTGCTGCAGATGACGCCTTTTGCGTGGCGGGCGCGGGAGGCGGTCTGGGAGACGCTGCAGCAGAGCGAGTCGTTCAGTTGTGATGCCGACTTTACCCTGACGCAGTGGCAGCGCGACTAGCGCGCCTCAACCAGCGTGTTATAGATGCGCTCCAGGTCGTCGAGTTGCTGCACCGCAATCAGCAGCCGGCGCTGCTCAAGCTGAATGACCAGAATGCCATCCTCAGAAAGATTCATGCCCTGAATCCGCCGGTAATCAATCCAGACACCGGCATAAAATAACCCTTCGGCCTTCATCAGCAGCGTGGGCCTGCGCAGCCAGAAAAGCCAGAACGCCAGAAAGCTCAGCACCATCAGCAGGGTAGTGGTGAGCTGCGGGCCGTGATGGCTGATGTTGTTTCCCAGCAGAATCAGCAGCAGCCCGATGAAAATCAGGCTGTCGATTTTGTGCCGTCGCTGCAGGGCGACCCGCAAGCGGACAGGCCCGCGTCGACGCGGCAGAATCACCTCGTCATAAAGGGCAAACAGCAGCAGGGCGGCAATGCAGAGCGCGATCAGCGCATCAGTTAATGACATAACATCTGGCCTCAAACGGGGTGAGCTCAGCCGGTTGTGGCTCAGCTCACTACGCTTAAAAGCCGGGCGCAAGCGCCCGGCCGGGTGCGATTACAGACCGAGCAGGCCGATCCAGTAACCAAAAATACCGATGGCAAAGAAGCCGACGATAATCCACAGCGCGTTGACCTTACGGCGCAACAGCCACATACAGCCGAAGGTCAGCAGCAGCGGCACGATGCCTGGCATCAGCTGATCGAGGATCGACTGCACCGTGGTAACGGTGGTCTTACCGGTGGAGTCGGTGATACGCGACACCACCAGCGGGATGTTGACGTGCGTCCACTTGTTCACCAGCGCGCCCATCACAAACAGGCCGAGAATCGAGGCGCCCTCCGTGAGCTTCTGCAGAAATCCGCCGCCCATATCGCTGACGATATCGATCCCTTTGCGATAGCCATACGCCACGCCGTAGTAGCGGGTCAGCAGGCGCGCCAGGTTAAACAGCACAAAGAACAACAGAGGGCCCAGCAGGCTGCCGCTCATCGCGATGCCGGCACCCAGCGCGGCAAACACCGGACGCACGGTGCCCCAGAAGATCGGGTCGCCGACACCCGCCAGCGGGCCCATCAGACCGACTTTCAGGCCGTTGATGGCACCGTCGTCGATAGGCGCGCCGTTGGCACGCTGCTCCTCCATCGCCATGGTAACGCCGAGCACCGGCGCGGCCACATAAGGGTGGGTGTTGAAGAACTCCAGATGGCGCTTGATTGCCTGCCTGCGCTCATCATTATTCTCCGGATAGAGACGGCGGATCACCGGCACCATTGAGAAGCAGAAGCCCAGCGCCTGCATACGTTCAAAGTTCCACGATCCCTGAAACAGGTTCGAGCGCATAAAGACGGCGCGGACGTCACCGGGTGTCAGTTTCTTTTCGACTTTCGTAATATCAACCATGTGATCACCTGTTCCTTAATCGAGTTCGTTATCAAGATCGTTCGCGGTCGCCGGGCCGGAAGGAGCCCCCGCTACACGGTTGTATTTCGGGCTGAGCTGAATGTAGAGCACCGCCATCACCACGCCAATGACCCCCAGCGCCACCAGGTTAAAGTTGGTAAAGGCCGCGGTGACAAAGCCGAGATAGAAGAAGGGCATCAGGTAGCCCGCGCGCATCATGTTGATGACCATCGCGTAACCGACCACCACAATCATGCCGCCCGCGATATTCAGACCATTGGTGACCACTTCAGGGATCGAACTGAGCAGGGCGTGAACCGCACTGGTGCCGACGGAGATCGCCACAATCAGCGCCGGGATAGCGATACGCATCGCCTGCAGCAGCAGGGCAGAGACATGGATCCAGGAGATAGCAGTGAGGTTGCCTTTCTCTGCGGCTTTGTCCGCGGCATGCTGGAAGGCAACGGTCAGGGTTCGCACGATGATGGTCAGCACCTGTCCGGCTGCGGCCAGCGGGATGGCCAGCGCGATACCGGCTCCCACACTCTGACCGCCCGCGATCACCAGAATGGTGGAGATGATGGAGGCGAGAGCGGCATCGGGGGCCACGGCGGCACCGATGTTCATCCAGCCCAGCGCAATCATCTCCAGCGTCCCGCCGATGATAATGCCGGTTTTCATATCTCCCAGCACGATACCAATCAGGGTACAGGCCACCAGCGGACGGTGAAACTGGAACTCATCCAGAATCGACCCCATGCCGGCAATACAGGCAACGATAAAAATCAGAATAATTTGTAGCGAGGTTATTTCCATCATACTTCTTGTCCTCAGCAGGATAGCGAAAATGAGCCCGGAAACGCGGGCGCAGCAGCTCTTCTGTTACGCGTTTACTTTCGCAATCAGATCCATCATTTTCAGTTTCTGATCGCTGGAAACCTTACGCACTTCCAGTTCAATATTGCGTTCATTCAGTTTGCGGAAGGCGGCGATATCTTTTTCATCCACCGAAACCGCATTGTTGACCTGGGTTTTTCCCTGACGGAACGCCATCCCGCCGATGTTGACGGTCCTGATATCGACACCCTGTTCCACCACGCGCAGAACGTCGGTGGGGTTGGTAAACAGCAGCATCACCCGATCCTGACCATACTTTGGGTTATTCCACACCCGAACCATCTTATCGACATCGACCACATGCGCCGTCACGCCGGGCGGCGCGACCTGCGTCAGCAGGGTTTTGCGGACGTGATCCTTTGCCACCTCATCGCTGACCACAATAATGCGCTGAACGTTTGTCTCTTTGGTCCAGCGCGTCGCGACCTGGCCGTGGATCAGGCGATCATCGATACGCGCCAGCCCGATCTTCATATGGTCGCCGGGGGCCATCGGCGTAGCCGGTTGCGCGGGCGCAGCCGGTTTTGCGGCGGCGGGCGCGGGTGCCTCCTCTTTGGCTTTCAGCGCTTTAACGCCTTCACGGCCGGTCTCAACCGCCACTGCCACCAGCTCGTCGAGCGTCGGGTTGTCATCGCGCGCCATCAGCGTTTCGACCAGCATCGGGATATTGACCCCGGCGATGACCTCGTACTGCGGTTTATCCACCACGATACGGCTGGCCGCATTAAATGGACTGCCACCCCAGGTATCGACTAAAAAGAGTACCCCCTGCGTCGTATCCAGTTTTGCCAGCTGCGTTTCATATTTTTCGATCAGTGTTTCTGCATTTTCACCCGGCACAAAGTCTATCCAGCCGACGTTCTCCTGCTCACCTAACAGCATTTCTGCCGTTTTAAGCAGTTGTTCCGCTGCCCAGCCGTGAGTACCAATTACAATCGCAATGGTCACGTGCTACCTCCGTTCACTAAAGAAGCTCATCTGAGTAAATGGCCCTGTCAGAATCGTTTCGGTTATTTTTAACAGGGTGCTGGCGATGACTGGCTGAGCGCCAGAAATCATCGGTTAACACCGTTAAGGCGGTTAGGTCGTGATTTATTTTAGTGATCGAAAAAATAAATTTTGTGACATTGGTCAGTTATTTACCCCACGGCAGAACGAGTGAATCGTTTTATGCATACGATCAACCTCATTGCAGATTGTAAAAATAAGAAAATTTTTTGACGCCATTTACCGACCTGATACATTAGCCTTCTGTTTATTACTCAGGAGTGTCGGGCTTCAGCCCACCTTTATGGATCGTCACCGACGTCGCTTAATCTGTTCTTTGCGCCTGCTGGCGCGTCACCTTTCGCCTGACGGCGTTTTCTCTGTTTTCCCGACGACCCGGATGTCACGCCTCGCTGCGCCGACAGACACCGGCTTACTCTTTTCCCTGTTCAGGAGTCATAAATAATGGAATTTTTATTCGACCCCTCAATCTGGGCGGGTTTACTGACGCTTGTCGTACTGGAAATAGTCCTGGGCATCGACAACCTGGTGTTTATTGCCATCCTGGCCGACAAACTGCCGCCGAAGCAGCGTGATAAAGCGCGCCTAATCGGCCTGTCGCTGGCGCTGGTGATGCGTCTGGGTCTGCTCTCGCTGATCTCCTGGATGGTTACGCTCACCACGCCGCTCTTCAGCGTCGGCGGTTTCAGCTTTGCCGGTCGTGATTTAATCCTGCTGGCCGGGGGCCTGTTCCTGCTGTTCAAAGCGACTATGGAGCTGCACGAAAGGCTGGAAAACCGTCAGCTCGAGGGCGGCGGGAACCGCGGTTATGCCAGCTTCTGGGCCGTGGTGACACAGATTGTGGTACTGGACGCGGTCTTCTCACTGGATGCCGTTATCACTGCCGTGGGTATGGTGAACCACCTGCCGGTGATGATGACCGCCGTGGTGATTGCGATGGGTGTGATGCTGCTGGCGTCCAAACCCTTAACCAACTTCGTTAACGCGCATCCGACGGTGGTGGTGCTCTGCCTGAGCTTCCTGCTGATGATCGGCCTGTCGCTGGTGGCAGAAGGCTTTGGTTTCCATATTCCGAAAGGTTACCTCTATGCGGCGATTGGCTTCTCAATCCTGATTGAGCTGTTCAACCAGATTGCACGCCGGAACTTTATCCGCCATCAGTCAAACCGGCCGATGCGTGAGCGCACCGCAGAGGCGATTCTGCGCCTGATGGGCGGTCGCAACCGCACGCAGACGGCGAGCAGCAGCAATGCAGGCAGCAGCGAAGAGTCTGCGCTGGCCGAGGCGATGCCGCAGGAAGCCTTTAAAGATGAAGAGCGCTTCATGATTAATGGCGTACTGACGCTGGCGTCCCGCTCCATCCGCAGCATCATGACGCCGCGCGGCGAGATCTCCTGGGTCGATGCGAACCGTCCGCTGGATGAGATTCGCGATCAGCTGCTGGATACACCTCACAGCCTCTTCCCGGTCTGCCGGGGCGAGCTGGATGAAATTATCGGTGTGGTGCGGGCGAAAGAGCTGCTGGTGGCGCTGGAGCATGGCGTGGATGTGGCGACGTTTGCAGCGAATACGCCTACCATCGTGGTGCCTGAAACGCTGGACCCGATTAACCTGCTTGGCGTGCTGCGTCGTGCACGTGGCAGCTTCGTCATCGTCACCAATGAGTTTGGCGTCGTGCAGGGGCTGATTACGCCGCTGGACGTGCTGGAAGCGATTGCGGGTGAATTCCCGGATGAAGATGAAACGCCGGAGATCGTGGCTGATGGGGATGGCTGGTTAGTGAAGGGCGGCACCGATCTGCACTCGCTGCAGCAGCTGCTCGACTTCCATGAACTGGTCGATCCGACCGAAGATCACGCCTCGCTGGCGGGTCTGCTGATTGCGCAGAAAGGGCAGTTGCCGCTTCCGGGGGACGTGATCGATATCAGCCCGCTGCACTTTCAGATTATCGAAGCGACCGACTACCGTATCGATCTGGTGCGCGTCACCAAAGATAAGCCACACGATGAGGATGAAGAGGCGTAACGCTTTTCGATGCGCGGCCTGTTACTGAGGCCGCGCTGACTCTTTCCGACAGCCGCTGCCTGACCGCCGCGGCTGTTTTTTTTTATCGGTGGCGGCAAAGCGCCAGGACACATCGCTTCCGACGCGTCCGGTTATGAGGGCTGCCGCACCTCCAGCCGGTGCTGCGTCAGCCAGGCCGGGAAGTCCTCCAGCGGCATCGGGCGGGCGAAATAGTAGCCCTGCAGATGATCTACCCCGCGTTCGCACAGGTAGGCGGCCTGCTCAGCCGTTTCTACTCCCTCGGCCACCAGGCTGATGTTCAGGCGCTGCGCCAGGGAAATCACCATATCTGTCACCGTCGCGTTGATCGCGTCCGTGCCGATGGCCGCCGTAAATATCTTATCGATCTTCAGCACGTCAGGCTGCAAATCCTTCAGATAGGAGAGTGAGCTGTGACCGGTGCCGAAGTCGTCAATCGCCAGCCGCACGCCGATCTCGTGCAGTTGCGCAATCACCGACTGATCGACCACCGGCAGGGCATCCCGCTCGGTCAGCTCGACCACCAGTTTTGGCACCGGATTGGCAGGCCACCAGAGGTTCTGCAGATCCTGCAGGATGGCGCGGTCCCGGAAATGGCTGGCAGCGACGTTGATAGCGATATGGAAGTTGCGGTCATCCGGTAGCTGGGGTAACTGCCTGACCACCTCATTCAGCACAAAGCGGGTCAGCGGCTTAATCAGGTTCTGACGTTCGGCCAGCGGGATGAACACATCCGGTGCAATCCAGCCCTGGCGGGGGTTATGCCAGCGCAGCAGCAGCTCGATGCCGTCGCACTCGCCGCTGCTGCTGTTGATCAACGGCTGACAGTAGACCATAAACTCATTAGCCGTGATGCCATAACTGATTTGCCAGCTCAGGCTCATCCGGTTTGCGGTCGCCAGCCAGACAATGTAGCCCATCAGCAGACTGAGCAGCAGCGCCAGCGGCAGTTGTGAGGGCAGGGTTGCCAGGGCCAGTCGGGTCGGTGAGGGGCCATAGAGCGTCAGAGTAAAGGGGTAACGCAGCGAGCCCTGCTCATAGCTCACCTCATCTTCCGAGGGTACGGTCGGCTCAATAAGGGGATTACCATACTCCAGACTCTGGCCGTTAACGTTGAACACGGCACGTTCCACCCAGGGCAGCTGCGGTTCGAGCACATAGTTGCTCATCATCTCGATGTTAATTACCTGCAGGATCCCGGCGCGGTTATCGAGGCTTCTGGGGGTCCACAGCAGCAGAACCGGCGAGCCTTTCAGCAGGTATTGGTCGGTGGACAGGGTCATACGCTGGTTATTAAAAGCTAAATCGGGGTAGGTCTGGCTGAAGGGGATGGCGCGAGGCCCGTAAATACTGGAGCAGTAGATGCTGTCGTTATCCACCAGCAGAATTGCCCGGACGGTCTGCAGGGAAGAGATTTTTTCAATCAGCGGAAAGCGAACGTCCTGACAGGGGACGCCGACCAGACCCAGCGTGTTATTAGCGGATACCTCCAGCGGCGAGAACATCCGGTCAAAGCGCATAATCGCTTTGTCGGCAAAATCCATTGCCTGCTGCTCAATACGTGACTTCTCTTCGATATAGCGAAAGGCCAGCGTGAGTATCAGCACTACGGTGGCGATTGACAGTGCAATAAGCAAACGCTTTCGTCTGAATTGTCCAACAAATTGCTGGGCCATATACATCAGTATCCACCTTCCCTAAAGCCAGAAAAAAGCAAAAAATATCGGGGTTAATATCGGCACGGCCCCATTAAAATTGAGGCCGGAATGCAGAAAAGCGGGTCTGGATAGCTGCGCAGGCCGGACGGCTGCGCGGAAAATACTCTACCGTGTAAACCTGCGCTGAGATAGCGCAGGATGCGGATTTGATTACGTTTGCACGTTATTTGAACGTTTAAACGTTTCGCTTAATCACACTGTACTTTAATGGCCAGACCGCCGCGGGAGGTTTCACGATACTTGGCATTCATGTCTTTGCCGGTTTCATACATCGTCTCGATAACCTTATCCAGAGAGACGCGCGGCTCACTGGTGCGGCGCAGGGCCATACGCGCGGCGTTAATCGCTTTGACAGAGGCGATAGCATTACGCTCAATGCAGGGCACCTGCACCTGTCCGGCGACCGGGTCACAGGTCAGACCCAGGTTATGCTCCATGCCGATCTCAGCCGCCACGCAGACCTGCTCCGGGCTGCCGCCCAGCAGCTCTGCCAGCCCGGCCGCCGCCATGGAGCAGGCAACGCCGACTTCACCCTGGCAACCCACTTCTGCGCCCGAGATGGAGGCGTTCATCTTATAGAGCACGCCAATCGCCCCCGAGGCGAGGAAGTAACGCAGGAAGATATCGGGCGTTACGGGTTCGATAAAGTGATCGTAGTAGGCGAGCACCGCAGGCACGATACCGCAGGCACCGTTCGTCGGGGCGGTCACCACCCGGCCGCCCGCCGCGTTCTCTTCATTGACGGCCAGCGCAAACATATTGATCCAGTCGATCACAATCATCGGGTCGCTGGAGTGTTTGGTTGAGGAGGTGAGCAGGCGACGCAGCGACGCGGCGCGGCGTGGCACACGCAGAGGACCGGGCAGGACGCCCTCGGTGTTCAGACCGCGATCGATACAGGCCTGCATCGTCTGCCAGATCGTGGCGAAGTAGGCATGGATCTCGTCGCGGCTGTGCAGCGCCAGCTCATTTTTCATCACCAGGCCGGAGAGTGACAGGCCGGTTTCACGGCAGTGCGCCAGCAGATCTTTGGCAGAGTGGAACGGCCACGGAACCGAGACCTCATCCAGCGCCGACTGGCCGAAATGCTCTTCATCAACAATGAACCCGCCACCCACGGAATAGTAGGTTTTTGACAGGATCAGCAGGTCGCCGGCAAAAGCCAGCAGGCGCAGGCCATTTTCATGCAGCGAGAGATTCTCACTGCGAAATACCATGCCGCCTTCGCGCGGGAAGTCGACTTCGTGTGCACCTTTCGCCACCAGCAGTCGCTCACGCTGCTCGACGTCTTTGATAAAGGCGGGGATCGCATCAATATCGACGGTGTCCGGCGATTCGCCCGCCAGACCCATAATGATTGCGATGTCGGTGTGGTGACCCTTGCCGGTCAGCGACAGGGAACCGTAGACATCCACAGCGATTCGGGTGACCTCCTGCAGCTTTCCCTGTTCGCACAGCAAGTCCACAAACTGTTTACCCGCTTTCATCGGGCCGACAGTATGCGAACTCGAGGGGCCGATGCCCACTTTGAACATGTCGAAAACACTAATCACAGGTGACACTCCTCACAATTATTCTCACTCTGCCGGGGCAGTTTATGGCGCTAATAGTAATGGTCATGCACCGGAAAAGAGCAGCTTTTCGCATGAAATAAACTTATCAAAACCGATAGAAAATATTATAGCGGGGCCCGGCAGGGAGTTGACGGGCTTCCATGAGGTTCGTGCGGGAAAAGGGGGTCAGAAGGCGATCTGCGTGCTCAGTGCGCGGATTATTCCGGCGGTCATCCCCCACACCAGGTAATCCTGATAGCGTGACAGCCAGACCGGGTGCCGGACACCGGCCCGGTGAACCTCCAGCGAACTGTAGCGGCTAAGCTGTAACGCCTCAGCCAGCGGCATCTCAAAGGCGCTGTGCACCTCATCCGGGTTGAGGGTTAAACGCAGACTGGCCGGAATGATCCCCAGCACCGGCGTCACCTGAAAACCGGTACTGCTGGTCACCGCAGGCAGCGAACCCAGTATCTCGACCTGCTGCGGTTCGATGCCCACTTCTTCATGGGCCTCGCGGAGTGCTGTGGCGATCAGCGAGGCGTCGTCGTCATCCTGCATTCCGCCGGGAAAGGCGACCTGTCCGGCATGTTTGCGCAGGGCGTGCGAGCGCTGTGTCAGCAACAGGCCCGGCTCAGGCCGCGCCACGATGGGCACGAGGACTGCCGCGTGCCGGCCAGAGAGGCGCTGCGTCGTGCGCGCCGGCTGCTGCAACAGAAAGCGGCAGCGAAAAGTCTCAAGCGTCAGAGCCAACTGAACCTCCCGATTGTTCCAGTGCCGGTAAGATCCGGCTCACTTTATCCAGCGTCTCCTGATATTCCGCGTGCGGATCGCTGTCTGCCACCAGGCCGCCACCGGCAGCACAGTAGAGCTGCTGGCCCTCGGCAATCAGGGTGCGAATGGTGATGCTGCTATCCATCCGCCCACAGAGGCTGAGATAGCCAATGCTGCCGCACCAGGCGTTGCGCCGCTGGGGCTCCAGCTCATCGATGATCTCCATGGCCCGGATCTTGGGCGCGCCGGTAATCGAGCCTCCCGGAAAACAGGCCCGCAGCAGGTCGGTGGCCTGAAGAGGGTCGGGCAGTCGCGCACGAACCGTACTCACCAGATGATGCACGGCGGGGAAGGGTTCCACCTCAAACAGTGCCGGCACGGTAACGGAGCCGGGCTGCGCCACGCGGCCAATGTCATTACGCAGTAAGTCGACGATCATCAGGTTCTCGGCCCGATCTTTCTCCGCATGGCGCAGCGCCTCCGCCTGCTGGGCATCCGCTATCGGGTCCGCGCAGCGTGGCCGGGTTCCCTTAATCGGGCGGGTTTCGATCTGCCGGTTATTCAGCGAGAGGAAACGCTCCGGCGACAGGCTGAGGATGGCACTCTCCGGCAGGCGAAGAAAAGCGCTGAACGGCGCACGGTTAGCGTCATTCAGCTGACAGAACGCCTGCCACTCATCTCCCTGATAAGCCGCCTGGAAACGCTGTGCCAGATTAACCTGGTAGCAGTCACCGGCCTGGATATAGTCCTGAACCGCCGCGAAGCGGGCGGCATAGTCGGCGTAGCTCAGATTAGAACGCCAGCCGCTGGTCAGTGAAAAGGGCAGCGCCTCACGCGCGGGCCACTGTGTCAGCCAGGCGAGCCGCGCCTGCGCCGCCTCCAGCGCCACCAGGGTCAGGGTCTGCTGATGGTGATCGGCAATCAGCGCCCAGTCATAGATCCCTACGGCCATATCGGGCGTGATGAGGTCGGCCTCGGCCCTGGCGGGCAGCGTTTCAAACCGGCGGCCCAGGTCGTAGCCAAACAGACCCAGCGCGCCGCCCTGAAACGGCAGCGTCTCACTGGCGGCAGGCGTCACGCCCAGCGCATCGCACTGCTGCTGCACCAGCAGCAGAGGGTCGGCGGCCGATTCACGGGTGCCGCTGCGATCGCTGATCGAGGTGATCGCCCCGCGGGTCACCAGGGTGGCGCGGGGATTGGCTGTCAGAATATCAAAGCGGTTATCGCTGTGGCTGGCCTGGGCGGAGGAGAGCAGCATCGCCCAGGGCAGATGGGCAATGGGGGCAAAACGCCGGGTCAGCGCATCCGGGGTATAATCAAGCGTGAGGGTTTCAACAATCATCGGGCAGAAAAATCAGCAAGCAAAGAGGCGGTCAGACTGACATATTTTTTCCTGACTGGCACCTGTTAGTTCCGCGTGGGATACTGTCTGACCCAACACAGGAGCAGAACATGTTTACAGGATTACCGGCGCTCTCTCATGAGCAGCAGCAGCAGGCCGTCGAGCGTATTCAGGAATTGATGGCAGGGGGTTTATCGAGTGGTCAGGCTATCGCCCAGGTGGCGCAGGAGATCCGGCAGACTCACTCGGGCGAACAGATCCGGGCGCTCTTCGACGACGAAGATGACGAAAACGAAGAAGAATAACGCCCGCTCTGCTTAACGTGCAGCGATAATTTTTATCTCAATTTTGTACTTTGGATTTAACAGCCCGGCCTGAACCGTACAGCGCACCGGTGCATTACCGGGAGAGACCCAGGCGTCCCAGGCGCGGTTCATGGCAGGGAAATCAGCCTTATCCACCAGAAACAGCGTGGCATCGAGAATTTTGCTCTTGTCACTGCCGAGACGCGTCAGCATCGCATCAATCACCGCCAGCGCATTGGCCGTCTGCGCTTCGGCGTCGGCGTCCAGGTTTTCCGGTACGCTGGTGTAGTAGATCGTGTCATTGTGAATCACGGCTTCGGACATACGGTGTTCCGGGTCAATACGGGTAATACTCATCGGCTTCTCCCTGAATAAAGTGGGAGGTAGCCTGCCATATTCCCCGCATCGCTGTCACCCCTCACAGGCAGCGCTTAACAATCGCCTGCCTGTCTGCCATCACCTGAGGTGCCATCCGGAAGGTGGTAAAATATTTGACCTCTGCCCCTCGCCCGTGAGGCGAGACATCCGCAAAGATGGAATCCTCCCAGGTAAAGACGCTGATCGCACTGCCGCTGGGCCGGGTATGGGTCGTGTCATCGCGGGCAACCACGCTGGTCGTGGACCAGCCGCGATAAATGCAGTCGCTGAGTTGAGGAACGGTGCGGGTGCTCTGGCCCTGAAAGAGGGGTTCCTGCAGACGCGCCTGATCGGGGGTGGGGGCCTGACAGCTGCAGAGCAGCAGCACGCCAGTCAGAGAGCCGATGCGGAAAGTATTCATAGCAATCCTCCGCCTGAGTCAGGCAGTCGGGTTAAGGCCATCTGCTTAACGCAGCCTGAAGACATCGTTAAGCCAGTCTCAGCACGTCAGCTTACGGGTACCACATCCCAACGGTAAGCCGATTTAATCATTATAATTCGGGCGGTTATTTCCTGCTGTTATCCTCTGTATTTGCTGACTGCGTCACAGGCTTTAGCGGACAGGCGGGGACGGAATGCGGCAGCAGCCGGCTGGCGAGGCGCGGGAATGCAGGACAGGCCAGGCGTAAAAATGGTATAAATCAGCGAAATATCGCGCCACAGGATGAGGATGAGCACATGGCGAATACGCAGTATCTGTTTTGGGTGATGGCGGGCGCACTGACGCTGCTGTTTATTGTGATATCGGCCTTTGTCGGTCTCTCTAAAGGCAGTAAGCAGGGTTTTATTACCTTTGCCCTGCTGTTTGTTGCCATGCTGGCGGGCGCGTTTTATATCCGGCACTAGCACAGCGCGGCGTCACCTCGCGATCGTTTTCAATCTGTTACAACGATCTTACGCCTGGCTCACAGTTCACAAGGAAACTCAGCGGCCTCCGGCGCCGGTTAACTATGCTCAGATCAAATAGCAGTGCTGCTATTTATCACCGGAGGTAATTATGTCTGAACGTCCAGATTACGATGAGCCATTGCCAGATGATGCTGAGATCTACCCGGAAGATGAAGAAGAGGATGAGGAGGACGATCCGACCGTAAGGGATGTCTGACACCGGTCGCCCCCTCTGCTAACACCGCAAAACCGCCTGTGCGCCGTTTTGCGGTTCTTTATTTCCGCAGCAGATTCATGTGCGATGAAAATAGCGTTCAATCCCTGCTTAAATAATCCTGCGCACGCACAACGTTAATGAAACCCGCCTCTCTTCAGTTGTTACTGGGTTATTTTCTCTCCGTTCCTTCCCCGCATTCACGGACACGCGAATTAAACGTTCAGTGGATGTGACTTTATGCCGCAGGGGAAGCACTAACAGCACGTTCAGGAGAACACGCACGCTGTCGGAGAACTGACCATTCCTGCATAACTTATTGATAAGCCTCCGTTTTGCTTTGTCTGTGCAATACTGACATAATTACAGTGTTTTTGCCGTTCTTAGTGAGGGTATGTGGCAGACGATTTTGCAGTGGATGGCGCGCTGGCGCTGGGTATCCCGGGTTTTAAGCCGCGGGAAGCACAACGCGAGATGGCGCAGGCGGTCTCTGAAGCCGTAAAAGAGCAGGGTGAACTGGTCGTCGAAGCCGGTACCGGTACCGGTAAAACATACGCTTACCTGGCACCCGCCTTACGGGCCAATAAAAAAGTGATTGTCTCGACCGGATCCAAAGCGCTGCAGGATCAGCTCTATGGGCGCGATCTGCCTACCATGGTCAGGGCGCTGAAGTTCAAAGGCAAAACCGCACTGCTGAAAGGCCGCTCTAACTACCTCTGTCTGGAACGCATGGAACAGCAGTCGATGGCGGGTGGCGATCTCACCGCGCAGGCGCTCACCGATCTGGTGACGCTGCGCAGCTGGTCATCACAGACCGAAGATGGCGACATCAGCAGCTGCGCGGGCGTGACCGAAGACAGCCCGGTCTGGCCGCTGGTCACCAGTACCAACGATAACTGCCTGGGCACCGACTGCCCGCGTTACAAAGAGTGCTTTGTGGTGAAGGCGCGAAAGCGCGCCATGGACGCGGATGTGGTGGTGGTGAACCACCATCTTTTTCTCGCCGACCTGGTGGTTAAAGAGGGCGGTTTTGGGGAACTGATCCCTGAAGCGGATGTGATGATCTTCGACGAAGCCCATCAGCTGCCCGACATCGCCAGCCAGTATTTTGGCCAGCAGCTCTCCAGCCGTCAGTTGCTCGACCTCGCCAAAGATATCATCATCGCCTACCGCACCGAGGTGCGCGATGCCCAGCAGCTGCAGAAATCCGCTGACCGTCTGGCGCAGTGCGCGCAGGACTTTCGCCTGTCACTGGGCGATCCCGGCTATCGCGGGAATCTGCGTGAGCTGCTGAGCGACAACGCCATTCTGCGGATGTTTACGCTGCTGGATGATGCACTCGAACTCTGTTACGACGTCATCAAGCTCTCTCTGGGACGTTCAGCCCTGCTGGATGCCGCTTTTGAGCGCGCCGCGCTCTATCGTACCCGGCTGAAACGGCTGCGGGCCATCAACGAGCCAGGCTACAGCTACTGGTATGAATGTACCTCACGTCACTTTATCCTGGCGCTGACGCCGCTCTCCGTCGCGGAGCGTTTTCGTGAAGTGATGGATAACCGTAAAGCCGCGTGGATCTTTACCTCAGCCACCCTGGCAGTGGATGAGAAGATGGCGCACTTCTCAGAACGGCTGGGTGTCAATGCGGCAAAAAGCCTGATCCTCAACAGCCCATTCGACTTTGCGAAGCAGGCGCTGCTCTGCGTGCCGCGCAATCTGCCGGAGCCAAACCGTCCGGGGGGGGCCCGCCAGCTGGCCGCGATGATGAAGCCGCTGATTGATGCCAACAAAGGTCGCTGCTTCTTCCTCTGTACTTCACACCTGATGATGCGTGAGCTGGCGGCCGAATTTCGCGCCTCCATGACGCTGCCGGTGCTGGTGCAGGGTGAAACCAGCAAAGGCCAGTTGCTGCAGCAGTTTATTGAGAAGGGGAATGCGCTGCTGGTCGCGACCAGCAGTTTCTGGGAAGGGGTGGATGTGCGCGGGGATGCCCTGTCGCTGGTGATCATCGACAAACTGCCTTTCACCTCACCGGAAGATCCGCTGCTGAAAGCCCGGATGGAAGATTGCCGGATTCGCGGCGGCGATCCCTTTGCGGATGTGCAGTTGCCGGATGCGGTGATCACCCTGAAGCAGGGCGTGGGACGGTTAATCCGTGACACCGACGATCGCGGCGTGCTGGTGATATGCGATCAACGGCTGGTGTCACGCCCTTACGGTGCGCTGTTCCTGAACAGTCTGCCGCCGACGCCGCGCACCCGGGACATCCGTCGCGCCATCGCCTTTATCCGCCAGCAACCCGAACCAGACGCATAATTCTGTGCTAAGATGCGCGCCGTTTTCTTTCTTCTGAGGTAGTCATGTCAGCCCGAATTTTAGCGCTGGATACGGCGACAGAAGCCTGTTCAGCCGCCTTGCTGAATCAGCAACAGATCGATGCCCGATTCGAAATCGCCCCGCGCGATCACACCCAGCGTATTTTGCCGCTGGTCGAAGAGCTCCTGCTCGCCGGTCAGCTGGAACTGACCGATCTGGACGCGCTGGCCTTTGGGCGCGGCCCCGGCAGCTTTACCGGCGTCCGTATCGGTATTGGTATTGCGCAGGGCCTGGCACTGGGCGCAGCCCTGCCGATGATCGCGGTCTCGACGCTGGCGACGATGGCGGAAGGGGCGTGGCGTCTGCACGGTGCCCGCCGCGTACTGACCGCCATTGATGCGCGAATGGGTGAAGTCTACTGGGCAGAGTATCAGCGGGATGAGCAGGGGCGCTGGCAGGGTGAAGCCAGCGAAAGCGTGCTGACGCCCGAGGCAGCGGTGGCCAGAATGCAGGCGCTTACCGGTGAGTGGATGACCGCCGGCACCGGCTGGGAAGCCTTCCCGGCATTGCAGCAGGGGCACGCACTGATGCTGACCGCCAGTGAGGTGACCCTGCCTGCCGCACAGGATATGCTGCCGCTGGCAACGCTGGCGCTGGCGGACGGGGATACCCTGCTGCCGGAAACGGCGGAGCCGACCTACCTGCGCAATGAAGTTGCCTGGAAAAAGTTACCTGGCCGCTAAGTCGCACGCAACTTATTGTTATGCGTCCAGTCTAAGACTTTACCTAACGGGAGAGCGTCTATGTCGTCAATGTGTGGTAAAGGGCTTTCAGGTCTGCTGCTGACCTGTGTGCTGGTGTTAACGGGTTGTGTCTCTATTCCTGACACGCTGCAGGGCAGTTCCCCTCAGCCTCAGCAGGATCTGCTGCGGGTGATGAATGATCCTGCTATCTATGTCGGCCAGGAGTCGCGCTTTGGCGGTAAGGTGGTGAACGTCACCAACCTGAACGGCAAAACCCGTCTGGAGATTGCGGCACAGCCGCTGGATGAGAGCGCCAGACCGCGTCTGGGCGCGGCGTCAGTCGGCCGGATCTATGCTGACATCCACGGTTTTGTTGATCCGGTGGATGTCAGAAATCAGTACGTCACGGTGCTGGGCACGCTGAAAGGCACGGAGCAGGGCAAAATCGGCGAGGCAGATTACAAATTTGCCGTCATCGATGTGCGTGGTTATCAGCGCTGGCGTCTCGCCCAGCAGGTGACCGCACCGCCACAGCCGATGGACCCCTGGATCTGGTACGGTCCGACCCGCCATCGCGGGGGACACTGGGGACCCAATCCCTACTGGGGCATGGTTAACAGTGGCCCGACCGAGGTGCAGACCATACTGACCGAGTAACATTAAGACCTGCTATTCAGCCCGGTCGCGGTGCTCGCTGCCGGGCTTTTTATTTGTCTGTTTTCACAGCACGAAATTTAGTGATGGACTTCGCAACCTCAACATGCCGAAACAGGCAAACTGGTACAATCAGTTAAAATATTGTTAACAAACCAGATTGGCTGAGGCGGCGATGGAAATACAACATAATTATCGGGGTGGATCCTTGAATAAGGTTTGGCTGAAACGCTACCCGGCAGATGTGCCTGCCGAAATAAGTGCAGATCGTTATACCTCTCTGGTGGATCTGTTTGAGCAGGCCGCAAAACGCTACGCTGATCAACCCGCGTTCCTGAACATGGGTCAGAAAATGAGTTATCGCCAGCTGGAGGAGAAGAGCCGCGCCTTTGCCGCCTATCTCCAGCATGAACTGGGCCTGAAAGCGGGTGACCGGGTGGCGTTAATGATGCCTAACCTGCTCCAGTATCCGGTGGCCCTGTTTGGCGTGCTGCGCGCGGGAATGGTGGTGGTCAATGTCAATCCGCTCTACACGCCGCGAGAGCTGAAGCATCAGCTTAACGACAGCGGCGCCAGCGCCATTGTCATCGTCTCCAACTTCGCGCACACGCTGGAAAAGGTGGTGGGGGAAACCGCGGTCCGTCATGTCATCCTGACCCGGATGGGTGACCAGCTCGCCCCCATTAAAGCGACGCTGGTGAATTTCGTCGTCAAGTATGTCAAAAAGCTGGTGCCGAAATACCATCTGCCGGGCGCTATCTCATTCCGTCAGGTTCTGGACGTGGGGGCGACGCTCAATTATCGCCGTCCGACCGTGTCGAATGACGATCTCGCCTTCCTGCAATATACCGGCGGCACCACCGGGGTGGCTAAAGGGGCGATGCTGACGCATCGCAACATGCAGGCGAATCTCGAGCAGACGAAAGCGACCTACGGCAAACTGCTGCGTGACGGCAAAGAGTGCGTCGTCACCGCGCTGCCGCTCTATCACATCTTTGCATTAACGGTGAACGGGCTGCTTTTTCTTGAGCTGGGCGGTCAGAACCTGCTGATCACCAATCCGCGCGATATTCCTGGCTTCGTTAAAGAGCTGAGCAGGTTTCCGTTTACCGCCATCACCGGGGTCAACACGCTGTTTAATGCGCTGCTGAACGATGAGCAGTTTACGAAACTCGATTTCTCCACGCTGCGGCTTTCCGCAGGCGGCGGGATGGCGGTGCAGAAAGTCGTGGCTGAACGCTGGGAAAAGCTGACCGGGCACTATCTGCTGGAGGGCTACGGCCTGACGGAGTGTTCGCCGCTGGTTTCGGTCAATCCCTACGACATCAGCTGTCATACCGGCAGCATCGGCCTGCCGGTGCCCTCGACCGATGTGCTGATCCTGGATGAAGCGGGAAATGAAGTGGCACCGGGCGAGCCGGGTGAGCTCTGCATCAGCGGCCCGCAGGTGATGCTGGGTTACTGGCAGCATCCGGAAGCGACGGCGGAAGTCCTGAAAAATGGCTGGCTCCACAGCGGTGATATTGTTACCGTTGATCAGGAAGGCTTTATTCGCATCGTCGACCGTAAAAAAGATATGATTCTGGTGTCAGGCTTTAATGTCTATCCGAATGAAATCGAAGATGTGCTGATGCAGCACCCGAAAGTGCGTGAAGCCGCGGCCATCGGGGTTCCCAGCGATCTCTCCGGTGAGGCGGTCAAAGTCTGCATCGTGAAAAAAGAGGCGTCGCTGACGAAGGAGGAGGTGCTCGATCACTGTCGCCGTCAGCTGACTGGCTACAAGGTGCCCAAAATCATTGAGTTTCGTGATGAGCTCCCCAAGACCAACGTTGGCAAGATCCTGCGGCGTGAGCTGCGCGATGAGGTGAAATCCGGCACCCGCTGAATCCGGATAAGAATTGAGGTTGAACGCCGGCATGTCCGGCGTTTTTATTGTTTTTAACATGGAGCGCCGCGCGGAGTCTGCTGCGGTGGAAATCAGACGTGAACTATTCCCTTATCGACCAGGATGATCAACTGGCAGACGTGTGCCAGAAAGCGCGCCAGCACGCGGCGGTGGCACTGGATACCGAGTTTGTGCGCACCCGCACGTATTACCCTCAGCTTGGCCTGATCCAGCTGTATGACGACGAACAACTGGTGCTGATAGACCCGCTCAACATCCGCGACTGGTCACCCTTTGTGGCGCTGCTGACCGACACCGCCGTGACCAAATTCCTGCATGCGGGCGGCGAAGATCTGGAGGTGTTCCTGCACCGTTTTGGCGTGCTGCCGACACCGATGATCGACACCCAGATTCTGGCGGCCTTCTCCGGCCAGCCGCTCTCCTGGGGCTTCGCTGCGATGGTGGCGCACTTCACCCAGGTTGAACTCGATAAAAGCGAATCACGCACCGACTGGTTAGCCCGTCCCCTGACGGAACGCCAGTGTGTCTATGCGGCAGCCGACGTTCACTACCTGCTGCCGATTGCCCGTCAGCTGATGGTCAATACGGAAGAGGCGGGCAACATGGCCGCCGCACTCAGCGAGTGCGATAACCTCTGTCAGCGCCGTCTGGATAGTCTGGCCCCGGAAGAGGCCTGGCGCGATATCACCAACGCCTGGCAACTGCGTCCGCGTCAGCTGGCGGCGCTGCAGCGCCTGGCGGCCTGGCGTCTGACGTTGGCGCGTGAAAAGGATATGGCGGTTAACTTTGTGGTGCGTGAAGAAAACCTGTGGAAGGTGGCGCGCTTTATGCCGGGCTCGCTGGGTGAACTCGATCATCTGGGGCTGTCAGGACACGAAATTCGTTTTCACGGCAAAACGCTGGTCGCGCTGGTGGCGGAAGCGGCGGCACTGGAGGAGAGGGAATTACCGGCTCCGCTGGGAAATCTGATCGAACATCCGAATTACAAATCGGTCTTCAAAGCGATGAAGGCGCTGGTGCAGCAGGTCAGTGAGCAGAGTGGCTTCAGTCAGGAGTTGCTGGCGTCACGCCGTCAGATTAATCAGGTGCTGAGTCAGCACTGGGGCATTAAGCCGCAGGGGCGTCCACCGGAGTTACTGACCGGATGGCGGGGCGAACTGCTGAAACCCGGCATTGATGAGATCCTGGCGGGTTGCTGACCGGATAAATTTCCCCTGCCACTGCGCAGGGGAAATTCAGGCGGCGGTCAGAATCATTTAGTCGCGTCTTCCGTCTCCGGAAGCGTCACGTTCAGCTCCAGAATCGAGATATCATCACCTTTCTGATCGAGCTGTACCGTGACCATCTCTGGATCGATCTTCACATATTTGCAAATCACTTCCAGAATGTCGCGCTTAAGTTGCGGAAGATAGTGGGGCTCACTGTCGCCCCTTCTCCGTTCTGCCACGATAATCTGCAGCCTTTCCTTGGCTATGTTGGCAGTGTTCTTCTTCCGGGATAAAAAGAAATCAAGTAATGCCATGGTTTATCCCCCGAACAGGCGTTTCAGGAAACCCTTCTTCTCTTCTTCAATAAAGCGGAAGGGGCGTACTTCACCGAGCAACCGTTCAACGGTATCGGCATAGGCTTTGCCAGCATCAGATTCACCGTCCAGGATCACCGGTTCGCCCTGGTTGGAGGCACGTAATACCGACTGATCTTCCGGAATGACGCCGACCAGAGGAATTCGCAGGATTTCCAGCACATCTTCCATGCTCAGCATATCGCCACGGCTGACGCGACCCGGGTTGTAGCGGGTCAGCAGCAGGTGCTCTTTTACCGGCTCCTGACTGTTTTCTGCGCGACGGGATTTAGAGGAGATGATACCGAGAATACGGTCGGAGTCACGGACTGAAGAGACTTCCGGGTTGGTGGTGATGATGGCTTCATCGGCAAAGTAGAGCGCCATCAGGGCGCCGGTTTCAATCCCTGCCGGTGAGTCGCAGACGATGAAATCGAACTCCATCGCGGCCAGATCGTTCAGGACTTTTTCAACGCCTTCACGGGTCAGCGCATCTTTGTCGCGGGTCTGTGACGCAGGCAGAATGTAGAGCTGCTCGGTGCGTTTGTCGCGGATAAGCGCCTGGTTCAGGGTGGCATCGCCCTGAATGACGTTGACGAAATCGTAGACCACACGGCGCTCACAGCCCATGATCAAATCCAGATTACGCAGACCGATATCGAAGTCGATCACGACCGTTTTCTTGCCTTTCTGCGCTAAACCGGTGGCGATGGCCGCGCTTGACGTGGTCTTACCAACGCCCCCTTTACCGGATGTAACTACAATAATGCGTGCCATAAATGTTGATTTCCTTAACAAAAGAAAAGGGGCCTAATTAAGTGTCTGGATAGTCAGCGCGCCATCCTGCAGGCACAGGCGCGCAGCTTTACCAAAAAATTCTTGCGGGATCTGATCCATGATCCAGTACTCCCCGGCAATCGAAACCAGCTCTGCGGCCAGGTTAGTACAGAATATCTGGCAGTTGCGGTCACCGCTGGCACCCGCCAGGGCGCGACCGCGCATCATGCCGTAAATGTGAATATTGCCATCAGCAACCAGTTCGGCACCGGCGCTGACGCTGCTGGTGATGATCAAATCGGCATCACGTGCATAAATCTGCTGGCCTGAGCGCACCGGGGTGTTCACGATGCGGGTTTTCGCGGCCACCGCTTCCGCGGCCACCGACTGCGGTTCAGGCACAGCGGCAGGGGCAGGGGCTTGCACCTGCGGCCTGGCCTCTTTACCCTCTGCCAGTACCGGCAAACCGGCACGGGCGATCATGCGTTTCAGCGCCTCATCCTTGCAGCCGCTTACGCCAACAATGCGTAAGCCGGTGGCAAGAATCGCCTGCTGCAACTGCTTCCAGTTAACATCGGCACTCAGGGTGGCAACGTTAAGCACCACCGGGGCGTTTTTCAGGAAGTCCGGAGCCTGGTCAATCTTGTCCTGAAGTGCCTTGCGAATCACCGCCGGGTCATGGTGATGCAAATGGACGACAGACAGGGTGAAACTGCTACCTTTGAATTCGATTGGCGTTTGCGACATCTGTCCCGACTCAGTCCTGTTTTCACTACCGTCAGCCAGGCGATGATAAAATCGTCACTGAAGCGCTAACGGTGAATATTCGAAGTTCTGCAAGCATGTTATAGTTACAGCTATATTCAGACAAGCCTCAACCCCGGTTAATTCGAGTAAAAAATATGTTTTGTGTGATCTACAGAAGCCCGTTACGTGACCAGACTTATCTCTATGTTGAAAAAAAGGACGATTTCTCCCGCGTGCCGGAGGAATTGCTGAAAGGGTTTGGCAAGCCGCAGCTGGCGATGGTGCTAAAGCTGGCGGGGCGCGACAGGCTGGCAAATGCGGATATCAATAAAGTTAAGCAGGGATTGAGCGAGCAGGGCTATTATTTGCAGATTCCACCGCCGATCGAAAGTCTGCTGAAAATTCATTTAGAGGCCGATAAAAAAGTTTAACTCGGATTCTTCTGTAAATATAAATCCTGCCGTCGCGATTTTGTCAGGATAATATTGCTCTGAGGCTGCGCAGAATTAACGGCGCAGCTTATCTGTTTTCACTCTCATTAAATTTCCTGCCCGGCTTTTTGTCCTTATTTGTACGATTATTCAGCACTTCGGCGGTGCTGTTTACGCTTTTTGACAAATTCCGCACCCCTGACCGTTAAAAGGATCTTATTATCTCGCCATGAGGCTGGCAGATCGACCAGCGCAAAAGCAAACATCAACCCGCCAGCAGTGCTGGCATCACACCTAACCTGAACAGGGGATGAGCATGTATCAGCATCGTAACTGGCAAGGCGCTCTGTTAGATTTTCCGGTCAGCAAAGTGGTTTGCGTCGGCAGTAACTACGCAAAACACATCAAAGAGATGGGGAGCGCCACCCCAACAGAACCGGTGATCTTCATCAAGCCGGAAACGGCGCTCTGTGATCTGCGTCAGCCGCTCTCTATCCCAGATGCGTTTGGCGAAGTGCACCATGAAGTTGAACTGGCCGTGCTGATTGGCGCAACCCTGAAACAGGCAACCGAAGAGCATGTGGCGAAGGCCATTGCAGGCTATGGTGTGGCGCTGGATCTGACGCTGCGTGACCTGCAGGCCGGGCTGAAAAAAGCGGGCCAGCCGTGGGAAAAATCGAAAGGCTTCGACAATGCCTGCCCCATCTCCGGTTTTATCCCGGTCGCGGAGTTCAGTGACGACCCGCAGAATGTTGAGCTTAAGCTGCTGGTGAATGGTGAAGTGCGTCAGCAGGGCAGCACGGCAGATATGATTCATAAAATTCTGCCGCTGATTGCCCATATGAGTCGCTACTTCACCCTGCGCGCCGGCGATGTGATTCTGACCGGTACGCCGGAAGGAGTGGGTCCGATGCGCGCAGGCGATCAGCTCGAAGTCTCGCTGGCGGGGCGTGGGATCAGCACGCGCGTGCTCTAAAGACTTGCATCACCACCGCATAGGCTTTATAAGGTGCGGTTTAGGCACACTGCGGACAATCATCATGACTGACACCCCTTTCTGGCAACATAAACGCCTGGCACAAATGAGCGATGAGGAATGGGAATCCTTATGTGATGGATGCGGCCAGTGCTGCCTGAACAAGTTGCAGGACGCCGACACCGATGAGATCTATTTCACTAACGTCGCCTGCAACCAGCTCAATATCAAAACCTGCCAGTGCCGCAACTATGAGCGCCGCTTCGAGTTAGAAGAGGATTGCATCAAGCTGACGCGTGAAAACCTGACCACCTTCAACTGGCTGCCGCGCACCTGCGCCTACCGGTTGCTGGGCGAGGGCAAGGGCTTACCGGCCTGGCATCCGCTGCGCGCCGGTTCGAAAGCGCAGATGCACGCACAGCGTATTTCGGTGCGCTACATTGCGGTTCGCGAGAGTGAAGTGCGGGACTGGGAAGATCACATCATCGATCGGCCCGATCGCAACGGCTGAGTGCCGCTGTCCCGGACAGGATGTAAAAAAGGCTGCCACGGGCAGCCTTTTTTCTGTTCAGCGACCAAACAGGTCGCGCCGTTTTGCTTTAAAAGGCTGGGCAATCAGCACCAGCACCGCCACCAGCAGATAAGCGGCAAATACCCCAATCATCCATTGCGGCATACTGAGCGTCAGAAAGGTCCAGCTGCGCTCGGCGCAGTCACCGCTGGCGAGAAACACCGACGGCAGCCACTTATCCAGCGGCAGACCGCTGGGGAAGCGGGCGGCAAAATCACAGGTGGTAAAGGGGTTAGGGTGCAGCTGAATCATGGTGTGTTCCCAGGAGAGACGCAGACCTTCCCAGGCACTGTAGATCCATAACGCCAGCGCCGCCAGACGCAACGGCGATTTTGGCGCAATCGCGCCGACCAGACCCGCGGCCATCACACCAAACAGCGCGTTGCGCTCGTAGATACACATGACGCAGGGCTTCAGGCCCATCACATGCTGAAACCATAATGCCGTGAGCTCCAGCGCCAGCGCAGTCAGTGCCAGTAATAACCAGGCTCCGCGGCCCCGGGAACAGTGATTCAGATATCGCAACATATTGCATTCCCTGTAAACGTTAATGCCACGCAGTGTAAACCAAAAGCGGGGGCAAACCAGCCCGGGCCAGGGAAAAATCGTATCCGGACATGACCTCAGACTGATCCAGAACAGGTTATGTGAAAATAAGCCGCGTGTTTTGCGATTATGGGGCGTCTGGCATTTTGCTGCGCAATCAACTTTACTCCGTTAGCCCCCAGGAGCACCGGAGAGGCAACCTGAAATATGCGCTGCGCCCGGTTTTAATGGTTGCGCAGGCTATATCCGCTATAGGGCGTCTGGTATGATGAGTGCCCATCACGATTAGAAAAGCAACGAGAACACATTGCTATGGTTATAAAGGCGCAGAGTCCAGCGGGATTTGCTGAAGAGTACATTATTGAAAGCATCTGGAACAGCCGCTTTCCCCCGGGGTCGATTCTTCCTGCTGAGCGTGAGCTTTCTGAATTGATCGGGGTGACACGTACGACCCTGCGTGAAGTGCTGCAGCGCCTGGCGCGTGATGGCTGGCTGACGATTCAGCACGGTAAACCGACCCGGGTGAACGATTTCTGGGAGACCTCTGGCCTGAATATCCTCGAAACCCTGGCGCGTCTCGACCACGACAGCGTGCCGGTGCTGATCGACAACCTGCTGTCAGTGCGCAGCAATATCTCTTCCATCTTTATCAGCCGAGCACTGCGTCATCATCCTGACAAGGCGCGTGAGGTGCTGGAGACGGTCGATGCGACGGCCGACCAGGCGGATGCCTATACCGAACTCGACTACCGCGTCTTCCGCGGTCTGGCATTTGCTTCCGGCAACCCGATTTATGGTCTGATCCTTAACGGCCTGAAAGGGCTCTACACCCGTGTGGGACGTCACTACTTCTCAAATCCCGAAGCCCGTCAGGTGGCGCGTGATTTTTATCTGACGCTGCTGGCGCTGTGTGACACATCGCCGGGACAGGATGAGATTGTGGAGGTGGTGCGCAACTACGGTCGCCGCAGCGGTGAAATCTGGCACAGCATGCAGAAGAATCTGCCTGACGATCTCGGCAATAAACGATAAAAAAAACCGGACATCGCGTCCGGTTTTTTATGCGGTCAGAGTGAGGTATTTCGCGGCGGGTTGCGGTCCAGCAGCTCAACGCTGCCATCCTCATTCTGTTGCTCCAGAATCACATCAAATCCCCACAGCCGATGCACGTGCTTCAGCACTTCGCGGCGGCTCTTGTCCAGCGGCGTGCGGCTCTGCGGCACATAACGCAGGGTCAGCGAACGGTCACCTCGCAGATCGACATTATAAACCTGAATATTGGGTTCGAGATTACTCAGGTTGTACTGGGCGGAGAGCTGCTGGCGAATCGCCCGATAGCCGGCCTCATCGTGAATGGCGGCGATTTCGAGATAGTTGTTGCGGTCATCATCCAGCACGGTAAACAGCCGGAAGTCGCGCATCACCTTCGGCGACAGGAACTGGCTGATGAAGCTCTCATCCTTAAACTCACGCATCGCAAAATGGAGCGTATCCAGCCAGTCAGAACCCGCAATATCCGGGAACCAGTAGCGATCCTCTTCGGTAGGGGACTGACAGATACGCTTGATATCCTGCATCATCGCGAAGCCCAGAGCATAGGGGTTAATGCCGTTATACCACTGGCTGTTGTAGGGCGGCTGATAGACCACATTGGTATGGCTGTGCAGAAACTCCATCATGAAGCGTTCCGACACTTTGCCTTCGTCATAGAGGTGATTAAGGATGGTGTAGTGCCAGAAGGTTGCCCAGCCCTCATTCATCACCTGAGTCTGCTTCTGCGGATAGAAATACTGGCTCACCTTGCGCACAATGCGCAGGATCTCACGCTGCCACGGCTCCAGCAGCGGCGCATTCTTCTCCATGAAATAGAGCAGGTTCTCCTGCGGCTCAGAAGGGTAGCGTGCGGCTTCGAACGTGACCGCCTCTTTTTCACGCCGCGGCAGCGTGCGCCAGAGCGTGTTCACCTGACTCTGCAGATACTCTTCCCGGCTTTTCTGGCGGGCTTTCTCCTCCTGCAGGGAGATCTTCTGCGGGCGTTTATAGCGATCCACGCCATAATTCATTAAGGCGTGGCAGGAGTCGAGCAGCCGCTCCACCTCTTCAACGCCATAGCGCTCTTCGCAGTCACTGATGTAGTTTTTGGCAAACAGCAGGTAATCGACAATCGATCCGGCATCCGTCCAGCTGCGGAACAGGTAGTTATTTTTGAAGAAAGAGTTATGACCATAGCAGGCATGTGCCATCACCAGCGCCTGCATGGTCATGGTGTTCTCTTCCATCAGGTAGGCGATGCAGGGATTGGAGTTGATGACAATCTCATAGGCCAGGCCCTGCTGACCGTGCTTATAGCGCTGCTCGGTTTCGATAAACTTTTTGCCGAATGACCAGTGTGAATAGTTGATTGGCATGCCGACGCTGGAATAGGCATCCATCATCTGTTCAGAGGTAATCACTTCGATTTGGTGCGGGTAGGTATCCAGACGGTAGAGCTTCGCGACGCGGTCGATCTCCGCTAAGTAGACATCAAGCAGTTCGAATGTCCAGTCTGGTCCGTCATTGAGTCGTTTGCTGTCTCTGATGGCTTCGTCAAAGATTGTCGTCATAGCGCACCTCTTTGTGGCAAACCGGCTGACCCGAAAGACAACCCGTTCTGGTTATTTAAGGCTTCATCCTGAAAAAGGGAACCCGAAAAAAACTGAGCGAACACAACAATGATAGCCCACTGTCGCCTATCCGAAATGCGAACTCAAATGAAATCTTTGGCACAAAATCATTAAGTGTGAGGCAACAGGGAATTTAACCGTTTTTAATTCGACTCATACGCCCGATTGCGGAATAAAATCCTGTTTATAAGTGGAATGTATGAGGTTGAATGATTCTCCTGCCATGCGCAGATTTAACTGTCTTTGTTGTCATTTATTTCTGCGTTTAAGGAATAAGGCGCATAAAGCGCTGAAATTCATCGTGCAGCAAGATTTTAGTTACCTGAAAAGTGAAAAAGATGTGAAATGGATGCTGTGATTTCGGGGTGGTGTCCGCTGCGGTGATCCGCTGACTATCATCTTCTGAACAGTGAATTATGCTTTTAGACGTTGGGTGGGGAAACTATGCACGTAGTGATTCTTGGAAGTGGGGTTGTCGGCGTAGCCAGTGCCTGGTATCTGGCGCGAGCCGGACATCAGGTCACCGTCATCGATCGTCAGCCTGCCGCGGCGATGGAGACCAGCGCGGGCAATGCCGGTCAGATCTCGCCAGGTTATGCCGCCCCCTGGGCCGCGCCAGGCGTGCCGCTGAAAGCGGTGAAGTGGATGTTCCAGCGCCACGCGCCGCTGGCTATCCGGCTGGATGGCAGCAGCTTTCAGCTGGAGTGGATGTGGCACATGCTGCGCAACTGCGACATCAACCACTATCAGCAGAATAAAAGCCGCATGGTGCGGATTGCCGAATACAGCCGGGACTGCCTGAAAGCGCTGCGGAGTGAAACCGGCATCGCCTATGAAGGTCGTCAGGGCGGAACGCTGCAGCTGTTCCGCACCCAGCAACAGTTCGACAGCGCCAGCAAGGATATTGCGGTGCTGCGTGACGCGGGGGTGCCTTATGAACTGCTGCAGGCCGATGAGCTGTCACGCGTGGAACCTGCACTGGCGGCAACCCGGCATAAACTCACCGGCGGATTACGTCTCCCCAACGATGAAACTGGCGACTGTCAGCTCTTTACCCAGCGGCTGGCCAAAATGGCCGAAGAGGCGGGCGTGGTATTCCGCTTCAACACC
This sequence comes from Pantoea sp. EKM101V, assembly GCF_011800325.1. Classification (NCBI taxonomy): domain Bacteria; kingdom Pseudomonadati; phylum Pseudomonadota; class Gammaproteobacteria; order Enterobacterales; family Erwiniaceae; genus Pantoea; species Pantoea sp. EKM101V. The sequence continues at coordinate 226,808 of NZ_JAALFP010000001.1, forward strand.
CCGGTCGATCATCTGCTGCGCGATGGAAATCGCATTTATGGCGTGAAGTGCGGTGATGAGATCATCAAAGCAGACAGCTATGTGGTGGCCTTTGGCTCTTACTCGACGGCGCTGCTGAAGAACGTTCTGAGCATCCCGGTTTATCCGCTCAAGGGTTATTCACTCACCATTCCAATCAAAAATCCCGACGCCGCACCGGTTTCCACCATCCTCGATGAAACCTATAAAGTGGCGGTGACCCGGTTTGACGATCGCATCCGCGTTGGCGGGATGGCAGAGATTGTTGGTTTTAACACCAAACTGACCGAAGCGCGGCGGGAAACGCTGGAGATGGTGGTCAGTGATCTCTATCCTGAAGGCGGTCATCTTGCACAGGCGAGTTTCTGGACCGGTTTACGTCCGATGACGCCAGACGGTACGCCAATTGTCGGCGCCACCCCCATCTCTAATCTCTGGCTCAACACCGGTCACGGAACGCTGGGCTGGACGATGGCGTGTGGTTCAGGGCAGTTACTGGCCGATCTGATCTCCGGTAAAACGCCGGCGATTGCGGCGGATGACTTAGCGGTATTCCGCTACTTACCTGGTTTCGCGGCGACCTCATCGCCGCTGCGTAACGCCAGCGCAACTCGTTAAGTATTCAGGGAGAGAGAGGATGTCACGTCCGATTGTCGCGACCATCAACCCGGAGGCGTTACGTCATAACCTGGCTATCGTGCGCCAGGCCGCCCCCGCATCCCGCGTCTGGTCAGTGGTTAAAGCCAATGCTTACGGCCACGGTATCGATCGGGTACGCGAGCCGCTGTCTGACACCGATGGCTTCGCGCTGCTCAATATGGAAGAGGCGATCCTGCTGCGTGAGCGCGGCTGGAACAAACCGATTCTGCTGCTGGAAGGCTTTTTCAGGCCGGAAGATTTGCAGCTGATCGACCGCTATCGCCTGACCACCAGCGTTCACAGTAACTGGCAGATTAAAGCGCTGGCGAACGCCAGACTCTCAGCGCCGGTGGATATCTATCTTAAGGTCAACAGCGGGATGAACCGGCTCGGTTTTCGCCCGGAGCAGGTCAGCGGGGCCTGGCAGAGCCTGCGTGCGCTGAGCAACACGGGCGAGATGACGCTGATGGCGCATTTTGCCGACGCCGAAAACCCCGAGGGACTGATTGCGCCCATGCAGCGCATTGAGCAGGCGGCAGAAGGACTCAACTGTCCGCGGTCGCTCTCCAACTCCGCCTGTACGCTGTGGCATCCCGAAGCGCATTTCGACTGGGTTCGCCCGGGTATCGTGCTCTATGGTGCGTCACCCAGCGGCGACTGGCAGGATATCGCGGGCAGCGGCCTGAAACCGGTGATGACGTTAAGCAGTGAGATCATCGCCGTGCAGCAGCTGCAGGCGGGCGACGGGGTCGGCTACGGCTACCGCTATCATGCCAGCGCCGCGCAGCGGATTGGCGTGGTCGCCTGTGGTTATGCCGACGGCTATCCACGGCATGCCCCGACCGGCACCCCCGTCTGCGTTGACGGCGTGATGACCCAGGTCGTCGGCGCGGTGTCGATGGATATGATCACGGTGGATTTGACCCCCTGTCCCCAGGCGGGAATCGGCTCAGCGGTTGAGCTGTGGGGCGAGCAGGTGAAAATCGATCAGGTGGCGAAAGCAGCCGGAACGGTAGGGTACGAGCTGATGTGCGCGCTGGCACCCCGCGTTCCGGTCACTCTCAGCTAAGCGCGGTCAGACTGCCGCGCATTTTTCTGCTGCAGCGCCAGGCGATAAAGGCCAGCGCTGCACCCATCAGCATCATCAGACTCAGTGACAGCTTCTCCGCCACCGGCAGTGTGACAATAATCAGGCTGCCTGCGGCACCGCCCGCCATCTGAATAAATCCCTGTAACGCCGACGCCACACCGGCCTGCTGCTGGTAAGGCTCCAGCGCATAGCTGGTGGCCGGGCCGACGGTGAAGGCCAGACCGGCAACAGAAACCGCCACCGGGAACATGTAGAGCGCCCAGTGCGTCTGCATCGCCGCCGGGAAGATCTGCATCCCGGCAACCAGCAGCACCGCGCCCAGCAGCATGGTGAAGAATCCCATCGCCAGGCAGAAAGGCCGCCCAGCCTTGCGAATCGCTTTATTGACGAACATGCTGACAAACATGATCCAGAAACCATTTGCGCCAAAAGCAAAGGAGAACTGGATCGGCGTCAGCCCGCCTTCGGTCATCAGCACCTGAGGTGCCAGCGATACGTAGGTCAGCACCATGCCCAGTGCTCCGGCATTGGCGAACGCAAACGCCAGAAAGCGTGGCTGACGCAGGATGGCGGCGTACTGCTTCACCGGTAAGCCTTTTACCCGCAGGGTATCTGCCGGACGCGTCTCGGGCAGGCCGATCAGCACCAGCAGCGTAATCACCACACCATAGGCGCAGAGGAACCAGAAGGGCGCGCGCCAGCCGAAGGCGCTGGCCAGCAGGCCGCCTAGCAGCGGGGCCAGCGCCGGAACAATGTTCAGTGCGCCATTCAGAAAGCCGTAAGCGCGGGCGGCGGCATCGCCACTGAGGCGGTCACGCACGCCGCTGAAGGCGACGACCGCGCTGCAGCAGACGCCGCAGCCCTGCACCAGACGGGCAATCACGAACAGCGGGAAGGAGGTGGCGGTGGCGGCAATCACGCTGCCGGCGATGTAGAGCGCCAGCCCCAGCAGGGCGATGGGCTTTCGGCCATAATTGTCCACCAGCGGCCCGGTCACCAGTTGCCCCAGCCCCATCACCAGCAGAAAGAGAGGAATGGTGGTCTGCACCAGACTGACCGGGGTATTCAGCCCTTCAGCAATCTGCGGCAGCGTGGGCAAATAGAGGTCGATGCCTAAGGGTGCCAGCAGCACCAGGCTCAATAACAATAAAGTAAATTTTTGCATAACAACCAGAGGGTAAACGTTCTGTTAAAAAACGAGCCGAAGAGGGTAATGATTCAGAGGGGAAAAAGAAAGCGTAAGCTGTGCGGAAAGTGCGATGCCTGCTTTTTACAGGCATCGCGGCTTTAACTCAGTAAGCGCCGTCGCGACGTAACACGACGCCTGCGGTTTTAAACAGAATGGCAATATCGGTCCAGAGTGCCCAGTTTTTCACATACCAGGAGTCAAAGTAGACGCGGGTATCGTAGTCGATATCGTTGCGTCCGCTGACCTGCCACAGGCCGGTCATGCCGGGCTTGGCCATCAGGTAGTAATCTACATCGCCGGCGTAACGCTCCAGCTCCGCCTCAATCACCGGGCGCGGGCCGACCAGGCTCATCTCACCGCGGATCACGTTCCACAGCTGCGGTAACTCGTCGAGGCTGGTTTTACGCAGGAAGCCACCGATACGGGTAATGCGCGGGTCATTCTTCAGTTTGAAATCTTTGTCCCACTCCATTCGGGCTTCTTCACTGGTCGCCAGCAGCTTCTCCAGCACCTCTTTAGAGTTGGTCACCATGGAACGGAATTTCAGACATTTGAATTTTTTGCCATCCTGACCCACACGCTCATGCCCATAAATCGCATTGCCGCCATCGCGCTTCACCATAAAGCAGAGCAGGGCGAAGATCGGGCCGAGGAACAGCAGCAGCATGGAGGCGACGACAATATCAAAGGTCCGCTTCAGGAAGCGCGAAGAGTGCTTCGCCAGGTTGTTGCTGACACGCAGGATCATCACTTCATGACTGAAGATAAAGGACATGTCGGTGCCGTAGAGCGGCACGCCGCGCAGCGTCGGGATCACGGAAACCGAACGGCAGTTCATCTTCGACAGGAATTTCAGCCAGCGGTCACGCATCGGCTGCTGCTCATACTCCATGGCCACAATAAACTGCACGTTGTCGCGGTCAATGGTCTGCCAGTTAATGTCTTTCCAGGTGATCACTGGCACGCCATTGACGCTCTGCTGAGAGGGCTCATCGTCGACAGAGATAAAGGCCTGTACGTTGTAGCCCAGGATCTCCTCACTCTGCAGGGCGGCATAGGCTTCGGTAGCGTTGCGGCCGGAGCCGATGATGATGGTCTCTTTCTGCCACTGGCCCGCCCGGTTAATGGCGCGTTTGACCAGCGTTCGCATCAGCGGCAGCAGCAGCAGGGCATATGTCCAGCTGAAAACCCACACCATGCGGGAGAAGTCCCATTTCGAAAACGCGATCAGCGCGAGGTCGAGCAGTGAGAAAACAAACAGCGTTTTCACAATCTCCTTCAGCTCGAACCAGAAGGGTTTGCGATAGGTGTAGTGACGCAGACGAACCCAGAACCAGCCGGTGCACATCACGGACATAATAAACTGCGCCACAAAACGGTATTCAATCTGATGCGGGGGAATAAACGTATCCAGCTCGCCCCAAATACCCTGTATGGTTGCGGCGGATAAAAATAATGCGAGGTTGAGTGCAATCAGATCGGAAAAGCTCAGGGCGAATTTCACGATGATATTTTTACGCGTGCCGCTCCATGAGCGGCTCGGGCTATTCATTATCAATGTACTTGCCATAAAACCTGCTCTCTTTCTTAAGTAAAAGATGGCCTGACCAGAATCAGGGACGCGCTCAGGAGTGAGCCACCGAAAAATTAAAAAATAATTTTCAGTCTGTTGCAGTCAGTAAAGCCAGTACAGCTGCAAAAAAGATGAAGATTAAAGCGTGATGGTACTCACGAAATGTTGCAGCATTGAGAATGAGTATGCAGGAGATATTTGACGGCGTTAATACGGAAAAAATCTGAAAACAACAAAAGTGATTAAAGTTTTAAACGGCTAACGCCATGTAATATAAGGATAAAATAAGCAGGGGTGCAGTTATAACTAAACTGTTTAAGACGCTTTTTAGGAATTACCGCCAAATCTCGCGACTGGCGGTAGTGATAAGGCATCAGGCGGGTCTTTTTAAAATCCAGCGGTCCTGCTCTTTATCATAATGACCAATCTGCAGATCCACCGGTTTTCCATCAATCCACGCCGGTACGCTGGTATCGCGATCCCAGCCGTCGAGTTGGGTAATTAAGCCGGGATTGGTGTGACAGGGAATGCTGACGGTGTCAGGGTGCTCACCGTCAAGATCGGCATCAACAATCTCATAACGACCAATTTTAACCACGTGTCCCATTCATTTCTCCCGTTTTTTCTGGCACAGAGCTGTAAGCTTAGCGTATCAACAGAAAATAACGTGGCTGAATGATTAGGATTATTCCTTCTCTTCTGCCGGCCGGACACCAATTTTCACGATACGATTATCCTCTTTTTCCGCCACGGTCCAGGTCAGCTCATTCCATTCAACCTGATCCCCGACCACCGGCGCGCCACCCAGCATGCCCAGCATCAGCTGTCCCAGCGACTGCTGATCGTTGGTGCTCTCATCCAGTTCCAGTCCGTAGATCTGCGCGACGTCGCGCAGGCGTGCTTCTGCATCCAGAATAAAGTCACCAAAGAACCGCTGGTCGAGCGAAACTGGCGGCGACTGACTGAACATTTTGCCCAGGGCTGGCAGGTCGCGCTCACGGCCAATCACGCAGATCACATCGTTCTCTCTGAGGCGTGTCCCGCCGTTGGGATGCATCAGCACATTGTCACGAAACAGGGCGGCGATGCGTGTCTCACGCGGCATCTTCAGATCGCGCAGCGCAGCCCCGATACACCACTTGTCGGCGCTGAGCTGATAAACAAACTGCTCCCACGGATTCTCCGGATGGATATCCAGACCGATACGGCTGATGGGGGAGGCCGTCGGCGGCACCACCACCTTCGCTTTTTTTGCCGCAAAGCCCAGCGAGGTTCCCTGCAACATCAGCGAGACCAGCACCACAAAGAAGGCGATGTTGAAATAGAGTGAGGCGTTTTCTAATCCGGCCATCATCGGGAACACCGCCAGGATAATCGGCACCGCTCCGCGTAACCCGACCCAGCTGATAAAGAAGCGTTCACGGGTGGTAAAACTGCGGAACGGCAGCAGGCCAACAAACACCGACAGGGGGCGCGCCACCAGAATCAGCCACAGTGAGAGGATCATCGCCGGCACGGCGATGTGCCACAAGTCGGAAGGGGTGACCAGCAGCCCCAGCACAATGAACATGCCTATCTGGCTCAGCCACGCCATACCATCAAAGGTCTGCAGAATACCGTGGCGGTTGCGAATCGGACTGTTGCCGAGTAAAAAGCCGCACAGATAGACCGCCAGGATGCCGCTGCCCTCCAGCACGGTGGTCAGCGCGAACACCAGAATGCCGCCACTCAGCGCCAGCAGCGGATAGAGGCCACCCGCCAGGCTGATGCGGTTAATCAGCTGCTGCAGCGCCCAGCCGCCGCCCAGGCCCAGCACGATCCCCAGGCCGAACTGCTGCACCAGGTGCACCAGAAACATCCAGTCAAGCCCGCTGCGGCCCTGTTCGATCATCTCAATCAGGGTGATGGTCAGAAACACCGCCATCGGGTCGTTGCTGCCTGACTCGATTTCCAGTGTCGAGCTGACGCGCTCGTTCAGGCCCTTATCACCCAGCAGGGAGAAGACCGCGGCGGCATCCGTGGAGCCGATAATCGCGCCAATCAGGAATCCCTGCATCATATCCAGCTTAAACAACCAGGCGGCAACCACACCGGTTAAGCCGGCGGTGATCATCACGCCGATGGTAGCCAGCGACAGCGCGGGTCCCAGCGCGACCTTAAACGAACTGGCTTTGGTGCGCATGCCACCATCCAGCAGGATAATGGCCAGCGCCAGGTTGGAAATCAGATAGGCCGCCGGATAGTTATCAAAGGCGATGCCTCCGATACCATCGACCCCGGTCAGCATACCCAGCGCAAGGAAGATGACCAGAATAGGAATGCCCAGCCTGGATGAGAAAGAGCTGAGCAGAATGCTCGATGCGACCAGCACGGAACCGATGATAAACAGACTGTAGACGATAGTGTGGTTCAAACCCGGTCTCCTGAGATATGACGGTGCGATGCCCAAGCGGTGATAAATATCCATGCTATCTCTGAAAGATAATGGTTTATCAAGGAGTTGTCATTGTGAAAATGCACATTATACGAATTGCTTAAACGTATACGGAATCAGATTAATGTGAAGAATGAGGGGGTTGGCAGGCAAGGGGAGGAAAACAGGTTGTTTTAACAGGTTATTCAGCTGATAAAAAAGCCGGTGGTTAACCGGCTTCGTGTAAAAAAGAGCGTCACTCTGCAATGTCTGCGAATCAGGCTTCCGTGGCCTGTTTGTGAAACAGAGAACGAAACACCGGGTAGATATCTTCCGGTTCACGGATGTGCTCAATCGCAAAGTTGTCGAACATCGCCTGCAGATGCTCATATTCGCGCCACAGCGTCTGATGGGCACGGCGGGTGATTTCGATATAGCTGTAATAGCGCACCACCGGCAGAATGTGCTTCGCCAGAATCTCATGACAGAGGGGCGAATCGTCGGCCCAGTTATCGCCATCGGACGCCTGCGCCGCATAGATGTTCCACTGCGCCGGGTCATAGCGATCCTTCACCACCTCATCCATCAGTTTCAGCGCACTGGAGACGATGGTTCCGCCCGTCTCCTGCGAGTAGAAGAACTCCTGCTCATCCACCTCTTTCGCCTGGGTGTGGTGACGGATGTAGACCACATCGACGTTCTTGTAGGTGCGGCTCAGGAACAGGTAGAGCAGGATATAGAAGCGTTTCGCCATATCCTTGGTCGCCTGATCCATGGAGCCGGAGACATCCATCAGACAGAACATCACCGCCTGGCTGGAGGGCTCCGGGCGCTTCTCAAAGTTTTTGTAGCGCAGGTCGAAGGTGTCGATAAAGGGAACCCGCTCAATGCGGGCCCGCAATTCGGCAATCTCTTTGCGCAGCCGCTCCTCCTCCAGCAGCTGTGCCGGTTCGGTGTTCTCCACCTGCAGAAGCGTCTCTTCCAGTTCGTGCAGCATCCGGCGTTTGCCCGCCGTCATCGCCGTACGCCGCGCCAGCGAGTTCTGCAGCGAGCGCACCACGCTGATATTGGCGGGTACGCCGTTAGAGGTAAAACCCGCCCGGTGGGTCTTATACTCGTTCAGCTGACGATGCTGGTTGCGGCGCAGGTTAGGCAGGGCGAGGTCTTCGAACAGCAGGTCGAGATACTCATCTTTCGAGATCTGAAAGACAAACTCATCCTGACCTTCACCATCCTGACTGGCATTGCCCTGACCACTGCCGCCACCGCCACCACCCCCCTGGGGCCGTTCGATGCGGTCATTCTGCACAAAATGGTCGTTACCCGGATGGACCCGATGGCGATTACCGCCCCGTCCCTGATGGAAGATCGGCTCATTGATGTCGTCAATCGGGATTGAGACAGACTCACCGCTGCTGACGTCGGTCACCGAGCGTTTATTGATGGCCTCGGAGATCGACTGCTTGATTTGTGACTTGTAACGGCGCAAGAAGCGCTGGCGGTTGACCGCGCTCTTGTTCTTGCCGTTCAGCCGGCGATCGATGAAATAGGCCATGGTATTCCCCCAAACTGCATTGTAAGCAGGCCGGGCGAACCCGACCTGTGGTGCCGGTCTGACATCCCGGCATGCTTACAGACTCTTATCAGGACGACTTGCGCACTCGCAGATACCACTCACAGAGCAGGCGAACCTGTTTGCGGGTATAGCCTTTTTCCATCATGCGATCGACAAAATCATCATGCTTTTTCTGCTCATCGGTAGAGGTCTTGGTGTTGAACGAGATGACCGGCAGTAACTCTTCCGTGTTCGAGAACATCTTTTTCTCGATGACGGTGCGTAATTTCTCGTAACTGGTCCAGTTCGGATTACGACCGTTATTGTGTGCCCTGGCACGCAGCACGAAGTTCACGATCTCATTACGGAAATCTTTCGGGTTACTGATACCGGCGGGCTTCTCAATCTTCTCCAGCTCCGCGTTGAGCGATTCACGATCGAACAACTGTCCGGTATCGGGATCGCGGTACTCCTGATCCTGAATCCAGAAGTCGGCGTAAGTAACGTAGCGGTCAAAGATGTTCTGACCATATTCAGAGTAGGATTCCAGATAGGCGGTCTGAATCTCCTTGCCGATGAACTCAGCATACTTAGGAATCAGGTAGCCTTTGAGGTGCTCAAGGTACTTCTCAGCCTGATCCTGCGGGAACTGCTCACGTTCAATCTGCTGCTCCAGCACATAGAAGAGATGGACCGGGTTAGCCGCCACTTCTGTGTGGTCAAAGTTAAACACCCGCGACAGAATCTTAAAGGCAAAGCGGGTCGACAGGCCGTTCATTCCCTCATCCACACCGGCGTAATCGTGATACTCCTGCCACGACTTCGCTTTCGGGTCGGTATCTTTCAGGCTTTCACCATCATAGACCCGCATTTTGGAGTAGATGCTGGAGTTCTCCGGATCTTTCAGACGCGACAGGATGGAGAAGCGGGCCAGCGTTTCCAGCGTTCCGGGCGCACAGGGCGAGGTAGCCAGCTCACTGTGGTTCAGCAGCTTGTCATAAATCTTGATCTCTTCAGAGACGCGCAGGCAGTAAGGCACCTTAACGATGTAGACACGGTCAAGGAACGCCTCGTTGTTTTTGTTGTTGCGGAAGGTGACCCATTCGGATTCGTTGGAGTGCGCCAGGATGATGCCGTTGAAGGGCAGCGCCGAAATTCCTTCGGTGCCGTTGTAGTTCCCCTCCTGGGTGGCGGTCAGTAACGGATGCAGCACCTTGATCGGCGCTTTAAACATCTCTACGAACTCCATAATCCCTTGGTTGGCGCGGCAGAGGGCACCGGAATAGCCATAAGCATCCGGATCGTTCTGCGCGTGGTTCTCCAGTTTACGGATGTCCACTTTACCCACCAGTGCGGAGATATCCTGGTTGTTCTCATCACCCGGTTCGGTTTTCGCGATGGCCAGCTGTTCCAGAATGGATGGCCAGACTTTTACCACCTTAAAGCGGGAGATATCGCCACCGAAATCGTGCAGCCGTTTAGCGGCCCACGGCGACATGATGGTACCTAGGTAACGACGCGGAACGCCATACTCTTTCTCAAGAATGTGCGCATCTTCCTGCGGGTTAAACAGGCAGAGAGGGTGATCGTTCACCGGACTGCGCTCGCCGTCGGCGCTCAGCACATAGATGGGCACCCGCTGCATCAGCGATTTGAGTCGTTCCGCCAGTGACGATTTACCGCCACCGACCGGGCCGAGCAGATAGAGAATCTGTTTCTTCTCTTCCAGTCCCTGGGCGGCATGTTTCAGGTAAGAGACAATCTGTTCAATCGCCTCCTCCATACCGTAGAACTCCTCAAACGCCGGATAGCGTCCCATCACACGATTGGAGAATATTCTGGAAAGGCGTGGCTCCTGAGCAGTGTCGACCATTACCGGCTCTCCGATAGCCATTAACAGTCGTTCTGCAGCGTTGGCGTATGCACTGCGATCCTGCTTACAGATGGCAAGAAATTCCTGCAGTGTGAACTCTTCGTCCTTGGCAGCTTCATAACGCTGACGATAGTGATCGAATATATTCATAGCGATGCCCGTCCTTTCGTTTTTAGCACAGGTAAGGAGCGTAATTAGAGGCTTGTAGCAGCTCCCGGAAGATATTCTCTGTTGAGTACAGCAACCCTTATGCCAACCTGATCTTTTTTATCGGGATACACCACGTTTGTGGTTACTCTGCTCGTCCAAACTCTTTGCTGTTACTTCTAACTGTAGATGGCTTCTAAGAAATTTCCTCCGTGGGTTTGCGTGAATGCGGGGAAGATCAACGGCAATTTTGATTTGTTGTGAGATGGGTTCAACTGACTGAAGCATTAACTTAACGTACTTTTAACCTTTAATGCCACCTGCATCGGTAACTGACTTAAAGGATTTTGATATAAGTTAATCCAGCGGTAAAAAACCGTTAGACTTAGGGTTTGATTGTTATATTTATGGAATGAATAAATTGTGAACCAATTCAAATTTAAGACGCTTGTTGCCCTTCTGCCCTGTTATTTACTTACCGGGCAGGCGAGTGCCGATCCGCTTTCTCTGGGTGCATCGGTCATCTACGCTGAGTCACCGTATCGCGGCGGACAGGACCGGTATCTTCCGGTTCCGGTGATCAACTACGAAGGTGAAAACTTCTGGTTCCGCAGCCTGCAGGGCGGTTACTACCTGTGGAAAGATCCGCAGAATCAGCTGTCGCTGACCCTGCTGGGGTCACCGCAGGAGTACAAACCCAGCGACAACGATCTGGGCGATATGAAAGGACTGGATAAGCGCCGCATGACGCTGATGGGCGGTGCCACTTACCGTCACACGGCAGACTGGGGGATTGTCCGCACCGCGTTGCTGGGTGATGTGCTGAACAACAGCAACGGCGTCATCTGGGACCTGACCTATCTCTATCGCTTCCAGATGGGCGACTTCAGCCTGACGCCAGGCATCGGTGCCATGTGGAACAGTGCCAATCAGAACCGTTATTACTACGGTGTCTCCGGTCATGAGAGCGCCCGGACCGGCATCAATCGTTATAATCCGGATGACAGCTGGTCACCTTATGTTGAGCTGAGCGCCAGCTATCAGATTGACACGCAGTGGAACGTCGGAGTAGTAGGGCGTTACACCCGCTTTGACAGCGAAATCAAAGACAGCCCGATGATTGATAAAAGCGGGCAGGCGACGGTCTGGACCGGCGTCAGCTACAGCTTCTGAGTATGCACTAAAAGAGGGCGTTTACCGCCCTCTGTTCTTTTACAGGGCCCCGTAATGGGGTAAGGGAAGAGAATGCGCAACAGAATGACGTTTGCCGGCCATGCGTCGCTGCCGGTTATCGGTCAGGGCAGCTGGTTTATGGGTGAAAATCCGTCGCAGCGTGCCCGTGAAGTCGCTGCCCTGCAGGCCGGACTCGACTGCGGGTTACGGCTGATTGATACGGCCGAAATGTATGCGGATGGCGGCGCGGAAGAGGTCGTCGGTGAGGCGCTGCGCGGCCGCCGCGATCAGGCCCTGCTGGTCTCCAAAGTCTATCCCTGGAATGCAGGTCACTCGGATGCGATTGAAGCCTGCGAGCGCAGTCTGCGCCGGTTACAGACGGATTACCTCGACCTCTACCTGCTGCACTGGCGCGGAAATATTCCACTGGAAGAGACACTGCGCGCGATGGAAACGCTGCAGCAGCAGGGCAAGATTCGTTTCTGGGGGGTGTCAAACTTCGATACAGATGACATGGCCGAACTGTGGGATGAACCCAATGGGGAACACTGTGCGACCAATCAGGTTCTCTACCATCTGGCGTCACGCGGTATTGAGTTTGATCTGTTGCCAGCCTGTCAGCAGCGGGGCGTGCCGGTGATGGCCTACTGTCCCCTGGCGCAGGCGGGTCGGCTGCGGGATACGCTCTTTACCGATCCTCTGCTGACTCAGATTGCACAGCAGAAGGGCATCAGCGTGGCGCAGCTTCTGCTGGCGTGGGTGATTCGTCAGCCTGGCGTGATCGCTATCCCTAAAGCCAGCTCTGTGGCCCACGTGCAGGAGAATGCTGCGGCGCTGGAGGTGGTGCTGACCGACGAAGAGCTTCAGCTTATCGATCGCGCCTGGCCTGCACCGCAGCATAAATTACCGCTGGATATCGTTTAGCCGATAGCCTTGTCGCTGGCGGCGGCTTTCTTTTTCAGACGGAACGTCGTGGCCAGCCGTGCCGGTTTCTCGCCCGCACTGCGCAGCGGTTTACTGATGCGCGCGGTTTCCACGCAGACCATCGTTTTATAACCCTCATTCGCCATATCGGCCATGCTACAGGAGAGTTCTACGCCGGGGTTCCAGGTGACAACGTCACTTTGATGGTGATGATAAACCTCGACCTGACGCTGACCCGCTGTGTCATGAATCACCGAGCAATTTTCCGGCGCGGTGAAGATGCGGTCGATGCGGCCAGGATAACGCTGTCTGCCGTCGCTGCTGCCGGTCTCGCCGTTGTTCACTTTATCGATATAGCTGTTGCCGAGACCGGAGACCTCTACACCACTGATATCGCTCACGCTGAAGTAGCTGTGCAGCGCCGCCGTGGCCTCATAGTCACCATAGGCTTCCAGCTCAATCTCGCAATGCTCACCCAGGCGGAAGCGGGCAATCAGGGTAAACTCATGTGGCCAGAGTTTCAGCGTCTGGGGATTGCTCTCCAGCACCAGCGTCAGCATCACCCCCTCATCATTTTCGTCATGCGCGGTCAGCTTCCACGGCTGAACCCGGGCAAAACCGTGTGCCGGTTCACCAGCGGGGCCAAACCAGGGCCAGCAGATTGGCACGCCGCCGCGAATGGCTTTACCCGGTGAGAAGAGGCTCTTATCACTCAGCCAGAGCACCGGCTTTTCACCGCTGGGTTGCCAGGCGATCAGGTGTGCGCCCTGCAGCGTAATCGCCGCCCGGACTTTAGGATGGCTGACGACAATGGTCGGTAATTCACCCACCTGGCGCTGCGAGAGGTAAGGGGAGATCTGCGTGACTACCGGCAGAGAAAACAGTTTGTCTTGCATGTTCGATTCCTTCCTGTGCGGATCAAAAAAAGGGCGACCGAAGTCGCCCTTGTTCTCAATGATGTATGGCTGCCTTATTTAGCAGAAACCAGTGCAATCAGGTCGAGAACTTTGTTTGAGTAGCCAGTTTCGTTGTCATACCAGGAAACCAGTTTCACAAAGTTGTCGTTCAGCGCGATACCCGCTTTAGCGTCAAACACGGAAGTCAGGACTTCGCCGTTGAAGTCGGTAGAAACCACGTCATCTTCAACGTAGCCCAGAACGTCTTTCATCTCGCCTTCTGCAGCAGCTTTAATCGCAGCACAGATTTCTTTGTAAGATGCCGCTTTTTCCAGACGCACGGTCAGGTCAACAACGGAAACGTTAGGGGTAGGCACGCGGAACGCCATACCGGTCAGTTTGCCGTTCAGCTCTGGCAGAACTTTACCAACGGCTTTCGCTGCGCCAGTTGATGAAGGGATGATGTTCTGCGATGCGCCGCGGCCGCCGCGCCAGTCTTTGTGAGACGGGCCATCAACGGTTTTCTGCGTAGCAGTGGTCGCGTGAACGGTGGTCATCAGGCCTTCAACGATACCAAACTTGTCGTTGATGACTTTTGCCAGCGGTGCCAGGCAGTTAGTGGTACAGGATGCGTTAGAAACGATATCCTGGCCTTCATATTTGTCGAAGTTTGCACCACGAACAAACATTGGGGTGTCATCTTTAGATGGACCGGTCAGAACGACTTTCTTAGCACCTGCGGTGATGTGTTTGCGTGCGGTTTCGTCGGTCAGGAAGATACCGGTTGCTTCTGCAACAACGTCAACGCCTGCTTCATCCCACTTCAGGTTAGCCGGGTCACGTTCAGCAGTAACACGGATTTTTTTACCGTTTACGATCAGTGCGCCATCCTGAACCTCTACGGTGCCGTCGAAACGACCGTGAGTAGAGTCATACTTCAGCATGTACGCCATGTAATCCGCGTCCAGCAGGTCGTTGATAGCAACGATTTCGATGTCAGAACGCTTCTGTGCAGCACGGAAAACGATGCGACCGATACGGCCGAAACCGTTGATACCTACTTTGATAGTCATATATTCCACCAGCTATTTGTTAGTGAATAAAAGGTTGCCTGTAAAATTACAAAAACCTTACCAGGCGTCAAGCGGAATCGTGTCAATTGTTGCGACAAATCAATTCGCCTGAGAGGAATTATTCGGTGCGCAACCGCTTGCGCGCCGCCAATGATATCGCGCTTCATTGAATCAATCGCCGAATATATAGGGATGCTCCGGATAAAAGGTGATCGAAGTCACAAATCCGCTTTGCGATGGGCAGAGTGAAAGGGTGAGCACAAAAAAAGACCCGGGTTATGTTGATCATTTGTTAGAATAATAGACGAAATTTTCAGAATGGCACTGCCCGGAATCCTAAAATGGCTAAAGAGACCGCACCCGAAGCAAAAATTGCGCAGCTGACTGAAATGCAGCGCTACGTTACTCAGCATCGCGGAACGGAACCGCCTTACAGCGGCGCCCTGTTGCACAACAAGCAGGAGGGCATCTATCACTGTCTGGTGTGTGAAGCGCCCCTTTTTCTGTCAGAAACCAAATATGACTCAGGCTGTGGCTGGCCCAGCTTCTATCAGCCGGTCAGTGATGAGGCGATTCGCTATATCGAAGACAACTCTCACGGTATGCAGCGCGTGGAGATCCGCTGCGGCAGCTGTGACGCGCACCTCGGGCATGTTTTCCCGGATGGTCCGCAGCCTACCGGCGAACGCTACTGTGTAAACTCCGCCTCGCTGAATTTCACCGATGAGCAGGGCGAACAGACCAGAGGGTAAAGGCGATGAAGGAACAACTGGAAGCCATGCTGGCGTCAATGACGCCGGAAGTCTATCAGCGTCTGGCAACGGCGGTGGAGATCGGTAAGTGGCCGGACGGCGTGGCCCTGACCCAGGAGCAGCGTGACAACTGCCTGCAGCTGGTCATGATGTGGCAGGCGAGACACAACGATGCGCCGCAGCACATGACCATAGGCAAAGGGGGGGAGATGGTGATGAAGTCAAAAAAAGAGCTGAAGGAAGAGTTCGGCATTGAATCGGATGTGACCCGTATTCATCTGCACTAAAAAAAAGCTGGCGTCCTGCCAGCTCTGTATTAAATCAGAACCGCGCCCTGCGCGGTCATCTGCGCAAAAGCGATCTCGCTGTCTTCAGGATTCAGATTGACGCCGCGGCAGCCCTCTTTGACCACCTCAACGTGATAACCCAGCTCCAGTGCATCCAGCACGCTGTATTTAACGCAGTAGTCGGTCGCCAGCCCCAGCATCACCAGATGAGTGATGCCACGCTCGCGCAGCCAGCTGTCCAGCTCGGTTTTACGGCGATGACCATTGTCAAAAAAGGCGCTGTAACTGTCGACATCCTGGTCCTGACC
This sequence comes from Pantoea sp. EKM101V, assembly GCF_011800325.1. Lineage (NCBI taxonomy): Bacteria > Pseudomonadati > Pseudomonadota > Gammaproteobacteria > Enterobacterales > Erwiniaceae > Pantoea > Pantoea sp. EKM101V. Next base: position 242,718 of record NZ_JAALFP010000001.1, read on the forward strand.
CTTGTGGAAGGTTGCATCGAACAGCGAACGATCCAGGCCGGGGTGAAAGTCTGCGCCGGCCGAGCCCTGTATGCCGTGATCCGGCCACCAGATCTGTGCCAGACCGTTCAGCTCACCCAGGGTATAGACCGGCTCACCGGAGACCGAGGCGAAACTGCCATGGTCGGCCGGATGCCAGTCCTGCAGGGCCAGCACGCATTCCCCGTTCTCGCGAAAGGCTCGCGCATAGCGATTTGCCACGTCGACCGTCTGGTCTCCCTCATGGACTGCCATCGGGCCGCCGGGGCAAAAATCGTTCTGTATATCAATAATGATGAGTGCCCGCTTCATTCTGATTCGCTCCGTAGTCAGTCTTCGGTCAGTTCGCCGCGCAGATTCTGCTGCATCCGGGCGCGGATTTGATCGGCAGAGAGATCCTGGCTGAGTAAAAAGTGTAGTTTGGTCAGTGCCGCTTCCACGGTCAGATCCGATCCGCTGATCACGCCCGCATGTTCCAGCGCATTGCCGGTGGCGTAGCCGCCCATATTGACCTTGCCTGAAATACACTGGGTGAGGTTCACCACGACGATGCCACGTTCGCTGGCCTGTTGCAGTTCAGCCAGAAACTCTTTGTTCTGTGGCGCATTACCTACGCCATAGGAGCGGAGGATCAGCGCTTTCACCGGCTGACGCAGGAAGTTACGCACCACATCCGCAGAGATACCCGGATAGATAGTGACCACGCCAATCGGCTGCGGGGTAATGGTGTGAACTTTCAGCTCTCCCTGACCGGCAGGGGCTGGCGGCGTATTGAGGCGGCGGATATGAATACCCGCTTCCAGCAGCGCCGGAAGGTTAGGCGAGGCAAAGGCGTTAAAGCCATCGGCATGCGCCTTGGTGGTCCGGTTACCGCGATAGAGCGTGTTGTTGAAAAACAGCGACACTTCGCTAATCGGATAGTTGGCCGCCACATAAAGGGAGTTCAGCAGATTCTGCTGACCGTCCGAGCGTAATTCCGCTAGCGGAATCTGTGAGCCGGTGACGATAACCGGCTTGGCCAGATTTTCCAGCATAAATGAGAGCGCGGAGGCGGTGAAGGCCATGGTGTCTGTGCCATGCAGGATCACAAATCCGTCATAGCGATCGTAGTTCTGGCGGATATCTTCAGCGATAGACTGCCAGTCCTCCGGCGTCATGTCAGAGGAGTCGATCAGCGGCTGATATTCGTGAATCGTGAAATCAGGCATTTCAGGGCGGTGGAACTCCGGCATGTCTGCCAGCTGTTGTTGCAGGTGGCCGGAAACCGGAATATAGCCCTGCGCCGAACGCTGCATACCGATTGTCCCGCCCGTGTAGGCTACATAGATATTTTTCTTTTGCATGAAAACACTCAGACTTGCCGTAAAACGCGCAGTATAAGGGGAATAGCGGGGAAAAGCAGCCCGACCAGCGGCCGGGCTGCGAGGTTTATCGCACTTCGCCGCAGTTGAGGCAGAATGCGTAACGGTTCTGCGGATCGTTGAGATGGTCCAGCAGACCCGGCTGGGCTTTCATCGCACTCATCACATCCAGCATAGGAGCGGGCAGCCAGGCCTTAAGCGTGGCAGGCAGCACGGCCTGCACTGAGGCATTCATCTGACCCAGGATCAGATCCAGGAAGCCCGGCTCATCCTGATACCAGCTTAGCTGCGGCTTGCTGACTTTGGCCAGCTCACCCGCTTTCTTCACCGCATCGTCAAAGTCACCCAGCGCATCCACCAGACCATTGGCTTTCGCATCGCTGCCGGTCCAGACGTGGCCCTGGGCTATCGCATCGATCTGTTCCGGCGTTTTATGGCGGGACTTCGCCACCAGGCCAACGAAGTTGCGGTAGCCATTTTCGATGGTCAGCTGCATCAGCTGCTGCACTTCAGCAGGCAGTGCCTTGGTGGTGGAAATATCCGCCAGCGGCGAGGTTGCGACACCATCGGTGTGAACCCCGATGCTATCCAGGCTGTTTTCCAGGGTATTGATGACCCCGAAGATGCCAATCGAGCCGGTGAGCGTGCTGGGGTTCGCCACGATATAACTGGCAGGCGTTGAGATCCAGTAGCCGCCGGATGCGGCCATACCGCCCATCGAAACCACAATCGGTTTGCCCGCTGCCTGCGCCGCCGCCAGCTCTTCGCGAATCGCTTCAGAGGCGGTGACGCTGCCGCCCGGGCTGTTCACCCGCAGAATAATCGCTTTGATTTTGGGATCGAGACGCGCATCGCGGATCTGCGCCGCCGTGGTGTCGCCACCGACGTTGCCCGGCGTCTCTTCACCATCCATGATAGCACCGCTGGCCAGCACCACGGCGATGTTGCCATCCTGCTGTGCTGAGGCGGACTTCACGCTGTAGTCATAGATGCTGACGCTGCGGTAATCGTTAGTCTGCTTATCCAGACCAAAGGTTTTTACCAGCTCCTGATCGGCCGCCGCGCGCGAGTCCAGAACATCGACCAGCTTGTTATCCAGCGCATATTGCGCGGTGTCACCTTTGACTGCATTCAACCCGGCAATAATCGCCGCCGCACCCGGGAACAGCTGTTCCGGCGTAATCTGACGATTCGCCGACACGGTGTTCAGGTAGTTCTGCCACAGCTGACCAATCCAGCGGCTGTCTGCGTCACGGGCAGCAGGGGACATATCATCCCGCAGGAAAGGTTCGACCGCCGATTTGTAGGTGCCGACGCGGAAAACGTGCGAGGTCACTTTCAGCTTTTCCAGCAGGGTTTTGTAATAAAGCCCGTTGGTGGCGAAACCGTGCAGATCCACGGTGCCCTGCGGTGAGAGATAGATTCTGGTGGCGTAGCTGGCAAGGTAATACTGCGCCTGGCTGTAGCTGTCGCCCAGAGCATAAATCGGCTTGCCGCTGTCACGAAATTCCCGCAGCGCTTTACCCACATATTGCAGTGACGGCTGATCGCCGCCCGCAAACTCACGTAAATCGAGCACCATCCCTTTGATGTTGCTGTCATCTTTCGCCTGGCGAATGGCATCGACCACATCAAACAGTGAGTTTTCCTGCAAACGGTCGCTGCTGGCGCCCAGTAACTGACGGCCAATTTTGCTGAGGCGGTTGCTCACTGAGGGTTTATCGACCAGCACACCGCTGAGATCGACTTTCAGTGCGCCCTGCTGAATGGGGGCTGAACTGCTGCCAGAGCCACTGACCTGCAGCCAGATCCCTACACCCACCACAATCAACAAAATCAGGAAAATATTCAGAATGAATTCCCTGATAAAATTTAATACCCGCCAGCTCCAGCGGAACAGACCTGCGATTATTCGCCACAATGTGCGCATCAGACTCTCCATAAATATGTAGCAGGAAGTGGCCGCCGCGCGGCCCCGGCTTCCCCGACGAGCTCATCCTAAAGAGCGTCGTGTTAAAAGTCAGCAGGAAATCACCGCGCACTGTTACAAAAAATCTGGCTGTGCCAGGATGAAGGCAACAATACAGAGATCGGGAGAGAAACATGGACGCCCTTGAATTACTGGTAAATCGTCGTTCGGCCTCACGCCTGAGTGAACCTGCCCCGGCGGGTGAGATCCTTGAAAATATCCTGCGAGCGGGCATGCGCGCCCCGGATCATGGCACCCTGCAACCCTGGCGCTTCGTCATTGTGGAAAAGGAGGGGCGCGATCGGATGAGCCAGCTGCTGGAGCGGGCGGCACGGGAAAAACAGCTGGATGAAAAGGCGATTAACAAAGCAAGTCAGTCGCCGTTTCGCGCTCCGATGATCATCACGGTGGTGGCCCACTGCGAGGAGCATCATAAAGTGCCGCGCTGGGAGCAGATTGCCTCAGCCAGCTGTGCAGTCATGGCAATGCAGATGGCCGCCGTCGCGCAGGGTTACAACGGCATCTGGCGCAGCGGTCCCTGGACCGATGACGAGCAGGTGCGGCAGGCATTTGGCTGCCGGGAGCAGGATGCCATTGTCGGCTTCCTCTATCTGGGCACGCCACAACTGAAATCAAGCACTACGGTTCTCCCGCCTGACACCACGCCTTTCGTGCGTTATTTCTGATCCTCTTTATCCGCTGGCAGCAGGGCCTTCTCAGCCCTGCTTTTTGCACGGTTCCTGTGCGAACGATCGCTAACACTGCGCGTCATGCTTACGCCAGCAGGCCTGCCAGGCTAACATAGCCCTGAATTTACACCGACAGCCGAGCCGGTTACTCTCCGTTTCCCTGATGTTAAGGACTAGCTGATTCAATGCGTTTGTTTATTGCGGAAAAACCGAGCCTGGGACGTGCGATTGCCGATGTACTGCCGAAACCGCATCGACGGGGTGATGGATTTATTGCCTGCGGCAACGATCAGATTGTCACCTGGTGCGTAGGGCACCTGCTGGAGCAGGCGCAGCCCGACACTTATGACAGCCGCTATGCACGCTGGTCGCTGGCGGATCTGCCGATTATTCCCGAAAAATGGCAGCTGCAACCGCGCCCGTCGGTCGCGAAACAGCTGAAGGTGGTCGAGGGACTGCTGGCACAGGCGACAGAAGTGGTGCATGCCGGTGACCCGGATCGCGAAGGTCAGCTGCTGGTCGATGAAGTGCTCGACTACCTGAAGCTGCCCGCGGAAAAGCGCAGCAAAGTGCAGCGCTGCCTGATCAACGATCTCAATCCGCAGGCGGTGGATCGGGCGGTCAACCGTCTGCGTGAGAATCGCGAATTTATTCCGCTGTGTGTTTCGGCGCTGGCTCGCGCCCGGGCAGACTGGCTCTATGGCATTAACATGACCCGCGCCTGGACACTGCTGGGGCGAAATGCAGGCTATGATGGCGTGCTGTCGGTTGGCCGGGTGCAGACCCCGGTGCTCGGGCTGGTGGTGCGGCGTGATGAAGAGATTGAAAACTTCCTGCCGAAAGAGTATTTCGAAGTTAAAGCCCATATCGTCACGCCTGATGGCACCCGGTTTGTGGCCAGCTGGATCCCCAGCGAAGCCTGTGAGCCGTGGCAGGATGAAGAGGGCCGTCTGCTCAGACGCGCCCTGGCAGATCATGTGGTGGCCCGGATTACCGGTCAGCCAGCGACGGTCACGGCCTACAGCGATAAACGGGAAAACGAGGGGGCACCACTGCCATTCTCCCTCTCCAGCCTGCAGATTGAGGCGGCAAAACGTTACGGGCTGAGTGCGCAGACGGTACTGGATACCTGTCAGCGGCTGTATGAAACCCACAAGCTGATTACCTATCCCCGTTCGGACAGCCGCTATCTGCCCGAAGAGCATTTTGCCGGGCGTCATGCAGTACTTAAGGCGATTCAGGCGCATCAGTCACAGCTGACCCCGCCCGCTGATTTCGATGCGGATCGGCGCAACCGCTGCTGGGATGATAAAAAGGTGGATGCCCACCACGCCATTATTCCGACGGCCCGCGCCGGCGCGGTAAAGCTAACAGAAAACGAGCAGCATATTTATGAGCTGGTGGCGCGCCAGTATCTGATGCAGTTCTGCCCGGATGCGGTGTTCCGTAAGTGCGTCATCGACCTCGAAATTGCCGGGGGAAAATTTGTTGCGAAAGCGCGTTTCCTGGCGGAGGCGGGCTGGCGTGCACTGCTGGGCAGCAAAGAGCGTGACGAGGAGAATGACGGCATGCCGCTGCCGGTGGTGGCGAAAGGGGATACGCTGTTGTGCGAGCGCGGCGAGGTGCTGGCGAAGCAAACTCAGCCGCCGCGTCCGTTCACCGATGCCACGCTTCTCTCTGCGATGACCGGTATTGCCCGGTTCGTTCAGGATAAAGAATTAAAGAAAGTGCTGCGTGCGACCGATGGTTTAGGAACGGAAGCGACGCGGGCTGGCATTATTGAACTGCTGTTTCGTCGTGGTTTCCTGGTGAAGAAAGGGCGATATATCAACGCGACCGAGGCCGGACGCGCCCTGATTCACTCGTTGCCCGATCTGGCTGCCCGCCCGGATATGACGGCGCAGTGGGAGTCGACACTGACCCGTATCAGTGAAAAGGCCTGTCGTTATGAGGAATTTATGCAACCCCTGGTCCAGACCTTAACCGGTCTGATCCACCAGGCGCGACAGCAGCCTGCGGCGCATGCCTTTCGGGGATTACCCTCCACCGGACAGAAGCGTCCGGTGCGCAAAACCAGACGTAAAGTGAAGGAGACGGAATGAGGCGTTACTCAGTATTGATGGTGCTGGCCCTGTCGCTGGCAACCAGCGCAGTTCAGGCCAACGGTCGCTATCAGTCGATGCCACCCGGTAATAACGGTGTGAACACCGATGTGGTAGTGGATATGCCGCCGGAAGCCTGGACGCAGGCAGAGCGACGTCAGCCAGACTGCCTGCGCTGCTGTATTTTTGAAAACCGTAACTACAGTGAAGGCGCGGTGGTGAAGTCGGAAGGGGTGCTGCTGCAGTGCGCCCGGGATGAGCACTCCATCGGCACCAACAACCTGATCTGGAAGATCGTGAAATAAGTGTCGCGTGGCGCTCTGCCACGCGACCATCAGTTAAAAGCGAAACAGCGACCAGATGGGAGCGTGATCAGAGGGCTTCTCCATGCCACGGATCTCATAATCAATGCCGGTTTCAACGCAGTGTGCTGCCAGATTTTTGCTTGCCAGCACCAGATCGATGCGCAGGCCGCGATTATCATCGAAACCTTTTGAACGGTAATCAAACCAGGAGAAGCGATCGGCGACTTCCGGGTTATGTTCACGCCAGGTATCAACCAGGCCCCAGCCCAGCAGCCGATCCATCCACTCGCGCTCTTCCGGCAGGAAGGAGCATTTACCGGTTCGCAGCCAGCGCTTGCGGCTATCCTCGCCAATTCCAATATCCCGATCGGTGCTGCTGATATTCATGTCACCCATGATCAGAACCGGTTTATCGGCAGGCAGATCTTCGGTCAGCAGACGCTGCAGGTCGCGATAGAACTTCTCTTTTGCCGGAAACTTGGTGGGATGGTCGCGGCTTTCACCCTGCGGGAAATAGCCGTTAATGACCGTGATGTCGCCGACCGGGCTGGGAATTTCCGCCATGATCAACCGGCGCTGTGCCTCTTCATCCTCTCCCGGAAAGCCCCGGCTCACTGAAACCGGCTGCATTCTGGTGAGCAGTGCCACGCCGTAGTGGCCTTTCTGACCGTGATAGAAAACGTGATAACCCAGCTTTGAGACCTCTTCCAGCGGGAACATTTCGTCATGGACTTTGGTTTCCTGTAAGCCAATGACATCGGGCTGATGCTGTTCAACCAGCGCCTGAAGCTGATGAGGTCGGGCGCGCAACCCATTGATGTTGAATGAAACAAATTTCATGAGGTCAACCATGGTTCAGAAAATGAGAGGCGGTGATGGTAGCGATTTTTACTGAAAAAGTCATGGCAGAAGAGGGGGCAGAACGTTTGAAAAACGTGGAGGTGCTCTGTCAGCAGGGGGTTCTCATCCCTCTCCCCGCAGAACAGGAAGCTGATGTATCGATTAGGGGAAATGTGCTGAATGCAGGATGGTGGTGGGAGAAGGATTCGAACCTTCGAAGTCTGTGACGGCAGATTTACAGTCTGCTCCCTTTGGCCGCTCGGGAATCCCACCGGGGATAATGCTGGCTTGAGGCGTATTCAGATTCAGATGGTGGTGGGAGAAGGATTCGAACCTTCGAAGTCTGTGACGGCAGATTTACAGTCTGCTCCCTTTGGCCGCTCGGGAATCCCACCATGGCCTGAATCTTTCACTCTCAAAGCGGGGCGCATCATACCAAATGCGATAAGGGTGTAAAGCGCCCACTGGCAAAACAGGAACTGTTTGCCCACTTTTTACGCGTAGCGCTGAATCCGCAGTCAATTCAGCGCGCTGGCTGATTAAAGAATAATCGTACGGTTGCCGTAAACGAAGACGCGCTGCCCCAGCACTTTATAGAGGGCGTTGCTCAGTACGTTTTTTTCGACGTCACGACCCGCACGCATCATCTCGTCAGCGGTATAGCTGTGATCGACATTAATCACATCCTGCATGATGATCGGGCCTTCATCGAGATTGTCATTCACGTAGTGCGCGGTGGCACCAATGATCTTCACGCCACGCTCGTAGGCCTGATGATAAGGCCGGGCACCGATAAAGGCAGGCAGGAAAGAGTGGTGAATGTTAATAATCTGGTTCGGGAAGCGCTGCACAAAGGCAGGGGTCAGAACGCGCATATATTTCGCCAGCACCACATAATCGGGCTGATAGCGGTCAATCTCTTCCACCATGCGGTTATCATGCTCTTCCCGCGTCAGTCCCTCGTGACTCACCAGAACGAAGGGAATATCAAACCGCTCAACCAGCGAACGCAGCGTGTCATGGTTACCAATGACCGCGGCAATCTCCATATCCAGACCGCCAAACGCGCTCTTCATTAACAGGTCACCCAGGCAGTGCGCCTCTTTGGTGACCAGAATCACCACGCGACGGCGACCGGCGCTGTGCAGTTCACGCACTGACCCCTGGGGCAGGGCGCTGTCGAGATCGGCCAGCAGGGTGTTGTCGTTGAAGATGCCTTCCAGCTCGGTACGCATGAAAAAACGCCCGGTGCGATGATCAACAAACTCATTGTTCTGCACGATATTGAGTTCGTGCTTGTAACAAATATTGGTGATTTTGGCGATCAGACCTTTTGCATCGGGACAAATGGTTCGTAAAACTTTTCTTTGCATGGTTTGCGCTTGCATCTCAATCAGAGTCCTGTCAAAGCATTAGGGGTTAAACTGCGGGCTCAGCCTTCAGCTCAACCACAACATTTTTTGTATTTCTTATCACTGCCGCACGGGCAACGATCGTTGCGCCCAACGGGCGGCACGGAACCGTCAACATAGTACCAGCGTTGATCCTCGCGAAGAAAGCGGGAACACTCATGAATGGCATGAATGTTCGTTTTCTCGCGGTATCGCGCAAAAAAAGTCACGAACGCTTCATTATCATGGCTTCCATGATTACAACGGGTTACATTCAGGCTAAGCCAATCGGTACCGGAAAAACTTTCAGATAAAAGCCCTGACATCTCCGGATGACGTTTGTCAGGATGCCAGGTCGCGACCAGATATTCGGCATTGTGCTTAACATAGGCACAGTAGCGGGAGCGCATAAGTTGTTCAGCCGTAACAGGAATCTGGTTACCCTGCAGAAAGGGCTCGCAACATACGCTATACTGCTGTCCGCTACAACATGGGCAGGTTTCTGACACATTAGCTCCCGAAAATGATGAGTCGGTTTCATAAGCGCGCTATGTTAGCTGACCCCACGCTGTGACGCTACGTATTGACGGCAGGACCAGATACAAATGAGAAAGGTAAAAATAGGATTGGCGCTGGGGGCCGGCGCGGCGAAAGGATGGGCGCACATTGGCGTGATCAACGCACTGGAGCGTGCGGGTATCGGGATCGACGTCGTGGCGGGTTGCTCTGTCGGCGCGCTAGTCGGGTCAGCCTATGTGAATAACCGGCTGCCGCTGATGGAAAAGTGGGTCAGTGCGTTTCGCTACTGGGATGTGATCCGGCTGATGGATGTCTCCTGGCAACGGGGCGGACTGCTGCGCGGTGAGCGGGTCTTTAACCATGTGCGTCAGCTGATCCCCAATGATGCGATAGAGCAGTGCAGTAAACCTTTCGGCGTGGTGGCCACCAATCTCAGCACGGGGCGGGAGCTCTGGCTGACGGAGGGCGATCTGCATCAGGCGGTTCGCGCTTCCTGTAGTATGCCAGGTTTATTACCGCCGGTGGGCTACAATGGGTATTGGCTGGTGGATGGTGCCGTCGTCAATCCGGTGCCGATCTCACTGACCCGCGCGCTGGGTGCAGACATTGTGATTGCGGTTGACCTGCAGCATGACGCGCATTTAATGCAGCAGGATCTGTTTTCCGTTACGCCTAAAAATAGTGAAGAAGAAGCCGCTGCAGCGGCATTGAGTTGGGGTGGAAAGCTGCGTCAGCGACTGGTGAGTTTCACCCAGCGCCGTGCGTCTCAGTCACCGGGTGCGATGGAGATTATGTCAACCTCTATCCAGGTGCTGGAAAATCGCCTGAAGCGCAACCGTATGGCAGGCGATCCACCCGATGTTTTAATACAGCCGGTCTGTCCGCAGATTTCAACGCTGGACTTTCATCGGGCTGAAGAGGCCATTGAGGCAGGCAGGGCCGCCGTGGAAAAGAAAATGGATGAACTGTTACCACTGGTCCGTGGCAGATAATCAGGTTGTTCATTCAAAACGGTGACTTTACGCAATTCTGAAGGCGCAACTGCGTTTTATGAACCACTATTGAATTATCTGGCAGGCAGGGGGAAAGAATGGAAAAACCACTACTCGGCAAAAAGATACTCATTGTCGAAGATGAGGCTGTTTTCCGTTCGTTGCTGGACCAATTTTTGTTATCGATGGGTGCTGTAACGTTAAAAGCGGAAGATGGACTGGAAGCAATTGCACAACTACAACAGCATACTGTCGACCTGATCATCAGCGATCTCGAAATGCCCCGTATGAGCGGTATTCAGTTCGTTGAGCACATTCGTACCCGCGGTAACGTTGTGCCGATTTTGATTATCTCAGCGACAGAAAATATGTCTGACATCGCACATGTGCTGCGCCTTGGCGTGCAGGATGTGCTGCTTAAACCACTGAAAAATCTGGAACGCTTCCGCGAAGCGGTCTATGAATGTCTCTATCCCTCCATGTTCACCTCAAAGGTGGAAGAGGATGAGCAGCTGTTCCAGGACTGGGACGCCCTGGTCCGCGACCCGAAAGCGGCCGCCAAACTGCTCAAACAACTCCAGCCGCCGGTGCAACAGACCGTCGCCAACTGCCGGGTTAACTATCGTCAGCTGACGATGGCCGAACAGCCGGGCCTGGTGCTCGACATTGCGGCGCTCTCTGAAAAGGACCTGGCCTTCTACTGTCTGGACGTCACCCGTGCGGGTGATAATGGCGTGCTGGCCGCTCTGCTGCTGCGTGCGCTGTTTAACGGCCTGCTTCAGGAGCAGCTCTCCGGGCAAAAACAGCGTCTGCCGGAACTTAACGGGCTGCTCAGACAGGTCAATCTGCTGCTGCGCCAGGCGAACCTCAGCGGCCAGTTCCCTCTGCTGGTGGGCTACTATCATCGTGGTCTGAAAAATCTGATCCTGGTCTCGGCCGGATTAAATGCCACGCTTCACGTTGATACCCATCAGATTCAGCTCAGTAATGGTGTTCCCCTTGGCACTATGGGTAGCACCCACCTCAATCAAATCAGTCAGCGCGCAGACAACTGGCAGTGCCACGTCTGGGGCGCGGGTGGTCGCATTCGGCTGATGCTGTCAGCAGAAGAATAAACGGCAAAAATGGAAAGATTCTGGCGCTGAGGACAGGGCCAGAACTTAGCTTTACAGTTGGGTAATAGTCTTAATTTCGACGGATTGATGCCTTCCAGGATAAATCCGTTCGATACTAACTGATATACTCATTTTCGATTTTAAACCGACATATCAAGTATTAACTTGAACGGCCTATGAGAGAGGTAACTTAATGTCTGCCAATAATACCAAAGTAAAAAAAGCGGTAATCCCGGTCGCGGGTTTGGGTACGCGTATGCTCCCGGCCACCAAAGCGATTCCAAAAGAGATGTTACCGCTGGTTGATAAGCCGTTAATCCAGTATGTCGTTAACGAGTGTATCGCTGCAGGCATCAACGAGATTGTGCTGGTTACGCATTCATCTAAAAATGCCATCGAAAACCATTTTGATACCAGCTTCGAACTGGAATCTATGCTGGAAAAACGTGTTAAGCGTCAGCTGCTGGATGAAATCCAGTCAATCTGCCCGCCACACGTGACCATCATGCAGGTTCGTCAGGGTATCGCGAAAGGCCTGGGCCACGCAGTGATGTGTGCACACCCACTGATCGGTAACGAGCCGTTTGCCGTTATCCTGCCAGACGTCATCATCGACGAATATGAATCTAACCCAACCAAAGATAACCTGGCCGAGATGCTGACCCGTTATGAAGAGTCAGGCCGCAGCCAGATTATGGTTGAGCCGGTTGCCGATGTAACCGCTTACGGTGTTGTCGATTGCCAGGGCGCAGAACTGAACCCAGGCGACAGCGCACCGATGGTGGGTGTGGTTGAGAAACCAAAAGCGACCGAAGCGCCATCTAACCTGGCGGTCGTAGGTCGTTATGTTCTGTCTGCAGACATCTGGCCTCTGCTGGCGAAGACGCCTCCGGGTGCGGGCGGCGAAGTTCAGCTGACCGACTCTATCGCCATGCTGATGGAAAAAGAGACCGTTGAAGCTTATCACCTGAAAGGCGTAAGCCATGACTGTGGTAACAAACTGGGCTACATGCAGGCTTTCGTTGAGTACGGTGTTCGTCATCCGGTATTGGGCAAAGATTTCTCTGAATGGCTCGATAGCGCAGTTGGCAACAAAAAGTAATTTATAAACACAGGATAACTCGATGAAAGTCACTGTATTTGGTATCGGCTATGTCGGTCTGGTTCAGGCTGCGGTGTTAGCCGAAGTCGGACATGACGTTCTCTGCATTGATGTCGACGCAAACAAAGTCGAAAATCTGAAAAAAGGCATCATTCCTATTTTCGAACCAGGTTTAACCCCGCTGGTAATGTCCAATTACGAAGCGGGTCGTCTGAAGTTCAGCACTGATGCTGCACAGGGCGTAAACCATGGTGTTATGCAGTTTATTGCAGTAGGTACACCACCGGATGAAGACGGCTCTGCCGATCTGAAATATGTGACCGCCGTAGCGCGCACCATTGCGCAGCATATGAACGATCACAAAGTGGTTATCGACAAATCAACCGTACCGGTTGGCACAGCAGACAAAGTTCGTGCGGTGATGGCGGAAACGCTGAAATCGCGTGACGCCAACATCACCTTTGATGTGGTGTCGAACCCGGAATTCCTGAAAGAAGGTGCGGCAGTGAATGACTGCATGCGTCCTGAGCGCATCGTTGTCGGTACCGACAACGATGACGTGGTCGAGCTGTTACGCGAGCTTTATGAGCCGTTTAACCGCAACCACGATCGCATGATCATGATGGATATCCGCAGCGCAGAGCTGACCAAGTATGCAGCAAACTGCATGCTGGCGACCAAAATCAGCTTTATGAATGAGATGTCCAACCTGGCTGAGCGTTTAGGCGCGGATATTGAAAAAGTACGCCAGGGCATCGGTTCCGATCCCCGTATCGGCTACCACTTCATCTATCCTGGCTGTGGCTACGGTGGCTCCTGCTTCCCGAAAGATGTGCAGGCGTTAATCCGTACAGCGGAGTCTATTGGCTATCAGCCACGTCTGTTGCAGGCTGTGGAAGATGTCAATGACAACCAGAAAAACAAGCTGCCAACCTTCATCAAACGCCATTTTGGCGACGATCTGAAGGGTAAGACGTTTGCTCTCTGGGGCCTGTCATTTAAGCCGAACACTGACGACATGCGTGAAGCCTCCAGCCGTGTGCTGATGGAAACGCTGTGGGAAGCAGGCGCGTCTGTTCAGGCGTTTGACCCGGAAGCGATGGATGAAGCGCAGCGTATCTATGGTCACCGCAGCGATCTTAAGCTGATGGGAACCAAAGAAGCGGCACTGCAGGGCGCAGACGGTCTGGTCATCTGTACGGAGTGGCAGAACTTCCGTGCGCCAGACTTCGACGTTATCAAAAATGCGCTGAAAGAAGCCGTGATTTTTGATGGTCGTAACCTGTATGATCCAGAGCGTATCAGCAAACGCGGTTTCGTTTATTATGCAATCGGCCGCGGAGCGTCTATTCAAACTGCATAATTAACGAGGGATTTATGAACTTTCTGGTCACCGGCGCCGCAGGCTTTATTGGTTTTCATGTCAGTCAGCGTCTGCTGGCCGCCGGTCACCAGGTTGTCGGTATCGACAACCTGAATGATTATTACGACGTAAATCTCAAGCGTGCCCGTCTCGATTTAATTAATGCTGAACCTGGCTTTACTTTTATCGAGCGGGATCTGGCCGACCGTGACGCGATAGCGTCACTGTTCGGGCAGTATAATTTTCAGCGCGTTATTCATCTTGGCGCGCAGGCTGGCGTCCGCTACTCCATCGAAAATCCCCATGCTTATGCAGATTCCAATCTGACAGGTCACCTCAATATTCTTGAAGGCTGCCGTCATCATAAAATTGAACATCTGCTCTACGCGTCGTCGAGTTCCGTTTATGGCCTGAATCGTAAAATGCCGTTCTCAACGGACGACAGTGTGGATCATCCTGTCTCTTTATATGCAGCGACGAAGAAAGCGAACGAGTTAATGTCTCATACTTACTCGCACCTTTATCAGCTGCCGACCACTGGATTACGCTTCTTCACCGTCTATGGCCCGTGGGGCCGTCCGGATATGGCACTCTTTAAATTCACCCGCGCAATGATTGCCGGTGAGGCGATTGATGTCTATAACCAGGGGCAGATGAAGCGCGACTTTACCTATATTGATGACATTGCGGAAGCGATTGTGCGTCTGCAGGATGTGATTCCGCAGCAGGACGATCACTGGACGGTTGAATCGGGATCGCCAGCAACCAGTTCAGCACCGTATCGTGTTTATAATATCGGTAACAGTCAGCCGGTAACGCTGATGAGCTATATTGAGGCGATTGAAAAAGCACTGGGGATGGCCGCGAAGAAAAATCTGATGCCGATGCAGCCCGGTGATGTGCTGGAAACCAGTGCCGACACCGAAGCTCTGTTTAAGGCGATTGGTTTTAAACCCCAGACCAGTGTGGAGGAGGGCGTAAAGCGCTTCGTTGACTGGTATCGTGATTTCTATCGCGTCTGAATAAAAAAGGAAGCGTACGCTTCCTTTTTTTTATTCCACCTCAGGCTGCCCGTCGGGCAGCAAAATAACGCGCCGTTACAGTAAAAAATCGTCCAGCTTTTTACCCTCTTCTTCCAGCGCTTTTTTAATTATGGCTGGCGTGCGGCCCTGACCGGTCCAGGTCTTTGACTCACCTTTTTCATCGGTATAACCATATTTAGCCGGACGCACCGAACGTTTGCTTTTTGCTGTCGCGCGTGTTTCAGTCAGCATGCTGACCAGCTCAGAAGGGTCAATACCATCAGCCAGCAGCATTTCACGATACTGATTCAGCTTGCGCGCGCGCTCTTCATTTTCAGCCTGGAAATGCGACTCTTCTTCGCGACGTTCTTTTACCACTACGTCCAGTTTTTCCAGCATCTCTTCCAGTGTTTCAATGGAATACTCTCTGGCCTGGGCGCGCAGCGTACGAATATTATTAAGAACTTTTAGTGCTTCGCTCATTGTCCTGGTCTCTGAATAAGGGAGAAGTTGTGTTGCCCGCTAATAGTAGTGGTGACATTAAATAACTTCAATCACAAACGTATTTCTTCAGCGAATAAAATGAAAATTAAAAAATAATGTTGATCATAAAAAATCAAAGCGATGCCCGGAAGAAATAATCTCCCTCATGCCGTTATGAAATAAATTTAATGTATTTAAGTTGCTGCAAATAATGTCATCTCTTTTATTGCGGTTGAAATAAGAAAAACCTATTTCACTCTGCGACAGAGCCCATCGGCACTGGAAACGGTTCCTGATGAAAATTCCGGCTATCTGTCAGGCATTCTCCCTCTCTCAGCAGCAATGCATGGGCTGTGCTTTGTGATAATATGCGCACCATTCTGTTCAGTCCTGATGAAGATACGCTCCTATGGCCCAACTCTATTTCTATTACTCTGCGATGAACGCAGGGAAATCGACCGCACTGTTACAATCCTCCTATAACTATCAGGAGCGGGGCATGCGCTCGCTGGTCTACACTGCCGAAATCGACAACCGTTTTGGGGCTGGTCAGGTAAGCTCACGTATCGGACTCTCGTCACCAGCCTTGCTCTATAATGCCGATACCGCGCTGTTCAGCGACATTGCGGCGGAACATGCCGCACAGCCTATTCACTGCGTGCTGGTCGATGAGAGCCAGTTTCTCACCCGTGAGCAGGTCAAAGCGCTCTCTGATGTGGTCGACGATCTTGATATTCCGGTGCTCTGTTATGGCCTGCGTACCGATTTTCGCGGCGAACTCTTTGTTGGCAGTCAGTATCTGCTGGCGTGGGCCGATAAGCTGGTCGAACTCAAAACCATCTGTCACTGTGGCCGCAAGGCCAGCATGGTGCTGCGACTGGACAGCGAAGGGAAGCCTTTCAGTGAAGGTGAGCAGGTAGTCATCGGGGGGAATGAACGCTACATCTCGGTCTGCCGTAAGCACTATAAACAGGCCATAGAGCAGGGCTCGCTGCAGGCGATTCACGGCGCACATACGCCGGTCATCTGACATGCTTTTAGCCAGTAAAAAACCCGCCGCGGCGGGTTTTTTTATCAGGTTATCAGAACGGTACTATCAGACTTTCTTCGCTTTCTTCTCCGCTTTAACTTCTTTTACCGGCTGTTCAGCGACCGCTTCGGCAACGCTTGAGAAAGGTTCGACAAACTCACGGCCGTAGTAGGTGTCGAGCATAATCTGTTTCAGCTCGGCAATCAGCGGATAGCGTGGGTTTGCGCCGGTACACTGATCATCAAACGCATCATCGGCCAGCTTGTCGACTTTGGCCAGGAAGTCCGCTTCCTGTACGCCGGCTTCACGGATAGAGGTCGGAATGCCGAGCTCAGTTTTAATCTCATCCAGCCAGGCCAGCAGCTTCTCAATTTTCTGCGCGGTGCGGTCGCCAGGGGCGCTCAGGCCCAGGTGGTCAGCAACCTCCGCGTAGCGACGGCGCGCCTGTGGGCGGTCATACTGGCTGAACGCGGTCTGCTTGGTCGGGTTGTCATTTGCGTTGTAGCGGATGACGTTCGAGATTAACAAGGCGTTAGCCAGACCATGCGGAATATGGAACTCTGAACCCAGCTTATGCGCCATGGAGTGACAGACCCCAAGGAAGGCGTTGGCAAAGGCGATACCGGCGATAGTGGCCGCATTGTGAACACGTTCGCGCGCCACCGGATTTCTGGCACCTTCCGCGTAGCTGGCGGGCAGGTTCTCTTTCAGCAGTTTCAGTGCCTGCAGTGCCTGGCCGTCTGAGTATTCATTCGCCAGCACAGACACATAGGCTTCCAGCGCATGGGTAACCGCATCCAGGCCGCCGAAGGCACAGAGTGAGCGGGGCATTTCCATCACCAGGTTGGCATCGACAATCGCCATATCCGGGGTCAGCGCATAGTCAGCGAGAGGATATTTCTGGCCTGTCGCATCATCGGTGACGACGGCAAACGGTGTCACTTCTGAACCGGTGCCGGATGTGGTGGTGATGGCCACCATGCGCGCCTTGACGCCCATTTTCGGGAACTTGTAGATACGTTTACGGATATCCATGAAGCGCAGCGCCAGCTCTTCAAAGTGGGTTTCCGGATGTTCATACATGACCCACATGATTTTCGCTGCGTCCATCGGAGAGCCGCCACCCAGCGCGATGATAACGTCCGGTTTAAAGCTGTTCATCTGCTCGGCACCTTTACGCACAATGCTCAGCGTCGGATCGGCTTCCACTTCAAAGAAGACTTCCGTTTCAATACCGTGTGATTTCAGGACGCGGGTGACCTGATCGGCATAACCGTTATTAAACAGGAAGCGGTCAGTCACGATAAAGGCCCGTTTCGCGCCGTCCGTTGCCACCTCTTCCAGCGCAATAGGCAGGGAACCGCGACGGAAGTAGATAGATTTAGGAAGTTTATGCCACAACATATTCTCAGCTCGCTTGGCGACAGTTTTGGTGTTGATAAGGTGTTTCGGACCGACGTTCTCTGAAATCGAGTTGCCGCCCCATGAACCACAACCCAGCGTCAGAGAGGGGGCCAGTTTGAAGTTGTAGAGGTCCCCGATACCGCCCTGAGAAGCGGGCGTATTGATCAGAATACGTGCGGTTTTCATCCTGTCGCCAAAGTAGTGAACACGCTCGGTCTGGTTATCCTGGTCGGTATAGAGGCACGAGGTGTGGCCGATACCGCCCATGGCGACCAGTTTTTCTGCTTTATCTACCGCGTCGTTGAAATCTTTCGCCCGGTACATTGCCAGGGTTGGCGAAAGTTTTTCATGGGCAAAGGGTTCAGATTCGTCCACCAGCTTCACTTCGCCAATCAGGATTTTGGTGCTGGGTGGCACGCTGATGCCTGCCATCTCCGCAATTTTGAACGCGGGCTGGCCGACGATGGCGGCGTTCAGACCGCCGTTTTTCAGAATGATATTCTGCACTGCGCTCAGCTCCGCGCCCTGCAGCAGGTAACCGCCGTGGCTGGCAAAACGCTCACGCACTGCGTCGTAGACCGCATCAACCACGATGACCGACTGTTCCGAGGCGCAGATCACCCCGTTATCGAAGGTTTTGGACATCAGAATCGAGGCGACGGCCCGTTTCAGGTCGGCGGTTTCATCAATCACCACTGGCGTATTACCGGCACCTACGCCGATGGCGGGTTTACCGGAGCTGTAGGCCGCTTTCACCATACCCGGACCGCCAGTGGCGAGGATCAGGTTAATGTCAGGGTGGTGCATCAGCTGGTTTGACAGCTCAACGGAGGGGGCATCGATCCAGCCGATAATATCTTTTGGCGCACCGGCTGCAATGGCAGCCTGCAGCACGATGTCCGCCGCTTTGTTGGTGGCATCTTTGGCACGGGGGTGTGGCGAGAAGATAATACCGTTGCGGGTTTTCAGGCTGATTAACGCTTTAAAGATGGCGGTAGAGGTGGGGTTAGTGGTCGGCACAATGCCGCAAATCAGACCAATAGGTTCGGCGATAGTGATGGTGCCGAAGGTGTCATCGGTGGCTAACACACCGCAGGTCTTTTCATCTTTATAGGCGTTGTAGATATATTCTGACGCAAAATGGTTTTTAATGACTTTGTCTTCGACAATGCCCATGCCGGATTCGGCAACGGCCATTCTGGCGAGAGGAATACGAGCGTCTGCGGCGGCGAGGGCGGCGGCACGGAAAATGGCGTCGACCTGCTGTTGAGAAAAATTGGCATATTCACGCTGGGCTTTTTTTACACGTTCAACCAGTGCATTGAGTTCAGCGACATTCGTAACGGCCATGGTGTTCTCCTGAGGAAGTTAAACTTTTTTAGTAAACAATCCTGCGCCCTGAGTATAGTCACGCCGTCATAACGCGTCCTATCGGCCCGAAATGCATGGATTTTCAACTGTTTACTAAAAGAGTCTTGTCAGGCAGTCCGCCAGATTTTCATTGAAACTGCTAATACTTCCGTTACGAAAAGATTACCTGGTTTGGGGTAGGGTAATTTTGATGCAAATCAATTTAACCCCATGCTGACACCTTTCAGCCGGGCTTTTTGCGCCACCTTGTTTCGAATCTGTTTGCACCATGTAAGCCGGCTTGCCATAGCGACAAAATCCAGTCTCATTCGGAACGCTGGGGGAATCCGCTATGGGTTCCGCCTTAAGTGGCATAAATAGCGGCGTATGCATCTGGCGTCTGTGCCGCTTTTCACTTACATTAGGCGCGATTTCCCCCCCAGCGTTACGGAGCCATGTCGTGAACCCTGCACTGTTAGATCTTTCAGGCTATATAAAATTCTTTGTCGGGCTGTTCGCGCTGGTTAATCCGGTCGGCATTATTCCGGTGTTCATCAGTATGACCCGCTATCAGGCGGCAGCTGAACGCAATAAAACGAATCTAACCGCCAACCTGGCGGTGGCTATTATCCTCTGGACCTCGCTGTTCCTCGGCGATGCGATTCTGCGGGTGTTTGGCATCTCGATTGACTCGTTCCGCATTGCGGGCGGGATTCTGGTCGTGACCATTGCGATGTCGATGATCAGTGGCAAGCTGGGCGAGGATAAGCAGAACAAACAGGAGAAGTCAGAAACGGCCATTCGTGAAAGCGTTGGCGTAGTGCCTCTGGCGCTTCCCCTGATGGCCGGTCCGGGTGCCATCAGTTCGACGATTGTCTGGAGCACCCGCTATCACAGCTGGCTTAACCTGCTGGGCTTTACGCTGGCGATTGCCATTTTTGCCTTATGTTGCTGGCTGCTGTTTCGGGCCGCGCCTTTGATGGTGCGGATACTGGGACAGACTGGTATTAACGTGATTACCCGTATCATGGGACTGTTACTGATGGCCCTGGGTATTGAGTTTGTTGTTACCGGCCTGAAGTCTATATTTCCCGGACTGCTCAATTAACGCCTCACTTATTTCAGGCAGCGAAGCGTAAACCTGATCCGTAATGGTGCAATCGACGGTTTTATTGCACCATTACAATGCAATTATTCGTCGCGCTTAAAAGATTCAGTCGATTATAAATTTCATTACTGCTGGCCGGTTCACAGACTTTTGTCAGCGAAATAATGTCACGATTTTCACACCATATTCTTCTGTCTTGATTCTTCCCTCCCTCATAAACACCCGCCTGAGAGCCATCAGGCTGGATTTTTCTCACGCCAGATGCCGACTTTGGAAGATAAGTGCCAAAAACCGTGCGTATTCATGATGCAAAGCACGTCTGCACAGGGTTTTCGACGAAAACGCCTATTTTTCATATCGATATGATATTTTCAGGTCAAAAATTAACACTTCCGCTGCGTGACAACTCGTGATAAAAGAGAATTAGTTAACATTTTAGCTATTTTACTTTGGCGCCCTCTGATGGCTTCTGATAATTTCTGGCCCAGCGTGAATTTTTTTCTCCGAAAGTGCAAAGTGAGAACGCTTTTTGCTTAAGCCTGTCGGGATACTTAAAAAAGGTTGGCGTTTCGGATGACTGGGATGATGAATGTGCAGCAACAGCGGCTGACTCTCGCCGCACTGTTAATAGCGTTTACGCCGGCTTATGCCGCCACGGTTCCGCCCGGAACGACGCTGGCCGCGCAGCAACAGATTGTGATTAACAATGGCAATGAAGTCTCTTCGCTGGATCCCCATAAAACCGAAGGTGTGCCGGAATCCAATATTATTCACAACCTGCTGGACGGTCTGGTTAACACCGATAATTTCGGTCAGGTCGTCCCCGGCGTTGCCCTGAGCTGGGAGAATCCGCAGCCCACCGTCTGGATCTTTAACCTGCGGGATGATGCTAAGTGGAGTAATGGTGAGCCGGTGACCGCCGCAGATTTTGTCTACAGCTGGCGTCGGCTGGTGGACCCTGCCACCGCGTCGCCTTACTCCAGCTATCTGCAGGCCGCCCATGTTGCCGGGATCGATGCGATTCTGGCTGGTAAAGCGTCACCCGATCAGCTGGGCGTGAAAGCACTGGATGACCACCGGCTGCAGATTACGCTGACTGAACCAGTGCCTTACCTGGTAGCCATGCTGGCGCACACGGCGCTGAAGCCGGTTTATGCACCCGCTATCAAAGAGTGGGGCGATGCCTGGACCCGGCCGGGCCACTATATCGGTAACGGTGCTTATACCTTAAGCGACTGGGTAGTGAATGAAAAAATTGTTCTGAAGCGCAATCCTCACTACTGGGACAATGCCCATACGGTGATTGAGCAGGGGACCTTCCTGCCCATCGCCTCTGAAAACAGCGATATCAACCGCTACCGCAGCGGCGGAACGGACATCACCAACAGCGCCCTGCCGCCGGAGATGTTTGGCAAGCTGCGCAGGGATCTCGGCGATGAGGTGAAGATCAGTCCGCTGCTCTGCACGTTTTATTATGAAATCAATAACAAAAAGGCGCCGTTCACCGATCCACGGGTGCGCGCCGCCCTAAAGATGACCCTCGACCGTGAGGTGATTGCCAGAAAAATCATGGGGCAGGGACAGATTCCGGCTTACAGCCTGACGCCGCCCTTTACCGCCGGTATTAAGCTGACACCGCCAGCCTGGTTTACCTGGACGCAGGCGCAACGCAATGAGGCGGCGAAAAAGCTGCTGGCAGAGGCGGGATTCAACGCCGCCAATCCGCTGACCTTTACGCTGCTCTATAACACTTCCGATCAGAATAAACGGCAGGCGATTGCGGCCGCTTCAATGTGGCAGAAAAATCTCGGCGCAAAAGTCACCCTGCAGAATCAGGAGTGGAAGACGATGCTGGAGACCCGCCATCAGGCCCAGTATGACGTGGTGCGAGCCACCTGGTGCGCCGATTACAATGAGCCTTCAACCTTTCTCAACATGCTGATCAGCAACGCCTCGATCAATACCGCCTTTTACAGCAGTGCGGCCTTTGACGAGCTGATGGCGAAGAGTCTGACGGCGGGCAGTGAGGCGCAGCGCGCGGAGCTCTATCAGCAGGCTGAAACACAACTCGACAAAGACTCACCCATTGTGCCAGTTTACTACCGCGTCAGTGTGCGCCTGGTGAAGCCCTGGGTTGGCGGTTTCACGGGCAAAGACCCGCAGGATATGACAGACCTGAAGTACTATTTTATTAAAAAACACTGATCTGCTCGCCATCCTGGTGAGACAGACGGGAAGCGCATCAGCAAACAGACCAATTTTTTGGGGTCACTCTCCCGGGTTAAGGGAGCCCGGAAACGGGGGACGCCGCGGCAGAACAGCGCTGCGGTGACGATAATAAAACTGGAGTGTAATAATGAACAACATCACGAAAAAAAGCCTGATAGCAGCGGGCGTCTTCGCCGCAATAAGTGCCCTGGCAGGGAATGCGGCTTTCGCGGCGACCGTGCCTGCAGACGTTGAACTGGCAGCCAAACAGGAGCTCGTTCGCGGCAATGGCGATGAAGTGCAGTCGCTCGACCCGCACAAAATCGAGGGCGTGCCGGAAGATAACGTGGCGCGCGATCTCTATGAAGGTCTGCTGGTCAATGACAGCAACGGCAAACCGATCCCGGGCGTGGCGGAAAGCTATGAAAATAAAGATTTCAAAGTGTGGACTTTCCACCTGCGTAAAAATGCCAAATGGTCTAACGGCGAGCCGGTAACCGCGCAGGACTTCGTCTACAGCTGGGAGCGTCTGGTTGACCCGAAAACGGCTTCACCCTACGCCAGCTATCCTCAGTATGGTCATATCCTGAACGTTGATGACATCATCGCAGGTAAAAAGCCCATTACCGATCTGGGCGTGAAAGCGATTGATGACCACACGCTGGAAGTGACCCTGAGTGAGCCGGTTCCCTATTTTGATAAGCTGCTGATCAACTCCGTGATGTCACCGGTTTATAAACCGGCGATTGAGAAATTCGGCGAACAGTGGACTCAGCCGCAAAACTGGGTCGGCAACGGTGCCTTTAAGCTCGACGCACACGTCATTAACGAACGCATCACGCTGGTGCGTAACCCGAACTACTGGGACAACGAGCACACCGTGCTGAACAAGATTACCTACCTGCCAATCAGTTCTGAAGTCAGTGACGTCAACCGTTACTTCTCCGAGAACGGCAGCGACATGACCTATAACAATCTGCCGATCGAGCTGTTCAAAAAGCTGCAGCGCGAAAACGGTAAAGAGCTGCACGTCGATCCTTATCTCTGCACCTACTACTACGAAATCAATAACCAGAAAGCGCCATTTACCGATCCGCGCGTTCGTGCCGCCCTGAAGCTGGGTCTGGACCGTGACATCATGGTGAATAAAGTGCTGGCGCAGGGTCAGAAGCCGGCCTACAGCTTCACACCGCCAGCCACCGACGGTATGGAAATCCTGCCGCCAGACTGGTTCAAGTGGTCACAGGATAAACGTAACGCCGAAGCGAAAAAACTGCTGGCTGAAGCGGGCTACACCGCGGATAAACCGCTGACCTTCAACCTGCTCTACAACACCTCCGATCTGCACAAGAAGCTGGCGATTGCCGCCTCGTCGATCTGGAAGAAAAACATCGGTGTGAATATCAAGCTGGAAAACCAGGAGTGGAAAACCTTCCTGGACACCCGTCATCAGGGTAACTTCGATGTGGCTCGTGCGGCCTGGTGTGCGGACTACAACGAACCGACTTCCTTCCTGAACATCATGCTCTCAAACAGCAGCAGTAACACCTCGCACTATAAGAGCGATGCGTTTGACAAAGTGGTGCGTGACGCAATCAAAGCGCCGGATGCCAAAGGCCGTGCAGCGGACTATCAGCAGGCCGAGCAGATCCTGGATAAAGACAGCACCATCGTACCGGTTTACTACTACGTGAATACGCGTCTGGTGAAACCTTACGTTGGTGGTTATACCGGTAAAGATCCGCTGGATAAAACGCTGTCTAAAGACTTCTACATCATTAAACACTAATAGCGTTCAGGCTATCAGCAGTGGCGGCGCTTCTCGCGCCGCCTTTTTACTATTTTTTATATGTTGTGAAGCAACAGCCTGGTAGGTACGGCAATGTTAAAATTCATCCTGCGTCGCTTGCTTGAAGCGATTCCGACGCTGTTCGTCCTGATTACCATCTCCTTCTTTATGATGCGACTGGCACCCGGCAGCCCCTTTACCGGCGAGCGCACCCTGGCACCGGAAGTGATGGCCAACATTGAGGCGAAATATCACCTCAACGATCCTATCGGTAAGCAGTATGTCGATTACCTGGTCCAGCTGGCCCACGGCGATTTCGGCCCATCCTTTAAATACAAAGATTATTCGGTTAACTATCTGGTCGCGCACGCGTTCCCGGTCTCGGCAAAACTGGGTCTGGCCGCGTTCCTGCTGGCGATCGTGCTCGGCGTCACGGCCGGGGTCATCGCCGCGCTGAAACAGAACACCCTGTGGGACTTCGCGGTAATGGGGGTGGCGATGACCGGCGTGGTGATACCCAGCTTTGTGGTCGCGCCGCTGCTGGTCCTGCTGTTCGCGATCAGCCTGAAATGGCTGCCGGGCGGGGGCTGGAATGGCGGGCAGTGGAACTACATGCTGCTGCCGATGGTGGCACTCTCACTGGCTTACATTGCCAGCATTGCCCGTATCACCCGTGGATCGATGATTGAAGTGATGCACTCCAACTTTATCCGCACGGCTCGCGCCAAAGGCTTACCGCTGCGCCGCATTGTGCTGCGTCATGCGCTGAAACCGGCTCTGCTGCCGGTCATCTCCTATATGGGACCCGCCTTTGTCGGCATCATCACCGGTTCGATGGTGATCGAATCGATCTACGGTCTGCCGGGCATCGGTCAGCTGTTTGTAAATGGTGCACTGAACCGCGACTACTCGCTGGTGATGAGCCTGACGATTCTGGTCGGTCTGCTGACCATCCTGTTTAACGCGATTGTTGACGTGCTCTATGCCGTTATCGATCCCAAAATTCGTTACTGATTGCGGAGTTCGCCATGATGTTAAGTAAGAAAAACAGCGAAGCTCTTGATGCGTTCAGTGAGAAGCTGGAAGTAGAAGGGCGCAGTCTCTGGCAGGACGCGCGTCGTCGTTTTATCCATAACCGGGCAGCCCTGATCAGCTTGCTGGTGCTGCTGGTCATTACGCTGTTTGTGATTATCGCGCCGATGGTGGCGCAGTTCACCTACGACGATACCGACTGGGCGATGATGTCTTCACCGCCGGATACCACCTCCGGTCACTGGTTCGGCACCGACTCGTCGGGGCGTGACCTGCTGGTGCGTGTGGCCATTGGCGGCCGGATCTCCCTGATGGTCGGCGTCGCTTCTGCCCTGATCGCCGTGGTGGTCGGTACCCTGTATGGCTCGATTGCCGGTTACCTGGGTGGCAAAACCGACTCGGCGATGATGCGTGTTCTGGAAATCCTCAACTCCTTCCCGTTCATGTTCTTCGTGATCCTGCTGGTGACCTTCTTTGGTCGTAACATCCTGCTGATCTTTGCCGCCATCGGCATGGTTTCGTGGCTGGATATGGCGCGTATTGTGCGCGGCCAGACGCTGAGCCTGAAGCGCAAAGAGTTTATCGAAGCTGCTCATGTAGGTGGGGTATCGACCTGGAAAATTGTGGTGCGCCATATCGTGCCCAACGTGCTGGGGGTGGTGGTGGTTTACGCCTCACTGCTGGTGCCCAGTATGATCCTGTTTGAATCCTTCCTGAGCTTCCTGGGTCTGGGCACGCAGGAACCCCTGAGCAGCTGGGGCGCACTGCTGAGCGACGGAGCCAACTCTATGGAAGTGTCGCCATGGCTGTTGCTGTTCCCGGCGGGTTTCCTGGTGGTCACGCTGTTCTGTTTCAACTTTATCGGCGATGGCCTGCGTGATGCCCTCGACCCGAAAGATCGTTAAGGAGTTTCCCGATGACTATTCATGAATTTCAGCCAGCGATGGCGGCCCGCGCGGGAAGCGAACAGCTACTTACGGTCAAAGATTTACGCGTCACCTTTGGCACGCACGATGGTGATGTCACCGCGGTGAACAATCTGAACTTCTCGCTGCGCGCAGGGGAGACGCTGGGCATTGTCGGTGAGTCCGGTTCGGGCAAGTCACAGACCGCCTTTGCCCTGATGGGGCTGCTGGCGAAAAACGGGCGCATTGGCGGTTCTGCGCTGTTCAACGGCAAAGAGATCCTGAATCTGCCGGAAAGCCAGCTTAACCGGCTGCGCGCTGAGCAGATTGCGATGATCTTCCAGGACCCGATGACCTCGCTCAATCCCTATATGCGGGTCGGCGAGCAGCTGATGGAAGTGCTGAAACTGCACAAGGGGATGAGCAGCGCACAGGCTTTCGAAGAGTCGGTGAGAATGCTGGATGCGGTGAAGATGCCGGAAGCGCGCAAGCGAATGAAAATGTATCCGCATGAGTTCTCCGGTGGGATGCGCCAGCGCGTGATGATCGCCATGGCGCTGCTCTGCCGTCCAAAGCTGCTGATTGCCGATGAACCGACCACGGCGCTGGATGTGACGGTGCAGGCGCAGATCATGACGCTGCTCAATGATCTGAAGCGCGAGTTCAACACCGCCATCATCATGATCACCCACGATCTCGGCGTGGTGGCGGGGATCTGCGACAAAGTGCTGGTGATGTACGCCGGACGCACCATGGAGTATGGCCGCGCCCGCGATGTCTTTTACCAGCCCGCCCATCCTTATTCGATCGGCCTGCTCAATGCCGTACCACGCCTGGATGCCGAGGGCGAGAGCCTCACGACCATTCCGGGGAATCCACCCAATCTGCTGCGTCTGCCGCAGGGCTGTCCGTTCCAGCCGCGCTGCCCGCACGCGATGGATATCTGCACCCAGTCGCCGCCGCTGGAGCCGTTTGGCGATGGCCGTCTGCGTGCCTGCTTTAAGCCGGTGGAGGAGTTAGTATGAGCACCGTAGCTGAAAAGAAAGTGTTACTGGAAATCGCCGACCTGAAGGTGCATTTCGACATCAAAGATGGCAAGCAGTGGTTCTGGCAGCCCTCAAAGACCCTGAAAGCGGTGGACGGGGTCAGCCTGCGTCTTTATGAAGGGGAAACCCTGGGCGTGGTGGGCGAGTCCGGCTGCGGCAAATCGACGCTGGCACGCGCCATTATCGGGCTGGTCAAAGCCACAGAAGGGCGTGTCGCCTGGTTAGGCCGCGATCTGCTCGGTCAGAGCGAAGAGGAGTGGCGCAAGGCGCGTAGCGACATTCAGATGATCTTCCAGGACCCGCTGGCCTCTCTGAATCCGCGTATGACTATCGGCGATATCATCGCCGAGCCGCTGCGCACCTATCATCCGAAGATGGCGCGTCAGGAAGTGAAAGATCGCGTCAAAAATATGATGATGAAGGTGGGCCTGCTGCCGAACCTGATTAACCGCTATCCGCATGAGTTTTCGGGCGGCCAGTGTCAGCGTATCGGCATCGCCCGTGCGCTGATTCTGGAGCCAAAGCTCATTATCTGTGATGAGCCGGTTTCGGCGCTCGACGTGTCGATTCAGGCGCAGGTGGTGAATCTGCTGCAGCAGTTGCAGCGTGAAATGGGACTGTCACTGATCTTCATCGCGCACGATCTGGCCGTGGTGAAACATATCTCTGATCGCGTGCTGGTAATGTATCTGGGACATGCGGTGGAGCTGGGCACCTACAGCGAGGTCTATGGCAATCCGCAGCACCCTTATACCCGGGCGCTGATGTCTGCCGTGCCGATTCCCGATCCCGATCTGGAGAAGAACAAGCAGATTCAGCTACTGGAAGGGGAGCTGCCGTCGCCGATCAATCCGCCGTCAGGCTGTGTGTTCCGCACCCGCTGTCCGATTGCCGGACCGGAGTGTGCGAAAACCCGTCCGCTGCTGGAAGGCAGCTTCCACCATGCGGTCTCCTGTCTCAAGGTCGACCCGCTCTGAAGCAAAACGCCGGGCAATTGCCCGGCGTTTTCTGTTGTGGGATGCTGCGCCACGACGTCATTCACGTCACCGCGCATCTACGGTCTATTCACGCCACAGGATATGACACAGCTTGTGATCTTTTTCACGGCACAGCAGCACACGCGCAAAGACGTCGGTGATCGGCTCACCGTCCGCGTCACCCAGCCCAATCACCACCTCGGCGAAAAAGTCAGGGTTCAGATCGAAATCAACATGATCTTTCCAGTCTTCAGACGGGTCGAACAGCTCTGCGCCACCGCGCTCCTCAAACTGCAGATTGAAGAGAATGATGTCTGCCGGATCGAGATTGTCACCTGCCAGTTCGAGAAAAATATCGTAGGCCTGTTCCAGCGTTTCATCTTCGGTAAGGCGATTATTTAAATCCATAGTCTGTCCTGTCTGCCTGCGGCCATTTACACAATCTGGCTCGTTTTACAGTAAAGGGCTGAAGAAGTAAAACAGTCGTTCAACAATGCGCTGCCACCAGGCACGTTTTGCCCAGCGCTTACCCTCCAGCAGGCGCGACCGCGCGATATAGTCATCCTGTACGCAGGCCAGGTCACTGCCGAAGCCCGCATCATCCACCACCAGCGTCACCTCGAAATTAAGCCATAAACTGCGCATATCGAGATTCACGGTGCCGACCAGGCTCAGCTGTCCGTCCACCAGCACGCTCTTGGTATGCAGCAGGCCATCTTCAAACTGGTAAATCTTCACGCCCGCCTCCAGCAATTCACTGAAGAAGGCGCGGCTGGCCCAGCCGACCAGCAATGAGTCATTGTGACGCGGCAGGATCAGGCTGACGCTGACGCCACGCTGCGCCGCCGTGCAGATCGCATGCAGCAGGTCGTCGCTGGGCACAAAGTAGGGGGTCGTCATGATTAGCTGCTCACGCGCCGAATAGACGGCGGTCAGCAGGGCCTGATGGATCATATCTTCCGGAAAACCGGGACCGGAGGCGATCACCTGCACGGTGTGGCCGCTCTCCTGTTCAAACGGCATGATGTTGCGATCGGGCGGGGGAGGCAGAATGCGCTTACCGGTCTCTATTTCCCAGTCGCAGCTGAAAACGATCCCCATCGCGGTCGCGACCGGGCCTTCCATACGCGCCATCAGATCTATCCACTGACCCACACCGGCACTCTGTTTAAAGAAGCGGGGGTCGACCAGATTCATACTGCCGGTGTAGGCGATGTAGTTATCAATCAGCACGATTTTACGATGCTGGCGCAGATCCATCCGCCGCAGGAAGACGCGCAGCAGGCTCACCTGTAACGCTTCCACTACGTCAATGCCGGCGTTGCGCATCATGCCCGCCCAGGGGCTGCGGAAAAAGTTTACGCTGCCCGCTGAGTCCAGCAGCAGACGACAGTGGACGCCACGGCGCGACGCCGCCATCAGCGATTCGGCAACTTCATCTGCCAGACCACCGGGGTGCCAGATGTAAAACACCATCTCGATATTATGGCGGGCCAGCTGGATGTCACGAATCAGTGCCTGCATCACATCATCGGCGCTGGTTAACAGTTGCAGCTGATTTCCCTTTACCCCGGCAATGCCCTGACGATGGTAGCAAAGCTCAAATAACGAGCGCGCGACGTCGCTGTGTTCCGTCGCGAAAATCTCGCGGCACTGCTTCAGATCATTCAGCCAGCGGGCCGTTGACGGCCACATGGTGCGGGCGCGCTCCGCGCGACGTTTACCCAGGTGCAGTTCGCCAAAGGAGAGATAAGCGATAATGCCGACCAGCGGCAGAATATAGATAACCAGCAGCCAGGCCATCGCCGAGGTGACAGCCCGGCGCTTTATCAGGATGCGCAGTGTGACACCGGCAATCAGCAGCCAGTAACCAAACAGCAGCAACCAGCTGATCAGCGTATAAAAAGTGGTCATAAAGTGGACATCCCGTTCGCGCTTCCGTCTGGCAAGTTTACGTGCAGATGACGGCTAACGAAACCTTTATCCCTGACGAGAATAATGAGAGAACAGATTGGGTATTGTCGCAGAGATCTCTATAATGCGGCGGCGTAGACGATGGCAGAGAGGAAGTGATGAAACGAAGCAGAAATGAAGTGGCACGCTGGAGAATGTTACGACAGGTTCACCGTCGCCGTTCACGCTGGCTGGAAGGGCAGTCACGCCGCTATAAGCGCATCCATTGTATCCGCCACCAGCTGGCCCAGCAGCAGCGCCGATCAATTCTGTTCATTACGCAGATGGTCTAATCCCGCACCTCTTCAGCCCGCCCTGTAAGCCGATACCCTGTGAGGCAGCAGGCGGGCTGCGCATTATCCGGGGCACCCTTACGCTTCAAAAAAGCCCTGCTCGGCCAGTAACCGGCGCGCCTGAGCCTGCTCCTGAGGCGACGCTCCCCGATCGTTGACCTCGAGCATCAGACAGGGCATTGCGCTGCCCAGCGCCGCTGGCCGGCGATAACCCTCCCGATCGTACCATTCGTAACTCCACCGGCCTGATTTGCGCTGATAGTAGATCGTCAGCCAGGCAGAGCAGTTCGCCGGATAACCGCTTAATACTTCAATCTTAGGATCGGCCAGCGCGGCAAGCCGGGATAACAGCGTGTCAGCCAGAGTGAGAACCGGAACAGGATAGGTTTTATTCATAGTGAGCTCGCGACAGTGCGGTGCATCCATTCAGAGGTGTAAATCACGAATAGTAAATGTAGACAGAGGTAACAGATAAATCCTCTCGCCGGTCAAAAAAAGCCGTAAGTAAAAAGGATCAGGCGGAAAAGGGGCGCGTCTGAGGGGGTTGACAGGGGATGTGTACAAAGAGAAAAGAAACTTGTACAACTTTACATTGTTTTAAGTCTATGTATTAAATGAATTTAATGAAAAATGTCACGCTTTGGGTGATTTTTCGCGCTAAATACCTGTACAGGAGGGGCGTTTTTGTATAACTTTACCGCATCGCTTAGTAACTTTAACGACGCCTTTAAGGGACAATCATGCAGACTAACGTACATATTCCCGCTTCAGTTTCAGACATTACTGCCTATCTGCACAGTGCTGCACAGCCTTCACAGCAGGCGATCCTGGGGTCGGTTGTCACGGAAATTATTCGTTCCGGCCGCAGCCTGAACCGCAAAGCGATCTGTTCAAAACTGATTAGCCGCCTGCAGCATGTTACCAGCCCGGAAGAAGAACAGCACTATCACGCGCTGATTGGTCTGATTCTGGATCGCGGCTGATATAAAGATAACAGAGTATGAAGAACAGGACAGTCAATCAGCTGTCCTGTTCTTTAATGCCTTTTACCCCAGCGGCTATTTATGGTCAGCCGGGATGAAGCGGCTTCGTCATCATCAGCGTGACATTTACCAGCTGCAACGCTGCTGCCAGCACAATCAGCATCACGATCGTCTGTTTCTTCCTGCGCCAGCCCTGCGTCCGCCAGAGATAAATAGCCCTGCCAAGCAGTAAAGCGATGACCAGCAGCAGCGCCAGAATAACAATCTGCATATTCCCTCTCTCTACGAAAAAAAATGGCTTCTGCGCCAGGCACAGAAGCCATTTTTAATACTCAGATGCAATCAGAAGACGCGTTTGAACGGTTTAACCGCGACCTGACTATAGACGCCCGCCGCAATATAGGGATCATCCTGCGCCCAGGATTGCGCCGCTTCCAGCGACGGGAACTCCGCAATGACGGTGGAACCGGTAAAGCCCGCCACGCCGGGATCGTTACTGTCCACGGCAGGCATCGGGCCAGCGATAATCAGGCGTCCCTCTTCGTGAAGCAGTTTGAGCCGTGCCAGATGGGCAGGGCGCACGGCGTTACGCTTTTCCAGTGAATCTGCAGTATCTTCTGCATAAATGACGTAAAGCACTCAGGAACTCCCATTAACCAGAATTTTGCACACGTTAAGGGATTGCCCTTCAGAGTGCAAACGAAAACTCGGGCGGCTGGGAGGCGCAGCATAAAGGGCTAAATGCGCTTTTCTGATGGCCTGAAGGCGGGAGTTATTGAAACTGATTGCTATTTGCATTTAAAATCGCTGCTTCATTCAATCACTGCGACTGTTATGACCACGCTGACTATGCCCTTACCCAAACGCACGCCACTCTCCATGTTGCTGTCTGTTGTTCTGCATGGGGCCGTCATTGCCGGAATTCTGTATGCGTCATTCCAGCAGGTGACGGAAGTGCCAAAGGCCTCTCAGCCCATCAGCGTCACCATGGTTGCCCCGGAAGTTCAGCCCGAGCCTGCTCCGGCTGTTGTGCAGCCGCCTGCACCAGAGCCTGAGCCGCAGCCAGAACCTCAGCCAGAACCGGAACCTCAGCTGGCGCCGGAACCGCCGAAAGCGGAACCGGTGCCGATACCAAAACCTGAGCCGAAGCCCAAACCAAAACCCAAACCCAAACCTAAAACCGAGCACAAGCGGGAGAAACCTGTACGCGACGTGAAGCCGCGTCAGGAGAGTAAACCGCAGGATAATCCGTTCCGGCAGGAGGCGCCGGCGACCCAGACCCGCCCAGCCACTGCGCCAAAAGCGACTCCGTCACCGACACCATCGGTATCAACCGGCCCGAAAGCGCTGAGCGTCAGTAAGCCAGGCTATCCTCAGCGCGCTTATGCGCTGCGGGTTGAAGGGCGCGTGCGGGTGAAGTTTGACGTGGACAGTGACGGTCGGGTAGATAACATTCAGATCCTCTCTGCGGAACCGCGCAATATGTTTGAGCGCGACGTAAAGCAGGCGATGAAAAAGTGGCGTTACCAGAGCGGTCGCCCGGGTCAGGGACTCACAATGAATATCGTCTTTAAGCTTAAAGGCGGGGCCAGCATAGAGTAAGAGGCCGGGTCAGGCGGAGATGCCTGACCCGTTTTTTATTCGCCGGGCTGCTGATTGGCGCGGCCGGCTGGCAGCGAACGGGAATTGCCCGCACTGTCCACGGCCACATAGATAAAGACCGCTTCGGTGGCACAATAAGTCTGTCCAATCGGCTCAGACGACACTTTCTTGATCCACACTTCGACGTTAATGGTCATCGAACTGTTGCCGGTCCGGATACAGCGCGCATGACAGCTCACGACATCCCCTACCGCCACCGGCTTCAGAAATGACATGCCGTCGACGCGTACCGTTACCACGCGGCCTTCCGCGATCTCTTTAGCCAGAATCGCGCCGCCCATATCCATCTGTGACATCAGCCAGCCACCAAAGATATCGCCGTTAGCGTTGGTGTCTGCCGGCATGGCGAGCGTACGCAGCACCATTTCACCTTGCGGTAATTTATGTTTTTCGCCCATTGCTTCCCGTTCTTATGCAGATGAATGCTGAAAAAAAGCCCGGCGAACCGGGCGGATGATTATTTTTGTTCCTGCTGCGGCATCTGTCGCCAGATATAGAGCCCGCTAAGCAGGGTAAACAGTAAGGTCAGACCGGTGAGACCAAACACTTTAAAGTTAACCCAAAACGCCTGGGATAACCAAAAGGCGACGTAGATGTTCACCAGGCCGCAAATCAGAAAGAAGAGTGCCCAGGCAACGTTCAGACGACGCCAGACCGCGTCCGGCAGCTGAAGCTCTTTACCCAGCATGCTCTGGATCAGCGGCTGCTTCATAAACCACTGGCTGTAGAGCAGGGCGAGCGCGAACAGGCTGTAGATGACCGTCACTTTCCACTTAATAAACTCATCGTTGTGGAACACCAGCGTCAGGGTGCCAAAGACCGCGACCAGCACAAAGGTGAAAATGGTCATCTTTTCCAGTCTGCGATAGAGCACCCAGCTGACGACCAGCGCCAGACCGGTCGCGACAATCAGTGCGCCCGAGGCGACAAAGATGTCATAGAGCTTATAGAAGATGAAAAAGACTACCAGGGGGAGAAAGTCGAGTAACTGCTTCATAGTGATTCCCGTCAGGGTTGCATGCCAGTGCGCCCGCAGGCGCACCGTCCGTCAACGTAACAGCATATAGAGCCGATAGAGATAGATGATCAACAGGGCTGAAACCAGATTGCCGGCCGCGGTAAAAATGACCGACGAAACATTCAGCGGCAGCACGGTCAGCGAAGCGAAAAAGAGCATCACGACCACTTTCGCCAGCAGCCAGAGCAGGATGGCGGGGGCGATCAGCTTCACGTTCTTCCAGGCCATGCGCATGCTGGCGCGCATGGCGGCAAACACGCCCATCTTCTCACTGGCAAGCATCACCGGCGCCAGTGACAGCAGGATCGTCAGCAGAATACCGGGGACCACCAGCACCATAAAGCCAAGCTGGGCCACCAGCGTCATCAGAAAGGTCAGCAGCAGCAGTCTGGGCAGCAGCGGCGCAGAAGTCCCGATAGCCCGCAAAGCGCTGACCCGCTGACCGGAAGAGACCATCGGAATCAGGCAGAGCATGCCGCCCAGCAGCAGCGTGTTACCCAACAGCGCAG
This sequence comes from Pantoea sp. EKM101V, assembly GCF_011800325.1. Lineage (NCBI taxonomy): Bacteria > Pseudomonadati > Pseudomonadota > Gammaproteobacteria > Enterobacterales > Erwiniaceae > Pantoea > Pantoea sp. EKM101V. The sequence goes on from NZ_JAALFP010000001.1 coordinate 277,256, forward strand.
CGAAGGTGCTGGCAGCCGAAGCCCGCAGCAGAACCTGCTGCTGTTCCGGCGACATGCTCTGCACTATCTCAAACAACGATCTGGCACTGTCGTCACCCTGCTGCAGAATGGCCATCTCATCGACACCAGGCGTCAGCACATGCACCAGCATGACAGTGATAAAAGCGGTCAGCAACGACAGCAGCAGCAGGGTAGCCAGCTGATGTCGCGCAAAATTTCCAGTGTCACGGTATAACGAGCTTGCCGTGATAGACATGTACACTCCTTGGAGGAACCGGGTTAATTAACCCGGCGATTGTACATGTTCTGGCAGCTCACGGGCACCCGCTGTGGCATAACTTTCTGTCACGACAGGTAAAGATGGCGAAAAAAGCGGGGGAAGGCCATAGCGGGCGCGGGCCCGATCGCAGGCTTCGTTGTGAATGCCGCCTTCTCCTGACAGCGAGAACTCCCGACAGGGGGTGGGACGCTGTTCATAGATTCCGCATGAAACGCATCCGCCGATCTCTCCCTGCAGGGCGACACAGCGCGGGGTGCGATCGTTGGTGCCCCGCATGTTACGCATGAGCAGGCTGAGCGGCTCGGTCAGGTCGGTCGGCACCAGACCGCCCGCATCGTCGGCTTCCGCCCAGTAAAATGAGACGCGAAAATGGGCGCAGCAGGCGCCACAGCTGATACAAGGATTTAATGTGTCACTCATTTGATCACCCGCCCCTCCCGAGGCATCGAACCAAAATCAACCAGGAAGAGAAGCAAAATAGGGCCGCCGGAATTTTTCAGCAAGGGGAATTTGCGGGCGCCGAAGCGTGCCGAAATTGATCTAAATCAATTCATTGTTTTTTAAGCAATTTATCTGAAGCGTTCAGAGTGCAATTTCCTGTAAATCGCGTTAAATAACTGCCAGCAAAAAAATGATAATCCCCCGCGACATCAACATTAAGCAAAGGAGTGATAATGAAACTGGCAAAATGCGCGATGCTGCTGGCGCTGGCTTTACCCCAGCTGGCGATGGCCCACGAAGCAGGCGACTTCTTTATGCGTGCCGGCAGTGCAACCGTACGCCCCACCGAAGGCTCCGATAATGTGTTAGGCATGGGGGAGTTCAGCGCCTCCAACGACACGCAGCTCGGCCTGACCTTTACCTATATGGCGACGGACAACATCGGGGTGGAACTTCTCGCCGCCACGCCGTTCCGTCACAAAGTGGGTCTTGGCCCGACCGGCACGCTGGCTACCGTGCGTCAGTTACCGCCGACGCTGATGGCGCAGTACTACTTCTTCGACAGCAAAAGCAAAGCCCGTCCCTACGTGGGCGTGGGCGTCAACTACACCACCTTCTATGATGCCGATTTCAACCAGACCGGTCGCGATGCAGGCCTGACCGATCTCAGCGTCAAGGATTCGTGGGGCGTGGCGGGTCAGGTCGGCCTGGATTATCAAATCAATCGCGACTGGATGCTGAATGCGTCGGTGTGGTACATGGATATCGACACGGAAGTGAAGTTTAAAGCGGGAGGCGAGCAGCAGAACATCAATATGCGCATCGATCCGTGGGTCTTCTTCTTCGGGGCAGGTTACCGCTTCTGATGAGAAAAAGGCCGCTGATTCAGCGGCCTTTTTTGTGTCTGTGTAACGTTATTTAATCTGCATATTGTTCACGACAGATTTCACGCCCGGTACGCTGCGCGTTACCTGAACAGCACGATTAGCCATTTGTGGCGATGACACAAAACCGCTCAGCTGAACTTTACCCTTAAAGGTTTCTACGTTGATTTCAGTCGATTTCAGCGAGTCATCCTTCAGCAGTTCACCTTTCACTTTCGTGGTTACAACGGTGTCATCGATGTAGCCACCGGTTCCCTCTTTGGTTGCGGTTGGCGCACAGGCGCTCAGTGTCAGCGCAACCACACCCGCCAGTACAGCACCTGTCAGCAGTTTAACGAATTTCATTGCTTTCTCTCCCTGTCACAAAATGGATGCGACGTTACCGTAACGGCGCTTTGTCATTGTGGTGCAGATTCTGAAAAAAGGGCAAATGGCGGAATGAAAAAAAAGGAAACAAATCATGCCTTATCGCGTGATAAGGCATGCTGACAGGATTAACGACTGGCGGCTTTCAGGCGACTGACAAAGTTCTTCAGTTCGCTCAGCATCACGTCCGGTTCGGCATGATGCTTCTCAATGATCCTGACAATGGCGGAACCGGAGATGGCTCCGGCGGCACCGGCGGCAATCGCTTCCTTCACCTGCTCAGGTTCTGAGATACCAAAGCCCTGCAGTGGCGGAGCGGCATGATATTCGCGCAGCTTGTCGATCAGGTGCTGTAGCGGCAGGCTGGCACGGTTTTCAGCCCCGGTCACCCCGGCACGCGACAGCAGGTAGGTGTAGCCCCGGCCGTGCGACGCGATCTCACGCAGCAGCGCATCGCTGGCATTGGGTGGACAGATAAAGATAGGGGCCACGCCGTGACGCATCGCCGCCTGGCGGAACGGCGCCGACTCTTCAACCGGCACATCGGCGACCAGAACCGAATCGACACCGGCTTCGGCACAGCGTGCATAGAACGCATCCACGCCGTTGGTGAAGACCAGGTTGGCATACATCAGCAGGCCAATCGGCAGGTCAGGATATTTACGGCGGATTGTCGCCAGCATTTCAAAGCACTGGCTGGTGGTGGTGCCTGCGGCAAACGCACGTAAGGTCGCATTCTGAATGGTCGGGCCATCCGCCAGCGGGTCGGAGAAAGGAATGCCCAGCTCCAGCGCGTCCGCACCGCCCTCAACCAGCGCGTCAATCACGCGCAGGGAGAGCTCAGGTGAAGGGTCGCCCAGCGTGACGAACGGGACGAAAGCGCCTTCGTTGCTGGCTGACAGGCGCGAAAACAGTTGATTATAACGTTCCATCAGATTTCTCCCTGCGCGGTCAGAATGTCGTGAACGGTGAAAATATCTTTATCGCCGCGGCCGGAAAGGTTAACCACAAGCAGCTGCTCTTTCTCCGGCTCCTCCTGAATCATCTTCAGGGCGTGCGCCAGGGCGTGAGAGGATTCTAGCGCCGGAATAATCCCTTCCGCCCGGCAGAGCTGTTTGAAGGCAGCCAGCGCTTCGTTATCGGTAACCGAGACGTAATCCGCCCGACCCGTGCTGTTCAGGTGCGCATGCTGTGGCCCGACCGACGGGAAGTCGAGACCGGCAGAGATGGAGTAGGACTCTTCGATCTGGCCATCTTCCGTCTGCATCATCGGCGCTTTCATGCCGAAGTAGATACCGACGCGACCATGCTTCAGCGGTGCGCCATGCTCGCCGGTTTCGATGCCGTGACCCGCAGGCTCAACGCCGATCAGCTTCACGCTGGTTTCATCGATAAAGTCAGCAAACATGCCGATAGCGTTGGAGCCCCCGCCCACGCAGGCGAGAATAGCGTCGGGCAGGCGACCCTCTCTTTCCAGAATCTGTTTTTTCGTCTCTTCGCCGATCATGCGCTGGAACTCACGCACGATGGTCGGGAAGGGGTGCGGGCCCGCGGCGGTGCCAAGCATGTAGTGCGCCGTTTCATAGCTGCCAGACCAGTCGCGAAGCGCCTCGTTACAGGCATCTTTCAACGTGGCAGAGCCGCTGTGAACCGGGATCACCTCCGCGCCCATCAGTCGCATACGGAAGACGTTAGGCGACTGACGCTCCACATCTTTCGCGCCCATGTAGATACGGCATTTCATGCCCAGCAGCGCACAGGCCAGTGCAGAGGCCACACCATGCTGACCGGCGCCGGTCTCGGCGATAATTTCATTTTTACCCATGCGCTTAGCCAGCAGTGCCTGACCCAGCACCTGGTTAGTTTTGTGCGCACCGCCGTGCAGCAGATCTTCACGCTTAAGGTAGAGGCGCGTTTTGGTGCCTTTGGTCAGGTTTTTGCACAGCGTCAGCGCGGTCGGACGACCCGCATAGTTCTTCAGCAGTTCGGTAAACTCTTCCTGGAAGGCAGGATCTTTCTGCGCGTCGACAAACGCCTCTTCGAGCTGGCGCAGGGCAGGCATCAGGATCTGCGGAACATACATTCCGCCAAATTCGCCAAAGTAGGGATTCAGTAACGTCATCTTTTCTCTTCCTTTCTCAGGCCCGCCGTCGGGCAGGCCAGGCAAATCAGTACGCGCGCAGTGTCTGGAACACGGCGGCAATTTTACGGGCATCTTTGATGCCAGGCGCGCTTTCCACGCCAGAGTTGAAGTCAAGTCCGGCACAGCCCAGCTGCGCGGCTTCAACACAGTTGTCCGCACCGAGGCCACCGGCCAGCAGTACATTATTCAGCGTCTGACCCTGCAACAGGGACCAGTCGAAACGCTGACCGGTACCACCGTTACCATTGTCAAACACATAACGGTCAACGTGTGGCCAGTCGCGCGCCGGGAGATGGCCTTCGATGCGCAGTGCCTTCCAGATCTGCACGGTGGCAGGCAGGGCGGCGCGCAGATCGGCGACAAACGCCGGCGTTTCATCGCCATGCAGCTGAACCGCAGAGAGAGAAAGGGCGCTGACCTGCGTGACAATGTCACTCACGCTGGCGTTGCGGAACACGCCAACGTAACGCAGCGGGGCCGCGGCGATCACGCTCTGCGCCGTGGCAGTATCAATCTGACGCGGCGATCCTTCAGCAAAGATCAGACCACCAAAGAGTGCACCCGCTTCATAGGCGGCACGCGCATCTTCGGCACGGGTCAGTCCGCACACTTTGTTGCTGCCCAGCGTAACCCGACGCACCGCGGCTGTCAGGTCTGTCTCTTCCATCAGGGAGGAGCCGATCAGGAAACCATTGGCGAAGTGGCTCAGCTCGCGAATGTCCGCATAGCTGTTGATACCCGATTCGCTGATCACCGTCACGCCATGCGACAGACGAGGCGCCAGCTGGCGGGTACGGTTAAGGTCGATAGAGAGGTCGCGCAGATCGCGGTTGTTGATGCCCACCACTTTCGCCTGCAGGGCGATAGCACGCTCCAGCTCCTCTTCATTACTGACCTCAGTCAGAATGCCCATCTTCAGGCTGTGTGCCACCGCGGCCAGCTGACGATACTGTTCATCATCCAGAACCGACAGCATCAGCAGAATCGCATCCGCCTGATAGTAACGCGCCAGATAGATCTGGTAAGGATCGATAATAAAATCTTTGCACAGCACCGGCTGCGTGATCGCTGCGCTGACAATCGGCAGGAAAGCGAAGTCACCCTGAAAATATTTTTCATCCGTCAGCACAGAGACCGCTGACGCATAGTGGCGGTAGACCCCGGCAATCGCGGCCGGATCGAAGTCCTCGCGAATCACGCCTTTCGACGGAGAGGCCTTTTTACACTCCAGGATAAACGCCGTTCTGGCCCCCTGCAGCGCGTCGTAAAAATGACGGCTGGAAGGCTCAATGCTGTTCTGAAAGGTGGAAAGAGGCTGCTGCTGCTGACGGGCTTCAACCCAGATCGCTTTGTCCTGAACAATTTTTTCTAACACGGTGCCTTTCATGATTACCCTCTTGCTGCCAGTGCGACAACGCGCTCATAAGCCTGTCCGCTGCGGATGGCGTTAAGCGCCTGCTGTGCGTTTTCACGCAGGTCTTCCTGACCAAATACTTTAAGCAACATCGCCACGTTAACGGCGACAGCTTCCTCATGAGCCTGCTGGCCATTACCCTGGAGTAAAGCTGTCAGAATGTCACGGTTTTCTTCCGGGGTGCCGCCCGCCAGCGCCTCTTTCGGGTGGAAGCCAAAGCCAAAGTCTTCAGGTGAGAGCTGATAACGGGTGATTTCCCCCTCGCGCAGCTCGGCGACGTGCGTCACATCGTGCAGGGCCACCTCATCCATACCGCCGCCGTGGACCACGGCTGCACGCTGGTAGCCCAGCACTTTCAGGGTCTGAGCAATCGGCATCACCAGTTCCGGGCTGTAAACACCAATCACCGCCAGCGGAGGACGCGCCGGGTTGATCAGCGGCCCCAGCACATTGAACAGCGTGCGGGTCTTCAGCTGCTGGCGCACCGGCATCGCGTGGCGGAATCCGGTGTGATACTGCGGCGCAAACAGAAAGCAGACGTTAAGATCGTCCAGCGCCTTGCGCGCCCGGTCAGCAGGCATATCCAGATTGATGCCAAATGCCGCCAGCAGGTCGGAGGAGCCCGATTTGCTGGAGACGCTGCGGTTGCCGTGCTTCGCCACCTTCAGACCGCAGGTCGCCGCCACCAGGGCGCTGGCAGTGGAGATATTGATGCTGTTGCTGCCGTCACCGCCGGTGCCCACGATATCGGCAAAGGTATAATCCGGGCGCGGGAAGGGGCGGGCATCTTCCAGCAGCGCGGTCGCCGCCCCGGCAATCTCTTCCGGCGTTTCGCCCCGCACCTTCATGGCGATTAAAGCGGCGGCGAGCTGCGTCGGTTCCAGCTGGCCGGTGATAATGGCGCTGAACAGCTGATGACTCTCAGCCTGATTCAGCGTCTGCGCCTGGTAAAGTTTTTCCAGTGTCTGTTGCATAGTCATTCTCCCTGTTACTTCGCCAGCGCCCAGGCCAGCGTCTGCTCAAGCAGACGCGCACCCTGAGAAGTCAGAATGGATTCAGGATGGAACTGGAACCCGCACACCCGGTCGGTCTCATGACGCACCGCCATCACCATCCCGTTGAAACTGGCGTTGACCGTCAGCTCATCCGGCGTGTTGCTGCCCACCAGTGAGTGGTAGCGCGCCACCGGCAGCGGATTGCTCAGGCCGGCAAACATTGCCTCACCGTCGTGGTCAATAGAGGAGGCTTTGCCGTGCAGGATCTCACCGGCCTGACCCACGTGGCCGCCGTAGGCTTCAACGATCGCCTGATGCCCCAGGCAGATGCCGATAATCGGCAACCGTCCCCGCAGCACCCGCAGTAACTCCGGCATACAACCGGCATCTTTTGGCGCGCCGGGGCCGGGCGAGAGCATCAGCACCGGGTCTTCCATCCGCTGCAGCTGCTCAATTAAGAGTTCCGCAGGCAGGTTGTTCCGGTAGATCACCACGTTGTGACCAAACGTCCGCAGCTGATCAACCAGGTTATAGGTAAATGAATCGATGTTATCGAGCAGCAGAATATCGGCCATCAGAAGATCTCCTTGCAGTGATGGGCAGTCGCGATAGCGCGCAGAACGGCGCGGGCTTTGTTGCGGCTCTCATCCGCTTCAGCCTGCGGATTGGAGTCCAGCACTACACCGGCGCCCGCTTGGACGGTGGCCACGCCTTCTTCAACGTAGGCCGAACGGATCACGATGCAGGTATCGAGATCGCCGTGAGCCGTGAAGTAGCCCACCGCACCGCCGTAGCTGCCGCGGCGGGTGCGTTCCGCCCCGGCTATCAGCTGCATGGCGCGCACCTTCGGCGCACCGCTCAGGGTGCCCATGTTCATACAGGCGCGATAGGCATGCAGCACGTCAAGGTCGTCACGCAGCGTGCCCACAACGCGGGAGACCAGATGCATGACGAAAGAGTAACGGTCTACCTTAGTCAGGTCTGCCACGTAACGGCTGCCCGGCACGCAGATACGCGCCAGATCGTTGCGCGCCAGATCCACCAGCATCAGGTGTTCCGCCAGCTCTTTATGGTCGGTTCGCATCTCCAGCTCAATACGGCTGTCGAGATCGCGATCCAGCGAGCCATCTGCATGGCGGCCACGCGGGCGGGTACCGGCAATCGGGTAGATCTCAATCTGACGCGAGATGGCGTCATACTTCAGTGAACTCTCCGGCGAGGCACCAAACAGCGAGAAATCCTGATCCTGCATAAAGAACATGTAGGGGCTGGGATTGCTGTTCTTCAGCGTGTCATACGCCGCCAGCGGTGAAGGACATGGCAGCGAGAAACGGCGTGAAGGGACGACCTGGAAAATTTCGCCGATGCGAATTGCCTGCTGCATGCTGCGCACCACGTCGCAATACTCTTCATCACTCTGGCTGGTGGTCAGCGTCATCTGCTCCACCTTTTGTACCGGCAGTACAGGTGCGGGCTGAAGCATCTGGCCATGCAACTGCTCAATGCGGCGCTGCAGGCGCTGGAATTCGCTGGTGGACGGACAGAACAGACTGGCCTGCAGACGTGCGCTGCGGCTCTGGTGATCGATCACCAGTAAGGTCTCGGCCAGGTAGAAGCAGTAGTCGGGGCAGCGCTGCTGATTATCCAGCGCCGGCAGGGTTTCAAAACCGGCAACCAGATCATAAGCAAACAGACCGCCCAGCAGCACCGCTTCCCGTTCGTCGGCAGGGGCGTTAACCAGTTGCGGAATCAGACGCAGCGCGTCAAACACCGACAGGGCCTTGAGGCGGGAATCTTCATCCTGCTGCTGATCGCTGCTCTGCGGGAACGTCAGGACACGGCCATCGGGACGCACCTGATTCATCACTGACGCGGGCAGGGCTTCATCCAGCAGCGGCAGCAGGGCGCGGCCATTTTCTGACAACGCCTGCACGGTGACTTCGCTGCCCAGTGCGCTGACGCGCAGCGCACTGTCGACGATCAGCAGGCTTTTAAGGTTGCGCTTGCTGTCGATATCAGCGGATTCGAGCAGCAGGGTTGCCGGACGTGCGCCGCACAGCTGGTGAAACACTGCGGCCGGATCTTCGCGGTAGGGCGCGGTGCCGGTAATCAACTTCACTGTAGGTTTCGCATTTGGCATGATGATTTCTCTGAATTTCGCTCAAAAAAAAGCCCGCTCGGTGGCGGGCTCAGGTATCTGCACAGCGTTTACGCAAAATGTGCACGACCGTGTCGCCCGGTTTCGGGAACATCGCGCCAGCCATGTAAATGCGTAATTGTAATCGCCATGATGAAATACCCGTTGCGTGTGAACTTGTGTACTAGTTAACGGGTTCGGGGCGGAAATGTCAATACACTTTTTCACTGAGCGTTAAAATCGTTATCATGCTGGCCGGTTTAGTTTAAGCAGGAGTTCTCTTGAGCGATATCGCCCGTTTCCCGGTTTATGATCTACACAGCCACACGCGCGCCTCCGATGGTTTACTGATGCCCGCCGTGCTGGTGCAGCGCGCGGTAGAGATGCGGGTTGGCGTTCTGGCGATCACCGATCACGACAGCGTGGACGGGGTGGACGAGGCGCAGCAGACCGCCCGTGACCACGATCTGCCGATAAAAGTGCTGGCCGGTGCTGAGATTTCTACCCTGTGGGAGAATCATGAGATCCATATCGTGGGGCTGAACATCGATATTCATCATCCGGCGATGGTGACTTTTCTGGCGGGGCAACTGGCCTGCCGGCAGCGGCGCGCGGAAGAGATTGGTGAGCGGCTGGCGAAGGCACGTATTCCCGACGCGCTGGCGGGGGCAACCCGACTGGCCGGGGGCGGCATCATTACCCGCGGACACTTTGCCCGCTTCCTGATAGAGCAGGGCAAAGCCGGTGACATGGCCCAGGTTTTCAAAAATTACCTGGCGCGAGGCAAAACCGGCTACGTGCCGCCACAATGGTGTACAATTAAACAAGCCATTGATGCGATTCATCATTCTGGTGGCTGCGCCGTGCTGGCTCATCCGGGCCGGTATGGTTTATCGGCGAAGTGGCTGAAACGGCTGATCGCCCACTTCCGCGAAGCGGGGGGCGATGCCATGGAAGTGGCACAGTGCCAGCAGCCACCCAATGAGCGCACGCAACTGGCGCAGTACGCCAGAGAGAATGACCTGGCCGCATCGCAAGGTTCAGATTTTCATCAACCCTGCCCGTGGATTGAGCTGGGCCGCAAACTCTGGCTGCCCGGCGACGTTGAGCCGGTCTGGGAACGCTTTCCGGACCTCGCTCCCGCAGTGGCAATCACGGAAAGGTGACACGAGGTTTCTATGAGTCAACTGTTTCATATTCATCCGGACAATCCGCAGCCGCGCCTGATCAACCAGGCGGTCGACTACCTGAACAAAGGCAGCGTTATCGTCTATCCCACCGATTCCGGCTATGCGCTGGGCTGTCGGCTGGAAGAGAAGGGCGCGATGGAGCGTATCTGCCGTATCCGTCAGCTCGATGGCCGCCACAATTTCACCCTGATGTGCCGTGACCTCTCTGAGCTGTCGGTCTATTCTCAGGTGGGAAACTCGGCCTTTCGCCTGCTGAAAAACAACACGCCAGGTAACTACACCTTTATTCTCAAGGCGACCAAAGAGGTGCCGCGCCGTCTGATGAACGAAAAGCGTAAGACCATCGGTCTGCGTGTGCCGTCCAATCCGGTGGCGCTGGCGCTGCTGGAAGCCCTGAATCAGCCGATGATGTCGACCTCGTTGATCCTGCCGGGCAACGATTTTACGGAATCCGATCCGGAGGAGATTCAGCACACCATTGGCAAGCTGGTCGATCTGATCATCGACGGCGGAACGCTGGGGCAGCAGCCGACCACGGTGGTCGATCTGACCACCGATACGCCGGAAATTGTGCGTGAAGGTGTGGGTGATACCCGCCCGTTCCTGTAATCAATCCGGCTCAGACACCGCGCGTCGGTGTCGGGGCCAGATTTGACTGCAACCAGCTTTTAAACTGGCCGTAGGGAATATAAAGTGAAACGTCTTTCAGGATCACTTTCCCGTTACGGCCATTTTTAATGGCATCGGAATAACCGACAATCACGCCGCTCAGCGTTTCATCGCGGTTATAAACACCGCCGCCCGACATTCCCTGAACCACGCCTGCATTAGAGGCCATCGCAATACAGGGACTTTTATTCCATTTATTCCGAATAGCCGTGCGGGCTAAATTCACCCCCGTCGACTCTACCGGCATCGCGGAAATAAAGCTGTATCCGTACATTTTAACGGGATCGCCAATATCACCACTGCGGAATTTCGCCAGGGTGGTGGCATCATTCTTGTGATAAATAATCGCAAGGTCGCAATAGGGATGATAAGACTTCACGCGCTGCACGGCGGTTTTGGCGACGTGCGCTGCGGTAAGGCTATATTCAGGCGTCAGTGGAATGCTGGTGCCCAGTGTGCCGAAACCGAGGATCGTCGGGATGCCGGTCACGCTCATATCTACGTGCTGCATCGCCGTACGACTGTACTCAGTGTGGCCCACGGAACACCCGCTCAGCACCAGTGCAGCCAGCACCGGGCACAGAAACAGGTTTCTCATGATGGCATTCTTTATTCCGGCATGTCGGAAAATCCCTGGTGAAGACTTATGACATGCAAGCAAGGTTCATCAGTGAACCGTATTAACGCAACAATTCCGGATGCGCCGGTTTATTGGATTATCTGAAAACACGATTTTTATTAACGAATAACAAAGGGCCGTACTGTTATGATGCAGGACCATGAAATTTCAGGTGCTGCTTTTTTATTGTGCTGCTGAGAGAAAGTGTATCAGCTTAATAGTGTCAGACAATTTATTAAAGCTAATAAGAATTAAATACCCCTGAAAATAGGGTTTTAACAGAATCTGCATTAGGAATAATCTTACCTGGGCCGTTTATTTGGCTTATCGAGCTGACTAAAGATAATTTTACGGTTTTTTATTCTTCCTTTGAGAGAGAAGCCAGAGGATTAGATTCGCTGATAAATCTCTGGAAGTTTAAGATAGTGTTAAGTTTTTGATCGCTGCGGCCTCTTTTTACAGCCCCGCCAGTGTTTAAAAAATTTAATTTTCTTCAGCTATAAAGTTTTCGCTAATGCCGTTTTATTCAGTATATTTCCTTAACTGAGTCTGCTGTTATTTTAATCAGGCATGTAAATAATGAGGAATATCATTATCCGGTCTCTATGCTTTTTTATCGGCTATTTACAGAAGGAGAAAGGGCGTTACATCGGGGTTAAATGCCTGTATAATGGGCCAAAGTTAATAGGTTAACCTGTTGATAAAGAAAGAATTATCACCCTGCCATGACGCCTGGGAAGGCGACAAAGAGGAAGCTCAATGAGCGAAAAGTTACAGAAAGTCTTAGCGCGTGCCGGTCATGGCTCGCGTCGTGAAATCGAATCAATGATTGCCGCTGGCCGTGTCAGCGTCGACGGAAAGATCGCCACCCTGGGCGACCGTGTCGAAAGCAGCAAATCCCTGAAAATCCGTATTGATGGCCATCTGGTTTCGATTGCTGAATCAGCAACCGAAGTCTGCCGCGTGCTGGCCTATTACAAACCAGAAGGTGAACTCTGTACCCGCAGCGATCCTGAAGGGCGCCCGACGGTCTTCGATCGCCTGCCGCGTCTGCGCGGTTCACGCTGGATTGCCGTCGGCCGTCTGGATGTGAACACCTGTGGTCTGATGCTGTTCACCACGGACGGTGAGCTGGCGAACCGTCTGATGCATCCCAGCCGTGAAGTGGAACGTGAATATGCGGTGCGCGTCTTTGGCCAGGTGGATGATGATAAAATTCGTCAGCTGAGCAAGGGCGTTCAGCTGGAGGATGGCCCGGCTGCGTTCAAAACCCTGCGTTTTGGCGGCGGAGAAGGGATCAACCAGTGGTATAACGTGACCCTGACCGAAGGACGTAACCGTGAAGTGCGTCGGTTATGGGAAGCGGTCGGTGTCCAGGTCAGCCGTCTGATGCGCGTTCGCTATGGTGATATTACCTTACCGAAAGGCCTGCCGCGCGGCGGCTGGACGGAGCTGGATCTGCCGGCGGTAAACTATCTGCGTAACCTGGTGGAGATGGATGATGAGACGGTGACCAAACTGGTCGTTGAGAAAGATCGTCGTCGCACCAAAGCAAACCAGATCCGTCGTGCGGTAAAACGCCACAGCAAAGTCAGCTCGACCCCTCGTACGCCGCGCCGCAATCCGGGCAGCAAACGCAATTCCGGTTAATTATGCCGGCAGGATAAAAAAACGCAGCCTCCGGGCTGCGTTTTCTTTTTCTGTCACCAGTCGATACCCTGCTGGGCCTGTATACCGGCATCAAAGGCGTGCTTAACCGGGCGCATCTCCGTTACGGTATCGGCCATCTCAGTCAGGGTGCGGTGACAGCCGCGTCCGGTAATAATGACGCTCTGCTGCGCCGGGCGCTGCTGCAGCGCGGCGATCAGCGCCTCCAGCGGCAGATAACCCATGCTCACCATATAGGTAATTTCGTCCAGTACCACCAGATCGATCTGCGCATCCGCCAGCATCCGCTGGGCATGCTGCCAGACTGCCAGACAGGCGGTGGTGTCCGTCTCACGGTTTTGCGTCTCCCAGGTGAAGCCGGTGGCCATAACCTGAAATTCCACCCCGTGCTGCTCCAGCAGGTTTCGCTCGCCGTTCGGCCAGTCACCCTTGATGAACTGGACCACCGCCACGCGCTTGCCATGGCCGGTGGCGCGCAGTGCCGTGCCGAAGGCCGCGGTTGTTTTGCCTTTGCCGTTGCCGGTAAACACCATCAGAATGCCGCGAACCGCTGTCGCGGCGGCGATACGCGCATCCACCTGCTCTTTCAGGCGCTGCTGACGCTGCTGATGACGATCGTCAGCCACTATTCCGCGGCTCCGGGTTTCCTGCCCGGCTGCGCATCGAAGCTCATCCCGGTTTTGCGGCGGCTGTCATCGCCCATCAGATAGAGATAGAGCGGCATCAGATCGGCAGGCGTTTTCAGTTTATTTGCATCTTCCTGCGGGAAGGCGCTGGCGCGCATTTTGGTTCGCGTGCCGCCCGGATTGATACAGTTCACCCGCAGCGACTGGCTCTTATACTCATCCGCCAGCACCTGCATCATTCCTTCCGTTGCAAATTTAGAGACCGCATAAGCGCCCCAGCCTGCACGACCGGTGCGGCCCACGCTGGAGGTGGTAAATACCAGCGAACCCGCCTCTGACTTCAGCAGCAGCGGCAACAGGGCCTGAGTCAGGAAGAAAGTCGCATCCAGATTGACATCCATCACCTGACGCCAGATCTGCGGATCGAGTTCAGCCAGCGGCACGATTTCACCGAGCAGACCGGCATTATGCAGCACGCCATCGAGACGCGGAAACTGTTGCGCCAGCTGGTCGGCAACCTGCTGACAGCGTTCTGGTGTGGCCTCGGCCAGGTCCAGCACCACCTGGTGAGCAGGGCGTTTATTGAGTTGATTGATTGACATTCTGACCCGTTCGAGTTTTTCCGGGTTGCGGCCCATCAGGATCACTTCTGCGCCATAGCGGGCATAGGTCAGCGCCGCTTCCTGGCCGATGCCATCTGACGCGCCCGTGACCAGAATAATACGATGATTGAGCAGGTCACTTTTCGGTTGATAATGCACAGCGGGGTCCTCCGGCGAAAACAGCATGATTCCGCTTTATGCCTGAATTTACGAATGGGTGCAATCGCCAGCCCGCGCAATCTGTGCCAGCTGCTGGCATTTCAGGCGACGGGACAGGGTAAAACGGCTAAACTGGCGAACTGTTTTTGATTCTTTTTTACTAAGGCGACCTGATGGATTTTATTTCAACGTATGGACTCTTTTTAGCGAAAGCGGTGACGCTGGTGGTTGCGGTCGCGGCGATTGTCATGATTGTGATGAATGCGGCACTGCGTAAACGCTCGCAAAGTGGTCAGCTGCGCCTGACCCATCTGGGTGATGACTATCAACAGATGAAAGAAGATCTGCAGCTGGCAAAAATGAAACCGCAGGCGCAGAAGGTCTGGCTGAAAAACCATAAAAAGAGCGAAAAGCTGAAAGCCAAAGCGGAAAAACAGGCGGCGAAGCAGGGCGCGCGTGGGGGCGAGAAGCCGACGCTTTATGTGCTTGATTTCAAAGGTAGCATGGATGCCAGTGAGGTCACGTCGCTGCGCGAAGAGATTTCAGCCGTGCTGGCGGTGCAGCAACCGGGCGATGAAGTGCTGCTGCGTCTGGAAAGCCCTGGCGGTGTGGTGCATGGCTATGGTCTGGCCGCGTCACAGCTGCAGCGTCTGCGCGACCACGGGCTGCGCATCACCGCGGCCGTTGACAAAGTGGCAGCCAGCGGCGGATATATGATGGCCTGTGTGGCCGATCGCATTGTGGCGGCCCCGTTCTCCATTATTGGTTCAATCGGTGTGGTGGCCCAGATCCCTAACTTCAACCGTCTGCTGAAGCGCAATGACATCGATATCGAACTGCACACGGCCGGTCAGTACAAGCGAACGCTGACGCTGTTTGGCGAGAACAGCGAAGAAGGGCGGGAGAAATTCCAGCAGGATCTCGACGAAACGCACCTGCTGTTCAAGCAGTTTGTGCATCAGATGCGCCCGTCGCTGGATATTGATAAGGTCGCGACCGGTGAACACTGGTATGGACGCCAGGCGCTTGATCTGGGGCTGATTGATGAGATCGGCACCAGCGATGATTTAATCATCCGCCAGATGGATCAGTTCAACGTGCTGGGGGTGCACTTCGCCCGCCGTCGTAAAATGATGGATCGCTTTACTCAAAGCGCGGGCTCGGTGGCAGAGCGTCTGCTACTGAAACTCTGGCAGCGCGGCGAAAAGCCGCTGCTGTGATGCGAAACCCGGCCTGTGCCGGGTTTTTTTATTCCAGGTGATAGTGCGGCGACAGGACCACCGCCAGATGTTTGAAGACGTTAAACACCGCTGTGGTTTTAGCCGTCGGCAATCCCTGATCGTCGAGAAAAAACGGGCCGCGAAAAACCAGCACATCACCCTGCTGACTGACGTCATCCGCCTGCATGCCCGCTAAATAATCATCATGTTCTTTAATCAGGGAGTTGGCCTTTTCCAGCAACGCCTGGCGGGAAATAGCCTGGGTCGGTGTCTGCATTTATTTGCTCCTTTTTTGACAGCACTCGAATCCTTTCTATATTACTGACGAGTCTGCTGGCATGACAACCCGCTCTGACCGATGAAAACCTGGCGTAACGACGGGCTGAATGCTAATTAAGTTGCGTAACAGATTTTATCAGGTAGAGTGTGGGCGATTCCGATTTCAGGGATTTTGCACCAGGATGTGCGAAGAGTTCAGATGGAAAAATCATGCTTTATCATGCAGTTGCATTTAGCCGGATCATCTGTTCTGAGATTGACCCCTCCGCCTTGAAATGTTAGACAGGCGCAGCAATATTGAACCCGATGGGTTTTTGGGCATCCAATCCTCTCCCGTTAAGCAGGATGTTTTCATTAGGTAAAGGTAAATATGGGTAAAGCACTCGTTATTGTTGAGTCCCCGGCAAAGGCCAAAACAATCAATAAATATCTGGGCAATGACTACGTGGTGAAATCCAGCGTGGGTCATATCCGGGATCTGCCGACCAGTGGTTCAACCGCAAAGAAAAGTGCTGACGCCTCGACAGATAAGAAAGTCAAAAAAGTTAAAAAAGATGAGAAAGCCGCCCTTGTCAGCCGCATGGGTGTTGACCCCTATCATGGCTGGGAAGCGGATTATCAGATTCTGCCCGGCAAAGAGAAGGTGGTGGCAGAACTGAAGGCGCTGGCCGCCAATGCTGACCACATCTATCTCGCAACCGACCTTGACCGCGAAGGGGAAGCCATTGCCTGGCACCTGCGGGAAGTGATCGGAGGCGATGACTCACGCTTCAGCCGCGTGGTGTTCAACGAAATTACCAAAAATGCGATTCGTCAGGCGTTTGAAAAGCCGGGCGAACTCAACATCGACCGGGTTAATGCTCAGCAGGCGCGCCGCTTTATGGACCGCGTGGTGGGTTACATGGTGTCACCGCTGCTGTGGAAAAAGATCGCCCGTGGCCTCTCAGCCGGTCGTGTGCAGTCAGTGGCCGTTCGCCTTGTAGTGGAACGTGAACGTGAAATTAAAGCCTTTGTTCCCGAAGAGTACTGGGAAGTTAATGCTGCGCTGACCACGCCAAACGGCGATGAGCTGTCGATGGATGTGACACACCGAGGCGACAAGGTGTTCCGCCCGGTCAACCGTGACGAAACTTACGCCGCAGTGGCGCTGCTGGAAAAAGCGCGCTTTGAAATTGTGGATCGTGAAGATAAGCCGACCAGCAGTAAGCCGGGTGCGCCCTATATCACCTCGACGCTGCAGCAGGCGGCCAGCACCCGTCTGGGCTTTGGCGTTAAAAAGACCATGATGATGGCGCAGCGCCTCTACGAAGCGGGTCACATCACTTACATGCGTACCGATTCGACCAACCTGAGTCAGGATGCGGTCGCCATGGCGCGGGGCTACATCGAAAACAACTTCGGTAAAAAATATCTGCCAGACAGCCCTGTCACTTACGCCAGCAAAGAGAACTCTCAGGAAGCGCACGAAGCGATTCGTCCTTCCGATGTGGAAGTCGTGGCGGAAAAACTGAAGGATATGGAAGCGGATGCGCAGAAGCTCTATCAGCTGATCTGGCGTCAGTTTGTCGCCTGCCAGATGACCCCGGCCAAATATGATTCCAGCACCATCACGGCCGCCGCCGGTGAGTTTAAACTCAAAGCGAAAGGCCGTATTCTGCGCTTCGACGGCTGGACTAAAGTGATGCCTGCGTTGCGTAAGAACGATGAAGATCGCACGCTGCCTGCGGTCAGTGTGGGGGATAGCCTCGACCTGCAACAGCTGCTGCCGGGTCAGCACTTCACCAAGCCACCGGCACGCTTCAGCGAAGCCTCGCTGGTGCGTGAGCTGGAGAAGCGCGGTATCGGCCGTCCGTCGACCTACGCCGCCATTACCTCGACCATTCAGGACCGTGGCTATGTCCGGGTAGAAAACCGCCGTTTCTATGCGGAAAAAATGGGTGAAATCGTCACCGATCGTCTGGAAGAGAACTTCCGCGAGCTGATGAACTACGATTTCACCGCGCGCATGGAGGACAGCCTGGACCAGGTCGCCAATAACCAGGCGAAATGGAAAGCGGTGCTGGACCACTTCTTCAGCGACTTTACCGAGCAGCTTGAAAAAGCTGAAAAAGATCCTGAAGAGGGCGGCATGCAGCCCAATCAGATGGTGCTGACCTCGATTGACTGTCCGACCTGTAGCCGTCCGATGGGGATCCGCACCGCCAGCACCGGTGTCTTCCTGGGCTGTTCCGGCTATGCGCTGCCCCCGAAAGAGCGCTGCAAGCAGACCATCAACCTGATTCCGGAAAACGAAGTTCTGAACATTCTGGAAGGGGACGATGCCGAAACCAACGCCCTGCGTGCCCGTCGTCGCTGCCAGAAGTGCGGCACAGCGATGGACAGCTACCTGATCGACAATGAACGCAAACTGCACGTCTGTGGTAATAACCCGGAGTGTGATGGGTACGAAATCGAGAAAGGCGAGTTCCGCATTAAGGGTTATGACGGCCCGGTCGTAGAGTGCGAGAAGTGCGGTTCGGAGATGCATCTGAAGATGGGACGCTTTGGCAAGTACATGGCGTGTACCAACGAAGAGTGTAAAAACACCCGCAAAATTCTGCGCAGTGGGGAAGTGGCGCCACCGAAAGAAGATCCGGTGCCGCTGCCTGAGCTGGCGTGTGAGAAGTCAGATGCCTACTTCGTGTTGCGCGACGGGGCAGCGGGCGTCTTCCTGGCAGCCAATACGTTCCCGAAATCGCGCGAAACCCGTGCGCCGCTGGTGGAAGAGCTGCTGCGCTTCAAAGATCGTCTGCCTGAGAAGCTGAAATATCTGGCAGATGCGCCGGTCGCCGATCCGGAAGGGAATAAAACGCTGGTGCGGTTCAGCCGCAAGACTAAACAGCAGTATGTCTCCTCAGAAAAAGAGGGTAAAGCCACCGGCTGGTCAGCCTTCTTTATTGATGGCAAATGGCAGGAAGCGAAAAAGTAATCTTATCAGGCCAGCGTTCGCTGGCCTTTTTCTGAGCCTTATATCAATCCGTTCTATTCTTACACTTAAACTGATATAGTTGTTATAGCATTTCCGACCTTTCCTGATGCATAGCCTTTCTTCACCCTTGCGACTGTCGGTCAAGCGGGGATGCGACTCTGTAACTTACCAGGACAAAACAGATATGAAATTACAGCAGTTGCGCTATATCGTCGAAGTGGTGAACCATAACCTCAACGTCTCTTCGACGGCGGAAGGTCTCTATACCTCGCAGCCCGGCATCAGTAAGCAGGTCCGGATGCTGGAAGATGAACTGGGTGTGCAGATTTTTGCCCGGAGCGGGAAACATCTCACGCAGGTCACGCCAGCCGGGGAAGAGATCATTCGTATTGCGCGTGAAGTGCTCTCCAAAGTGGATGCCATTAAATCGGTTGCCGGTGAGCACACCTGGCCCGACAAAGGTTCGCTCTATGTGGCGACCACCCATACCCAGGCGCGCTACGCGCTGCCCGGCGTGATTAAAGGCTTTATCGAACGCTATCCACGCGTCTCTTTGCATATGCATCAGGGATCGCCGACCCAGATTGCCGAAGCCGTTTCCAAAGGCAATGCCGATTTTGCCATTGCCACCGAAGCGCTGCATCTCTATGACGATCTCATCATGCTGCCGTGCTACCACTGGAATCGGGCGATTGTGGTTACCGCCGATCACCCGCTGGCCGGAAAAGGGCAGGTGACCATTGAAGAGCTGGCGGAGTATCCGCTTGTGACTTACACCTTTGGCTTTACCGGGCGGTCAGAACTGGATACCGCATTCAATCGCGCCGGGTTAACACCTCGCATCGTCTTCACCGCCACCGACGCAGACGTCATCAAAACCTATGTCCGTCTGGGGCTGGGTGTCGGCGTGATCGCCAGTATGGCGGTTGACCCGGTCTCCGATCCCGATCTGATTCGCATTGAAGCCGCGGATATCTTTACCAACAGCACCACCAAGATAGGCTTCCGTCGCAGCACCTTCCTGCGCAGCTATATGTATGATTTCATCCAGCGTTTTGCCCCGCACCTGACGCGTGACGTGGTGGATACCGCCGTTGCGCTCCGCTCTAACGAAGACATTGAAGCGATGTTTAAAGATATCAAGCTGCCGTTTAAATAGGGTTTATCCCCTGCGCGACAACATAAGGCTGCCTGGTGCAGCCTTTTTTGTTGCCAGCCTTTAGCGCCAGATGAGACTGAAAGTTTTTATGATTTTTTTGTAAATGAAACATTGATCACATGTTTTCCGGTTCGGCTTTCTTAAATGCGAATCACAACACATTTTTAACTATGTCACTTTGCGACATGCCAGGATTATTCCCATACTCCAGTTAACCGCCTATGTTGGAAGCCAGTAAACATCAGGCTCTGGGGTTTGCTCTTTAGTTTTAAATGGATCTGAAATGGAATTAACTCAAATTGATTAGTGCTTCATTTAATTAAAGAGTGGTTCCGCTGTTAATGATTTCTGGCGTTATTTAAGACTATTGATTAATACCGTTAATCGTTTTACTCAATAAAAATAACTGGATTTTTGGCCTTAACGCGTTTAGGATTCCTCCTAAATCTTAATCGTTGTTATCAATCATTTTGTTGAGAGTGATTATCAGAAACTATGAATACACGACTGACTGTAGAACCGGGTTTCCCGGTAAAAAGCACCAAGGTTGAGCGTACTGGTAACACCCGTCGCAAAGCCTGGTTAACCGTATTCGCTGCCTCTGCGCTGTTCTGGGTGGTTGTCGCGTTAATGATTTGGCGTATCTGGGGCTAAAGCCATGTGGGCAAACACACTCAGCCATAAACGTTCTCTGACGGCGCGTCAGACCAAGCCGGTCAGCTGCAAAGCGAAAGAGCCGCTTGCAAAGGACGAAAAAGTGTCTATCCCCGAGTCATGGGATTTGAGTGATAACCAGCGACTTTTTATTGAGTCGTTTCTGCAGCCTGAAACTAAATAACGTTGTCTGACTCTCTTTAGTCACCGCTCTTTTATTACCGGACATTCCGGCGGGCTTTTATAAATGCCCCTTTCCACATCCAGTACGACCCAAGGGTGTCGCCAGAGTAAGGTGACCGCAAAAAACTTTTACGCCCGATTCCTGCGAAGGAGTGAACCAAATGAATATGATTAAAATGTCCTGGCTTAGCGCGTATGCGTTCTCCTTTGCGTTCTGGTCTGCGGCGGTGTGGATAACGCTTTAATCTGAATTACCTCCCCTTTTTATGATGCCTCGTGATTTTCACGGGGCATTTTCGTTTATGGGCGATTGTAGCAATTTGTGTTGTAATCAAAACGTTAACGAATTTGTGGACTATCTTTAACATAAACCTTTGTCTCTCTAAGGTTTAAAGACCATGAATGAAAGGAGGAGCTATGTCGTCTACCCTACGCGAGCAGAGTCAGGAAATACTGCAGGTCGACAGCAAAAAATATCATATCTTCAGTCTTCCCCGCGCTGCTCAACACCTCGGCAATATCGATAACCTGCCGAAATCGCTCAAAGTTCTGCTGGAAAACCTGCTGCGCTGGCAGGATGGCGACTCCGTCACCGCGGAGGATATCCAGGCGCTGGTTGACTGGCAAAAAGAGGCGCATGCCGATCGCGAAATTGCCTACCGGCCAGCCCGTGTTCTGATGCAGGATTTTACCGGCGTGCCGGCCGTCGTTGACCTGGCCGCCATGCGCGAAGCGGTGAACCGGCTGGGCGGCGACGTCGCGAAGGTGAACCCCTTGTCGCCGGTCGATCTGGTGATCGACCACTCCGTGACGGTTGACCATTTTGGCGACGATGATGCGTTTGAAGAGAACGTCCGGCTGGAGATGGAGCGTAACCATGAACGCTACGTCTTTCTCCGCTGGGGGCAAAAAGCGTTCGATAAATTCCGCGTCGTGCCGCCGGGCACCGGTATCTGTCACCAGGTGAACCTGGAGTATCTCGGCAAGGCAATCTGGCATGAAACCCTGAATGGTGAAGAGTATGCCTGGCCCGATACGCTGGTCGGTACGGACTCCCACACCACCATGATCAACGCGCTGGGCGTGCTGGGATGGGGCGTGGGGGGGATAGAGGCCGAAGCGGCCATGCTCGGTCAGCCGGTTTCTATGCTGATCCCGGATGTGGTTGGCTTTAAGCTGACCGGCAAACTGCGCGCCGGCATCACGGCAACCGACCTGGTTCTGACCGTGACCCAGATGCTGCGTAAGCACGGTGTGGTCGGCAAATTTGTTGAATTCTATGGCGATGGCCTGGCCGATCTGCCCCTGGCTGACCGCGCCACCATTGCCAATATGGCACCCGAATATGGCGCCACCTGCGGATTCTTCCCGGTGGATGATGTCACTTTGAGCTATATGACGCTGACGGGGCGTGATGCGGAGCAGGTCGCGCTGGTGGAGGCCTATGCCAAAGCGCAGGGCCTGTGGCGTCATGCCGGGGATGAGCCGCGCTTTACCAGTTCTCTGGCACTGGATATGAACGACGTGGAGTCCAGCCTCGCCGGCCCCAAACGTCCGCAGGATCGGGTGTCGCTGGGGGATGTGCCTGCCGCGTTTGATGCCAGCAACGAGCTGGAAGTCAACCAGGCGCAGAAACCCCATAAAAATGTCACCTATACCGACAGTGATAGCGGGCTGACACACACCCTCTCAGACGGTGCCGTGGTAATCAGTGCAATCACCTCCTGTACCAACACCTCTAACCCCAGCGTGCTGATGGCGGCCGGTTTACTGGCGAAAAAAGCGGTTGAGCGCGGCCTGAAACGTCAGCCATGGGTCAAAGCCTCTCTGGCTCCCGGTTCTAAAGTGGTGTCAGACTATCTGGCCGTGGCACAGCTGACCCCGTGGCTGGATAAGCTGGGCTTCAACCTGGTCGGCTATGGCTGCACCACCTGTATTGGTAACTCCGGGCCGCTGAAAGATGAAATCGAGTCCGCTATCAAAGCGGGCGATCTTACTGTCGGGGCTGTCCTCTCCGGTAACCGCAACTTTGAAGGCCGCATTCATCCGCTGATTAAAACCAACTGGCTGGCTTCACCGCCGCTGGTGGTGGCGTACGCACTGGCGGGTAACATGAAGATCAACCTGCAGACGGAACCGCTGGGCAAGGATCAGCAGGGCCAGCCGGTCTACCTGAAAGATATCTGGCCGACCCCGGAAGAAATTGCCACGGCGGTGCAGCAGGTCACCAGTGATATGTTCCATAAAGAGTACGCTGAAGTCTTCGACGGCACGCCAGAGTGGCAACAGATCAAAGTCAGCGAGGCGGCGACTTACGACTGGGACGAAGGGTCAACCTATATCCGGCTGTCGCCTTTCTTTGATGATATGGAGAAAGAGCCGAAGCCGGTGCAGGATATCCGCGGCGCGCGGATCCTTGCCGTGCTGGGTGATTCCGTCACCACTGACCATATCTCGCCAGCGGGCAGCATCAAAGCGGAGAGTCCGGCCGGACGCTATCTGCTCTCTCACGGCGTGGAGCGCACCGACTTTAACTCCTATGGTTCGCGGCGCGGTAATCATGAGGTAATGATGCGCGGTACCTTTGCCAATATCCGTATCCGCAACGAGATGGTGCCGGGTGTGGAGGGCGGTTATACCCGACACTATCCGAGTGGCGAACAGCTGGCCATCTATGATGCGGCGATGAAGTATCAGGCGGACGGTGTCCCGCTGGCCGTGATCGCCGGCAAAGAGTATGGCTCCGGTTCAAGCCGCGACTGGGCGGCAAAAGGGCCGCGTCTGCAGGGGGTCAGGGTCGTCATTGCTGAATCGTTTGAACGTATTCACCGTTCAAATCTGATTGGTATGGGTATCCTGCCACTGGAATTCCCGCAGGGCGTGACCCGCAAAAGCCTGGGACTGACGGGCGAAGAGCGCATCGACGTGGAAAATCTGCAGGCCCTGACGCCAGGCTGCAGCGTTAAAGTGACACTGACCCGCGCCGATGGCAGCAAGGAAGAGCTGGATACCCGCTGTCGCATCGACACCGGTAATGAGCTGACCTATTACCGCAACGACGGCATCCTGCACTATGTGATCCGCAACATGCTGAACTGAGTGACAAAAAAGCCGGGGAAACCCGGCTTTACCACTTCCTGATGTCTTTCTCACCGCATCAACAATGCCAGCACGAAGGGAACACGGGCAGAGGAGGAAAGCGTCCCGCGCCATGGATGGCGCGGGCCGAGCGTGTCAGGGATGACGGCTTTTGCGTCTTTCCGATCTGACCGTGTTCCCTTCGCCGTTGCGGACTGACAGCAGGGAGTTGTTCAATTACGACTTCGGCAGCAGATGTCCCATCTTCTCGGCTTTAGTGTCGAGATAGTGCGCATTTTTCGGGTTACGGCCCACAACCAGCGGCACACGCTCCACGATATTGATCCCGGCTTCGCTGAGGATCTCCACTTTGCGTGGGTTGTTGGTCAGCAGGCGCACTTCATTCACGCCCAGCAGTTTGAACATGTCGGCACACAGGGTAAAGTCGCGCTCATCAGCGGCAAAGCCAAGCTGATGGTTCGCCTCGACAGTATCGTAACCTTTATCCTGCAGCGCATAGGCGCGGATCTTATTCAGCAGACCGATATTACGGCCTTCCTGACGATGATAGAGCAGGACGCCGCGACCCTCTTCTGCGATGGCGTTAAGGGCGGCTTCCAGCTGAAAACCACAGTCGCAACGCAGGCTGAAGAGTGCGTCGCCGGTCAGGCATTCGGAGTGAACGCGCGCCAGTACCGGCTCATTATCGTTAATATCGCCAAAGACCAGGGCAACATGGTCATGTCCGGTTGCCAGTTCTTCAAAACCAACCATCAGGAAATCTCCCCATGGCGTGGGCAGTTTGGCTTCTGCCACCCGTTTAAGCTGCATGTGACTCTCCAGAACCTTCAGAGGATGCACTATCATCATGATAGTGCACAGGCCAGTGTGGCCTGACAAACGTGCAATATTGTGCCACAACCCTGAGTCGGGCTGGTAATCTCTCATACCAATTGCATTGATAAAGCACAATTATCCAATCTGCAACAGGTATGTTATTCTTTTTTAAGCTAAAGTTATGCATGCTTTGTGACCTGACACCGGGATAAGGGAAGAGATGTTTAAGATTTCGCGCCGTACCACCCTGGGAATGCTGCTGCTGTTGATCATGCCCGTTACCGTCTGGCTTAGCGGCTGGCGCTGGCAACCCGGCGAAAGCAACGCCCTGCTAAAAACGCTGTTCTGGATGACCGAAACGGTCACCAGCCCGTGGGGCATTGTCACCAGCGTGCTGCTGAGCGCCTGGATGCTCTGGTGCCTGCGCTTTCGCCTGAAGCCGGCGATCCTGCTGCTGCTGATCATGAACGCCACTATTCTGGCGGGGCAGTACACCAAATCTTTCATCAAAGAGCAGATCCAGGAGCCGCGTCCCTATGTCATCTGGCTGGAACAGCATCACGGCCTGGATGAAAAAACCTTTTATGAACTGAAGCGCAAACAGCGTG
Organism: Pantoea sp. EKM101V; assembly: GCF_011800325.1. Lineage (NCBI taxonomy): Bacteria > Pseudomonadati > Pseudomonadota > Gammaproteobacteria > Enterobacterales > Erwiniaceae > Pantoea > Pantoea sp. EKM101V. The sequence goes on from NZ_JAALFP010000001.1 coordinate 302,435, forward strand.
GTGAGATGGTAACGTCGCTGATCGCCGATGAGACGCAGATACCCGGCTGGCTGAAACGGCACTGGGCTTTTGAAACCGGTTTTGCCTTTCCGTCAGGCCATACGATGTTTGCGGCCAGCTGGGCGCTGCTGGCCTTAGGGCTGCTCTGGCCGCGCCGTCACTATAAAACCGTGGTGGTGATCTTTCTCTGGGCCACGGGCGTCATGGCGAGCCGGATGCTGCTGGGCATGCACTGGCCTCGCGATCTGGCGATGGCCACCGTGATCTCCTGGATACTGGTGACCTTGGCGACCTGGCTGGCCCAGCGCGTCTGCGGCCCGCTTACGCTGCCACCTGAAGAGCAAAAAGAGGTGGCACAGCGGGAGCCCTGATTGTAATTCCCCGCGAAGACCCCATATTATTGATCGGTCTTGCGCAAAAGCGACTCGGCCAATGCTGCTGGGAGCAGCATTTTTGCTGTAGTTTTGGCATAATTCTACCTGACAACCTCACAACAGGACGCACTGTGAAATATTTGCTGATTTTTTTAGTGGTACTGGTCATTTTCATTGTTTCCGTCACCTTAGGCGCGCATAACGACCAGGTCATTACTTTTAACTATCTGCTGGCGCAGGGTGAGTTCAGCATCTCGACCTTACTGGCATCACTGTTTGGCGCAGGGTTTGTCCTCGGCTGGGTCATCTGCGGCCTGTTCTGGTTACGTACCCGCGTCGCACTGGCGAATGCCAACCGTAAAATCAGGCGTATGCAGACGCAGATTGAACAGAGCACCGCGCTGGCGACCACGCCATCCTCTCCGGCCGGCCGGGAATAATCCCCGATGCATGAATTGCTGTTTCTGTTACTGCCGGTTGCGGCTGCGTATGGCTGGTATATGGGCCGCCGTAGCGCGCATCAGGACAAGCAACAGGAAGCCAACAGACTCTCGCGTGAATATGTTGCTGGCGTAAACTTCCTGCTTTCTAACCAGCAGGACAAAGCGGTCGACCTCTTTCTGGATATGCTGAAAGAGGACAGCGGCACCGTAGAAGCACACCTCACACTGGGCAATCTGTTCCGGTCGCGTGGCGAAGTAGACCGCGCCATCCGAATCCATCAGGCTTTAATGGAAAGTGCCTCTCTGAGCTACGAGCAGCGCCTGCTTGCCGTGCAGCAACTGGGCCGGGACTACATGGCGGCAGGCCTGTATGACCGCGCCGAAGATATGTTTAAACAGCTCACCGATGAAACCGACTTTCGGGTGGGGGCGTTGCAGCAGCTGCTGTTAATCCATCAGGCCACCAGCGACTGGCAGCAGGCGATTGAAGTGGCAGAGCGGCTGGTTAAGCTCGGCAAAGAGAAACAGAAAGGCGAAATCGCTCACTTCTACTGTGAACTGGCGTTGCAGGCGATGAGCAGCGACGACCTGGATCGTGCCATAAGCCTGCTGAAGAAAGGGGAGGCGGCCGATCGCAACAGCGCCCGCATCTCCATCATGATGGGCCGTATCCTGATGGAAAAAGAGGATTTCGCCCGTGCGGTGGGGCATCTGCAGCGGGTGCTGGATCAGGATAAAGAGCTGGTCAGTGAAACACTGGCGATGCTGGAAACCTGCTACCAGCGACTCAACCAGCCTGAGGCCTGGGCGGCGTTTCTGCAGCGCTGCGTCGATGAGAACACCGGTGCGGCAGCGGAACTCTATCTCTCTGATATTGTTGAGCAGCAGCAGGGTTCAGAGGCGGCCCAGAACTACATCAGTCGTCAGTTGCAGCGTCATCCCACCATGCGGGTGTTCCATCGTCTGATGGATCTCAACCTGCTTGAAGCCGAAGATGGCCGGGCCAAAGAGAGCCTGATGGTGTTGCGTGACATGGTGGGTGAACAGATTCGCACCAAGCCGCGCTATCGCTGCCAGAAGTGTGGTTTTACCGCTCACGCGCTTTACTGGCACTGCCCATCCTGCCGCACCTGGTCTTCCGTTAAGCCTATCCGGGGACTCGACGGCCAGTAATCCGGCCGACGCTGTCCGGTGTTTATCAGTGCGTTGTAGTTACAACATACTATAGGGGTGAACTGACGCCGGGGACAGGCAGCCGTGCATTTATTGCCGAGCAGAGGGGCACGGCGATTGTGATGCTCCGGAGCCGCAGGTAGAATGCTTGCCGTTTGTCTATTGCGCCTGCGGGTGCCTACTGCAGAGGAAATGCCATGCCTTCACCCCACCACGTGACCGCCTCGCCGATTCTGGTAGCGCTGGATTATCATGACCTCGACAGCGCATTGCGTTTTGTCGACCAGATCGACCCCCGCAGTTGCCGCCTGAAGGTGGGCAAAGAGATGTTTACGCTGTTTGGCCCGTCGCTGGTCAGAACCCTGCAGCAGCGCGGCTTTGAGATCTTCCTCGACCTGAAATTTCACGATATTCCTAACACTACCGCGCATGCTGTGGCGGCTGCGGCCGATCTCGGTGTCTGGATGGTCAACGTCCACGCCAGCGGCGGGGCGCGGATGATGAATGCGGCGCGTGAAGCGCTGGTTCCTTATGGCAACGATGCCCCCTTGCTGATTGCGGTCACCGTACTGACCAGCATGGATGCCGATGATCTGAACGGGCTGGGCATCACGCTCTCGCCGGCTGAGCAGGCGGAGCGACTGGCGAAACTGACTCACGCCTGCGGGCTGGATGGCGTCGTCTGCTCCGCGCAGGAAGCCGTTCGCTTTAAAGAAGTGATGGGCAACGACTTCGCGCTGGTCACGCCGGGGATTCGTCCGGCAGGCAGTGAGGCAGGCGATCAGCGTCGCATCATGACGCCTCAGCAGGCGAAGCAGGCAGGCGTGGACTATATGGTTATTGGTCGTCCGATTACCCAGGCGGCCGATCCGGCTGCCGCACTGCAGGCAATTCTGCACTCTCTGGAGATACGCTAATGGCCAATGATAATCCACTGGTTTACTCAACCGACAGCGGCCGAATTGCTCAGCCGCAGCCGAAAGCGGAACGCCCCAAAGGGGATGGCATTGTGCGCATCCAGCGTCAGACCAGCGGCCGTAAAGGCAAAGGGGTCTGCCTGATTAGCGGGATTGACCTGGATGATGCGGCACTGACACTGCTGGCGGCGGAGCTGAAAAAGAAGTGCGGCTGTGGCGGATCCGTTAAAGAGGGCGTGATCGAGATTCAGGGCAATAAACGCGATCTGCTGAAAAGTCTGCTGGAAGCCAAAGGCATGAAGGTGAAACTGGCGGGCGGCTGATAAAAAAATCGGGCTACAGACGTAGCCCGATTGTAACGCAGATGCTTAGCGTAGCCGATTATAGTTTTAATAAGGTCCTTAGTGGACCTGATGACCGATAATACCACCCACAGCGGCGCCGCCGACTGTTCCGAGTGCGCTACCATTGGTCAGAACTGAACCCCCAATTGCGCCCGCACCCGCGCCAATCGCGGTGTTACGGTCACGTTTGGACCAGTTAGAGCAGCCGCTCAGTGCGACGGCTAAGGTGGTCGCCAGTACAACGGCAGTGATTCGTTTCATTGTTGTTGTCATACACTTCTCCTTTGATGTGCTCACAGAGGCAACACTCTTAGTATAGCTCCGATATTGACTCAGCCCGCTTGTGCCGCATCATTGCCGCGTCCGTGACGGCATCGAAATGTGATCACCATGGACAAACCGTTTGTAGCGGATGAGTAGCCATGCTGTTCCAACAGGTCCATGCATTGCCGGAGAGAATTTTAATCGTTCTGCGGAAATTCCGAAGATAGAAAATTCTTAAATCACGGCACATTTTTGCATTCACAGCCATTCCTTCTGCGTTTATAGCTAATCGCTCCATAACCCTTTGTCGGCCAACTCCGCAAAATTCAGGGACGATTGTCAGCAGGAGAAGAGGCATGCTGGAACACCTTAAACAACAGGTTCTGGAAGCGAATCTGGATCTACCCAAATATAACCTGGTGACCTTCACCTGGGGCAATGTCAGCGCGATCGACCGCGAACAGGGCCTGCTGGTGATTAAACCCTCCGGCGTACGCTACGAGGTCATGAAGCGCGACGACATGGTCGTGGTCGATCTCACGACGGGTGAGGTGGTGGAGGGCGACAAGCGTCCCTCATCGGACACCGCGACGCACCGGGCGCTCTATCTCGCCTGGCCGGAGGTGGGGGGCATCGTCCATACCCATTCCCGGCATGCGACGATCTGGGCGCAGGCAGGACGACCGATTCCCGCCTGGGGAACCACCCATGCCGATGATTTCTACGGAGAGATCCCCTGTACCCGCTCCATGCGCAGCGAAGAGATTCAGCACGATTATGAGTGGAACACCGGAGAGGTGATTATCGAAACCTTTGCGCAGCGTGGCCTGTCTCCCTCCGCGATTCCGGCGGTGCTGGTCAACTCGCATGGCCCGTTTGCGTGGGGGAAGGATGCCCACGCGGCTGTCCACAGCGCCGTCGTGCTGGAGGAGGTGGCCTACATGGGCTTATTCAGCCAGCAGCTGACAGCAAACCTGCCGCCCATCCAGCAACCGCTGCTTGACCTTCACTACCTGCGAAAGCACGGCGAAAATGCCTGGTACGGGCAAAAATAATCATCAGGACGCTTCGGCGTCCTTTTTTTTACCCGCTTTACGCCGGGTGCCACGTTCTCTGTTCTGTTTTTTTCTGACTTTTCAACAGCCGAAACCTGCGGCCACCCCCTTTTAAGACGACTGCCGGATGACTGCACGCCGGTCCGCTTTATCTATTCAGTGCGCGTTAAGCATCGGCCTGGTGCTGCCTGACCGCATGCTGACAATGTGTAACGTGCCTAATCTATTTCTGACGAGCCTGTCAGGGATCACTCTGGATTTTGTGTTGTAAATCAATCTCTCATTTGGTCTGGCCTCACTCTGCATTACGCTGATGTCGCGTATTAAACGCATCAAATATAAACAGAGGATGAGACAATGACAGTAATTAACCAACCCACTTGCAGATTATTTACCGAAGCCGGCAACACCACGCAGTTAGTCGCCTATTACGAAGAAGGGCGTCGGACGATGTGGATGATGCTGCGTGCGCAGCCGCGCCCGAGTTTCAACCATGAACTGATTGAGGAGATCATGAATCTGAGCTACGCCGCACAGCGTTCTGGTCTGCCCATTGATTTCTGGGTCACCGGGTCACTGGTGCCGCAGATGTTCAACGCCGGTGGCGATCTGCGCTTCTTCGTCGAGTGCATCCGCAATAACCGCCGTGAGGCGCTGCGAGCCTATGCCCGTGCCTGCGTGGACTGCATCCACTCGGCGGCGCGCGGATTTGATACAGGAGCGGTAACGCTGGCGATGATCGAGGGGAGTGCCCTGGGCGGAGGATTTGAAGCGGCGCTGGCGCATCACTTCATTCTGGCGCAAAACAATGCGCGGATGGGGTTCCCGGAAATCGCCTTTAACCTTTTCCCAGGCATGGGCGGTTACTCGCTGGTGGCCCGTCGTTCCGGCATGAAGCTGGCCGAGGAGTTAATCTGTGAAGGGGAGTCCCATAGCGCAGAGTGGTATGAAACGCGCGGTCTGGTGGACAAAGTCTTCCAGCCGGGCGACAGCTACCGTGCCACCCGCACCTTTATCGATACCTTACGGCCGAAGCTGAATGGCGTCCGGGCGATGCTGAAAGCGCGTCAGCGCGTGCTGCAGTTGTCACGCGCCGAGCTGATGGATATCACCGAGGATTGGGTCGATTACGCCTTTACGCTCGAACCTAAAGACATTGCTTACATGGAACGCCTGGTTCAGTTACAAAACCGCCACAGCGCATCACTGCGTAAAGCGGGATAACCGGACTCAGCGTTAAACGCGGGCAGGATGCTTAGCCAGCCAATGCCCAAATTGCTCCGCGGGCATTGGTTTTGCGTAGTAGTAACCCTGACGCCCATCCACACCACTTTTGAGAACAAACGACTCTTCATCCGGGGTTTCAATGCCTTCCGCGATGACCTGCAAATCGAGCGCTTTGGCAACGGCGACGATGGCGCGCACCAGCGACTGGGAAACCGGCTGCGTACTAATATTGCGGATAAAGCTCTGATCGAGCTTGATGGCATTAATCGGCACACGGGCCAGCTGCGACAGCGAGGAGTAACCGGTGCCGAAGTCATCAAGATGAATCTTCGCGCCCAGATCCTGAAACTGCTTCATCAGCTTCAGCGCTTCGGTCTCATTCTCAATCAGGCAGCTTTCAGTCAGCTCAATGTCGATGGGGCAGTCGGTAAGCCCCGCCTCATGCAGCGCCTGTTTCAGGTCGGTGTAGATGCTTTGATCGATCAGCTGGCGGGCTGAGACGTTCACGGCGACGCGCAGAAAAATGCCCTCCTGGCGCCAGGCAATGATCTGCTTCAGCACGTTGAGCATCACCCAGCGGCCCAGCGGCACAATCAGTCCCGACTCTTCGGCATAGGGAATGAAATCGGCCGGCGAGACCAGGCCCCGTTCCGGTGAGTTCCAGCGAACCAGGGCTTCCGCACTGCGGACTTCGCCATCGCTGTCGATTTTGGGCTGGTAGTAGACCAGCAAGTGGTCGAGTTCCAGCGCCTTGCGCAGATTGGTGTCCAGCCAGAGGTATTCAAAAACCCGCTGGTTCATCTCGGCGGCAAAAACGCAGAATTTGCCGCGACCGTTCTCTTTGGCGTGATACATCGCGGTATCCGCATTACGAATCAGGCTTTCACGATCTTCGCCATGCAGCGGTGCGAACGCGATGCCGATTGAGCAGCCGCTGTAGACTTCGATCAGGCCAATACGGAACGGCTGACGCAACCGCTCCAGAATACGTGAGGCCATCGCCTCCAGCGCGGCCTGGCTGGTGTGCTCGGCCAGCACCACAAACTCATCACCGCCCAGCCGGCCCAGCGTCTGATCTTTGCCCAGACAGCTCAGGATCGCCAGCGACACCGCCTGCAGAAGCTGGTCGCCAAACATATGGCCGTAGGCGTCATTCACTTTCTTGAAGTTATCGAGATCCAGGTAAACCACACCGGTCTCATCTCCCCCGGAACGCTCCAGCGCCAGGCTAATCTGTTGATGGATGGCGTTACGATTGGGTAAACCGGTCACCGTATCGGTGTTAGCCAGTACCCGGAGCCGTTCCTGAGCCCGACGCTCCTCGGTGATGTCGGTCCCGGAACAGATGAGGAAAATTTCATTTTTGCCACTGCCGCTGTGAACAAACTTATTACGAAACAGAAAGAGTCGCTGGCCTTTGCGGGTTTTGACCCAGCGTTCGACCTCATAGGAGTTGCCGTCGCGAAAGAAGCCCGCGATGTTGCGGCGCGACTGGGACGCTTCCTGTTTGGTCATAAAGAGCTGGAAGACGTTGCGGCCAATCACCTCATGCTCATTCAGGCCGGTATATTCTTCACTGAGGCGGTTAAAACGCTGAATATTGCCGCGCTGGTCGAGGATGACAATCACCGAATTGGCTTCAGAAACCACCTGTTCGGCGAAAGAGAGTCCCAGCGTTAAATCGCGTGCAACCGCCGAGGTGTCGCCCCAGGCGGAGGCGGTGCCAGCCCAGGATGCCTGGTTCACTTTACGCCCGACAAAATGCATAGGCACATCAATGCCTTGTAAGGTCATGGTCAGGTTAATGCTTGACGTGATGACGGGCATCGCGCGAATCATCGCGGCCTGGCCGGGGGTCAGCGGCAGGGCGATATTGGTCTGTGACGACTCATCTTCAGCAAAATGTAGCGCATCGCTGTCCGCGGTCAGACGCCAATGAGGGCTGGTTGTACCAAACAGGGTGTACAACAAGGTTTGCCCTTGTTCATCGGTCATGGAAACTTCCTCCGGGAAGTGCTCTGCAGGCGTTATCTCATTATTTTAGCAACAGTATTCATCATCTGACGCCAGCACAAGATGCAAACCAAATATATTTTTCCATCCAGATAAGAATGGCACAAAAAAGCCCTGACGGTGCGGGGCATTAAGCGATGATCAGCAGGGACATTTCCCCAGTTTTCCCGCCTGACTTGGGAAGCGCGCATCCAGACAGTAACGGTGGAAATCGCGCTCGTTCATTGTCGGCTGGCCAGGATGATGCTGCCGCATATGCTGCAGATAGTTTTCATAATCCTGTACCCCGACCATTAAGCGAAAGCACTGCTGCAGGCCGCGCCAGAAGCCGCGCCAGCTGAACGCGACAGGAGCAGAGGCGGTAAGGGGATGACAGCCGATAATCTGCCATTTCCCCTGCGGCCGCTGGAACTGATGAATCGCATCAGACATGGCGCACCTCCTTGTTACGCAGCGCCACCGATGACTCGTGGGTGGTTGGCGTGTCACTGCGCAGCGCCTTGCGGATAACAAAGAACGCGGCGATCAGCATCGTCACGGCCACCAGCATAAAAAAGGCACACAGCGCCGCGTTGATCTGATTGCTGAACACGATGGTCTGCATGTCCGCCACGCTTTTTGCCGGGGCGATAATCACGCCGTCCTCCACGCCTTTGCGGAACTTGCTGGCCTGCGCCAGGAAGCCGATAGCGGGTTTCTCATGGAAGATTTTCTGCCAGCCTGCAGTCATGGAGGTGATAAACAGCCAGACGGTGGGCAGGATGGTGACCCAGGCGTAGCGCTGCTTTTTCATTTTGAACAGCACGACGGTGCCGAGGATCAACGCCATCGACGCCAGCATCTGATTGCCAATACCGAACAGAGGCCAGAGCGTATTAATGCCGCCCAGTGGATCCACCACGCCCTGATAAACAAAGAACCCCCAGCCCGCAACGGCGACGGTGGTGCCCGCCATATTGCCCAGCCAGGAACGGTTGTTCGCCATGGAAGGCACCACGGTGCCCACGAGATCCTGCACCATAAAACGGCAGGCGCGGGTGCCGGCATCGACCGCAGTCAGGATAAACAGCGCTTCAAACAGGATGGCGAAGTGGTACCAGAACGCCATCATCGCCCGGCTGTTAAAGATCTCGGTGATGATATGGGCCATCCCCACGGCGAAGGTTGGCGCACCGCCGGCGCGCGACAGAATTGAGCCTTCGCCCACGTCACGGGCGATGCCGCTCAGCATTTCAGGCGTCACCACAAATCCCCAGCCGTTAATCACCTGTGAGGCGCTCTCCACGGTGGTACCAATCAGCGCCGCTGGCGAGTTCATGGCAAAGTAGACGCCGGGGTCCAGCACCGAGGCGCAGATCAGCGCCATAATGGCCACAAAAGACTCCATCAGCATCGCGCCGTAGCCAATAAAGCGGATATGGCTTTCGCGCTCCACCAGTTTAGGCGTGGTGCCGCTGGACACCAGCGCATGGAAGCCTGAGATCGCGCCACAGGCGATGGTAATAAACAGGAAGGGGAACATCGCCCCGGAGAAGACCGGGCCAGTGCCGTCGATAAAGCGGGTCACCGCTGGCATTTTCATCTCCGGCATGGCAAAGACAATGCCCACCGCCAGGCCGACAATCACGCCGATTTTAAGAAAGGTTGAGAGATAGTCACGCGGTGCCAGCAGCAGCCAGACCGGCAGCACTGAGGCGATAAAGCCGTATATGACCAGCACCCAGGTCAGCGTGGTGCCTTTCAGGGTGAAGAAGGGGCCCCAGTAGGGGTGTTGCGCCACATCGCCGCCATAGATAATCGCCGCCATCATCAGCACAAAGCCAATCAGCGATACCTCCGCGATTTTACCCGGACGGATAAAGCGCATGTAGAGGCCCATAAACAGCGCGATAGGAATGGTCGCGGCTATCGTAAACAGCCCCCACGGACTGTTAGCCAGCGCCTTCACCACCACCAGCGCCAGCGCCGACAGGATAATGATCATCACGCCCAGTGCGCCGAGCATGGTCACCACACCGGCAAACGCGCCGAGCTCCTGACGGGCCATCTCACCCAGCGAACGACCATCCCGGCGGGTTGAGATAAACAGGATCAGGAAATCCTGAACCGCGCCCGCCAGCATTACCCCCACAAGGATCCAGATAGTACCGGGCAGAAAGCCCATCTGCGCCGCCAGAATCGGCCCGACCAGGGGACCGGCACCGGCAATCGCCGCAAAGTGATGACCGAACAGCACCCATTTATTGGTCGGGACATAATCCAGCCCGTCGCTCAGCCGCTCGGCCGGGGTCATCCGGCGGTCGTCCAGCTCGAAGATATTACGGGCAATAAACAGGCTGTAGAAACGATACGCGATGCTGTAACAGGCGACAGCGGCTATCACCAGCCAGACTGCGTTGACGTGTTCGCCGCGGCTGAGGGCCAGCATGGCAAAAGCGCCTGCGCCGATTAACGCCACCACTAACCAGATCGCGCTGGTTTTGACGTTTTTCATGACTAACTCCTTGTAGGGATCGAGAGGAAGGCGATCGAAAACAACGAGTTAAACTTAATGTAATGGAATGTAAGTGAAAGTTAATCAGTGGAGAAGTGTGAAGCGGGGTACAAATATAACCTGTTTGCAACCTGAACGGGGGCGGGAACGGGCGGGATAACCGGAGTTATCCCGCCAGATGGCATAAGTCAGCTGGAACTCAGACGGCGGGACGCGCCACGACGCTGCGGGTTTCCATGCGGACTTCGGCGATGGTGACATCAATCACGTCAGTCACACGGTAAACCACCTCGCCTTTAATCTGAACGCTGCCATTCTCCTGGCTGCAGACCATCTCATCACGCACCGCGTGAATGAACGGAGCAGGGATAAAGGCCACCGCGCCATACTCCAGCAGACGAACGCGCATACCGCCGCGTGACACGTCGATGATCTCGGCGCTGAAGCGACGATCGGTGCCGGCAAACGGCGCAAGATAACGGGCGTAGAGCCAGTCACCCACATCACGCTCGGCCATGCGGTTCAGACGACGGCGCTCGCTCATCGTGACCGTCACGGCATCGTCCGGACGGGCGATCGTCTCGCCACGGATGATCGCTTTCAGCAGGCGATGGTTGATCATGTCGCCAAACTTACGGATGGGTGAGGTCCAGGTGGCGTACGCCTCCAGTCCCAGCCCGAAGTGCGGGCCCGGCTCGGTGCTGATCTCGGCAAAGGTCTGGAAGCGACGGATGCGGCTGTCCAGGAACGGCGTCGGCTGGGCATCGAGTTCACGACGCAGCACGCGGAAGCCTTCCAGGGTAGTAATCGCCTGAGCATCCACGGTGATGCCGTGATTCGCCAGCACTGCGGCGGCCTGTTCAGCATTGGTGGCATCGAAACCGGCATGGACGTTGTAAATACCAAAGCCGAGACGGTCACGCAGCACCTTCGCCGCACAGATGTTTGCCAGGATCATCGCCTCTTCAACGATGCGGTTAGCGATGCGACGCGGTTCCGCGACGATCTCCAGCACTTCACCTTTTTCTCCCAGCAGGAAGCGGTAGTCAGGGCGATCTTTGAACACCAGCGCGTGGGTCTGACGCCACTCGCTGCGCGCCTGGCAGAGGCGATGCAGCAGACGAATCTGTTCTGCAATCGCGTCACTCTCCGGCTGCCAGCTGCCGCTGTTTTCCAGCCAGTCAGAAACGTCATCATAAGCCAGCTTGGCTTTGGACTCGATCCAGGCCGCAAAGAAGGTGACATCATCCGCCAGGCTGCCATCGGCGGCCACGGTGACGCGGCAGGCCAGCGCCGGACGGCGGACATTCGGACGCAGCGAGCAGACATCATCAGAGAGTTCGCGCGGCAGCATCGGGATGTTAAAGCCCGGCAGGTAGTTGGTGAAGGCGCGCTTCGCTGCCAGCTTATCCAGCTGACTGCCTTCCGCGACATAAGCGGTCGGGTCGGCGATAGCGATGGTCAGGGAGAGCGAGCCATCCGCCTGCGCTTCCACATAAAGCGCATCATCCATATCCTGGGTGCTGGCGCTGTCGATGGTGACAAAATTGAGCGCGGTCAGATCTTCGCGCGTCAGATTCTCATCCATCATCTCGCCAAAGCTGACATCCGGCGCTTCACGCTCAAGGTTGTGACGCGACAGCGTCACCCACCACGGCGCCAGATGGTCATCCGCTTTGACGATAAAATCGGTGATTTCGGCGTAAAAACCGCGGTCGCCTTTCAGAGGATGACGACGCATTTCAGCGACAGCCCAGTCGCCATTCTCAAACTCATGGCTGACATCGCGCGCCGGGCGGCACGGGATAGCCTCTTTCAGCAGGGGATGGTCCGGCACGATCGACAGGCGATCGTCTTTCTTCTGTACCCGGCCGACAAAACGGCTCAGGAACGGCTCAACCAGGGTTTCCGGTTCAGCACTTTCGCGGTCTTTATCGGTGTGGATCACAGCGACGATACGATCGCCATGCATCACTTTCTTCATCTGCGGAGGCGGAATGAAATAACTTTTCTGCGCATCGACTTCCAGAAAGCCGAAGCCTTTTTCGGTGCCTTTTACCACGCCTTCTGCACGTGGTGTCTGTGAATGGAGCTTCTCTTTCAGCTGCGCGAGCAGCGGGTTATCCTGGAACATAATTTTTACGTTTCGTGGCCTGAATGCGGCTGACAGTTTTACGCGAATCGACGCCGCGCGGCAAGGCAAAAAGCCGGACGAACCGGCTTTTCAGAGGGGCTGACAGGGGATCAGGCGATGCGCTGATCGGCCTGTGCCTGGGAGAGTTCCAGCTTCACGGGCACCGATTTGGAGGTCGGTGTACCGCTGCCATCACCAAAGCTGTTCAGCGGCACCAGCGGATTGGTTTCCGGATAATAGGCCGCCAGATTTCCGCGCGGAATATTATAAGGAACCAGCTTGAAACCGCTGACGCGACGGGTGATGCCATCATTCCACAGCGTTTCGATATCGACATTCTGGCCTTCGGTAAAGCCCAGATCCGCCATATCGTCCGGATTGATAAACACCACTTCGCGCTGACCAAACACGCCACGATAACGATCATCAAGGCCGTAGATGGTGGTGTTGTACTGGTCGTGTGAACGCAGGGTCTGCAGGGTGAACGGCACCGCCTGCTCCAGCGCCGGGAACAGCGAGTCCGGCAGCATCGACGCATTAAATTCCGCTTTCTGGCTTGGCGTATTGAAGCGTAACTCCGCAGCGGCATTGCCCAGGTAGAACCCGCCAGGAATATCGCATTTCGCGTTAAAATCGGCAAAGCCCGGAATGGTCGCGGCGATATGGTCGCGGATCAGGTTGTAGTCACCCGCCAGGTCGCGCCACTTCACTTTGTCATCACCCAGCACCGCCTGCGCGATCCCGGCGACGATGGCCGTTTCAGAGCGCTGCGTCTCTGCCAGCGGAATGCCGATCCCTTCGGAGGCGTGCACCATGCTGAACGAGTCTTCGACGGTAATGAACTGATTGCCGGTCGCCTGGCGGTCACGTTCCGTGCGGCCCAGCGTCGGCAGAATCAGCCCTTCATGACCCGGCACCAGGTGGCTGCGGTTCAGCTTGGTGCTGATGTGGACAGTCAGACCACAGCGCGATAACGCCTCTTCCGTGCGCGGTGAATCGGGCGCCGCCGCGGCCAGGTTGCCACCCAGCGCAATCAGCACTTTGACTTCATCACGCAGCATGGCATTCAGCGCTTCAACGGTGTTGTGGCCCGCGGCACGCGGTGGCTCGAAACCAAAATGGTTGCCCAGCGCATCCAGGAACGCCTGAGTCGGTTTCTCATCAATGCCCATCGTCCGGTTGCCCTGCACGTTACTGTGACCGCGCACCGGGCAGAGACCTGCGCCTTTTTTGCCCAGCTGGCCAAACAGCAGCTGCAGGTTGGTGATTTCACGCACCGTGTCTACTGAATGCTTGTGCTGGGTTATCCCCATCGCCCAGGTGCAGATCACCCGGTCAGCGCTCTGATAGATGGCCGCCGCTTCACGGATTTGCGCCTGCGTCAGGCCCGACTGCGCCACAATCTGCATCCAGCTGGTGTTGTCTACGGCGTCGAGGTAGGCCTCAATGCCGTTGGTTTTGGCATTGATAAAGGTCTGATCGAACAGGCCGCTTTCACCTGCCGCCAGGCGGGCACGGTGGGTTTCCAGCAGGGATTTCACCATGCCGCGCACGGCGGCCATATCACCGCCCAGATTCGGCTGATAGTAAGAGGAGCTGATGGTGCCGGCTTTAGAGGTCACCACTTCCAGCGGTTTCTGTGGATCGGCAAAGCGCTCCAGACCGCGTTCGCGCAGGGTGTTAAAGGTCACGATTTTTGCGCCGTGGTCGGCAGCGTGACGCAGGCTGTGCAGCATGCGCGGATGGTTGGTGCCGGGGTTCTGACCAAAGACAAAAATCGCATCCGCATGGTCAAAATCGTCCAGACGAATGGTGCCTTTCCCGACGCCAATACTGCGCTTCAGCCCGGTGCCGCTGGCTTCGTGACACATATTGGAGCAGTCAGGAAAGTTATTGGTGCCCACCAGGCGACCAAACAGCTGATAGAGCCAGGAGGCTTCATTGCTGGCGCGACCGGAGGTGTAAAGCTCCATCTGATCCGGATTGTCCATCGCCTTAATGTGCTGGGCGATCAGCGCAAAGGCGTCGTCCCAGCTGATTGGCTCATAGTGGTCAGTTTCGGCGTTGTAACGCAGCGGATGCGTCAGACGACCCTGATATTCCAGGAAGTAGTCACTCTGGGTGTAGAGGGTGGTTACGCTATGGCGGGCGAAAAAGTCGGTATCAACCACCCGGCGCGTCGCTTCCCAGGTCACCGCTTTGGCGCCGTTTTCGCAGAAGCTGAAGGTACTTTTATTGTCATCACCCCAGGCGCAGCCCGGACAGTCAAAACCGCGTGCTTTGTTCATGCGCATCAGGTTGCGCATATTTTTCAGGGCCGCTTTGCTGTCAAGAACGAAACGCGTGGTGGCTTCCAGTGAACCCCAGCCGCCCGCAGCCGCGCGGTAGGGTTTGATTTGGCGTTTAAATTTCATATTGAGTGCAGGCTTTTTATAGTAGGAATAATTGTTTGATGATTGTTATCAGGTTATAGCCTGATGGTGAAGGGGAGTGTGCAATTATCGTCATACCTTGTCTAATTGATTGACATAATGGTGCGATAGCTGGCGTTTATCGTGCATCGGCCAGAAGTGTGATGTTGGTCAGATTTTACCCAGTTTTAACGCGCTGATAACGGGAGTTCTCCCGGTAACGGGCTAATACTTGCTGTTTATCATCAGAGAGGGCGCGACACCATGAAACAGCTGACCAGCCAGATCCACGCGTTCGGCAAAGCGCTAATGATGCCAATCTCGGTGATCGCCGCCGCAGGGATCTTTCTCGGGCTGGCGGCGGCGATGCAGAACCCGGCGGTGACCGGTGAGGCGTTTGTTCAGATGGCGGTGCCGCAGGTCATCATCGGCTTTATCCGCAAGATCGCCGGTGCGCTGTTTACAAACCTGCCGCTCTTCTTTGCCGTGGCGAGTGCTATCGGGCTGGCAAAAGCGGAGAAGCCCACCGCCGCGTTTGCTGCGGTGATTGGCTACATCGTGATGAATGTCGGCATCAGCGCCACCCTGGCGGCCAAAGGGATCACGGCCGCCACCACCACACCGGCCGCTCTGCAGCAGGCGGGGATGGATCAGACGACGGCGATGATGACCTCGGCGGAATATATCAGCATGCTGGGGGTCTTTACCTACAACATGAGCGTGCTGGGTGGGGTGATTGCCGGGCTGATAACGGTCGCGCTGCACAACCGCTTTTACACCCAGCAACTGCCTACTGCGATCAGCTTTTTTGGCGGGCGGCGTTTTGTGCCAATCGTCACCGTCGTCTGCCTGCCGCTGGTGGGGGTGCTGCTGGCGCTGGTCTGGCCGACCATCGGCCAGGGGATCGCCTGGATCGGCGCGATGATCGGCAAAAGTGGACAGTATGGCGCGTTCCTGTTGGGGGCATTTGAACGCATTCTGATCCCCACCGGCCTGCACCATATCCTCAACGAAACCGTTCGCTTCACCCCGATCGGCGGTATGGCGGTGGTCGATGGCCAGACCATTGTCGGTGCGCTCAACATCTTCAACGCGTCGCTGACCCACCCGGGGTCGATCCCGGATGCGACGCTGCGCACCGCCACGCAGTTTCTGGCGCAGGGCAAAATTCCGGTCATGATGTTTGGCCTGCCCGCCGCTGCCCTGGCGATCTATCACACCGCACGGCCAGAGCATAAACAGCGGGTCAAAGCGCTGGTGATGGCGGGCGCGCTGACCTCGTTCACGACCGGTATTACGGAACCGCTCGAGTTCTGCTTTATTTTTGTCTCGCCGGTACTCTATCTCCTGCACGCCTTCCTGACCGGTCTCTCCTTCATGCTGATGTCGATGCTGCATCTGATGATTGGCAATGTGCAGGGCGGCATCATCGACCTGGTGGTATTCGGCATGCTGGGCGGGGCGAAAACGCACTGGTGGTGGACACTGGCGCTGGGGGCCGTCTATGCACCGCTTTACTACTACGCTTTCCGGCTGGTGATCACCCGGATGCATGTCGAAACGCCGGGCCGGGAATCGGAAGAGGAGAAACCGCAGCAGGTCGCTGCGGATGAGCGCACCCAGGTGATTATCAGCGGGCTGGGCGGGCAGGCCAATATCGAGGATGTCGATTGCTGCTTTACCCGACTGCGGGTCCGGGTCAGAGAGATGAATCAGGTGGTGGACCAGACGCTGATGAGCACCGGTGCCAACGGCGTCAATCGCGTCAGCGAGCATGATGTTCAGGTGATTTACGGGCCGCAGGTCGAGAAAGTCGCCAGTGAGGTGAAGCGGGCGCTTGGCGTGGCATAGCGACAGCCTGTTTCGGGTCATCAGCGGGCGGTCTGCCGGAAAGGGGAAGAAAGGCTGCACGCTGCCGCTCCGCTTATTGTAACTAAAAAAAGTTCAGCCCTAATGAGCTGCTTTTTTTTGCCGATATAGCCACTCATCCTCCCAATTTCCGGAACGTAGCGATGTCGTTAAAAAAGTCCTCCCTGATTATTTTTTCTTTCCTGCTGGCGCTGTTTCTTACCAGCGTGGCAATCAGTACCTGGCTGCTTGTTCAGAGCAATCACTCCCTGAATGCGGTTAACAAAGAGATCCGCGTTGTGCTGTCGGTGATCGACCCTATCAACCACAGCCGTACGCTGCGTGTCCGCCTGATGGAGTACATGAAGTCGATAGAGGGCAGTGAGGCGAATAACCCGGCCACGCTGGACAGCGTTCGCACCGTTGCCGGTAAGGCGGATGCGGCGTTTGAGGCCTATATGAACGCGCCGCGTCTGCCGGGCGAAGAGGCTGAAGCGGAAGCCTATCGTCAGGCCTATCAGGCCTATCGCCAGCAGGGCCTGCAGCCGTTAATTGAGGCAGCAGAAGCGCACGACCAGCTGCGATTCAAAAACCAGATTGCCACCGTGGTGCGTCTGGATCGCCAGTATGAAATCATTCTGGATCGGGTGCTGGCACAGCATGAAACCTACGCCAGAAAACTCAACAGTGATGCGCAGAGTCATTTCACCACCGGCATTACCCTGCTGGGACTGTTTGGCGTGCTCTTTTTTGCCATCATCATCGCGATCTACATCTTCATGAAGCGCTACGTGCTCTCTCCGCTGAATGATGCGCAGGAACACTGCAGGCTGATTGCGGCGGGCGTGCTGGACAGCAGCGTCCCGGTCAGGGCGAACTCCCGCAGTGAAATTCAGCTGCTGATGGGCTCGCTGGAGCAGATGCGCAGCGCGCTGACCTCTATCATTCTGCAGGTTCGTGACTCGACCCGCTCTGTCTCCACCGCGTCACAGGAAATTGCTGCGGGCAACATCGATCTCGCCTCACGCACCGAGCAGCAGGCTGCCGCGCTGACCGAGACCGCCGCCAGCATGGAGCAGCTGGGCGCAACGGTGAAACAGAACACCGAAAACGTCTTTGAAGCCTGCCGCCTGACCAGTGAAGCGGTGAAAAATGCCGAAAGCGGTGAGAAAGTGTCGCAGGAAGTGGTGGTTTCAATGGGGCTGATTAACGCCAGCTCGAAGAAGATTGAAGAGATCACCACCGTTATCGACAGCATCGCTTTCCAGACCAACATTCTGGCGCTGAACGCAGCGGTGGAAGCGGCCCGCGCCGGGGAGCAGGGGCGCGGTTTTGCGGTGGTGGCGGGCGAAGTCCGGAACCTGGCACAGCGCAGCGCCACGGCCGCCAAAGAGATTGAGAGCCTGATTGCCGAATCGGTCGCCATCATTCATGCCGGTTCTGATCAGGTCAGCCGCACCGGTGAGGCGATGAGCGCGATTATCTCCTCGGTGAGCCAGGTTAACCTGCTGATGGAGCATATCTCTACCGCGTCAGATGAGCAGAGTCGCGGCATCGGCCAGATTGAACAGGCCGTGACCGAGATGGACAGCGTGACGCAGCAGAACTCGGCGCTGGTGCAGGAGTCTGCAGCGGCCTCCGCATCGCTGGAAGAGCAGGTGCGGTACCTGACGCAGTCGGTATCCACGTTCCGTCTTGCCAGTCATTAACCGGCGGTTCCGCGCGGCGCCAGTGCCGCGCGGAACCTGCTGCCGGTAAGGCATGTTATCCGGGCAGCTTGCCCTGACGTCAGGGCGCCGGGAGAGTTTGATTCAGCGCCTTGTCGCCGGCCGGGAAACGGCGGATGATAAGGCTTTCCTCTGAATATGTGGTGGTCATGCTAATCAGTACAGAAAGTGCCCGCAGCCACAGCGCCGATACCCGTCTGGCCTGTACGCTGGCGGCCGCTGCGGGGTCGCTGAACACCGCCGCCTTTGAGATTGTCGGTTTCTTTTCTGCCAACATGACCGGCAATGTTTCGCTGCTCTCCGATCATCTGGCAAAAGCGAATCCGGGAACCGGCCTCTTTTTTCTCGCCATCGTTATACTCTTCATCGCCGGGTCGGCGCTCTCCACCCTGGTTATCAATTCCGGTCGCCGCAGAAACATCCGCACTATTTATGCCTTTGTTATCCTGGCTGAAGGCGCTGCGCTGATAGTTCTGGGGGTGATAGAAAATCACTTTCCGCCGCTGTCGCCGGGCGTGGTGTTAATCCTGAGCCTGAGCTTTCTGATGGGGCTGCAGAATGCGGTGGTGACACGGATTTCGGACGCCCGCGTCCGTACCACCCATGTCTCCGGCACGGCGACCGATATCGGGATTGAGTTGGCGATGCTGTTTGAGGTGCTGCGGCGTAAAATCTCCCCGAAAGAGGCACCGCTCTACCTGAGCCGGCTGCGGCTGCATGTGCTGACGCTGCTCGCATTCCTGGCGGGCGGTATAGCCGGAATAGGGCTCTACAGGCTGCTCAGCTACGACTTTCTGCTGCTGGTGGGGTTCGGCCTGATCTGCCTGGCGCTGAACGCCATTTTCCGCCGGCCGGTAAAGACGGCAAGCTGATGGTCGGGCATCTGCAGAGAAAATTAGCAGGCGCCAGTTAACAGCATGGCCGGATGAGACCGGTTATCCAGGGCAATCTCAATCATCTGCTGCTCGCGTTCTGCGGCTTCATCTGCTGAGCCTGGAAAATTCATAGTTACCACCCAATTAAAGGCAATAAAAAACCCCGCCATGGCGAGGTTTCATGGTTTATCTTTGTCGCGTTTATCCTGCCCTGGCTTCCATTCGACTCCGCACATACCGCAGGATCATCTACCGCCAGGATTCTTTTCAGATCTCCAAAAGTTGCAGAAGGGGCACGTTCTGGGTTGGCAGCTTATTTACCTTACTCCTTCAGGTAAGCCGGGGCCGATCCCCGCAGCGTCTCGCTTTCAATAATTCATCCACCGAAATCAGAGCGCAAAAAAGCCCGCGTTACGCAGGCATGAATTGGGACAAAAAGGAAAAATCTCAGTATCAGCATTCGCTGACAGTCGCACCATACAGTGTTCCGGGCCAATAGATAGTGATGAATATGGCAATAGCGAAGCGTGAGCACGTTATGTATGTTCGCCCTGTAAAACGAGGCAGCGCCCGTGCTGTAGTGCACAAATTCAGCACCAGCCGCAGCTTTACAATAGTGCTTATCAAGAGGGGATTACTGATGGCGAGACGATGCAGGTTCATGGACTACAGGACATTATCGTGTTGGGTAAGGTTACAGCTGAGGTTCTGTCAGCGTTCGAGTCATACCGACCCACAATTTGAAGCCCACCTGCAACAGGCATAGTATGATGTGAGAAGAAAAGAAATCTGAGGTGAAATTTCATTTAGGTCATCGCGTCGTACATAACACTAAATGGAAATTTAATTAACACCTGACTAATTGATTGGTAATTAAAATCGACATTAAACAACTGATTTACCTGTGTAACCTGGAGCGCGAACGCCATTTCGGGCGCGCCGCGGAAGCCAGTTTCGTTACACAGCCGACACTCTCAATGCGCCTGAAAAATCTGGAGCGAGAGCTGGGCCTGCCGCTGATTAACCGCAGTAATAACTTCGCCGGATTTACGCCAGAGGGCGATCGCGTGCTGGCATGGGCGCGGGAAATCGTTTCGGTGTATCAGGGGCTGAAGCTGGAAGTCGAATCACTCAAACATGGGGTAAACGGCACGCTGCGGGTGGGAGTGGTTCCGCAGTGCAGCATGGCCCTGCCGCTGCTGCTGAAAGTGGTTCAGGAGAGATATCCGCAGCTCGACTACCGCATCGCGGTGCTGAGCGCTGATCAGCTGCTGGATGCGCTTAACAGTCACACCGTGGATGTCGGCATCGGCTTTTTTGAGATGGCGACCCTGCGCGAACTCCATTTTCAGACCGAGCTGCTGGCGGACCGCGGCGTTGAAGCGGTGTTCCATCCTGACCATTTCCCGGCGCTGGTGGGTGATACGCCGCTGGCGCTGTCGGATCTGGCGCAACAGCCGCTCTGCCTGGCGGAGCCGACCCGCTATTTCCGCCGTTATCTCGACATGGCCTTTCGTGAGGCGGGGCTGGTGCCACGGGTGATCGTCGAGAGCGCGTCCGTCATGCAGCTGATGCAGTGCGCCCAGGTCGGGCTGGGGCTGCTGGTGTCACCAGTGGGGCATCTGTTGCCCGCTTCACTTCAGGGGCTGCAGCAGCGCGCCATCACGCTGCCACCCATGGCACGTCAGGCGGCGCTGGTTATCGCCGAGCCTGGCCGTGCCACCCCGCTGGCCCAGCACTTTTTCGATGAAGCGCGCGCGCGGCTGCCGATGTAACCGGCGGCAGGCTCTCACTTTTTACGATTACTGCGCTTCGCCCAGCGCGTAAAAGAGGCGACTGTTCCAGTTGCCTATCGCGACACGCTGAATCAGTGCGAACAGCGCATCATTCTCCCAGCCCGCTTCCATGAGGGGTTGCAGATGGGCCGCGCTGAAGCGCTCCGGTGAGCGGGTCAGCTGCGCCGCCAGTGCAATAATCTGCTGTTCTGCGCCGCGTGATCCGGCATCATCGACCCCTTCAATCAGACCCGCCTGACCGTTCAGCAGCCGGAAAAGCCAGCGACTGCCGAGGATGCGGGCGGCGACCGCCTCTGGCAGAGCCTGATCGTCAGAGAGGTGCTGACGCAGCTGCGCCCAGCCATATAACGCCGCAGGATCGTGTGCCAGCACCCAGACTGCCTCCTGCATACCCGGCAGTGACTGGCAACGGGTAATTGCTGCGAGCTGCTCCGCGCTGGCATAACGCAGCTCCAGCGGCTTCAGCACCGGCTGCCAGCGGGCGGGCTGATCGAAGCCGGTTGCCTCTGCATCGGGGGGCGCGGTACTGCCGGGCAGCCAGCGAACCGGCTGAGCCTGCAGTGCCTGTAAGCCCGCCACCACCCGCGCCTGATAACTGACAAACCCGATCACCTGATTCAGCGTCACGATATCGGGCTCGGTCAGGCCAACCCCATCCAGTGCGGTAATGGCGCTGCCGTTGATCAGCTCAGGCTGCATCGCCAGCTGACGGGCGTATTGCGTGATCTGGGTCAGGCGGTTGTTACTTTCGCGTGAAGAGTCGGGGCCGGGCAGCGGATTCAGGCGGGCAGAGTAGTGGTTACACAACCGCTGGATCCCCGCCACCTGCGCGACGGTCAGCGCGGTGCTGAGGCGGTCGTAGAGCGTTAACGTATGGGTGAGCGACGTGGTCACCCGATCGGGAAACAGCAGCTGCGCCAGATCGCGTGCAGCCAGCAGGGCGGGCTGCTGCGAGCGCAACAGAGAGTGCATCCCGGCGTGATCGGCGTGGCAGCCCAGCAGAAAACGGTCATCGATATGGGCGGCCTCGGGCACCAGCGGCGCGGCCTGAGAGGTTCGTGGACTGGTCTGGCTCTCGTAAAACCAGTGGTTATGGCCCGGATAGCGGCGTTGTTCCATGATCAATCCTTTTGCAGATTCGGGTTCGGTATGCAGGCGGCAGAATCTGAAAATGTGCATAAACCGAAGGGCAGGCTTATCGTCGCTGATGGCCGGGCCGGGGCAAAAGAATGATCGGTGATAATTAATAGCGTTACGCTATAACGGCAGAAAAATCAGGGAGTGAGGCGGGGCGGGGGCAAAAAAAGAGGGCGAGCCAGGCTCGCCCTCAGGGAACTTATTTCAGTTCCAGTTCGTTCATCGCGGCGATGCTGAAGCCGCCATCAACGTGAACGACTTCACCGGTGATGCCGCCTGCCAGATCAGAGCAGAGGAACGCGGCAGAGTTGCCGACATCTTCGATGGTGACGGTACGGCGAATCGGGGTAACCGCTTCGCAATGCGCCAGCATCTTACGGAAATCTTTGATGCCTGAGGCGGCCAGGGTGCGGATTGGACCTGCAGAGACGGCGTTAACACGCACGCCTTCCGGGCCCATGGCGTTTGCCATGTAACGCACGTTCGCTTCCAGGGACGCTTTCGCCAGACCCATCACGTTGTAGTTCGGGATCGCGCGCTCAGCACCCAGGTAAGAGAGGGTCAGCAGACCGGAGCCTGGATTCAGCATCTCACGGCACTCTTTCGCCATCGCAACGAAGCTGTAAGCACTGATGTCATGCGCGATTTTAAAGCCTTCACGGGTAACGGCGTTCACATAGTCGCCATCCAGCTGGTCGCCAGGCGCGAAGCCGATAGAGTGAACGAAACCGTCAAATTTCGGCCAGGTTTTTGCCAGTTCAGTGAACAGAGATTTGATGCTCTCATCTTCTGCGACGTCACATGGCAGCACGATGTCTGAACCCAAATCTTTAGCAAACTCTTCCACACGACCTTTTAACTTGTCGTTCTGGTAGGTGAAAGCCAGTTCTGCGCCCTGTTTGTGCATCGCCTGTGCAATACCGTAGGCGATGGAAAGTTTACTGGCAACGCCAGTAATCAGAATGCGCTTACCGGAAAGAAAACCCATAGCTGTAATCCTTATGGTCATTGTTGTTGGCGGCCGCATGATTAAAAAGTAAGCGACCGACGTTAATCGACGTGCGGATTCTAGCACGTCTCTCATAAATCAGGTAAACCGGCCCGCAATTTCCGCGACGGGCAGCAAAATCAGCGTTCGCGTCGCCAGGCTTCGGCACTCAGCGCTTCGCCGAAATGGCTGCTGATCAGGCGTCGGGTCAGATCGTGCAGCGGCGAGGCCAGCACATCCGCGGTGCCGCCGCGCTCGACCACTTCGCCCTGATGCATCACCAGCACCTTGTCGCTGATATGTTTCATCATGCCCAGATGCTGCGTCACATAAATGTAGGAGATACCGTGTTTTTCCTGCAGCTCCAGCATCAGGTTCACCAGCTGGGAGCGCATGGTCATATCCAGCGAGGCCAGCGCTTCATCGGCCACGATCACTTTGGGCTGCAGGATCAGCGCACGGGCCAGACCCAGACGCTGCTTCTGACCGGGTGCCAGCATATGGGGATAATAACCGGCGTGATCGCGCAGTAATCCCACCTGCCGCAGGGTTGCGATGATGCGCTTCTCGCGCGCTTCCGCATTGAGATCGGTGTTGAGCCGCAGCGGAAAATCGAGAATCTGACTGATGCGCTGGCGCGGATTCAGGGAGGTGGAGGGGTCCTGAAAAATCATGCGGATGCGCTGACTGCGGTAGCCATAATCGCCGAAGGTCAGCGGATGATCGTCAATCAGAATCTCACCCTCCGTCGGCGCGACCATGCCGCTGAGCATCTTCGCCAGGGTGGATTTGCCTGACCCGTTCTCGCCGATGATGGCCAGCGTCTGCCTTTCACGCAGGGTAAAGCTCACCGATTTCACCGCCTCGAC
Source organism: Pantoea sp. EKM101V (assembly GCF_011800325.1). Lineage (NCBI taxonomy): Bacteria > Pseudomonadati > Pseudomonadota > Gammaproteobacteria > Enterobacterales > Erwiniaceae > Pantoea > Pantoea sp. EKM101V. Next base: position 326,524 of record NZ_JAALFP010000001.1, read on the forward strand.
ATGCTGACGGCGGAACAAACCGGTGCGATAGCGAAACGTTTTACTCAGGTTGCGCACTTCCAGCAGGGTTTCCATGTTACTGGCCCTCCATATTGAGCGGGAAATGGCAGGCGTAAAGATGCGTTTTGCTGCCGGTCAGCCTCGGCGTTTCAATACATTTGCGCTGGGCGTAAGGACAACGCGGCCCCAGCCGGCAACCTATCGGCAGGCTCTCCAGCGAAGGGATCGCCCCGGAGAGGGTGTTGAGACGACTCTTGTGCGGCAGCGCACGCCCGAAATCGGGCATCGCCCGAATCAGCGCCTGGGTATAGGGGTGATGCGGTGTGCTCATCAGATCGTCGCTCTGCGCGGTTTCTACCGTCTGGCCGCAGTACATCACGTTAATCCGATCCGCCCACTGGCTCATGGTGCGCAGGTCATGACTGATCAGCAGAATGGTGGTGTTGTTATTCTGATTCAGGCGGCTCAGCAGGCGGAAAATCTGCGCCTGCGTGGTCGGCTCCATGGCGTTGGTCGGTTCATCCGCGATCAGCAGACGCGGCTGATTCGCCAGCGCAATGGCGATCATCACTTTCTGGCACTCGCCTTCGGTCAGCTCATAGGGGAAGCTGCGCATGATATCTTTGTGGTCTTTAATACCGACGCGATGCAGCAGCTCGATGGCACGGGTTTTGCGCCAGAACCAGAAACGTTTCAGCCACGGCCCTTTATATGTCCAGCGCGGGATCACCTGCATCAGCTGACGACCGATACTTTCAGAGGGATCAAGACAGGATTGCGGCTCCTGAAAAATCATCGAGACGTTATGCCCGATAATACGGCGGCGCTCGCTCGGCGTCAGGCGCAGCAGATCCACATCATCAAACACCATACGGTCTGCGGTCACACGCCAGTTGTCATTGGTTACGCCGCAGATGGCCTTTGCCACCAGACTTTTGCCTGAGCCGGACTCCCCGACCAGACCGCGGATTTCCCCTTCGCCCAGCGTCAGGTTTACGCGGTCCACCGCTTTAACCGGTCCGTCAGCGGTCATAAATTCGATGGTGAGATTACGAATATCGAGTAACGGCATCTATTCCACTCCCGCTTCGACGGCGCGACGGATGCCGTCACCGAGCAGGTTAACAATCAATACGCTGACCATCAGCGCCACGCCCGGCAGCATCACGGTCCAGGGGGCCACGTAGATCAGCTCCAGCGAGTCGCCCAGCATCGCGCCCCACTCGGGTGAGGGCAGCTGCGCGCCCAGGTCGAGAAAGCCGAGTGCGGCAATGTCCAGAATCGCCATCGACAGCGCACGGGTGATTTCCGTGATCAGCAGCGGCAGAATGTTCGGCATAATGGCGTAGCGCAGGATGTTGCGGCCGCTGGCCCCGTCCAGACGTGCGGCGACCACATACTCTTTTTCCAGCTCATCATGCACCGCGCTGTATATCTCACGCACCAGGCGAGGCATCAGCGCCAGCCAGACCGCCAGCAGCGCATGCTCCAGTCGCGGTCCGAGAAAAGCCACGACAATGATCGCCAGCAGCAGCGAAGGAATAGAGAGCAGCGTATCCAGTACGTGGTTCATTACCGCCGAGCGGATGCCGTGGGTCATGCCGGCCAGCACGCCCAGTATCAGCGCGCCCAGCGTGGCGAACAGCGTGACCAGCATCGCTGACCCTACCGTCGGGCCTGCACCGCTCAGCAGGCGGCTCAGCACATCCCGCCCAAGATCGTCGGTGCCGAGGAAAAAGGAGACGTCGCCATAGCGTGACCACGACGGCGGCAGCAGCTGATACCCCAGGAACTGCTGATCGATGCCGTAAGGCGCGATCAGCCCGCCGAACAGGCAGAGCAGCAGCAGGGCGCCAAAGCCATACAACCCGACCATCGAAATCGGATTGCCGTAGAAATGGTGCCAGCTCTGACGAAACGCGCTGGGCAGGCGTTTCTCGGCATAGATATTATCTAAGGGCATACCATTCCTTATGTTTTAGCGGATTCATTGCCGCGCCAATCACATCAGAGATGACGTTGACCAGGATCACCAGCCCGCCAATCACCATCACCCCGGCGGAGATAGCCGCATAATCCTGCTGACGAATCGCATTGATCAGCCAGCGGCCCAGTCCGGGCCAGTTGAACACCATCTCGGTAATCATCGCCAGCGTCAGCATGGTGGAAAACTGCAGCCCCAGACGCGGGATGACCGGCGGCAGGGCGTTATGCAGCACGTGCCGGCGGATCACCGTAAAGCGCGACAGCCCCCGGGTAGCGGCTGCTTTAATATAATTTTTATCCATCACGTCGCTGGTGCTGTTGCGCAGCAGGCGGATCACCTCTGTGGTGGGGGCCATCGCCAGCACCAGCACCGGCAGAATCAGGTGGGTCAGCGCGCTGATGATCATCTCGTGACGCCAGGGCGAAGGACTCAGCCAGGCATCGATCAGCGCAAAGCCCGTGATATTCTGCACCGGGTAGAGCAGATCGTGGCGACCCGACACCGGCAGCCAGCCGAGCGTCAGCGAGAAGAAAAGCGTGAACAGCAGCGCCAGCCAGAAAATCGGCGCGGAGAAGCCGAACAGCGCCAGCGCACTGATGGTTTTATCCTGCCATTTATTGCGCATCACCCCGGCGCAGATCCCCAGCGGGATCCCCACCAGCAGCGCGAACAGAAACGCCAGGATGCAGAGCTCCATCGTCGCCGGGAACACCTCGCGCAGCTGCAGGCCAATCTCCTGACCGTTGGTGCTGGAGACGCCAAAGTCGAATTGCAGCATTCCTTTAAACCAGAACCACCAGGCGTCCGAAAGCGCAGCGCCTTCCAGCGGCGCGTTGGGGGTAAAGTAGCTCAGGCTGAAGCTGACCAGCGACAGCAGAAACAGGGTAATGACCAGCAGCAGCAGACGCCGCAGAAGATAGATAATCACTTACTTTTCCTTATCGCTTTCACGATAAACCCCGGCAAACGAGGCGTTGCCAAACGGACTCAGCACCAGCCCTTTAATATCATGGCGGAATGCCTGCAGACGCAGCGAGGAGGCCAGCGGCAGCACCGGCAGCTCCTGCGCCAGAATCTGCTGCGCTTTGTCATAGCTGTCGATGCGGCCAGAGAGCTGCTGCGACAGCAGGGCATTCTGCAGCGTTTCATCAAAGGCGGGTGAGCACCAGTGCGCGTAATTGGTCTGGGAGCGAATTGCCGCGCAGCTGAGCAGCGGACGGAAAAAGCTGTCCGGGTCATTACTGTCAGTGGCCCAGCCAGAGAGGGTCAGATCGTGATTCATCGCCATCAGCTGTGCCTCCTGGAAGCGCCCCTCCACCGGCACAATCATCAGCCGGACACCCACCTGGGCCAGATCCGCCTGCAACAATTCAGCCGTTTTCAGCGGGCTGGGATTCCAGGATTGCGACGCTGCGGGCACCACCAGCCGCAGATGCAGATCGCTGATGCCCAGCGCGGCCAGCGCTTCGCGTGACTTCGCCGGGTCATAGCCAGTGATACGCGCATCATTGTCATACGCCCAGGAGGCGCGCGGCAATATCGACGCGGCCGTTTCAGCCGTTCCGTAATAGATGGACTCCATCAGGCGTTCGTTGTTGATCGCCAGCGCCAGCGCATGCCGCACCTCAGGCCGGTCCAGCGGCGGCTTGCGGGTATTGAAGGCCAGATAGGCGATGTTCATGCCAGGGCGCAGCGTCATCCGCAGGCGCGGGTCATCGCGCAGGATACTGAGCTGACTGGCGGCCGGGTAGGCCAGCACGTCACACTCACCGGTTAACAGTTTAGAGAGTCGCCCGGTGCCGCCGGAACCGAGATCGATGACCGCCTGCTGCAGACGCGGCACGCCTTTCCAGTAATGCGGATTGCGCGCCAGACGAATGTACTGGCCGGTGCGATATTCGCTGAGCTGATAAGGGCCGGTGCCCACCGGCTGCCGGTCCAGCTCCTCCTGATGCCCCTGCGCCGTCAGCTGGTCAGCATACTCTTTCGAGAGGATCGGCGCATAGTGCGTCGCCATGTGCCACAGGAACGACGCGTCCGGGCTGTTGAGCCGGAACTCGACCGTCCGGTTATCGATCTTCTTCACGCTCTGAACAGAATCGGCGAACTGCAGGCTGTCAAAGTAGGGGTAGTTGCCGCCATTCACGTTATGCCACGGGTGATGGCGATCAAACATGCGGGCGAAGCTGAAGACCACATCCTCAGCATTGAGGGTGCGGGTGGGGCGGAACTGATTCGTCTGCTGGAAGGCGACGCCACTCCGCAGGTGAAAGCGGTAGGTCGCGCCGTTATCGCGCACTTCCCAGCTGGAGGCCAGATCGGGTTTCAGCCGGTAGGTATAGGGGTCGACATCCAGCAGACGGTCATATAGCTGAGCCGCCAGGGTATCCACCGTCAGCCCGCTGCTGGCCATCTGCGGATTAAAGGTGTTCAGCGTGCCGCTGACGCAGTAGACAAAGCCGGACTGGCGGATATCACCCGCCGGTGCTGACCATGCAGGGGCACTCAACACGCTGAGGCTGAGCAACAGCGAACTTAGTAGTTTTGACATAGAACTCAACGATTTTGAGGCATTGAACAGAGTGTATCGCAAAGCGGGCGTTGTCCCAAAACCTGCAACCGCTGTCAGCCTGATTTTCATCCTCTGCGGGGCAAAAGGGCGCACAGAAGGTGGGGTAATGAGAAATATTCTCAATTACACCTTTACAGATGATAATAAGAATGATTATTATTCATGTGCACTTCGACGGTGGCTCTGCCGAAGAGGAGCACGACATTGCTCACATTGCTTCCAGTATTGTTGCCCGCCTGATGGCGGGCTTTTTTTTGCCTGACGCAGCCCGGGTGGGAAAGAAAGCAGAATAGTGAACCCGGCTTTACCCCGGTGCATCAATCAGCCGTGCAGCAGGCGGATCAGTTCTCGGCTTTGATATCGTGCTTTTTCATCATTGCGCGCAGCTGGTGGTAGGTGACGCCGAGCAGACCGGCAGCGCGGCGCTGGTTGTAGCGTGCCTGTTGCAGACTCGCCTCCACCAGATCCCGCTCCTGCTGGTTTTGCCACTGTCGCAGATCGAGCGGCAGTCCGGGCAGCGCAGCGCTATCCGCAGCCGGATTTAACGGCATTCTGGCGACCGGTTGCTGGCGCGAAGCAAAGGGATTAATAATGATGTTATCCAGCGGCTGCTCGCTGCTGTTATGCCGGTAGACCGAACGCTCCACCACATTTTTCAGTTCACGCACGTTGCCGGGCCAGTGGTAATCGAGCAGCGTCTGCTGCGCGCGGGCCGTAAAGCCAGGAAAGAGTAACAGCCCCAGCTCCCGGCACATCTGGATGGCGAAATGTCCGGCCATCACCAGAATATCGCTGCGGCGTTCGCGCAGTGGCGGCAACTGCACCACATCGAAAGCCAGACGATCCAGCAGATCGGCGCGGAATTTGCCCGCTGCCGCCAGCGCAGGGAGATCTTCGTTGGTGGCGCAGACCAGACGTACATTGACCTGCAGGGAGTGGTTGCCGCCGACCCGCTCCAGCTGACCATACTCAATGACCCGCAGCAGTTTCTCCTGCACCAGCATGGGTGCGGTTGCCAACTCATCCAGAAACAGTGTACCGCCATCGGCCCGTTCAAAACGCCCAAGATGACGCTTCTGCGCGCCGGTAAACGCGCCCGCCTCATGGCCGAACAGTTCCGAATCCAGCAGGTTCTCGTTAAGGGCGGCGCAGTTCAGCGAGATAAATGGCCCCTGCCAGCGGTCGGAAAGATAGTGTAACCGGCTGGCGATCAGCTCTTTACCGGTTCCGCGCTCGCCAATCACCAGAACGGGTTTCTCCAGCGGGGCGAGTTTAGAAACCTGCTCCAGCACCTCCAGAAAATTGTTCGACTCACCGAGAAGATTATCATTAGTTCCGGTCATGATGAATTTCGCTACCCGTTAATCATTTTGACTATCTTAAAGCAGCCGGGAGAGGGTGTAAAATTTAAAAGATGATTAAAATCAATTATATGTAAAATTGGCACGCATCTTGTATTAATCAGGCAGGGCAACACTGTTTAAGACTTTTAAAAGAGGAACATCATTATGGGTATTTTTTCTCGTTTCGCCGACATCGTGAATGCCAATATCAATTCGCTGCTGGAGCGTGCGGAAGATCCACAGAAACTGGTGCGGCTGATGATTCAGGAAATGGAAGACACGTTAGTTGAAGTGCGTTCTACCTCTGCGCGGGCGCTGGCAGAGAAGAAACAGCTGTCCCGTCGTATTGAGCAGGCGGAGATTCAGCAGGCGGAGTGGCAGGAAAAAGCGGAGCTGGCGCTGCGCAAAGATAAAGACGACCTGGCCCGCGCTGCGCTGATTGAAAAACAGAAGCTGACTGATCTTATCGCCTCGCTGAAGCAGGAAGTCACTCATGTTGAAGAGACGCTGGAACGCATGAAGGGCGAAATTGGCGAGCTGGAGAAAAAGCTGAGCGAAACGCGCGCCCGTCAGCAGGCCTTAACGCTGCGTCATCAGGCGGCGTCGTCGTCACGTGATGTGCGTCGTCAGCTGGACAGCGGTAAAATCGATGAAGCGATGGCGCGTTTTGAATCCTTTGAACGCCGTATTGATCACATGGAAGCGGAAGCGGAAAGTCACGGCTTTGGTAAAACCAAAACCCTGGACCAGCAGTTTACCGATCTGAAAGCGGACGATGAGATCAGCCAGCAGCTTAACGCGCTGAAAGCCAAAATGAACCGCAGTGAGTAACCTTCGACGTTGCAAAAAGTGATTAAGGAGAGTCAATGAGCGCACTTTTTCTCGCCATACCGCTGACGATTTTCGTGCTGTTCGTGGCACCCATCTGGTTATGGCTGCATTACAGCAACAAACGCAACGGCGGTTCGGAACTGTCGCAAAGCGAACTTCAGCGCCTGCAGCGTGTGACCCAGGATGCGCAACGGATGCGCGAACGGATTGACGCGCTGGAAGCGATTCTGGACGCCGAGCATCCTAACTGGAGGCAGCCATGATGAAAGGCCGTAAGTTATGGCGTAAGCCAGACGAAGGAAAGCTGATGGGGGTCTGTGCAGGGCTGGCCGAGTATCTCGACATCCCGGTTCGCCTGCTGCGGATCATCGTGGTGTTATCCCTGTTCTTTGGTCTGTTTGTTTTTACAATTATCGCCTACTTTGTGCTGGGGTTTGTGCTGGATGAGAAGCCCGCCTCGGTCGCAGAAGGGGAACGCCCGCCCAGCGCCAGCGAACTGCTGGACCAGCTGGAAAGCGCACTGCAGCGTGATGAACGCAGCGTGCGTGATGTGGAACGCTACGTAACGTCTGAAACGTTCAGCGTACGCAGCCGCTTCCGCCAGATCTGAAACCGCCTGTACCGGGCCGTTTCAGGCCCGTTCGTTCACGCAATGGAGGTGTTATGTCTTTTTCGCGATCCACAATGTTCCGTCACCGCGCGGCACCTGCATTGAAGTCGGCGGCCAGATTCATCATTATCAATGCTGTTACCTATGGTCCGGCCGGTGTGACGGGCTGGGCGGTGAAATCGGTAGCGCGACGCCCGTTACGTCTGCTGCTGGCCGTGGCGCTGGAGCCACTGCTGAAGCGGGTGATGAATCGGGTTGCGTCGCGCTTCATCAGGGAGAAAGATGAAAAGACTGCAAACTGAACTACTGGCGTTAATGAACCGCGGCGTCGATCGCCATCTTCGTCTGGCGGTCACCGGATTAAGCCGCAGCGGTAAAACCGCCTTTATCACTTCTCTGGTTAACCAGCTGTTAACCGTTCACAGCGGCGCTCGTTTGCCGCTGTTTTCCGTTGTGCGGGATGAGCGTCTGCTAGGTGTCAAGCGGGTGCCGCAGCGCGACATGGGCACCGCACGCTTTACCTACGACGAAGGGCTGGCACAGCTCTACGGCACGCCACCCGCCTGGCCCGTGCCCACCCGTGGCGTCAGCGAAATGCGTCTGGCGCTGCGTTACCGTCCCAGCGATTCCCTGCTGCGCCACCTGAAAGAGACCGCGACCCTCTATCTGGAAATTGTTGATTATCCTGGTGAGTGGCTGCTGGATCTGCCGATGCTGGCGCAGGACTACCTCGCCTGGTCCCGGCAGATGAACGGACTGTTGCAGGGCGACCGCGCGGAGTGGGCCGCGCCGTGGCGCGCCCTCTGCGAGAACCTGGACCCGCTGGCACCCGCCGATGAAACCCGGCTGGCAGAAATCGCCGCCGCCTGGACCGACTATCTGCACCGCTGTAAAGCCGAAGGCTTACACTTTATCCAGCCTGGCCGCTTTGTCCTGCCCGGTGATATGGCGGGCGCGCCTGCGCTGCAGTTCTTCCCCTGGCCGACCACCGATGAGGCCCGGCTGACAAAGTTGGCCCAGGCGGACAAGGGCAGTAACTTCGGCATGTTGCAGCAGCGGTTTAACTACTACTGTCAGCATGTCGTGAAGGGCTTCTATAAGAACCACTTTCTGCGTTTCGACCGCCAGATTGTTCTGGTTGACTGCCTGCAACCGCTGAACAGCGGGCCGCAGGCGTTTAACGACATGCGTCTGGCCCTGACGCAGCTGATGCAGAGTTTTCATTACGGCCAGCGCACGCTGTTTCGCCGGCTCTTCTCGCCAGTGATTGATAAATTGCTGTTTGCTGCCACCAAGGCCGATCACATCACCAGCGATCAGCATGGCAATATGGTTTCGCTGTTGCAGCAGCTGGTGCAGGATGCCTGGCAGAACGCGGCGTTTGAAGGGATCACGATGGAATGCATCGGGCTGGCTTCGGTGCAGGCGACGCAGAGCGGGCTGGTCGATCACCGTGGCGAAAAGATCCCGGCACTGCGCGGCAACCGGCTGGATAATGGCGAGCCGCTGACCGTTTATCCTGGCGACGTTCCGCCACGTCTGCCCGGCAACGCCTTCTGGCAGCAGCAGGGTTTTCAGTTTGAACAATTCCGCCCGCAGCAGCTCGACGTCGATCGTCCGCTGCCTCATATCCGCATGGATGCCGCGCTGGAATTTTTGTTGGGAGATAAATTGCGATGAGTGATCCGCTGAAGCCGCGTATCGATTTTGCCCGTCCGCTGGAGGAGAGCCGCGCCACGCCACTGCGCCCGGCACACGCCTTTGATGCAGAGGCCGATGCCGCCTTTCTGGCGGTACAGGATGAAGATGTCGCCGTTGAAGAGGAGGGCGCAGGCGAACGGGCAGTGGAGGCCGCGCTGAAACCGAAGCGCAGCCTGTGGCGTAAACTGGTGACTGCTGGCGCACTGCTGTTTGGCGTCAGCGTCATTGCTCAGGGCGTGCAGTGGACCCATGACGCCTGGCTGGCCCGCGACTGGTTCTCACTGGGCAGCGGTGTAGCTGGTGGCCTGATCGTCCTGGCGGGGGTGGGGGCCCTGACCACGGAGTGGCGTCGTCTCTATCAGCTGCGTCAGCGCGCTGAAGAGCGCGATGTCGGTCGTGAACTGCTGCACAGTCATGGCATCGGCAAAGGCCGGGCCTTTTGTGAAAAGCTGGCGCAGCAGGCGGAACTGGACCAGGCGCATCCGGCTTTGCAGCGCTGGCACGCGTCCCTGCATGAAACCCAGAACGACAGTGAGATTGTCCGTCTCTATGCGCAGCTGGTGCAGCCGGTGCTGGATCGCCAGGCGCGGCGTGAAATCAGTCGCCATGCAGCCGAGTCCACCCTGATGATTGCGGTCAGCCCGCTGGCGCTGGTTGATATGGCGTTTATCGCCTGGCGCAATCTGCGGCTGGTCAACCGTATCGCTGCCATCTACGGCATCGAACTGGGTTACTTCAGCCGTATCCGCCTGTTCCGTCTGGTGCTGCTTAACATGGCTTTTGCCGGGGCGTCAGAGCTGGTGCGGGAAGTGGGAATGGACTGGATGTCGCAGGATATCGCCGCCCGGCTTTCAACGCGTGCCGCGCAGGGCATTGGTGCCGGTTTACTGACCGCACGTCTGGGTGTGAAAGCGATGGAGCTTTGCCGTCCGCTGCCCTGGCTGGAGCAGGATAAGCCCCGGCTGGGCGATTTCCGGCGTGAGCTGCTGGGACAGATGAAAGAGGCGCTACAGAAGGGCAACAACAAATCCTCCTGAAGCGCGTCTGCAAGCATGAAGGCGGCCAGGCCGCCTTCATGCCGATTACGGTGTCTGACGCAAAACCTGACGGGAATCGATAATCAGACAGTCACCCGGACAATGCCCTTCATCTGTGATAACCGGATTTTCGGGTAGGGTATAGGCCATGCCATTTTTCTCGCGGATAAAATGGGCCATCCCGGCAAAGGTCCATGACATGCTCAGGCCCAGTCCGCCAAAATCATCATATTTCCGCAGCGTAGCGACTTTCGGTAAATACTCCCCGGTCAGGCGATAGTAGAGCGCCCCGTTGAACGCTTTCGGCACCTGCTGCGTGATCGCCCGTTCGAGCAGGGCAAACTCCTTGCGGGCAGGTACGGAATAACCGTTGATAAGGTGACTGATGGACAGTGAGGCCGCCGCGATAACCAGCAGGGCATAGAATGTCTTTTTCCACTTCAGCTTTTTACTGAGTTCAAACAGGCCCAGAATAAAAGCGCTGGTAGTCATCAGCGCACCGGCAATAAGCGTCCGGTAGGCCGCCATGCTCTCACTGACAATCAGGTTAGGCAGAGCGGCGATAACCAGTAAGATAAACATCAGATAAAATTTGTCGTTACCGGCTGCCTTAATTTTCTTCAGCCCAAAACCGATAATGATCGACGAGATGATGACTGAAACCGTTTTTGCGCCGAGGTCAAAATTGCAGATCACGTTCTTAAGGTATTCCGTGAAAAACCAGCTGAGCTTAGCCGGGACGTTATAGCTGAAGGCGGAGCGCGGCAGCGTGTGGCCATAAAGCTGGACCGGGAGGACCTTTGATGCGAGCAGCGCCGCAAACATACCGGCACCCAGTACGATCAGAGAGATTGCAGCCCGCTTCCTGTCAATTCTTCGTGCTGAAAGGCAGAGATCCAGCGCGGCAAAAAAGGTAAAGCTCATTGCGGCTGGCTGATAGAGACAAAAGGCAACGGTCAGCAGGCACACCGCTGACACGCGCCCTGACACGCCGGGTTTAGTCGAGAAGTGGTAGCTGGCACCTGCCAGTAAAATGGCCGCGATGTAAGGGAAGCAGGATGCCCAGGCAATATAAACCTGAAAGGAGGGAAGCAGGCAGAGTAATAACGCAAAGGTTATCCGCTGAGCCTGGTTTTCCATAAGCTGATATTTCTGGCAAAGGGTATAGAGATAATAGCCGGTAAAGATAAGCAGAATAATGGCGACAGCACGCAGGAGTGCCAGTCGTTCTATGCTCGCGACCAGGAATGAGGCGCTGTACTGAATAATGCCATAGACCGGTCTGCCCGACAGGGTGTCCCAGTTTAAAATACTGAGCCTGTCAAAATTGGCCCAGTAGAGATTGGTCCAGTCATCGGTATAGGCGTATTGGGTCAGCCAGGCGGGACTGTAGGCCACCAGAAAAATTAACGCAAAAAGTAAAAAAACCTGACGGCGGGTCAGGCCGTTATCGGTGGCGATCATCTGTCATCCTTTTATTCTGACCATTATCTCTGCCCGTTTACCGGACAATCTAATCGATGTTTTCGGGCGGGCTTGATTTATTTTCCACGGGTTTTCGCAAAATATAGCGAGGCCGGTTTTTGGTTTCCATATAGATGCGGCCAATATATTCACCCAGTACACCAATGCCAATCAGCTGAACTCCGCCAAGAAACAGGACGGAAACCAGGATAGAGGGATAGCCAGGCACAGGATTACCGAACAGGAGTTTATCTGCGATCATCCAGAGCCCATAAAGGAAGGCCAGCGAGGCAACCAGGAAACCCAAGTAAGACCAGATACGTAGCGGTACGGTTGAGAAAGAGGTCAGCCCCTCCAGCGCCAGATTCCACAATTTCCAGCCTCCGAATTTACTGTGCCCCGCGACCCGCTCAGTCCGGACATATTCAACAATGTCAGTCTGTCCGCCGACCCAGCTCAGAATGCCTTTCATAAAAAGATTTTTTTCGGGCAGCCGTTTAATGTTCTCAACCACTTCCCGCGACATCAGCCGGAAATCACCCACGTTCTCTTCAATCTGCGGATAGCTGATTTTGTTATGCAGCTTGTAAAACCAGCGGGCGGTTTTGCGCTTCAGATGGCCATCAGCACTTCTGTCAATCCGTTTGGCTAAAACGATATCGGCACCCGCCTGCCATTTACGGACCATTTCGGGAATTATCGAAATCGGATCCTGTAAATCGACATCGATTGGAATTATGGCCTCGCCGGTTGCCGCTTCCAGTCCGGCAAACAGCGCCGGCTCTTTGCCAAAATTACGAATAAACGACAGGCTGCGCACCAGCGGATCACGCTGGCTCAGTTGAGTAATCAGCGCACGCGTTGCGTCCGTGCTGCCATCATCGATAAAAACAATCTCAACCTGCCAGGCCGCAAGCGCCTCATCTTTTCTAACGGCCTGATAAAAATGGGGAATAGCCTCTTCTTCATTGAATACCGGTACCACCAAAGAGATGTTCATGACTCTCCTTTAAAGACGATAAAGCGGGAAAAAAGGAAGCCACACGCCAGACTCAGGGCGGATGAGGCGATCAGCGTTATCAGAGGGTAGAGGCCGAGCCGGTCAGCGAGATAACCCACGCTAAAGGCCATTGCCCCCATAAACAGGACGTAAAGAAGATAGCGCCAGGCTGTTGCCTGCTGATTAAAGGTCCAGCGTGCATTCACAAAGAAAGAGAAGGTGACGGCCAGACAAAACGCCAACAGATTAGCGGTTGACTGGAAAAGACCCAGGCTAAGGCAGATAAAGAAGGTGACCCAGTGAAGCAGGGTATTGATGACACCTACCGTCAGATATTTTGCGAAGAAAGTCAGCATCTTATAGTGGTTTTTATTCGGTTTTGAAAAATATACAGCAAGTCGGATGGGATAAAAACTCCGGCGCTGACAAATCCTGACACTCTGAGACAGAATCATGATCTCAGCGGCACAGTACAAAACGCCATCATCCACGCCAGAAGTGTCAACTTTTCCTGACAGAGTTCTTTCTGCCGGTGCGCGACTTAGCGTATCATTGAACCATCTGAACCTGATTAAGGCGAACGCAATGCGTCTGGAAGTGTTCTGTCAGGACCGTATCGGTCTGACGCGTGAACTGCTCGACCTGCTGGTGGCACGCAATATTGATTTACGCGGTATCGAAATTACGGCGATTGGGCGCATCTATCTCAACTTTGCTGCACTGGAATTTGATGCCTTCAGCAATCTGATGGCTGAAATCCGGCGTACGCCCGGCGTGACAGATGTGCGCACTGTCACGTACATGCCTTCTGAGCGGGAACACCGTGCGCTGAGTGCGCTGCTGGTGGCGATGCCCGATCCCGTGTTCTCTGTCGATCTGAAAAGTAAGGTTGAGTTAGCTAATCCGGCGGCACAGAACCTCTTCAATCTCGATGAAGAGAAGATGCGCAATTTCAGCGCCGGTCATCTGATCACCGGCTTTAACTTTATGCGCTGGCTCGAGAGCGATCGGGTGGAAGCGCAGGCGCAGCATGTCGTTATTGAGGGCCGGGATTTTCTGATGGAAGCGCGTCCCATCTATCTGCCGGGTGAAGAGGGCCAGAGCGACCGGCCGGTCGGCGCGATGGTGATGCTGAAGTCGACCGCCCGCATGGGCCGTCAGCTGCAGAATCTGGTGGTCACCGACGATTCGGAGTTTGATCACATCATTGCCGTGACGCCGAAAATGCGGCAGGTGGTGGATCAGGCCCGCAAGCTGGCGATGCTGGATGCGCCGTTGCTGATTGTGGGCGACACCGGCACCGGGAAAGACATGCTCGCGCGCGCCTGCCATCTGCGCAGCGCCCGCGGCAAGAATCCTTTCCTGGCGCTGAACTGCGCTTCACTGCCTGACGACGTTGCGGAAAGCGAGCTGTTTGGACATGCTGCCGGCGCCTATCCTAATGCGCTTGAAGGCAAGAAGGGCTTTTTCGAACAGGCGAACGGCGGCTCGGTGCTGCTGGATGAAATCGGTGAGATGTCGCCGAGAATGCAGACCAAACTGTTGCGTTTTCTCAATGACGGCACCTTCCGCCGCGTCGGTGAAGAGCATGAAGTGCATGTGAATGTGCGGGTGATCTGCGCCACGCAGAAGAACCTGATTGAGCTGGTACAGCGCGGAGAGTTCCGCGAAGATCTCTTCTATCGTCTCAACGTCCTGACGCTGCAGTTGCCGCCTCTGCGCGACCGTCCGCAGGATATTCTGCCGCTGACCGAGATGTTTGTTGCCCGCTTTGCGGATGAGCAGGGGATGGCACGTCCACGCCTCTCTCCGCAGCTCAACGCGTTTCTGACCCGCTATGCCTGGCCGGGCAACGTACGTCAGTTAAAGAATGCGCTTTACCGGGCGTTAACCCAGCTGGAGGGTTACGAACTGCGTCCTCAGGACATCATACTGCCTGAGCAGGCGCTGGATGTGTCGCTGGGTGATGAGGCACTGGAAGGAACGCTGGATCAAATCACCAGCCGTTTCGAGCGCTCAATCCTGACGCGGCTTTACCTCTCCTATCCCAGCACCCGAAAACTGGCAAAACGGCTCGGCGTGTCGCACACGGCGATTGCCAATAAGCTGCGGGAATATGGTCTGGGGCAGAAGCGCAGCGACAGCGAATAGGCTATGCGCGAAAGGGAAAAAGCGGATAACCTGGTTATCCGCTTTTTTTATTACTTCAGCGCGGCCAGCGCTGCGTCATAATCAGGTTCGTTGGTGATTTCATCCACCAGCTGGCTGTAAAGCACTTTATCATTCTCATCCAGCACCACCACCGCACGCGCGGTCAGCCCTTCCAGCGCACCATCGGCAATTTCCACGCCATAATCATACTTAAACTCTGAGCCGCGCAGCGTCGACAGGGTCACCACGTTGCTCAGGTTCTCTGCGCCACAAAAGCGCGACTGGGCAAACGGCAGGTCAGCAGAGATACATAACACCACGGTGTTATTCAGTTCGCTGGCTGCCTGATTGAATTTACGCACTGATGACGCACACACGCCGGTATCCACACTCGGGAAAATGTTCAGAATTTTGCGTTTTCCTGCATACTCAGAGAGCGCAACGTTAACCAGGTTCTTCGCCACCAGGGTGAACGCTTTGGCTTTATCGCCCGCCTGAGGGAACTGACCTGCAACCGGGACGGCATTACCCTGAAAATGAACAGTCTGAGACATAGTGATTCCTTTTGATGATAAAAAAGCGCTGATACAAAAAGGCTAAACTTAGCCGTTGTTTATGACATAAATGTTAAGGGTTTACGAGTGTAATTGTCGAAATCTCTGTGGCGGTCTGCCACTGCATCTTTCATTCTGGAGTGGAAATGAGAACGGTAAAAAGTTATCCCGAAGCCTGGCCGTTGCATACCCCGTTTGTCATTGCCCGTGGAACCCGAACCGAAGTGAAGGTGGTGGTGGTTGAGATTGAAGAGGCGGGCGTCAAGGGGGTAGGTGAGGCGACGCCTTATGCCCGCTACGGCGAAACCGAGGCATCCGTGCTGGCGCAGATCGCCTCTCTGCTGCCCGCGTTGCAGCAGGGCATGACGCGTGAGGCACTGCAGCAGGCGCTGCCCGCCGGTGCCGCACGTAACGCTATCGACAGCGCGCTGTGGGATCTCGCCGTTCATCAGCAGAAAAGCAGCCTGTGGCAGCTGAATGGCGTCACCGCGCCCCCGGAGGTGGTGACCGCCCAGACGGTGAGCATTGACACTCCGGCAGCGATGGCCAGCAGCGCTCTGGCGCTGTGGCAGCATGGTGCCACGCTACTGAAAATTAAGCTGGATGATAATTTCATTACCGAGAGGTTGATGGCGATCCGCGCAGCGGTGCCGGAAGCCACCCTGATTGTCGATGCGAACGAATCCTGGCATGCAGAGGGGCTGGCGGCGCGCTGTCAGCTGCTGGCCGATATTGACGTGGCGATGCTGGAGCAGCCGCTGCCCGCCGGTGAAGATGCGGCGCTGGAAAACTTTATTCATCCCCTGCCGATCTGTGCCGATGAGAGCTGTCACACGCGTGACAGCCTGCCAGCGCTGCGCGGCCGTTATGAGATGGTCAATATCAAGCTGGATAAGGCTGGCGGGCTGACCGAAGCGCTGGCGCTGGCCGAAGCGGCGCAGCAGCAGGGCTTTGCGGTCATGCTTGGCTGCATGCTCTGCACCTCGCGGGCGATACGCGCTGCACTGCCGCTGGTGCCGCAGACCCGTTTTGCCGATCTTGATGGCCCGACCTGGCTGGCGGTGGATGCCGAACCACCGATTAACGTGCGGAACGGTCAGTTACTCATTGCTGCCAGCGCAGCAGGTTAACCATCACCTCAAGGTAGACTTCCGTCGCTTCATCTACGGAGATTACCGGCAGCTCCGCGGTCACGCAGGGCAGGCTGAGATCTTTGCACCAGCTGCCGAAGGAGCCGGGAGTGTCATATCCGACGCTGGTGACGCGGGGGAGGCCGGTGTGGTCGGCCAGCCAGCCGCCTATCTCTGACTGATGCGGGTCATCAATGCACCCCAGCGGCTCATGCCAGGAGACAATCCAGCGTGGTTTGATCTGATGAATCAGGGCGCAGAGCGCCTGGGTTTCCGGTTCTGAGGCGGGATGATTGCCGGTTGAGAGCGCCACATCGCGCGCATCGGCGGCGCTGTTCCAGCGATAAACGGTATCGCCCGACTGCCAGTTTGCGGCCGGAAAGTTACGGTTGAGATCCACGCCACTGGCATTCGCGCGCAACCCCAGCTGACAGCCGTCTGGATTAACCGCTAACACCACATGATGCCGCCGCATGCCATCGGGCAGCGTCCGCAATGCCGCGGAGAGCGTGGCGATAGCCGCATTCTCATCCCCATGGGTGCCTGCCAGGATCAGCCCGCTCTCCGAATCGCCCAGCGGAGCCGGAAACCAGAGCAGCGGTGCGCCCAGGAGTGAGCGACCATACTGCTGATACGGAACGTCCAGCTTGCCACGCAGCGGGCGCGGATGAAGTGGCGACATAATGATTTCCTCGAAGGGTTTTATTAAAAGTAGCGGAAAAGCAGAAGGCGGAAAATAGTTATTTATCCATCAGCGATTTGCGTTAAAGTGCCCTGCACAAGCTGCATCGCGATCGGCGTCGTGCAGCGCTTCTTTGGGGTAAAGGAGTGATTATGGTTAAAACCTTTCGCATGACGCTGGCCGCCATCAGTCTGAGCAGCCTCTTCACACCCGCCCTCGCGGCGAATCCACCCGCTGGCGCGCAGCTGGCTGAGCAGCAGCAGATCGTGCGTCATATCAAGGATGAACCCGCTTCGCTCGATCCGCTTAAAGCGGTCGGCCTGCCAGAGATTCAGGTCATTCGCGATCTCTTTGAAGGCCTCACCAATCAGGATGCGCACGGCAAAATCGTACCGGGCGTGGCACAGAGCTGGAGCAGCAGCGACAACAAAACCTGGATCTTCACGCTGCGCAACAACGCACGCTGGTCGAATGGCGAGCCGGTCACCGCGCAGGATTTTGTTTACAGCTGGCAGCGCCTTGTCGACCCTGAAAACAGTTCACCGTCGGCCTCGTTCGCCGCCTTGAGCGGTATTGAGAATGCGGCGGCGATCGCCAAAGGTCAGATGACCCCGGATAAGCTGGGCGTGGTGGCGCAGGATAACAGCCGCCTGAAGGTCACGCTCGATCGTCCGGTGCCGTGGTTCCCGGCGCTGGTGGCTAACGTGGCGCTCTTTCCGGTGCCGCAGAAGACCCTGGCGCAGCAGGGCGACAGCTGGACCGCGCCCGGTAAACTGGTCGGCAACGGGGCCTATCAGCTCAGCGAGCGCGTGGTAAATGAGAAAATTGTCCTGACGCGCAATCCGCACTACTGGGATGATGCCCATTCGGTTTTGACCCGGGTGACGTTTGTTCCGATCAACGAAGAGTCGAGTGCCACCAAGCGTTATCGCGCCAACGACATCGATATCACCGAATCTTTTCCCAAAGAGATGTATGGTCTGCTGAAGAAGAGTCTGCCGGGTGAGGTCTACACGCCTGACCAACTGGGCACCTATTACTATGCGTTTAATACGCAGAAGGGGCCGACCGCTGATGCGCGGGTGCGCAAAGCGCTCTCCTGGTCTATTGATCGCCGGATTATTGCGGAAAAAGTGCTGGGAACCGGTGAAAAACCCGCATGGCACTTTACCCCGGATGTCACCGCTGGCTTCAGGCCGCTGCCTTCTTTCCTGCAGCAACATGACCAGAACAATCTCAACGCGCAGGCAAAAGCACTGCTCACCGCAGCGGGCTATGGCCCGGGTAAACCGCTCAGGCTTAAGCTGCTTTATAACACCTCGGAGAGCCATCAGAAGATTGCTATCGCGGTGGCGTCTATGTGGAAAAAGAACCTTGGCGTGGATGTCTCGCTGGAAAATCAGGAGTGGAAAACCTACATCGACAGTCGTAACAGCGGCAACTTCGACGTGATCCGGGCATCCTGGGTCGGCGATTACAATGAGCCGTCCACCTTCCTGAATCTGCTGACCTCCGGCAACAGCAGCAACATTCCCCGCTTCAGCAACGCGGATTACGATGCCGTGCTGGCCAAAGCGAGTCGCGAGACCAGTGACGAGGCGCGCAACAGCGATTATAACCGCGCGGAACAGATTCTGGCGGATCAGGCACCCATCGCCCCGATCTATCAGTACACCAATGGCCGCCTGATTAAACCCTGGGTCAAAGGCTATCCCATCACTAACCCCGAAGATGTCGCCTATAGCCGCGAGCTCTGGATCGAGAAACATTAAGCCTCCGGTGGCTGTTCATCCGGCCACCGGCTGACATCTTTCTACACAGCCCGGAGATTGCAACTCATCGCCGCCACGCTAGACTGTATCGTATTGATTTTGATAGTGAGGGGACGGTGTGGACGTAATTGAAGGAAAAGCATTGCAGGTTTCAGACGCCATCATTTCCTGCCAGCTTGATGGCAAGGGCGGCATGATCCCGATCGCGGAAGATGAGGTGATTCAGTGCGAGCAGCCCTGCTGGCTGCATCTGAACTACACCCATCGTAAAAGCGCAGAGTGGCTGCAGTCGACGCCTCAAATTCCCGATGCCGTCCGTGATGCCCTGGCGGGTGACAGTATGCGTCCGCGCGTCAGCCGTCTGGGCGATGGCTTCATGATTGTGCTGCGCAGCGTTAACCACAACAGCGACGCGCGGCGTGACCAGCTGGTCGTGATGCGGGTCTTTATCAACGACAAGCTGATTGTTTCGACCCGCCGGCGCAAAGTCTCTGCCGTGGATGAAGTGCTGACCGACCTGCAGAACGGCAACGGCCCGATCGATTGCGGCAGCTGGCTGGTCGATGTCTGTGATGCCCTGACCGATCACACCAGCGAATTTATCGAAGAGTTGCATGACAAAATCATTGAGCTGGAGGATGCGCTGCTGGATCAGCGGATGCCCGCGCGGGGTGAGCTGGGTCTGCTGCGCAAACAGCTGATTGTGATGCGACGCTATATGGCCCCGCAGCGCGATGTCTATGCCCGGCTGGCGAGCGAAAAACTGGCCTGGATGGATGACAACGAACGGCGTCGGATGCAGGAGATTGCCGACAGGCTGGGACGCGGGCTGGATGACCTGGATGCCGGCGTGGCGCGAACCGCCATTCTGGCCGACGAGGTTGCCTCTGCTATGGCCGAATCGATGAACCGGCGCACTTATACCATGTCAGTCATGGCGATGATCTTCCTGCCAGCCACCTTCCTGACCGGTCTGTTCGGCGTCAACCTCGGCGGCATTCCGGGCGGAGAATGGCGATACGGCTTTTCCATTTTCTGCCTGCTACTGGTGGTTCTGGCTGTCGGCGTCGCCGGTTATCTGCGTAAACGGCACTGGCTGTAGCGCGACGGAGATGGGGCATCTCAGCACAGGCGCTGAAATTCGAGGAAAGGCGGCAAAAGCTGATCGATATCAAGAACCCGATGTCGCCGTTGACGCAAACTCTCTCCCGCAGGTGAATGCAACGTCAAGCGATGGGCGTTGCGCTCCATATTGTCTTACTTCCTGATTTAGAATTAATGCATAGCACATTTAATTCGAAACATGCCGGCCAGTGCGCCGGCTTTTTTTTGCCTGGCTGGCTGGAACGCCGTTCCTTACCTAAGCTTAAAGTCCATTCGCAAGAAAAGGAGTACGGCATGAGCGCGATTTATAACAGCGAGCCGATCCCCACGGATCCGACCCCGATTCCTGACCCGATCCCCCATCCGCAACCTCAGCCCGATCCGCCGACGGATCCGGAATTTCCGCCGATAATGGATCCACCGCCACACCGCAACATATAAAAAAAGGGCGTGCTGCCAGCAGCACGCCCTTCTGTTTATGCGGCATTTACTTAATCTGAAGCACATCCAGACGTGCGCCTGTGACAGGGGCATCTTCATCATCGAGCCGCCAGCCTGCCGGCTGTAACGGCAGCGTTTCGCGGTCAAAGGCGATATCGCCCCCGTCCACCACCGCATCGCCATGTTTGATGCCTTTGAAGTCGAACAGACTGACATCGGCGAGGTGCGACGGCACGACATTCTGCATCGCACTGAACATCGTTTCGATACGGCCCGGGTAGCGCTTATCCCAGTCACGCAGCATATCGGCTACCACCTGACGCTGCAGGTTTGGCTGAGAACCGCAGAGGTTGCAGGGGATAATCGGGAACTGACGCGCTTCCGAGAAACGGATGATATCTTTTTCACGGCAGTAGGCCAGCGGGCGGATCACAATCTGCTTGCCATCGTCGCTCATCAGCTTCGGTGGCATGCCTTTCATTTTCCCGCCATAGAACATGTTGAGGAACAGCGTCTGCAGAATGTCATCGCGGTGGTGGCCCAGCGCAATTTTCGTGCAGCCCAGCTCCGTGGCAACGCGGTACAGAATGCCACGGCGCAGGCGTGAGCAGAGAGAGCAGGTGGTTTTCCCTTCCGGAATCTTCTCTTTGACGATGGAGTAGGTATCTTCTTCGATAATCCGGTACTCCACACCCTGAGACTCCAGATAGGCCGGGAGAATATGCTCAGGGAAGCCAGGCTGCTTCTGGTCCAGGTTAACGGCAATCAGGCTGAAACTGACCGGGGCGCTTTTTTGCAGACTGCGCAGAATTTCCAGCATGGTATAGCTGTCTTTTCCGCCCGACAGGCAGACCATGATGCGGTCACCTTCTTCGATCATATTGAAATCTGCAATGGCTTCGCCGACATGACGGCGCAGGCGTTTCTGCAGTTTATTGAGGTTGTACTGTTCTTTCTTGTCAACCGTTTGATTATCTTGCATTTTTACCTATCTCTAAAACCAGAAAGCGTAGCCTGAGGGCAAATCAACGTGCGCATTCAGCCAGCCACTTCTCTGCGGTGTCACGAATATGCAGCGTATGGTACGGATTGTTGCCGCGAATGCCAGTGCCGGAGTGAAGTAATCCATGGATCAAGACGCCAGAGTTCACCTTCCGCACGTTGCGTAAAGGCAAACGGGGAGAGAAAGGGATGTTGCAGCATTTCGCAGTGGCGCATGCGGAGGAGAAAAGTCAGCGTTACGTCCTCAGCTGGCGGGGACCTCTTTCCACTGACAGTCGATTTCATCACTGTGCGAGGAGCAGGAGGGGGATGAAGCCTGGTCAGTCGCGGTTCGCGCGCTATCGTTCTTTGTCGCGCAGCCTGCGATCATAAAAATGAAGGGGAGGATTAACAGATATTTCATTGACGCCACCGGTTCAGCAAATTAACCAGCATGAGCAGGTAAAGATCAATCAGACATAAACAGGCACTATTATATCGGGAGTGAAATTTGACCCATATCAAATTTAAATATTTTGCTTTTTAAATCGGGCGTTCTGCGTGAGTCAGGCTGGGACAGATTAAACGGAGTGATCTGAAAGTCGCACGCGGTTTAATCTGTGTTGAGCGGAAAAGCTTATAATCAGCTTCATCGACAGGCTGGATTAATGGCCTGAATCGAACGCTCTGTTAATTTCAGACTGCACTTTGTTATCTGGAAAAAGAAATAGTAAACAGTCAGTTGTCTATTGCTTAAGAACGTCTTCACCGGATAAAAAAGCATAACGTCAGGCTGGGGTTTATCCAACGTAAAATCAACAGACAGACATCCGGGGCGTCGTTTCGCACATTTCGGCAATACAGCGGAACAAAGGAACCGTTTAATATCCCGCTGTGCAATCAGGTTAAAAAAGGAGTGGTGATTAACCGCGATGAGAAAGCCGGATGACGATCACAAAATAAAAAAGTCTGGTGTGAAATTTTTCATGACGCTGCTGCTTTTTTTAATCTGTTATGTCGCCGTAATGTATGGTGGCGTTCTGCTGCTGCTGAACCGGCACGGCTTACTCCATTTTCTGCTGCACTGAATTTAATTAGCCGCAGGCTTTAAAGATCCAGCGATAGGCATGGTGTAAAAAATGCCTGAGTACGCCAAGAATGTTTTCAGCGCCTTCCTCAGCCAGACATTGTCCGGTTTCAAGCGCATTATTCACTGAGTTGCGATGGTCCAGAATCATGATAATGGCCACCGCAGCCGCGAGCAGGATAACCGTCAGCAGGCTTAGCCCGCGCCAGTTGCTTTTACGTGCGGTCGCGGACAGGGCATTGTCTGAAGGGTCAGAGTCAGGGCGCATTGGTCTCCGGCTGTCATCATTTCGCTGATAAATAATACCGGATTATGTCATTAATTTCTGACCGGCTCCATGTGTCAGGTCAGGGGGATGGTCATTCTGAAGGGTGACAATGGATCAGGCTGTTAACAACGTCGGCAGCAGGCAAGGGGAGCGCCATCGTCTGCGCCGACATTTTCAGGGTATGAAACCCACCGGGCTGGCGCACCGGCCCGGTGAGACAGGAGAGATGCTCACATCATCTCCAGCGACTGTACCCCTTTAATCTCCATCACCTTATCGTAAAGATGCGCGTCATTTGACCTGCGCGACAGCGTAACCTGCACGCTGAGTTCACACAGTCCGCTTTCCTGATCGCGATTGATCACCGTCACGTTGCCGTAGCGGATGCCTTCCCGCTGCATCACCAGCAGTACCAGCGGCACACTCTTCGGCTTCAGGAAAACCAGCAGAGTATGGTGTTTACCGATTAAAACGTGGCTCAGACGGCGGAACACTTCCAGCACGACCAGCGCCAGTACGGTGCCATAGATGCCGATCTCATACATGCCGCTGCCGATGACCAGGCCAATCGCTGCGGTTACCCATAAACCCGCCGCCGTGGTTAAGCCTTTCACCACCTGCTTCTGGATCATGATGGTACCCGCGCCAAGGAAGCCCATGCCGCTGACCACCTGCGCCGCAATACGGCTGGGGTCCAGCGCGACATGGTCGCTGTTCAGCATATCGGCAAAGCCATATTTCGACACCAGCATGAACATCGCACTGCCGATCCCGACCAGGATGTGGGTGCGAAGTCCGGCTTCTTTGGCCCGCATCTGCCGCTCCAGGCCGATGAGGCCGCCTAGAATACCGGCCAGCGCAATGCGAATTAACATATCCATTAACATGGCTTTACTCCGAAATAAGGGGGGCCGGAAAAGGGTGACAGTTCAGTGTTACCAGGTAAACAAGATAATTCTGCTTGCAAAACACGCCGCAGAAATTTGTAAAAAGCTGTTTCACCTCTCGACCCCTTGTGCTGCCTGACATATGCTGAGCCAGCCTATTATCCCAATTCCCGGAGTCCGACTGATGAAAGCAGCCACCTTTTTGCTGGCCGGTGCCGCGTTATTCCTCTCTGCCTGCAGCAGCCACAGTGATGATAACGAGCCACCGCAACAAGCCACCGCCGCCCATGTTCAGCCCCGCGTGGTGATGTCTTCTCTGGCAGAAAGCACCTGTGAAAATGCAGGCGGAACCCTCGCTTTTTCGCATCAGCTGGATGGATCCCGGGTGGGGATGTGTCAGTTAGTGAACGGGCGTCGTTGTGATGAGCAGGCGCTGATCGGCGGGCACTGCGCGCGCTGATAGACAGGCCGGATTGCTCCGGCCCGCACCCTCAGACGGAGAGTCGGTTCGGGCAGTGTTCACCGCGATCGAGCTGACTGAGATTGCTTAACGTGGTTTCAGAAATGGCGGTCAGGGCTTCGGCGGTTAAAAACGCCTGATGACCGGTGAAGAGCACGTTATGGCACGCCGACAGACGGCGGAAGACATCGTCCTGAATCACATCATTCGACTTATCTTCAAAGAACAGGTCGCGTTCGTTCTCATAAACATCCATGCCGAGCGCGCCAATCTTCTGCTGCTTCAGCGCATCAATCGCCGCCTGTGAATCGATCAGACCACCGCGGCTGGTATTGATAATCATGACGCCGTCACGCATCTGGCTGAACGCCTCGGCATTGAGCAGATGGTGATTTTCCGGCGTCAGCGGGCAGTGCAGCGTAATGACGTGCGACTCCGCAAACAGCGTCTTCAGATCGACATACTCCGCGCCAAGTTCCAGCGCCTGCTCGCTCGGCCAGGGATCAAACGCCAGCAGCCGCATGCCAAAGCCTTTCAGGATGCGCATGGTCGCAATGCCGATTTTACCGGTGCCTATCACGCCCGCCGTTTTGTTATGCATGTTAAAGCCGGTCAGGCCGTCGAGTGAAAAGTTCGCGTCACGGGTGCGCTGATAGGCGCGATGAATACGGCGGTTCAGCGTCATCATCAGGCCGATAGCATGCTCCGCGACCGCTTCCGGCGAATAGGCGGGCACACGCACCACCTCCAGGCCCAGCTCTTTTGCAGCGTCCAGATCGACATTATTAAAACCGGCACAGCGCAGCGCGATATACTTCACTCCCAGCGCGGCCAGCTCTTCCAGCACCGGTCGGCTGCCATCATCATTGACAAAGATGCAGACCGCATCGCAATCCACTGCCGTTTTTGCGGTGCTTTCAGTGAGTAAAAAGTCGAAGAACACCAGTTCAAAGCCGAACTGCTGATTGACCTGCTCAAGGTATTTCTGATCGTAATGCTTGGTGCTGTAAACCGCGATCTTCATCGTTGTGCTCCTGCAGAGGTGATAGACCAAGGATAACGTTTTCTGACGGACTTTGCTGAAACCGCTGAAATGCGTCCGGGGCAGACCTTCACCTCGCGCAATTTACATGCCATCATCATGGTCAGGATAGGGTGAGGAAAAGGATTATGGCTTTTATGCCACGGAGAGTCCGGCGGCGGCTGGCGGCTATTCTGGCGCTGATTCTGCTGCTGCTCGGCCTGATGTTAACAGTGACACAGTGGCTGCCCCGGCTGGTCGGGATCTGGCTGCCGCAGGAGACCCGCATTGAGCTGTCTGGCGCACCGCGCTGGCGGGAGGGAGGCCTGTGGTTGCCAGAAATTCGTTATCTGGCGGGCGACTGTACGCTGGCAACGGTTGAAGCCGTCTCGCTGGGCTGGCATCAGTCGCGCTGGAAACTTAACGCGTCCGCGCTGACGCTGGACAGCGCCTGTCTGCAAAAACTGCCGGCGGACGACGACAATCCCGGTTCGCCCAGAACGCTGGCCGAATGGCAGGCAATGCTGCCGGGTGCCGATGTCCATCTGGATAAGCTGACGGTGGCCCCGTGGCAGACCTACGCGGGTGCACTGGATCTCACGCTGGAAAAAGATCGCCAGCGTCTGACTTATCGGGGTGACAATCTGCAGCTGGCGGCAACGCTGACCGGTCAGCAGCTGGCAGTCGATCATCTGACGCTGACCCATCCGGCACTCTCTGAACCCATCACCCTCAAGGGTCATCTTGAACTTCCCACCTTTGCCAGTGACCTGCCGGTAAATGGCGAGGTGGCCGGACAACTGGCGCTGGCTGCGCTGCCGCATCCGCTTCAGCTCAGCCTCAACTGGCAGCAGCAGCAGGGCGTAGTCGTCGCAACGACGGCGGAACAGGATCGCCCGCTTCTGCGTCTGCCCTGGCAGATCAGTCGCGACCAGATTCAGATTGAGAAGGGGGAATATTACTGGCCGTTCGCCGCTCAGCCGCTCTCCGGCTTTGTTAACCTGACGCTGGAGAACTGGCAGTCGGGGCTTGAACAGAGCCAGATCAGCGGACGCCTCAATCTGCTGACCCGGGGGCGCGGCGGCAAGGGCAACGTTGTGCTGGGTCTCGGCCCCGGCCACCTCAGCCTGACAGAGAGCCATCTGCCGTTTCAGCTGACCGGCGAAAGTAAGCTGGCGGATCTGCAACTCTACGGCTCCATTCCGGGCGTGCTCAGCGGGTCACTCCTCGATCCTCAGCTGCAACTCCAGCCTAAATCGCTGCTGCGCCTGCGGGGCCGCCTGCTCTCCACGCTGGAGGTGGACGAGGCGCGCTGGCCGCTGGCGGGCGTGCGCCTCTCATCGCAGGGAATTGATGGCCGTCTGCAGGCGATTCTTAACGCGCACGATGCCAGTTTTGGCCGTTTCCGGCTGCATCTCGATGGGCGTGCCAGCGACTTCTGGCCTGATAAGGGCGAATGGAACTGGCGCTACTGGGGCGGAGGCGAGATGCTGCCGCTTCAGGCACGCTGGGATGTCAAAGGCACGGGCGGCTGGCACGATACGCTGATCCATCTGGATACGCTCTCCACCGGGTTTAATCAGCTGGCCTACGGCAGTGTCAACGTCGCCAGTCCGCGTCTGACGCTCACTGAACCCGTTAACTGGCAGCGCGATGCGGCCCACCCGGCGTTTAATGGCCATTTCCGGCTGCAGGCGGGCGAGACCCGGTTCAGCTATGGCGGCAGGCTGGCTGATTCAACGCTCGATTTCGAGGCGAAAGGCCGCGACCCCGGCGACTTTATCTGGCGGGGCAGCCTGAATGCCGGCAGGATTGGCCCGCTGCGGGTCAATGGTCGCTGGGATGGCGAACGGCTGCGCGGTCAGGCCTGGTGGCCGTCACAGTCGCTCCGGGTGTTTCAGCCGTTAATCAGCCCGGACATGAAAATGCAGATTCAGGATGGTCAGCTGCAGGCGCAGTTCGCCTTTTCCGCTGCTCCCGATCAGGGTTTTCAGGCCGGTGGACACTGGTCGGTGAAGCAGGGCAGCGTCTGGACGCCGGACAGCCAGATCAATGGTATCGACTTCTCACTGCCCTTTCGCTTCAGGGCCGGGCAGTGGCAGTTTGGTCAGCATGGCCCGGTTTCCCTGCGCATTGCCGAGGTAAAAAACCAGTTTGCCATGCAGAATATCCGTGCCGATCTGCAGGGCAGCTGGCCGTGGAGCGAAGCCGCGCCGCTGAGGTTGCAGGATGTCAGTCTGGAACTCCTCGGCGGGCAGATTACGCTGCCCGCATTGCAGATGCCACAGCATGAGCCTGCGCGGGTAACGCTGCGTCAAATCAGCCTCAGCGAGCTGGTGACCGCACTGAAGCCTAAGCAGTTCGCCATGTCGGGACGGGTTAACGGTGAACTGCCGCTGTGGCTCAATAATCCCCGCTGGCTGGTCGAGAAAGGGTGGATAGCCAACAGCGGCCCTCTGACCTTCCGGCTGGACAACGATATGGCGGATGCGATTACCCGTAATAACGTCGCCACTGGCGCGGCGCTGGACTGGCTACGCTATATGGAGATCTCCCGCAGCTGGGCGACGATTAATCTGGATAACCTCGGCGACCTGAGCATGACGGCAGAGGTGCAGGGCGTCAGCCGGTTCAGCAACCGTCGTCAGACGGTGAATCTTAACTACCATCATCAGGAAAATCTGTTTCAGCTCTGGCGCAGCCTGCGCTTTGGCGATAATTTGCAATCCTGGCTGGAACAACACGCGACTTTGCCATCGAACAAGGACACTTCACCATGAGCCTGAGGGCACTACTGGTTTTGGCAGCCGGACTGCTGAGCATCGGCTGCGTGCCGCGCATTGAGGTTACGGCACCCAAAGATCCCATCACCATCAATATGAACGTAAAAATTGAGCATGAGATCCACATCAAGGTGGATAAAGACGTGGAAGCGTTACTGAAAAACCAGAGCGGTCTGTTCTGAGGAGAGCACGTATGAGACGCAAAAGCGCGGCGCTGCTACTCGCGCTGATGATGATGCAGCCCGCCTGGGCGCTGACGCTGGATCAGGCCCGGCAGTCGGGGCTGGTGGGCGAAACGCTCTCCGGCTACCTCGCGGCGCGCGCCGGAGACAGCGAAACGCAGGCCCTGGTGCAGCGCATCAACGCCGGACGGCATCAGCAATATCAGCGGCTGGCAGAACAGAACAATCTCTCCACGGCGGATATCGCCAGCATTGCCGGGCAGAAACTGGTGAGCCGGGCGGCGGTGGGGGAATATGTGCGGGGCATTAACGGTCAGTGGCTGAGAAAAGAGGCTCCGGGCACGCCCTAAGCCGTAAAAAAAACCGGGCGCGTGGCCCGGTTGATTGTGCGTCTCATCCTGAGATGAGCGCCTTTTAAGCGGTGACGATCTGTTTGATCGCGTCTTTCGCTTCAGCGGTCGCTTTGCTGGCCACTTCTGGACCGTAGGCGATACCTTCAGCAAACACGAACTCAACGTCAGTGATGCCGATGAAGCCCAGGAACAGCTTAACGTATGGCGTCAGCAGATCGGTCGGGGTGTCTTTGTGAATCCCGCCACGGCTGGTGATCACAACCGCTTTTTTCCCTTTAACCAGACCTTCCGGGCCTGCTTCGGTGTAGCGGAACGTCACGCCTGCACGGGCAATCAGGTCGAAATAGTTTTTCAGCTGGGTCGGGATGTTGAAATTGTACATCGGTGCCGCAATAACCACTTCGTCATGTGCCTGCAGTTCTTCAATCAGCGCGTTGGAGAGATCCAGCGCTTCCTGCTGACGCGGAGACAGCGGCGTGTCAGAAGGACGCATAGCACCGACCAGTTCACCATCCAGAACCGGAATCGGGTTCGCCGCCAGATCACGAACGGTCACGTCTTTACCCTGGGCTTTTGCCTGTTCAACGTAGAAGTCAGCAAGCTGGCCTGATTGTGAGTAGCCTGCGAGGATGCTTGATTTCAGAACTAAAACTTTGCTCATGGTGATTTCCTGTCTGTAACGCGGAAGGGTTTCCGCTCAATGGTTTACACTCTACGGTTATCAATGGCGCGGTGAAAGCGCAATATTTCGAGAGCTATGTTCGAATTTATTGAATAAGCGTAACCGGGGCACGTCCCCGGAACAGTTCAGAATGTGCTATTATGCGCGCAATTATTTTCACTGAATCAGCTGGTTATCCCGGCGTCCAGGGCGCTGTTTCTGCAGCGACACTGTCTGAGTAAGGTACGTCACTATTATGTCATCTCCCGATACGTCTCCACTGACCGCGCTCCGGGCCCGGCTCGACGGCTTAATGCTTCGCGATCGCCAGCGGCTGCAGCGCCGTCTGCAGGGGGCCAGAAAAGTCAAAAGCCCCGAGGCACAACAGGGCATAGCCCGCGAGCTGGAGCAGGACGTTTTCGCCGCTGAACAGCGTGTCGCCCAGCGGCGCGCGGCGACGCCAGCCATCACCTTCCCGGACAATCTGCCTGTCAGCCAGAAACAGCAGGATATCGCTGACGCGATTCGCGATCACCAGGTCGTGATTGTTGCCGGGGAAACCGGCTCCGGCAAAACCACTCAGCTGCCGAAAATCTGTCTGGCGCTGGGGCGCGGCGTGACCGGATTGATTGGTCACACCCAGCCCCGTCGCCTGGCGGCACGCACCGTGGCCAATCGCATCGCCGATGAGCTGAACACCTCGCCCGGCGGCTGTGTCGGCTATAAAGTGCGGTTTAATGACCAGGTCAGCGAGCTGACCCAGGTCAAACTGATGACCGATGGGATCCTGCTGGCGGAGATCCAGCAGGATCGCCTGCTGATGCAATATGACACCATCATCATCGACGAAGCGCACGAGCGCAGCCTGAATATCGACTTCCTGCTCGGTTATCTGCGTGAGCTGCTGCCGCGGCGTCCCGATCTCAAGGTGATCATCACCTCTGCGACCATCGACCCGCAGCGTTTCTCGCGGCATTTCAACAATGCGCCGGTTATCGAAGTCTCCGGCCGCACCTTCCCGGTGGAAGTGCGCTACCGGCCGGTGGTTGAAGAGGCGGAGGATGGCGACCGCGACCAGCTGCAGGCGATCTTTGATGCCGTCGATGAACTCGGACAGGAGAGCCGGGGCGATATTCTGATCTTCATGAGCGGCGAGCGCGAAATCCGCGATACCGCCGACGCGCTGAATAAACGCGACCTGCCCCACACTGAAGTGCTGCCGCTGTATGCACGACTGTCGAACGCCGAACAGAACCGGGTGTTTCAGTCACACAGTGGCCGCCGCATCGTGCTGGCCACCAACGTGGCGGAAACCTCGCTGACGGTGCCCGGCATCAAATATGTGATTGACCCCGGCACTGCGCGTATCAGCCGCTACAGCTTCCGCACCAAAGTGCAGCGTCTGCCGATTGAGCCGATTTCTCAGGCCTCGGCCAATCAGCGTAAAGGACGATGCGGACGTGTTTCCGACGGTATCTGTATCCGCCTCTACTCGGAAGAGGATTTCCTGAGTCGTCCGGCCTTTACTGACCCCGAAATTCTGCGCACCAACCTGGCGTCGGTGATCCTGCAGATGACCTCGCTGGGGCTAGGCGATATCGCGGCGTTCCCCTTTGTGGAAGCGCCCGATAAGCGCAATATTCAGGATGGTATCCGCCTGCTCGAAGAGCTGGGCGCGCTGACGCTGAATGAAGAGACGGGTCACTACACCCTCACCGGCTCCGGGCGACAGCTGGCGCAGTTGCCGGTCGATCCGCGCCTGGCGCGAATGGTGCTGGAGGCGCAGCGGCTGGGCTGTGTGCGCGAAGTGATGATCATCACTGCGGGCCTGTCGATTCAGGACCCGCGCGAGCGTCCGGCAGAGAAGAAGCAGGCCTCTGATGAAAAACACCGGCGCTTTGCTGACAAAGATTCCGATTTCCTGGCCTATGTCAATCTTTGGAACTATCTGGCGGAGCAGCAGAAAGCCCTGTCCGGCAACCTGTTCCGACGCCAGTGCAAAAGCGACTTTCTCAACTATCTGCGCGTGCGGGAGTGGCAGGATATCTACACCCAGCTGCGGCAGGTGGTGCGCGAACTGGGTATTCCGGTCAACAGCGAACCGGCCCCGTTACAGCAGGTTCACTGTGCGCTGTTGAGTGGTCTGCTGTCGCACATCGGACAGAAAGATGCCGACAAGCAGGAGTACACCGGCGCGCGCAATACCCGCTTCGCCATCTTCCCCGGCTCCGGGCTGTTTAAGAAGCCGCCGAAGTGGACCATGGTGGCAGAGCTGGTCGAAACCAGCCGCCTCTGGGGGCGGACGGCGGGACGCATTGAGCCGGAGTGGATTGAACCGCTGGCGCAGCATCTGACGAAGCGCAGCTATAGCGAACCGCACTGGGAGAAATCGCAGGGGGCGGTGATGGCAACCGAGAAGGTCACGCTCTATGGCCTGCCGATTGTTGCCGCGCGCAAGGTCAACTACGGCAGTATCGATCCCACCCTGAGCCGCGAACTCTTTATCCGCCACGCCCTCGTCGAGGGCGACTGGCAGACGCGTCACGCTTTCTTCCGCGCCAATCAGAAACTGCGCAGCGAAGTGGAAGATCTGGAGCATAAATCCCGTCGCCGCGACATTCTGGTCGATGACGAAACGCTGTTTGCTTTTTATGATCAGCGTATCGGCAAAGAGGTGGTCTCGGCCAGACATTTTGACAGCTGGTGGAAACGGGCCAGCCGCGATAACGCCGACCTGCTCAACTTCGACAGGCAGATGCTGATCAAAGAGGGCGCGGACAAGGTCAGTCAGCTCGACTATCCCAACTTCTGGCATCAGGGCAACCTGAAACTGAAGCTGAGTTACCAGTTCGAGCCAGGCGCAGATGCCGATGGCGTGACGGTCCATATACCGCTGCCGTTGCTGAATCAGGTTGAGGATAGCGGCTTTGAATGGCAGATCCCCGGCGTGCGCCGTGAGCTGATTATTGCGCTGATTAAGTCGCTGCCGAAACCGCTGCGCCGCCATCTGGTGCCTGCTCCTAACTACGCCGAGGCGTTTCTGGGAAGGGTGACGGCGATGGAGATGCCGCTGGCAGATGCGCTGGCGCGCGAGTTTCGCCGCATGACCGGCGTTACGCTGGAGCGGGAGAACTGGCAGTGGGAACAGGTGCCCGATCATCTGAAAATGACCTTCCGGGTAGTCGACGAGCACAACCGTAAACTGCTGGAAGGCAAGGACCTCACCGCGCTCAAGGCCCAGCTGAAGGACAAGGTGCAGGAGACGCTGTCGAAAGTGGCCGATGACGGGCTGGAACAGAGCGGGCTGCATCTCTGGAGCTTTGGCGAACTGCCTCGCAGCTATGAACAGAAGCGCGGCAGTTACCAGGTGAAAGCCTGGCCTGCGCTGGTGGATGAAAAAGAGAGCGTCGCGATCCGCCTGTTTGACAGTGAGCAGGAGCAGCAAAAAATGATGTGGCGTGGCCAGCGTCGTCTGCTGCTGCTGAATGTGCCGTCGCCGGTGAAGTATCTGCACGAGAAGTTACCGAACAAGGCCAAACTCGGACTCTACTTTAACCCCTATGGCAAAGTGCTGGAGCTGATCGACGACTGCATCGCCTGCGGCATCGATAAACTGATGGGGGAGGCGGGCGGCCCTGCCTGGGATCAGGCCTCGTTCGAGCAGCTGCGTGACAAAGTCCGCGGTGAGCTTAATGAGACCGTGGTGACGATAGCTAAGCAGGTAGAGCAGATTCTGACGGCGGTCTTTAACATCAATAAACGGCTGAAAGGCCGGGTGGATATGACCATGGCGCTGGCGCTGTCCGATATCAAAGCGCAGTTAAACGGACTGGTCTATCGGGGCTTTGTCACCGGCAACGGCTGGCAGCGACTGGCCGACACGCTGCGTTATCTGCAGGGCATTGAGCGGCGACTGGAGAAACTGCCTGCCGACCCGCACAGCGATCGGGCGCGGATGCTGAAAGTTCAGGCGGTGGAACAGGCGTACCAAGGGTGGCGCAACAAGCTGCCGCCGCAGCGTCAGGATGATGAAGAGGTGCTCAGCATTCGCTGGATGATTGAAGAGCTGCGCATCAGCTACTTTGCTCAGCAGCTGGGTACGCCTTATCCGATCTCGGATAAGCGTATTCTGCAGACGATGGAGCAGATAGCGGGCTGAAAGCCGGGTGCGCACGGAGCGTGTGCACCCGACAGCCGCTCAGGCTACACGCAATTACTGCGCGAGGGATTCCAGCTTATCTTTAAATGAGGTGACCGCAATCGCGCGGTTGTCCGCCAGATAGCGATCCTTTGCCGCGGGAGCGGAGCTCTGCACCGCAATCAGCTGCCAGCCTTTGTCGCTGTTGAGCAGCAGCGGTGAACCGCTGTCGCCGGGCAGGGTATCGCACTGATGTGACAGCACGGCGCGCTGCGCCCAGCCGGTAATCAGACAGTTGCTGTGGGAATAGAGGGTATCCAGGTGATCGGCCGGATAGCCCGCCTGCGTCACTTTACGGCCGGTCAGCTTCAGGGCGGCCGTCAGGTCGCTGCGCGAGCCCTCAAACAGCGGGATAGGGGTAATGGCCGACGGTGGATTGCGTAATATCACAATGCCATAGTCATACGGCGCCGCACTGCTCGGCACGATCCAGCCTTCACCATCCGCCTTTAACTTGGAGGCCAGCGAGGGCTCAACCCGCGCATCAATGTCATGCAGTTCATAGCGCCAGCCTTTGTCGCTGGCCATAAAACGCAGCGCAACCGGCTTATCAAAGTTACCCGGCGGGGCGAGCAGACAGTGTCCGGCCGTCAGCGCCAGATGGGGAGAGATGAGCGTGGCTGTACAGAGGTTACCGCTTTCTGTTTCGAGCTGACCAATCGCATCCCAGGGAGCAGCGGTGATATCCGTGATTGCCTGGCGATGATCCTTGCCGAAGAACAGCATCTTAATTTCAGCCGGTGTCGGCGAATCATCGTCATCATCGGCATGAACCGTCGTGGCAAAGCTGAAAAGTCCAACCATTAACAAGGTAGCCAGGCGCATAGAAATCTCAATGGCGAGAAAATAGACGTTATTGTTATCACGTAAGAACGATAACTATAGTCGGTGAGCGTTAAAAAAGGGAGTTTTATCGGTTAATCAGTACGCTACAGCAGTTAAATAAAGAAGCTGGCAGCAACAATGCCACACAGGATCATCACAAGCAGAATAATTTCGAAGCGATAGCGACGCACCATTTCATCCACTCCAGTAAAGAAACACCCGGCAGAACCGGGTGTTTTTAAGCATTATCGCGTGGCTGTGCGCCTGTAGGCGATCTTATTTAGCCGCTGATTTAACAACTTTCTTGTGGTGAACTTTCTTAGCTGCCTGCGCTTTCTGAGCAGGTTTTACTGCTTTCTTGTGGTGAACTTTCTTAGCAGCCTGCGCTTTCTGAGCAGGTTTTACCGCTTTCTTGTGATGAACTTTTTTCGCAGCCTGGGCTTTCTGTGCAGCGGGCTGAGTGGCTTTTTTGTGGTGAACTTTTTTAGCTGCCTGCGCTTTCTGGGCAGCAGGTTTTACCGCTTTCTTGTGGTGAACTTTTTTAGCTGCCTGCGCTTTCTGAGCAGCATCTTTTTTCACCGCTTTTTTGTGGTGAGTCTTTTTAGCAGCCTGCGCTTTCTGTGCTGCTTTATGGTGTTTCTTGTGTGCAGTTTTGTGAACGGTTTTAGCCGGTGCAGCTGCGGTGGTTGTGGTGGTCGCTGTTGCGGCTGGCGCAGCGGCTGGCGCAGCTGTGGTTTCAGCAGCGAAAGCAACAGAAGACATACCCATAGCAGCGGCGACAACCAGTGCAAATAATTTTTTCATTGCAAATCCCTCGGACTCTTTTTTCATGTGTAGCCCACTGCGGGGCCGGTGAAGAGACTATAGGGAAATCAACAAAGCCTGTCCGTGGGTGTTTGGTATCGGCGTGTAACCGATTGTACAAAGGGGGAAAGGGCGGCGTGATGGCCGCCCGGAGGGTCAGTTCTTCAGATAACGCTGTTCAAGATGCTGGCGGAAATAAGCCGGGTTCAGCGCTTCGCCTGTCGCATTGATCAGCAGCTGGTCGGTGGAAAAGCGGCTGCCGTGCTGCCAGATGTTCTGTTGCAGCCAGTCGAATACCGGCTGCAGTTCGCCGTGCTGAATCAGTTCGCTGAGCTGAGGAATGGCGGTCTGGACGGAGCGGAACAGCTGCGCGGCGTACATCGCGCCCAGCGTGTAGGTGGGGAAGTAGCCAAACGCGCCATCGGTCCAGTGAATATCCTGCATACAGCCATCGCGGTAGTTGCCGCGGGTATCCAGACCCAGCGACTGCATCATCTTCTCATCCCACAGCGCCGGAATATCCTCAACCTCAATTTCCCCTTCAATCAGCGCCTGTTCGATTTCGTAGCGCAGAATGACATGAGCCGGGTAGCTCAGCTCATCGGCGTCCACCCGGATCAGGCCCGGCTTCACCTGCTGGGTCAGACGAATGAAATTATCCGCCTGCAGGGCAGGCTGGTCGCCAAAGGTGGCGATGATGGTCGGCAGAATGCGCTGCAAAAATTCGCGGCTGCGACCAAGCTGCATCTCCATAAACAGGCTTTGTGACTCGTGGATGGCGGTAGAACGCGCCAGCGCCACCGGCTGCCCCCGCCACTGCTGCGGCAGATTCTGCTCATAGCGGGCGTGGCCGGTTTCATGGATCACACCCATCATGGCGCTGAGAAACTCAGCCTCATTGTAACGGGTGGTAATACGTACATCTTCCGGCACGCCGCCGCAGAAAGGATGCGCGCTGATATCCAGGCGACCATGATTAAAGTCGAAGCCCAGCGTTTCCATGATGCTCAGCCCGAGCTGGCGCTGCGCAGGCACGGCGAACGGCCCCTGCGGCGTGACGATCGGCTGTTGTGCCTGCTTCTCCACGACCTGCTGTAACAGATCGGGCAGCCAGCTTTTCAGTTCGCCAAACGTCGCATCCAGCCTGGCGCGGGTCATGCCCGGTTCATAGAGATCGAGCAGGGCATCGTATCGCGAGCAGCCGCTGGCATCGGCGCGTCGCTGCGCCTCTTCGCGGCTCAGGCGCACCACCTCTTTCAGGTTGGTGGCGAAGCCCTGCCAGTCATTAGCCGGGCGCTGAGTGCGCCACGCATGTTCACACACCGAACCGGCAATCGATTTGGCTTCCACGAAGTCGTCAGGCAGCAGGCTGGCCTGCTGATAAGCACGCTGCATCTCATGAAGATTGGCACGCTCAACATCGTTCAGCGACGCCTGCTCTGCGGCCTTCAGCCACTCTCCGACCTGGGGAGCCGTCAGGATCTGATGCTGCAGAACGCTCATCTCGGCCAGGGCTTCACCCCGCGCCTGACTGCCGCCTGGCGGCATGGTGGTCTGCATATCACAGCCGGCGATGGCCGTGACATGGCTGAAACGGGAGAGGCGCTGGAAGGTCGCGCTAAGGTGCTGATACGCTGAGGTCACGTGAGACTCCTTGTAGTGTTTAACGCAGCGGAATTTCCCGCAAGGGTAGATCAACCGGCCAGCAAAAGCGAACGCTGGCTCCGCCCAGCGGGCTGGCCTCAATGGTGACCTGGCCGCTCAGCGCCTGCGCAATAGAGTGGACAATCGCCAGCCCCAGTCCGCAGCCGCCCGTCGCGCGATCGCGGCTCGGATCGAGCCGGACAAAAGGTTCGAAGACCCGTTCCCGCTCTTCTGGCGGAATGCCCGGACCATCATCCTCCACCTGCAGGCAGCCGGTTGCGCCGTCGAACCATAAGCTCACCCGCAGTCGCTGCTGCGCATAACGCAGCGCATTATTGACCAGATTATCCAGCACCCGCTCCATCAGGCGGCTGTCAGAAATCCCGATGTTTTCACGCTGCGGCAGGTCGAGATCGATCCGGACATCGGGATTGATGGTGCGGAAGTCATCGAGGCGCTCGCGCAGCCAGCTGGCGAGATCCTGCGACTTCAGATTGAGGTCCACGCGTGGCCGATCCAGCCGCGCATAGGTCAGCAGCTCCTCAATCAGGCTTTCAAGCTGGCCGATGTCGCGGTTCAGCGCCACCCGTTCGGCGTCCGTGAGGTTATCGCTCATCTCCAGCCGGTAGCGCAGACGCACCAGCGGCGTCCGCAGCTCATGGGCGATGCCGTCGATCAACTGCTTCTTACTGGCAACCAGGGTGTTGATGTTTTCCGCCATCTGGTTAAAGGCGATACCGAGCCGGAACAGGCTGGAGGTGCTGTCAAAATGGGTGCGCACATCCAGCTCACCGCGACCAAAGCGCTGAGCCGCTTTTTCCAGCCGCTGCATCTCCTGCCAGTGGGGGCGTAGCCAGATAAACACCGGCAGCGCCAGTGACATGCCGATAAAGACCAGCAGGGCAATATCGAGCAGTCGCATCTGATGCAGATAGAACAGATAGGGGATAGGCCCCACCGACAGCACGTAGTGGCTGCGCGGGATATGCTGCAAAAAGGTGTACTGGTCGTCGAGCGCCACAATCTCACCGGCGTGCAGGCGACGCATGTTGGTCTCGTCGAGCTGGAATTTGTTCATCGGCTCAATATGCAGGTCAAACGAGAGGCCAAGATCGAGACTCTTGATGGTTTTGTTCCAGTCGCGCGGCGGGATCTCCCGCAGTTCGCTGCGGATCAGGTAGAGCGAGCTGGCCATCAGGTCATTCATCGACTGTCGGCCTGCGCGCTCGGCGGTGAACTTATAGACCAGTCCCACCAGCAGCGCCATCACCAGAAAGCAGACAAACAGCAGCAGATAGAACTGAATAAAAAGCTTTCTCATAGGACGCGGGTATCCCAGGCCTGAGGCGCAAACAGGTAGCCTTTGTTGCGGATGGTCTTGATACGAAACGGCTCGGTGGCGCTGTCGTGCAGCTTTTTGCGCAGGCGGGAAATGGCCACGTCAATGCTGCGATCCAGACCGTCATAGCTGACGCCTCGCAGGGTTTTCAGCAGCGCATCGCGGTTAAGCGTCTGACCGGCATGGCTGGCGAGGACCCAGAGCAGGTCAAAATCGGCCGTGGAGAGGGCGATCTGTTCGTCAAACAGCGTCACCTGTCGATTCAGAGCATCGATGGTCAGCGAGCCAAAACGCAGCATACGGTTCGCGGCAGGAATGGCGGGCGCATCCTCCGGCTGCGTCTGCTGAGACTGACGCAGATGCAGGCGCAGACGGGCCAGCAGGACCGCAGGTGGCGTGGTCTTCAGAATGTAATCCTGCGCGCCCATCTCCAGCGCCAGAATGTGATTCATGTCGCTGTCGAGTGAGGTGAGCAGCACAATGGGCCCCTGCCAGTTGGCCCGTAAATCACGGCAGATCGTCATGCCATCCTTGCCGGGCAGCATGATATCCAGCATCACCAGATCGGGTTGCTGCTCGGCAATCACCGCTTCAGCGCGGTCGCCGCGCGTCTCAACAATCACTTCAATGTCATGACGGCCCAGGTAGGCCGCAATCAGTGAACCCACTTCGGGTTCATCTTCTACATAAACAATTTTGTTCATAGTTTACAAAGCAGAGACAGGGATGGACGAAAGCATATCTTTTCCTGGTCCTGAGCTCTACGCTACCGCACGAAATATCCTTAGCTTGCTGGTATATAACCGGCAAAATGTGCAATCATTAGCGCGGCCTTTTTGCGCCAGGTTTGGGATATCGTTGATTATTATGAGGAGCATTAGTGTGTCTGATAAAGAGCTGGCATCAGCCATATACCCTGACCGCATCTGCTTCAATTACAGTGACTTTCTTTCCGCTTCCTGCAAAAAACGCTGGAGCTTTGTCGATGCGATTTATGGCGTGATGCCGATATTCGGCATGGTGACACGGAAATCAGCCCACCGCTTACAGGGCAGTGACGACCCGTTAAAAGAATTAGCATTACAAATCATTTCTACCCAGGTGAGTGACGAAATTAACATCGCGCGCCTGGTCACTCTCGCGGAACAGCAGCAGATCAGCCGCTTTGATATCCAGCTCCCATATCCGCTGTCGGCGGAGCAGCTGGATGCCATTCATCATGAATATGCCAAGCCGCTGAATCTCACACAGCAGGATGACCTGCTGTGTGTGTCGATTCCGCTGCAGTCACACTAAGCGCACCTTCCGCGCTATTTCGTCAGCTGCCACACGGCGGGCAGCGTCGCCGCGATCAGTAATCCCATCACAATCCGCTCCGGTGCGGTCAGCGCAGACGCTGCGCGGCCTCCCCGGCGGGCAAAGAGAAACAGCAGCAGGCCTGGGGTATAGAGCACCACCGACATCATCAGATGCAGGGGGCCTGAGGCATAAAGCAGCCAGATGCCATAGAGGCTGGCACCGAGACCGATCGCCATTGCCAGCGGCTTGTGCTGTCCGCGCACGACTTTGATCAGATACAACCCCACCAGCAGATAGGGCACCAGAATCATCTCCGAGGCAATGGTCAGCAGATTGTTGTAATCCGCGCCGGTCATGGCGATCAGAATCAGGCAGACCTGAATACTGCCGTTGGTCAGCCACAATGAGGCGGCGGGCGCGTTGTGGCGGTTTTGCCGGGCAATGCTGCGTGGAAAGGCACCCTGCTGCGCGGCAATCAGCGGCACTTCGGCAGCCATAATCGTCCAGCTCAGATAGGCGCCGCAGACGGAGATGATCAGGCCGATGGCAATCACCGCATCGCCCCAGTGTCCCATCAGTCGCGTCATCAGTCCTGCCATGGAGGGGTTGCGCATCCCGGCCAGTTCGGCACGGGGCACCACGCCCAGCGACAGCAGCGTCACCAGCAGATAAACCAGCAGGGCGGCCAGTACCGCCAGCAGGGTGGCGCGGCCCACATCTTTTTTCTGACGTGCGCGGGCAGAAACCACCACGGCACCCTCAACCCCGATAAAGACCCACAGAGTGATCAGCATCGTCTGTTTGACCTGCTCCCACAGGGGTTGCCCCAGCGTGACGCCGGAAAGGTCGACCCGGAAGCGATCGTAGTTAAACGCCATCACCGCCAGTACGATAAACAGCAGCAGCGGCACCAGTTTGCCCAGCGTCGCCATCAGATTGATACTGGCCGCAGTCTGTACCCCGCGCAGTACCAGCCAGTGAACCAGCCACAGCAGCACCGAGGCCCCCAGCATCGCCTGCCAGGTGTTGCCATCCCCAAAGATCACCCGATCCGGGGTATCCGTGAAAAAGCTCAGGGCGGAGAAGACGATCACCAGATAGGAGACGTTGGCGATGACAGCACAGAGCCAGTAGCCCCAGGCGGAGCAGAAGCCTGTCAGTTCACCGAACCCGGCGCGGGCGTAGGTGAAAATGCCGCCGTCGAGTTCAGGTTTCAGGCGGGTCAGCAGCAGCATCGCCAGCGACAGAAAGATGATGCCGACGCCGGTAATCAGCCAGCCCAGCAGCAGCGCCGCCGGACCCGCCACCGCAGCCATATTTTGCGGCAGACTGAACACGCCGGCACCCAGCATGGAACTGAGTACCAGCGCCGTCAGCGCACCGAGACCTAATTTTTTCTCCAAAACAACCTTCCCGCTAGCATATATGGCTGGATAAATCGGATTTCATCGCTGGGTTATCGCAGACTCGCGGCAGAAAACAGGGACAAACTCCGGCAAAACAGGCGGCAGATTTTACGGAGTGTGGCGGGGGATGGCAATGCGTGACTATGCAAATCCGCGCAGGAATTATGCAAACAGCAGGGCGGCGGGCGCCGCCCTGAAGAGATTACTTAAACAGGTCAGCGGTGACGGTCAGGTTACCGCCACTCTGGTTCTGCCACTGACGGGTCACGTGATAGAACTTCGCACCTTTATCAGACGCACGCTTCGCCACTTCTTCAGAAACTTCGGTAGGGGAACCGAAGTGACCGGTAAACGTCACGGTGTCGAATGGCTGCATCTGCGCGGCCGTAATCGCGTTCACTTCCTGCACGGATTTGCCGTTTGGCAGATTGACCGTGTAACGCTTGCCGGTTGAGCTCTGGGTTTCGAAGAAGCGGCCCACTTTATTGCTCGGTGTCTCAGAGGAGGCGACGCCAGGGATTTCAACCTGAGCGGCCGCTGCGCCACCCGCAGCCAGTGCAGCTTTACCGGCTTCTGAGTCGGCAGGAATCGCGTTCGGCGTCTGAACCACACGCGCTTTAGCATCCGCTTTATAGACGTAGGCTGTGATGTACTGGTTGCCGCCGCTGTTGGCGTCAATCTGACGAACAATAAAGAATGAGGCGGCGCCTTTCTCTTTAGCCGCTTTTGAAATCGCATCGTTGACATCAGGCTGGCTGGCAAAGAAGCCGCTGACGGAAACAGTGTCGAAAGGTTCGAGCTTATAAGCTTCAGCCTTTGGCAGTTCGTTGACGCCGTTAAAGCGACGGTATTGGGTGGTTTCGGAAGCGGCCGGGGCATCAGCCTTGTAGAGGTCGGCAGTAACGCGCCAGTTGCCGCTGTTGCCGTTGCTGTCGTTGATCCCCTGAATGTAGAAAGAAGCAGCGCCCATCTCATCTGCACGCTTAGAGACCGCATCGGCTGCGTCGCCAATTGCGTTGAAACGGCCGGTGATATTAATACGTTCGAATGGCTTCAACGCGGCCGCTTTTTCTGGCGTTAACTCCTGCGCAGCGAATGCATTAGCTGCCAGCAGGGACAACAGAGTGGACGCCAGAATAGTGTTCTTCAGCTTCATAAAAATAATCCTTCGCCTTACGCAAAAATGAGTACGAAAACGTGCTGGACTCTTGATGTATAACAGATTAGCCGCTGATTATTGCATGTTATAAACAGACTGTCGCAGCGATTTTTTGCGCGATATCGCGTTATTCAACTCCCTGTTTTTCATCTGACTGTCATGAAATGCGTTTAAGGCGTCATTTCTGGGCGCTGTTACCACTAAAAGCGGTAACACTTAGCGCTATAACAGTTAATGTATTGTTAATTAAGGGTTTTTATTGTTGATTAATTCGTCCGGAGCGCAATTTTCATAGCAGATTATCTGCTGATGACGCGTTTTAATAGCGTAATAATGCAGGATTTCAAAGCGAATACTGAATAATCAGGTGAATGTCTCCATCTGCGGTTACCGCAGTGGATCAGGCGTCACAATTTAAGTAGGTTATAAACACTTTGAAATATCTGCAATTCGACTATAAGCAGCTGAAACCGCGTTTCGGCTGCGCTGTCGTGGTGCGGATTCGGGCCATCATCCTTTAACCGATGAAAGGAAACACTATGTTAATTGGAATACCCAAGGAAAGGTTGCCAAACGAGTCGCGCGTGGCAGCCACGCCAAAGACCGTGGAACAACTTATCAAACTGGGTTTCAGCGTCACGCTTGAGCACGACGCCGGTAAACGCGCCAGTTTTGATGACGAAAGTTACCTTGCTGCGGGTGCCACCCTCAGCGACCGTCAGCAGGTCTGGCAGGCCGATATCGTCATGAAGGTAAACGCACCCGATGAGGACGAAATTGCGCTGACCCGTGCAGGCAGCACGCTGGTCAGTTTTATCTGGCCCGCCCAGAATCCGGCGCTGCTGGAAAAGCTGGCTGCCCGTCAGGTGACGGTGATGGCGATGGATTCGGTGCCGCGTATTTCGCGCGCGCAGTCGCTGGATGCCCTGAGCTCGATGGCCAACATCGCCGGTTATCGCGCTATCGTCGAGGCGGCACATGAATTTGGCCGCTTCTTTACCGGTCAGATTACCGCGGCAGGTAAAGTGCCACCGGCAAAAGTGATGGTGATTGGGGCTGGCGTGGCGGGACTGGCTGCGATAGGCGCGGCGGGCAGCCTGGGCGCCATCGTCCGGGCGTTTGATACTCGTCCCGAAGTCAAAGAGCAGGTGCAGAGTATGGGCGCCGAATTCCTCGAACTCGATTTTGAAGAGGAGGCGGGCAGTGGGGATGGCTATGCCAGAGTCATGTCCGACGCCTTTATCAAAGCGGAGATGGCGCTGTTCGCCAGCCAGGCCAGAGAGGTGGACATCATTGTCACCACCGCGCTCATCCCAGGCAAACCGGCTCCGAAACTGATCACCGAAGAGATGATCGCCAGCATGAAGCCGGGCAGTGTGATTGTGGATCTGGCGGCGCAGACCGGCGGCAACTGTGCGCTGACCGTTGCCGACCAGGTGACCGTGACACCGAATGGCGTGAAAATTATCGGCTATACCGATCTGCCCAGCCGGCTGGCGACGCAGTCCTCCCAGCTGTACGGCACCAATCTGGTCAACCTGCTCAGGCTGCTCTGCAAAGAGAAAAATGGCGCAATCCAGGTCGATTTTGAGGATGTAGTGGTGCGGGGCGTGACGGT
The DNA here is from genome assembly GCF_011800325.1 of Pantoea sp. EKM101V. NCBI lineage: Bacteria > Pseudomonadati > Pseudomonadota > Gammaproteobacteria > Enterobacterales > Erwiniaceae > Pantoea > Pantoea sp. EKM101V. Next base: position 369,878 of record NZ_JAALFP010000001.1, read on the forward strand.
GGTGCGCGACGGCGAAATCACCTGGCCCGCGCCGCCGATTCAGGTCTCTGCTGCCCCTCAGGCCAGACCTGCCGCCGCGAAACCCGCTGAGAAACCGGAAGCAAAACCGGCCTCGCCGTGGCGCACCGCGCTGCTGATGGCTCTGGCGATTGTGCTGTTTGGCTGGCTGGCCAGCGTGGCACCGGCGGAGTTCCTCTCCCATTTTACCGTGTTCGCGCTCTCCTGCGTGGTTGGCTACTACGTGGTCTGGAACGTCAGCCATGCACTGCATACCCCCCTGATGTCCGTGACCAATGCCATCTCCGGCATCATCGTCATCGGAGCGGTTTTGCAGATGGGGCACGGTGGCTGGGTCACCTTCATCTCCTTTATTGCCGTGCTGATTGCCAGCATCAATATCTTTGGTGGCTTCACCGTCACGCAGCGCATGCTGAAAATGTTTCGTAAGGGGTAATTCATGTCTGGCGGATTAGTCACTGCAGCCTATATTGTGGCTGCCATTCTGTTCATCTGTAGTCTTGCTGGTCTTTCGCGTCATGAGACCGCTAAACGGGGCAACATTTTCGGCATCAGCGGGATGGCGCTTGCCCTCATCGCAACCATCTTCGGCCCGGACAGCGGCAATGTGGCCTGGATCCTGCTGGCGATGGTAATTGGCGGTGCAATCGGCATTCGCCTGGCAAAAAAAGTCGAAATGACCGAAATGCCAGAGCTGGTGGCGATTCTGCACAGCTTTGTGGGTCTGGCCGCGGTGCTGGTCGGGCTTAACAGCTATATCGACCATGCGCCAGGCCTGCCGGCCGCGATGGAGAATATCCATCTCAGCGAAGTCTTTATCGGGATATTTATCGGTGCCGTTACCTTTACCGGCTCACTGGTGGCGTTTGGCAAGCTGTGCGGCAAAATCTCCTCACGACCGCTGACGTTGCCCCACCGTCATAAGCTCAATCTGCTGGCGCTGGTCGTCTCCTTCCTGCTGCTGCTCTGGTTTGTTGACACCAGCAGCACCGCGGCGCAGGTGTTTGCCCTGCTGCTGATGACGGTCATTGCGCTGGCCTTTGGCTGGCATCTGGTTGCCTCCATTGGCGGTGCAGATATGCCGGTTGTGGTGTCGATGCTTAACTCTTACTCAGGCTGGGCTGCGGCCGCGGCCGGTTTTATGCTCAGCAATGACCTGCTGATCGTGACCGGTGCGCTGGTGGGCTCATCCGGTGCGATCCTCTCCTACATCATGTGTAAAGCGATGAACCGTTCGTTCATCAGCGTGATTGCGGGCGGCTTTGGCACCGAAGCCAGCAGCGGCGATGAGAGTCAGGAAGCAGGAGAACATCGCGAGATCTCCCCTGAAGAGACGGCTGAGATGCTGAAGTCCTCTGCGTCGGTGATTATCACGCCAGGCTACGGCATGGCGGTGGCACAGGCACAGTATCCGGTGGCGGATCTGACCGCCCGACTGCGTGCACTCGGCATCCGGGTGCGCTTCGGTATTCATCCCGTGGCGGGCCGCCTGCCAGGACACATGAACGTGCTGCTGGCAGAGGCCAAAGTGCCGTATGACGTGGTGCTGGAGATGGATGAGATCAACGATGACTTCAGTGAAACCGATACGGTGCTGGTTATCGGCGCGAATGACACGGTGAACCCGGCGGCGCAGGATGATCCCCGCAGCCCGATTGCCGGCATGCCGGTGCTGGAGGTGTGGAAAGCACACAATGTGGTGGTCTTCAAACGTTCCATGAACACCGGCTATGCCGGGGTGCAGAATCCGCTGTTCTTCAAAGAGAACAGTCAGATGCTGTTTGGCGATGCCAAAGCCAGCGTCGAAGCGATTATCAAAGCGCTGTAACAGAAAAGGGGCGGCTAATCAGCCGCCCCTTTTTTTGCGGAGGTTTAATCCTCCTCATCCTCTTCATCATCCAGATCAATTGGCGACTTGAAATCGTCTGGCTTAATCGCCAGCAGATCGCAGCGCAGGTGATCGATCACCTGTTCCGCCGTATTACCCAGGAACGCTGCCGAAAGTCCGGTGCGTCCGATGGTGCCCAGCACCACCACACCGGCTCCCAGATGCGAAGCCAGATCCGGGATAACCTCTTCAGGCAGCCCTTTGGCAACGTGGGTGAACTCTTCACCAATGGAAAACTTCTGCCGCAACGCTTTCATGGCCACCAGATGCTGACCGCGGATGGCGTCGTTATAGACGCTGGGGTCGAAATCAGGCAGCTCAATCGCGATGTTGATCGGCGTAATCGGGTAGGCACCCACCAGATGCACCTCGGTCTGGTTGACCTTTTCGGCCAGCTTCACCGTTTCACGAATCAGCTTCTGATTCAGGCCATCATGATGCGGCTCTTCGCTGGCAAGATTGACGGCGACGATAGCTTTACCGCCCTCCGGCCAGGGCTGATCTTTCACCATCCAGACCGGGCAGGGGCATTTACGCAACAGATGCCAGTCGGTGGGGGTAAAAATCACGGACTCCAGGCGGTCATGCTGGTGGGCCATTTTCAGCACAAGGTCATGCTGATGGGCGAGCACTTCCTGAATAATCGCTTCATAGGGGCGGTTATGCCAGATAACCTTGATGTCGATTTCGACACCGGCATCCAGATAGGCGCGGGCCTGTTCACGAATCCATTCGGTGCGCTGGCTGATGACGCCCTGACGCATGGAGGCGCGTTCGTCCGGCGACAGCAGGGTGGTCATCTCATAGGAAAAGTCATAGATAGGCAGAAAGGCTTTAATTCTCCCGCCAATACGTTGATTCAGATAGACCGCACGTCGCAGCGCGGGCTGATCGTCTTGCTGGGCATCAATGGCGACCAGAATATTTTGGTACTGGGACATGAGGCGTTCTCCTTAAACCAGAGCGACTGGAATAAAGATAGCCTATGTTGCACAGGGGAAGAAGTGAAAAAGTTACTGCCGGATCAACAAAATAAGATTTATTGATCCGGCGGCGGATCAGGCGGCCTGATGGCTCTGACCCGCTAACTCTTCCAGCAGGGCGTGGTTCTCAATGGTGATATATTTGCCTTTTACCGCCAGCATGCCGGACTTCTGGAAACGACCCAGCAGACGGCTGATCGTTTCAACCGTCAGGCCCAGATAATTACCGATGTCGCCACGCGTCATGGTGAGGCGGAATTCACGCTGTGAGAAGCCGCGCTGGCCGAAGCGGCGGGAGAGGTTCCAGATAAAGGCCGCCAGGCGCTCCTCTGCGTTTTTCTTGGAGAGCAGCAGGATCATATCCTGGTCGCCTTTGATTTCACCGCTCATCAGACGCATCATCTGCTGACGCAGGGCAGGCATTTTGCCTGACAGGTCATCCAGGGTTTCAAAAGGAATTTCACAGACCATCGCGGTTTCCAGCGCCTGCGCAAAGCTGGGATGGCTGGCACCCATGATGGCATCAAAGCCGACTAAATCCCCCGCCAGATGGAAGCCGGTTATCTGCTCATCACCCTGCTCAGTAATGGTGTAGCTTTTGATCGTGCCGGAACGGATGGCGTACAGTGACTTCAGTTCGTCACCCGCTTTGAAAAGCGTTTGCCCTTTCTGAATCGGTTTTTTACGCTCAATGATGTTGTCGAGCTGATCCAGCTCATGTTCATTTAGCGTGAAGGGGATGCAGAGCTGACTGATGCTGCAATCCTGGCAGTGAATGGCACAACCGCCCGACTGAATACGACGAATGCTGCGTTTTTCAGGGATCATAATGGTTCGCTCGACGATTATTGACTGGGGTCAATTTTAACATTTTTTGAGCTGAAGGGAACTCATCCGAGCAGTTTTACACTTACAAAAACCAGGGATGATTCACACATCGCTAAACGCAGATGTGACGGGCTTCTCAGAACGGCGCGCGGCAAAAGTGTCACGAAAAGTTTCCGTTTTTTTGATCCGTTACCCGAAAAGCTGCGGCCAGTCATAATCAGAAAAGTGGGCTGGCCCGGTGTTTCCACCTTTTGCTACGCTATCGGATAAGACCTGTTTTTGTACGCTATCAATTTTAATCAGGTGTGAGAAAACCATGAACCTTGATGATAACGATCTGTTTCGGGATGCCATGGGTGATGTCACGCCGCTGAAAGACACCACCACAACCCTGTGGCTTAAATCCCCCTCAACCAAAGCGCCACGCAAAGCACCCGATGAGTCGGTGCTGGAGAACTTTCTTACCCGGGGCGATCTGGAGATTATTCCGCTCAATACGCCGCTGGAGTATAAAGCCGACGGCATTCAGCAGGGCATCGTCGATAAGCTGCGCAGAGGAGAATATAAACTGGATGCCAGTCTCAACCTGCTGCGGCAACCGGTCGAAACCTGCCGTCAGGCGCTGTTTAACTTCATGATGCAGGCGCACAAACTGGGTTTACGCAATCTGCTGATCATCCACGGCAAGGGCCGCGATGATGAATCGCACGCCAATATCGTGCGCAGCTATCTGGCGCGATGGCTGCAGCAGTTCGATGACGTTCAGACTTTCTGTGTGGCGCAGACCCGGCACGGTGGCGCCGGGGCGCTCTATGTCGGGCTGCGGAAAACGGACAAGGCGCGGCTGGAAAACCGCGAGCGGCATGCCAAACGCAGCCGCTAGCTATGAAATTTACGGATGGTCGACATTAACACTTCGGCACTCAGGCTCAGTTCCGCGCCGGTGCGGGTAATGATGCCGACCGGTTCACCCGGTCCGGAGGAGTGAATTGGCAGGGCACAGACAGCATTGTGGCTGAGGTCCTCCTTGATGGCCCCGGACGGCACAAACCAGATGTAGTCGTAGCGCAGCGCCAGCTGACGCGCCAGTGAGGTGGAGGAGGTTTCAATACAGTGGGGCGGCAGCGTGCAGCCCTGTTCATCAAGCATCTGCTGCGCGATGCGGCGCGGGGCGGTGCCTTCCGGTGAGATCACCACCGGCCACTGCATCGCCCGGGATAAGGTGACATTGTCACTTAAAAGGGGATGCTCCGGCCTCACCACCAGCTTCAGAGACTCCAGAAACAGCAATTCATAGGTGAGACCGGTCATCATGTCGCTGTCAGCCATACGGCCGATACCGATATCAAACTCGCCGCCGCGCAGGCCAGCCAGCAGGACGTTATTATGCAGCGTTGCTACCTGAATAGTGGTATTGGGTTGCAGCTGATGAAAACGATCCAGGATACGTGGCAGCATGCCCATCGCCGCCGTGGTGAGCGCCCCCAGCCTGATAATGGCCGGGGCGTCACCGGGCTGCTCATTGAAACTCTGTCCGGCATGGTTCAGGGCGTCCAGCACCCGAACCGCATGGGTCAGAAACTGCTCTCCCATTGTGGTCAGCTGCGCGCCCAGCCGCCCGCGTTCAAAGAGGCGGGCACCCGTCAGCTCCTCCAGCTCGTTCAGGGTCTTTGAGAGGGCGGGCTGACTCAGGCTGAGGGTCTCTGCCGCCCGTCCAAGCGTGCCTTGCTGCGCAACCGCAACAAAGGTGTGAAGGTGGCGCAAGCGAATGCGCTGATTGAAAAGGATATTTTTGTCCATAGCGTAAACTTAATGAGAATGGCCAACATTAAGCAATACTTTAAAATGAAATCTGTTAACTTTGCTGCAAATTTTATTTAACAAAAAGGGTAAATCTGGCCTTTCTTTAGTTAACTGACTGATCTGACTGACTTATGCCATCCCTCCCGCCGTCACCGCCCATCACCCGCCAGTGTAATATCAGGCACTTACCGCGCTGAAACTGAAGAATTCTCATCACCCGATAAAAATCTGACCGCTTAAGGTTAACGATGGGCTATCATAAGCGCCGTTTTTTTTACTTAAACTGATGTCCGATCCCGTTACTCCCGAGGAGTGTCCATTGACCAGCGTCGAGGCGGTAGATGTCCGCCAGCTTATCAACCAGCAGGGGCTCAGCCACTGGCAAAAGCGGCTTATTGCACTCTGTTTTATCGTGGTGGCACTCGATGGCATGGACATTGCGATTATGGGATTTATCGCGCCAACGCTGAAAGCAGCCTGGGGCGTAAGCAATCATCAGCTGGGGGGCGTCATCAGCGCCGCACTGATCGGCCTGGCACTGGGTGCGATGGTGGCAGGGCCGCTTGCTGACCGTTATGGCCGGCGCATGATGATTATCTTCAGCGTCTTCTTTTTTGGTCTCTGGACGCTGGCAACCGCCTTTTCTCAGAACATCGAACAGATGATGCTGTTTCGCTTTCTGACCGGGCTGGGACTGGGGGCCGCGATGCCCAACGTTGGCACGCTGGTCGCGGAGTATGCGCCCGAACGTCGTCGCGCCTTCATTATCACCGTGGTCTTTTGCGGTTTCACCTTCGGCGCGGCCAGCGGCGGTTTTGCCGCCTCCTGGCTGTTGCCCCGCTATGACTGGCATTCGGTACTGCTGCTGGGCGGTATCCTGCCGCTGCTGGTGCTCCCTTTTCTGATCCGTGGCCTGCCGGAGTCGGTGCGATTTCTGATCGGTCGTGGCGCGCCGGCTGCACGCATTCACGCCATCCTGGAGCGGATGCTGCCGGGTAAAACCGCACCCGACTGCGCCTTTCACGCACCGGAAGCCAGCGTGCCGGTGCGTGGCGCAATCGGTACCGTGCTCTCGCGCCGCTATCTGTTTGGCAGCGTGATGCTGTGGGGCGGCTATTTTATGGGCCTGTTCATGGTCTACCTGATTGGCAGCTGGCTGCCCTCACTGGTTAACACCCTGGGCATGTCGGTCACCGAAGCGGCGATCATTACTGCGATGTATCAGGCGGGTGGGACCCTCGGATCGCTCTTTGCGGGCTGGATGATGGATCGGTTCAACGCCAATCTGGCGCTGGCGGCGATCTACGGCTGTGGCGGCCTGTTTATTGTCGCCCTGGGATTCTCACCGGCCGAAGTGGGTATGATGAGCGCCATCGCTTTTTGCAGTGGCTTTTGCTTTAACGGGGCCAACACCGGGATGAATGCGTTATCTGCCAGCTACTATCCCACCCATGCCCGCGCGACCGGCTCCAGCTGGATGCACGCTGTGGGTCGCGTCGGGGCGATCCTGAGCGCTTTCGTGGGAGCAGAGATGATGTCCCTGGGCTGGTCGTTCAGCGTGATCTTTCTGCTGCTGGCGATACCGGCGGTGATCACCACCCTGATGCTGCTGCTGAAAAACCGTTACGGCTTTAAGCCGATCACAGATTCGTGATTTTTTCCGCTGAGACCGGCGCGTTGCATTACATTAGCTGCAACGCTCACGGTGTCAGGTGGATAAGATGGAAAACTTTCTCAGTGCGGATCGCATCCGTACCCGTTTCTCTCAGGCGATGTCAGCAATGTATCAGCAGGAGGTGCCGCAGTACGGCACGCTGATGCAGCTGGTCGCCACCGTCAACGAACGCACGCTGAACGCAGATTGCGCGCTGAAAGATCGCCTTACGGCCGCAGATGAGATTGACCGGCTCAATATTGAGCGTCACGGCGCCATTCGGGTCGGGACGGCGGATGAACTCGCCACGCTGCGCCAGCTGTTTGCGGTCATGGGCATGTCCCCGGTGGGCTATTACGATCTCTCTCAGGCAGGCGTGCCGGTTCACTCCACCGCGTTCCGACCGGTCGATGACGCGGCGCTGCGTCGCAATCCCTTCCGGGTTTTCACCTCACTGTTGCGTCCTGAACTGATCGACGATCCCGCGCTGCGCGAGAAGGCGACAACGATTCTCGCCGCGCGTGACATTTTTACTCCCCGCTGCCGGGCGCTGCTGCGGGTGCATCAGGAGCAGGGCGGCTTCACCGCCGACCAGGCGGAGGCCTTTGTTACCGAAGCGCTGGAAACCTTTCGCTGGCACGCTCACAGCCCTGTCGACAGTCAGACCTATCAGGCGCTTAATCAGCAGCATCGCCTGATCGCCGATGTGGTCTGCTTTCCCGGCTGCCACATCAACCATCTTACGCCGCGCACGCTGGATATCGACCGTGTCCAGCAGCTGATGCCGTCGCGCGGCATCGATCCGAAAACGCTGATCGAGGGGCCGCCACGTCGTCAGGTGCCGATCCTGCTGCGTCAGACCAGCTTCAGGGCGCTTGAAGAAGCGATCATCTTTCAGGATGGACATCCGGGCACCCACACTGCGCGCTTCGGGGAAATTGAGCAGCGAGGCGTTGCGCTGACGCCGAAAGGCCGGGCGCTCTACGACCGGCTGCTGAGTGAGGCGGGCAGCGGTCAGGATAACGAGCAGCATCAGCAGCACCTGGCCGCGATTTTCCGCGACTTCCCCGACGATGAGACGACGCTGCGTCAGCAGGGGCTGGCCTGGTTCCATTATCGCCTGAGTGAAAAGGGCATGATGACACCGCCCGCTCAGGGCGAATCCCTGGATACCCTGATTGCGCAGGGCCGGGTTGTGGCCGATCCCATCGTCTATGAGGATTTTCTGCCGGTCAGTGCGGCGGGGATCTTTCAGTCTAACCTGGGGGACCAGGCGCAGGTGCGTTCTGCGGGACAGGCGAGCCGACAGGCCTTTGAGGCGGCGCTGGGCTGTGAGGTGCTGGATGAGATGGCGCTTTACGAAGCGCGCCAGCAGCGCTCGCTGGCGCAGTGTGGGTTACGCCCGGCATAGATCCAGCGCAGATTCACGTTGTCTGCTGACCCGTGCCGGTAAAGCGCAAATCCTCGCTTTACCGGCCTGCACAGGTTTAGCGCTGTGATTACCCCGATTGATTAATGCCATCAGGGGGTCCGGCGCGCCGGCTGGCGGGGAAAACCGTCAGTCCCCCCTCAGCGCTGTGCGGTCACCTCACTCTCCCGCCATTTTAAAGATAAACAGAATTAATCGGAAACCGCCCCTGACTCCCGCAACTGGCTGCTGAGCATGATGAGGGCTGCCGGGCGTTGTTCAGCATATTCTGCAAATCCCGCCTGAACCTGGACAATGCAGACGGGCCTGCAAATAATGGAGGAACGAGTAAACAGGGAATCAGGAATGAAAAACGAAACAGGTCTGAGGATCATGACTGCTGAAGGGGAGTTACGTGGAAGCATGGACGATGACCTTTTCGTATTCAAAGGCATACCTTATGCAGCCCCGCCCGTGGGCGCGTTACGCTGGCGGCCACCCCAGCCGGTCACACGCTGGCAGCAGGTGCGTGATGCGACACAGTTTAGTGCCTCGGGCTGGCAGAATCGGGCCTGGTGTGAGGCTGTCGGCGGAGGCAATCCCGGCGAGTTCAGTGAAGATTGCCTCTATCTTAACGTCTGGACACCCGATGTGGAGCCAGCCCGACCGCTGCCGGTGATGGTCTGGCTGCACGGCGGTGGCTTTACCATTGGCGCAGGCGGACTGGCCCCCTATAACGGCAAACCCCTGGCGTCACGTGGCGCAGTGGTGGTGACCCTGAACTACCGGCTGGGCCATCTTGGTTTCTTCTCTCATCCCGCGCTGGATACGGAATACCCTGTTGCCGGCACGGTGAACAATTTTGGTCTGCTCGACCAGATCGCCGCCCTGCAGTGGGTTCAGCGCAATATTCCCGCTTTTGGCGGCGACCGTCGCAATGTGACCCTGTTCGGTGAATCGGCCGGCGCGCGCAGCGTGCTGTCACTCTGCTGTTCGCCGCTGGCAGAAGGGTTGTTTCACAAGGGCATTGTCCAGAGCGCCTACAGCCTGCCTGATACCCCGCTGAAAAAGGCGCGTCAGCAGGGTATGGCGGTGGCACGACACTTTGGCCTGCCGCCTGATGTCACCGCAGAGCAGTTGCGCGCGCTGCCTGCCGATGCCTTCTGGTCGCTGGAGGGGACGCTGGCGATCCCGCCGGTGCCGATTGCCGGGGACGCCGTTCTGCCTGAGCCGATGCTGAAAACCTTCCTGGCGGCTAAACAGCACCGTCTGCCACTGATGGCGGGCAGCAACAGTGATGAGGCCAGCGTGCTGGACTATTTTGGTGTGGATGCCACTGCCGTGCTGCATCAGTTGCGTGACAAAAACCGGCTGACCTACCGCACACTTAAATGGATGTATGACATCCATGACGACCGACTGCTGGGACGGGCCGTGGCGCGCGATATGGCCTTCAGCCTGATGCCGTGGCTGGTGATGCGGGCGCAGTATCGTGTCGGCATGCCGGGCTGGCGCTACTGGTTTGATTATGTCTCTGAGCACGCCCGCGACCTCTATCCCCATGGTGCCTGGCACGGTAATGAAGTGCCATATGTGCTGGATACGCTCAGTCAGATGCCCGATCCCAATGAAGCCCGGCCGTTCAGTGAGGCGGACAGGGCGTTTGCGGCGCAGGTCAGCGACTACTGGTTCAGGTTTGCCCGCGACGCCACGGAATATACGCATCAGCTGGACGGTGAGGTAGTCTGGCCCGCGTGGCACCCCGGCAATGACGTGACAATGTCACTTGGTGACGACCGCCAGCACGCCCTGAAGCTGAAGCGAAACTTTATGCGTGCCCGTCTGCGCCTCTTCCGGTTACTGATGACGCGCATGGTCAGGCTTTAGTGGGGATTTAATGATTAGCTCGCTAACCATTAAATAAAGCGAATGGAAAAAATCTGCTTTTTTAATCCTAACTGATTGATGAAGCGTGTTTTTAACCGAAATCTGACATCCGGACGCTGTAAAATATTAGGTAACAAAACAGTTACATCTTCACAATTCCATGCCGATAAACCTCCTATGCCCGACACTTGCGGGTCAACGTGTATAGGATTTTGGTATGGGAATGCTTAAAAATTTTACCATCAGAGCAGTGATGCTCTCCATTCTGGGACTGTTCTGCTTACTCTGGAGCGGCGTCGGGCTCTATAGCATCCACTCGCTTGGCGCGCTGAGCGAAGGCAACGATGTTGACCGTCATCTGGTTGAACAGATGACGGTTCTGAGCAAAGGGAACGATCAATATTTCCGCGTCGTGACGCGCCTGTCGCGCGTTATGGAAGGTAAAGCTGCCGGTAAAACATTAACGGATGAAGCCTATGCCCCGGTGCAGCAGGCGCTGGACAGCATGACACAGCAACTGGCGCGCTTTAAGCAGCTGGCACCGGGCCCGATGAACCCGGAGGTGGTGGATAGCGTGATTCAGAGCTGGCAGAAACTGCTGGACGAAGGCGTGACCCCGCAGCTGCAGCTGGCCCGTCAGGCGTCGCCGGATGCCTATCGCCAGCAGGCGAACAACGTGACCCCGCCGCTGAGCCGCGCCTTTGGCGTGAGTGCCGACAAATTTAACCAGGGTGCGGCTGAAAAACTCGATACCACCCGCGTGGAGGTCGATCATCTCACCTCCATTACCAAGACGATTATCACCATTGCAGTGATCATCGGCCTGCTGATTCTGCTGTTTACCGATCGCTATCTGGTGGCGATGCTGGTGCGTCCGCTGGAGAGCATCCGCACGCACTTCGCGGTCATTGCCACGGGCGATCTGAGCCAGCCGGTGACCGATTTTGGCCGCAACTGCGTCGGTAAACTGGTGCCGCTGTTGGGTGCCATGCAGGACAGCCTGCGCGAAGCGGTCAGTGCGATTCGCAACGGCACGGAAAATATCTCCCGTGGCGCGGCGGAGATCTCTGCCGGGAACAACGATCTCTCTTCCCGTACCGAAGAGCAGGCCTCAGCGCTGGAACAGACTGCGGCCAGCATGGAGGAACTGACGGCGACCGTGAAATTTAACGCCGACAATGCGCGCCAGGCCAGCCTGCTGGCCGAGACCGCGACCACGACAGCGCAACGTGGTGGTCAGCTGGTGAGTGAAGTGATCAGCACCATGGATGGCATCTCCGGCAGCTCGAAGAAAATTGCTGAGATCACCAACGTGATTAACGGTATCGCCTTCCAGACCAACATTCTGGCCCTCAACGCCGCGGTTGAAGCGGCGCGTGCCGGGGAACAGGGGCGCGGATTTGCGGTGGTGGCTTCAGAGGTGCGGAGTCTGGCCCAGCGCAGTGCTAACGCCGCCAAAGAGATCGCCACGCTGATCGAAGAGTCGGTTCAGCGGGTGGATAAAGGCGCCGAACTGGTCAGCACCACGGGTGGCACCATGAACAACATCCTGAAATCGGTGCAGGATGTGGATGCCATCATGAAACAGATCGCCTCTGCCTCGGAAGAGCAGAGCAAGGGCATCTCTCAGGTTGGCACGGCAGTGACCGAAATGGACAGCGTGACCCAGCAGAACGCCTCACTGGTCGAAGAGGTCTCTGCGGCGGCCAGTGCGCTCGCCCTGCAGACGGAAGCGCTCCAGGCGTCGGTGTCGAAGTTCCGTCTTTCCGGCACCAGCCAGCCTGCGCCGGTCATCAGCCACAAGCCTACCGCGCCAAAAGCGCCAGCGCTGAGCGTGGCTCAGGCTAAACCTGTGGATAATGGCGACTGGGTCACCTTCTGATCCCGGCACAGCCACGCCACCAGTTCCGCCAGGAAGGGTGGCGCATCCTGCGGCGCCCGCTGCATTAGACTGTAAACGGCGCCGGTTTTCACCTCGCCAGCGAACGGCTTAATCAGCCTGCCGCTGGCGATATCACTCTCCACCAGATTGCTGTCGGCAATCGCCACCCCGAATCCCTGAATCGCCGCGCTGATCGCTAAGTCCATGGTGGAAAAATGCTGATTGCGCGGCATCTTCAGCGTCACCTGCTGCGCCTCCAGCCAGCACTGCCAGTCACGTTTGTCCTCTGTGGGATGCAGAAACGTCATCGTCTCCAGCGCCGCCAGGTCGTCTGGTGCGGGCTGAACCGCCGCCATGACCGGCGTCAGTGACTCGCTGAACAGGGTGATCCCGTCGGGCTGTGGCTTGCCATACACAATCGCCGCATCAAAGTTTCCCAGCCGGGCTGCGTGATCCAGCGTGGTGGTCAGCGCCACATGCAGTTCCGGCCGCTGCCGCTCCAGCGCGATCAGCCGGGGAACCAGCCAGCGCATCGCGCAACTCGGCGCTTTCAGCCGAATGCTGACCTGCGTGCGCCGCACCTTCTCGCTGGCCTGCACCATCATCTCAAATCCCTGACGCAGTTCCGGCAGCAGTGCGCTGCCCTGGGCGGTCAGCCGCAGCCCGCGGGCATGACGGTCGAACAGCGTTACCCCCAGCCACTGCTCCAGCGCGGCAATTTTGCGGCTCACGGCCCCCTGAGTCAGACAGAGTTCACCCGCCGCGTGGGTCAGGTTGAGATGGCGGGCGGTCACCAGAAAAGCGTGGATGGCATTAAGCGGCAGCGATGAGCGCGACACGATAAACCTCAGCTATGCATTTTTGTCATGGCTATTATGACGACATTTCGCTTGCCGACTCAAGCCGCAGCCCGTTGAATAGTTTTTTACCGGATCAGACCGGCTATGTTTCTGATGGAGAGAGTATGTCCCTGACAACGCCTGTTGCTGTTCACTCAAAACTGCCGGATGTCGGCACCACTATTTTTAGCGTGATTGGCCAGCTGTCAGCGCAGCATCAGGCGATTAACCTGTCGCAGGGCGCACCGGGTTTTCCCTGTGACCCGGCGCTGGTCGCCTCCGTCAGCCGCGCGATGGAGGAGGGGCACAATCAGTATGCTCCCATGATGGGGCTGCCCGCCCTGCGTGATGCGCTCGCCACGAAAGTCGAGGCGCTTTATGGCGCGAAATACGATCCCGCCAGCGAAGTGCTGATCACCGGCAGCGCCAGTCAGGGGATCTATATGGCGATCACCGCGCTGGTGCATCAGGGGGATGAGGTGATCTTCTTTGAGCCAGCCTTCGACAGCTATGCGCCAGTCGTCCGGTTGCAGGGCGGAAAGCCGGTCGGGCTGAAGCTGGCGGTGCCTTCCTTTGCAATCGACTGGGAGGCATTACGGGCTGCGATTACGCCGCGCACCCGCATGATCATCATCAATACGCCACACAACCCCAGCGCGCAGGTGCTGACGCCTGAGGATCTGAACCAACTGGCAGCCTTAATCCGCAACACAGACATCGTGGTGCTCTCGGATGAGGTTTACGAGCACATTCTGTTTGATGGCCGCCCGCACTGCGGGATGGCGACGCATCCGGAGCTGGCTGCGCGCAGCGTCATCGTCTCCTCATTTGGCAAGACCTTTCACGTTACCGGCTGGCGGGTGGGCTACTGTCTGGCCCCGGCGGCGCTGATGACCGAACTGGTTAAAGTGCATCAGTTCATGATGTACGCCGCCGATACGCCGATGCAGGTGGGCTTCGCACACTATCTGCAGACACCGGATCATTATCTGTCGCTCAGCGCATTCTATCAGCAGAAACGCGACCGGCTGATTGCGCTGATGCAGGATTCGCCCTTCAGGCTGCTGCCGAGCGCCGGTTCGTTCTTTATGCTCGCCAGCTACGGACATTTCAGTGACGAACCCGACAGTGAAATGGTAAAACGTCTTATCGTCGATCACGGCGTGGCGACCATTCCGCTGTCGGCGTTTTATATGGATGGCACAGACAACAAACTGATTCGTCTCTCTTTTGCAAAGGACGAGGCGACGCTGGAAGCTGGCGCAGCAGCGCTGAGTGCGTTTTCCTGCTGAATCACGCGACAGCGTGAAGCCGGGGAAACGGGTAAATAATACTTTTCGGGGCTAATAATGAAGAAACTGAACGCGCTTTTCCTCGCTCTGGGCATGATGACATCGCTACAGGCACTGGCACAGGATTTACGTTACGGCGTGGAGTCACAATATCCCCCGTTTGAAAGTCGCAACGCGAAGGGCGAACTCGAAGGCTTTGATATTGAGCTGGGTAATGCAATCTGTCAGGCGGGCAAATTTACCTGCCACTGGGTTGAGAGCAGCTTTGATGCGCTGATCCCGGCGCTGCAGGCGAAAAAGTTCGACGCGATTAACTCGGCGATGAACATTACTGAAGCCCGCGCCAGAAGCATCGCCTTTACCCAGCCCATCTACCGTATTCCGACGATGTTAGTGGCGAAGACCGGTGAGAATCTGGCCCCGACCGCTGACGGTCTGAAGGGCAAAAATATCGGGGTTCTGCAGGGGTCCATTCAGGAAACTTACGCGAAGAAGCACTGGGAGCCGCAGGGCGTGACGGTGACCTCTTATCAGGATCAGAACCAGATTTACAACGACATGGTCGCGGGGCGTCTTGACGGCACGCTGGTGATGTCTGCTGCCGGTCAGTCCGGCTTTCTTGATAAGCCACAGGGCAAAGGTTTCGGCTTTGTCGGCAAACCGGTCGAGGATGACGCGATTCTTGGTTCCGGCATCGGCTACGGACTGCGTAAGGATGACACCCAGCTGAAACAGTCGCTGGATGCGGCAATTGCCAAAGTGCAGAGCGATGGCACCATTAAAAAGCTGGCGGAAAAATATTTCCCTGGCATTGATGTCAGCGCGAAACCCTGACCTTAATCGGGCGCGAAATGCGCCCGATTTTCCGGTTTACTCTGCCGCCAGGTGGCAGAGTTTCTCCGCGACCTGATAGGACTTCACAAACGAGGAGATGGGCAGAAACTCAAAGCGCGAATGGAAATTATGCGCGCCGGTAAAGAAGTTCGGCGTCAGCAAGCCTTTGGCCGAGAGGGCCGCGCCGTCCGTTCCTCCGCGCATCGGGATCACTTTGGGTTCAATCTCCAGCGCGGCAAAAGCCGTGAAGATCAGATCGATCGCCCGCCGATCCTCTCCCAGCGCATTGCTGATGTTGCTGTAGATATCACTGATGATGATGCTGACCTCACCGGTCGGATAACGCGCCGCAATATCCCTGGCTGCCGCTTCTAACTGCTCTTTGCGTGCCGCAAAGCGGGTCAGGTCAAAATCGCGGATGGAGGCTTTCAGGGTCGCCCGGCTGGCGTTGGCCTGAATCTCGTTAAACCAGATATAGCCTTCACGTCCTTCGGTATGCTCCGGGGTCTGCTGGCGGTCAAACAGGCTGATATAGTCGTGCGCCATCAGCAGGGGATTTACCAGCACCCCTTTGCCCGACATCGGATGCGCCGGCACGCCGGTAAACACGATTTCTGCGGCGGCGCCATTGAAGTTCTCATAGACCACTTCGCCCAGTTCACAGCAGTCGATGGTCCAGGCAAAGTCCACATTAAAGCGCGTTTCCAGATCCAGCGCTTTCGCCCCGCGCAGGCCGATCTCCTCATCCGGCACAAAGGCCACCACGATATCGCCATGGTCGCCGCTGAGGTTTGCCATCAGCGTCATCACCACAGCCACGGCGGCTTTGTTGTCCGCCCCCAGCACGCTGGTGCCGTCGCTGAAAATCACCGGCTCACCGATGTAGGGCGCGATCTCCGGATGTTCATCGCGGCGCAGCCAGATATCCTGCTGTGCGTTGAGACAGAGATCCTCGCCCTGCCAGGTGAGGATCTGCGGATGGATATCGGGCGACAGACCGACATCAACGGTGTCGATATGGGTAATAAAGCCGATGCGTGGCGCGTCAGGGCGGTTGCCGCGCTTCACGGCGGTCACGGTGGCATGTTCATCCACCACCACCTGATCCAGTCCCAGCGCACTCAGCTCCTCCGCCAGCAGCGCGGCCATGGCGTGCTGGCTCGGTGTGCTGGGCAGGGTGGTGGATTTGGCATCGCTCTGGCTGCTGACGGCGAGGTAACGGAAAAAACGTTCGGTGAGCTGCGACTCAGGTTTGTCTGTCATCACTATTCCTTATTAGTCAGCTACAGGCAGGGTTCGCTATGGTGCCGAATCGTGCTATCAATGAAGCATCTGAATGATTCATTTAGATATTGTGCCCACCAGAAGTCAATACAAAGCGAGGATGATAATGAAAACAAAGATAGCCACCTTAGCGCTGATGACGGCAGGCGTCGCGCTGGCTGGCAGCGTGAACGCCAGAACCCTGGTTTACTGCTCTGAAGGTTCGCCAGAAAACTTCAATCCTCAGCTCTACACCTCCGGGACCAGTGTGGATGCCAGCGCCGTGCCGGTGTTCAACCGGCTGGTGGACTTCACCCCCGGCACCACCGAGCTGGTGCCCAGTCTGGCTGAACGCTGGGAGATCAGCCCTGACGGCAAGGTTTATACCTTCCATCTGCGGCACAACGTAAAGTTTCAGAGTAATAAGGCGTTTAAACCCAGCCGCGACTTTAACGCCGATGATGTGATTTTCTCGTTTATGCGCCAGATGGACCCGAAAAACCCCTACCACAACGTCTCTGGCGGCACCTACTCGAACTTTGAGAGTCTGGAACTCTCCACCCTGATCAAAAGCATCGACCGGGTGGACGATCACACCGTCCGCTTTACGCTCTCACATCCTGAAGCGCCGTTTCTGGCCGATCTCGCCTGGTATTTCGCCTCTATCCACTCAGCCGAATATGCTGATGCCATGCTGAAGGCGGGGACGCCGGAGAAGGTGGATATGAATCCGATTGGCACCGGTCCGTTTGAGCTGGTGCAGTATCAGAAGGACTCACGCATTCTCTACAAGGCGTTTCCGGACTACTGGCAGGGCAAGGCGAAGATTGATCGGCTGGTGTTCAGCATTACGCCGGATGCTTCCGTGCGCTATGCCAAACTGGAGAAGAACGAGTGTCAGGTAATGCCGTTCCCTAATCCCGCCGATCTGGAGAAGATGCGCGCTAACCCCGACATCACCCTGGAACAGAAGGCGGGGCTGAACACCGGCTTCCTGGCGTTTAACACCACTAAAGCTCCCACCGACAATGTCAAAGTGCGCCAGGCGCTGGCGATGGCCATTAACAAACCGGCCATCATCGAGGCGATTTTCAAAGGCACCGGCACGGTCGCAAAAAATATCCTGCCGCCGGGCGTCTGGAGCGCCGACAAGGATCTGAAAGATTACGACTACGATCCAGAGCAGGCCAAAGTTTTGTTGCAGCAGGCGGGGGTCAAACCGGGCACGGAGATCGCGCTCTGGGCGATGCCGGTGCAGCGCCCCTATAACCCTAACGCGCGCCGCATGGCCGAGATGATTCAGGCGGACTGGGCCAAAGTCGGCATCAAAGCCAGCATCGTCAGCTACGAGTGGGGCGAGTACCTGAAACGGGTACGCAGCGGCGAGCATCAGGCGGCACTCATGGGCTGGACCACTGCGACCGGCGATCCGGATAACTTCTTTGGCCCGCTTTACAGCTGCACGTCGGCACAGGGCGGGTCTAACTCGTCGAAATGGTGCTATCAGCCATTTGAAAAGTTAATTACCGAAGCGCGTGCCGAACCGGATCAGGGCAAACGCACCGCACTCTATCTGCAGGCGCAGCAGATGATGCATGATCAGATGCCCGCGGTGATGATTGCGCACTCGACGATCTTCGAGCCGGTGCGCAAATCGGTCAGCGGCTATCAGGTCGATCCCTTTGGCAAACACATCTTCTATCCGGTCGACATCAGTCAGTGAGTCGCGAACAGAAAGATTAAGCGGGCCGCCTGTGCGGCCCGTTTTGTTAATGGCCCTGCAGATAGGCGACATGGGTCTGCAGATAGGCCTCCAGACCATGTTTACCATCGGCACCGCCAATGCCCGATTTGCGCCATCCGGCATGAAAGCCCTGCATGGCCTCAAAATTTTCACGGTTAACATAGGTTTCGCCAAACTTCAGCTTACGCAGGGCATAGAGCGTGGTGTTGAGATCCTGCGTATAGAGGGAAGAGGTCAGCCCATACTTGCAGTCGTTTGCCAGGGCTATCGCCTCATCCAGCGTTTTAAAGCTCATTACCGGCAGCACAGGCCCGAATATCTCCTCCTGCATAATCGGCATCTCCTGTCGAACCCCGGTCAGCAGCGTGGGCTGGAAGAAAAAGCCTTTCTCGCCGGCGCGCCGGCCGCCCAGCACCACGCTGGCACCTGCGGCGACCGCCTCAGCCACCTTCTGCTCAACGCGATCCCGTGCCGCAGCGCTAATCAGCGGCCCCATATCAATATCGCTCTGTTCGGCGGGGTCACCCAGGGTCACCTGCCGAAAGGCCGCCGTGAGCGCGTTGATAAAGCGGTCATAAATCGCCTCCTGCACATAGAGCCGTTCAACGCAGTTACAGACCTGGCCGCTGTTGATCATTCGCGAAGCGACGATGGCGCGCACGGCCAGCTCCAGGTCAGCATCCGCCATGACAATCGCCGGGGCCTTACCGCCCAGCTCCAGGGAGACGCTGGTGACGTTCTGTGCTGCGGCCTGCATGGTGGCGATGCCTGCACCGACGCTACCCGTCAGGCTGACCAGCCCGACTTTCGGGTTTGCCGCCAGCTCCTGGCCCACGTCCTGCCCGAAACCATAGACGATATTGATCACCCCAGCGGGCAGGCCTGTCTGCTGCAAAATATCGGCGAAGATCGCCGCATTGTTTGGCGTCAGCTCACTGGGTTTAATGACGATGGTGTTGCCGGTGATCAGGGCAGGCGCGGCTTTACGGGCGATCAGGAAGAAGGGGAAATTCCACGGCAGTATCCCGGTTGTCACCCCAATCGCCTTTCTGAACAGGAAGATATGCTCACCGGGTCGGTCGCTGTTGATGATTTCGCCTTCATAACGCCGCGCCCACTCCGCCATGTAATCGAGATAGTCGGCGGTAAACAGCACTTCGGTCTTCGCCAGTCCCTGCGTTTTTCCGCCTTCGGCCACAATCGTGGCCGTCAGCTCCGGTTCGCGCTCACGGATGGCCGAGGCGATTTTATGCAGCCAGAGACCACGCTCTACCGCAGGCAGCGCCTCCCAGTCCGGCTGAGCGGCTTCTGCCGCGCGGATGGCAAGACGGGCGTCCTCACGACTTCCCTGCGGGATGCGTGACAGCAACGCCTCGGTGGCCGGGTTGATCACCTCAATCCACTGGTCACCCTGTGAACCGACAAACTGGCCATTAATGTAATGTTGATGATGTGTTGTCATTTACTTAACTCTCCGCTATCGACACGTTGCAGTAATGTGATTGCAGGGTGAAGCAGATGCGGGCGGGTGACCTTATGCTGAGTGCCAGTGTCGGCGTCTGGCTGGCAGCCAGTGACAGATAGTGCGCTGCTCTGCGGCAAAAACGTCAATATGTTGTAGATTTATAGAAGCAACGTAATGAAAAAAGGGGGTGTATCATGGCTAACGGATGGGCGTCAGAAGGCGCAGTACAGGAGCAGATTGACAGCACCGTCAATGATGGCATCGAGCGGGTGAGGCAGTCGCTGGGTCATGGCGAAAGCGCGACCGAATGTGAACTCTGTGGCGAGCCGATTCCTGAAGCCCGCCGCCAGGCGCTGAAAGGGGTACGCTACTGCGTAGCCTGTCAGGAAAAAATCGATAAACAGCAGCAGACCAGCAGTTTGTATAACCGTCGGGGCAGTAAAGACAGTCAGCTGCGCTAGCCTTGACCCGCAGTCGGCCACGCCGGGGGACGGGCAGCGCGCGTCACGCTGCTGCCTTAGCCGTTACGAGCCTGGCATGGCCAGACCGCTGCCGATAAACCACGCCAGAAAGCCGACGCCTGCCACAATGATGGCGATCGGAAACAGGATTCCAATTCTCATATTCTACCTGCTGCAAACAGCACTATGGAGGCGCAATCTTATCATGAGATCTGCAGCACTGCGCGATGGGTTTTCAGCAGCGTAAAGAGCTGAAACTGCGTGGCCTCCGTCTCCTCCCTTAACACCTCTCCCTTCTTATACAGAATATGCTCGATATGCCCCAGCTGACGCCAGACCACAATCGCGGAGGCGATCAGCGCGCAGTGCTGCTCCGCCTGTATAAATTCGATGGTGGCGTAGTGGGCTTCATCCATGCCATTCACAAACACCTTTAGCGCCTCAGCAGGCACTATCGCGCGGATGTCATCCAGCATCACCCGGCTGACTGCCTGCGAAAGAAACAGTGTTAACCACTTAGTCGTCATCCTGAACCCTGAACCGATCAATTTTCCCCAGTGTATACGACCTTGCAGGTGGGAATGAAAGGCTTCTTTGCGCCTCTGCCACGCGGATGGCGTGCATGGCAGTGAAGCGGGAATTGTGCTGCGCCACACAGCAGAAAGGGGAAAAACAGTGAATTATAAGTCACTTACCTGTTCAGGCAGCCCGGCCTCTGACAACTGCAGAATTGTGATCCCTGACAGCAGCATCGGGTCAATATTGCCACTCCGCGCGGGCTTCCGGCATTCATCCAAAGGCTGAGGAATCGATGCAAACCGTAGACTGCCTGCTGAGCGGAAGCTGAGCGCTTTCCGACAGACCTCAACCAAACCGGGGAATAACAATGAACAGTGCCATTATTGCGGGGATTTTCTGGCATTTTGTCGGCGCTGCCAGCGCCGCGTGTTTCTACGCGCCGTTTAAGCAGGTAAAAAGATGGTCCTGGGAAACCATGTGGTCGGTGGGGGGCCTGATCTCCTGGCTGATCCTGCCGTGGGCGGTCAGTGCCATTCTGCTGCCCGACTTCCGGGCTTATTACAGCAGCTTCACGCTTTCGCAGCTGACACCCGTGTTTCTCTTCGGCGCGATGTGGGGCATCGGTAATATCAACTACGGGCTGACCATGCGCTATCTCGGCATGTCGATGGGCATCGGCATTGCGATTGGTATTACGCTGGTGGTCGGCACGCTGATGACGCCGCTGCTGCAGGGGCGCTTTGGCGAGTTATTTGCCTCTGCGGGAGGGCGGCTGACCTTACTGGGCGTGCTGGTGGCCCTGGCTGGTGTCGGGATTGTGTCGCGTGCCGGATTGCTGAAGGAGCGGGCGCTGGGGATCAACGCCGAAGAGTTTAATCTCAGGAAGGGTCTGCTGCTGGCGGTGATGTGCGGCATCTTCTCGGCGGGGATGTCCTTTGCGATGGATGCCGCCAAGCCGATGCATCAGGCCGCCGCGAATCTGGGGATCGACCCGCTCTATGTGGCGTTACCCAGCTATGTGATCATCATGGGCGGCGGGGCGCTGGTGAACCTGGGCTTCTGCTTCTGGCGGCTGGCTACCCGACCCGATCTGTCAGTTCGCAGGGACTTTTCCGTCGCCAGGCCGCTGCTTATTGCTAATACCGCGTTCGCCGTGCTTGGCGGCACCATGTGGTATCTGCAGTTTTTCTTTTACGCCTGGGGCCATGCCCGAATCCCGCCGCAGTATGACTATGTCAGCTGGATGCTGCACATGAGCCTGTATGTGCTGTGCGGGGGACTGGTAGGCCTGCTGTTGAAAGAGTGGAAGTCAGCGGGACGCCGCCCGGTCAGTGTGTTATCGATTGGCTGCGTGGTCATTATCATCGCGGCAAACATCGTTGGGCTGGGTATGGCAGCGTAAGCCGCAGGCATCCTGCGGCGCGGAGGAGAACGGGCCTGTCTGACAGGCCCAATCATCAGGTTTCCATCTTACCGGGCGGATCAGGCCGCGATGCAAAATTCAGGGTACAGGGAACAGGGTCAGAGGAGGAAAGCGTCCCGCGCCAGGGACGGCGCGGGCCGAGCGGCCATGGATGGCTTAAGCGACTTTCCGATCTGACCCTGTTCCCTGTACTGGCTCCCGCTCACAGCGATACGGAACAGATCTTTACGAGCCCGCTCTGCAGAGACGTGTTATTCCGGTTCGGCGCTTTTCAGCGCTGGCCCGGAGGGGAGAAATCGCTGACGCCAGGCACTGGGTGTCAGGCCGGTTTCACGGGTGAAAACCACGGAAAAATAGTTACTGTCATCGAAGCCGCAGCGGGCCGCCACTTCGCTGATCAGGCACGCCTGCGTTCGCAGCAGATATTTTGCCTGACAGAGCTGTAACTGACGCAGGTAATGGCCGATGGTCATCCCGGTCTGCTGACGGAAAAGCTGTTTCAGCGCTCGTTCGCTCAGCTGGTTTTGCTGGCAGAACGCTGCCAGATCAAACGGCCGGGAAATCGCCCCCTGCAACGCTGACATCAGCAGATCGAGCTGTTCCCCCTCCGGCAGAACCCAGGGGCGATCGGCGGCGTAGCCGTGGCGCCGCAGAATCAGCACCAGCTGCAGAAACAGGGCTTCAGAGAGCTGAACCGACAGGGGATCGCTCTTGCGACTTTCACGCTCCAGCTGGCTGATCACACCGCGCGCCAGCCCCATACCGCGCGTAGTCAGACGCCAGCAGCCAGGGGCTTCGGGGCCCTGTGGCGGCAGCAGGCTATCCCAGTCAAGCGCCAGACCAAAGCGGTCGCGGCAGTAGAGAATGTTATCCAGCACCAGGTCGTTAACGCTGTCGTAACTATGGCAGTCGCTGTCGCGGATAAAAAAGAGGTCGCCGCAGGTGATGAGCCAGGGGCGATCGTTGAGGACGTGCAGGCCATTACCGCGCCAGACGATGACGATTTCGCTGAACTCGTGTCGGTGCGGCGGAAAAGAGGGCTGTGGCATCCTTTCGGCAACCGCCACCGGTAAACTGGGGGCGGGAAAATAGTCATCACGACTGAGTATCAACGCCATAGTCGGCTCCTTTACCTCATCTGCTGGCGCTCCGCTCGCGGGGCGCAGCCAAATTCGCGCCTGAACAGGGTAGAGAAATGGTTGCTGTCTCCAAATCCACACTGGAAGGCGATGTCGGTAATGCGCAGATCGCTGTGACGCAGCAGGTGACGCGCCTGTAACAGGCGCAGACGGTTCAGATAACGCTGCGGCGTACTGCCGGTCTGCTGCTTCATCTGTCGGTGCAGCGTGCGCAGCGACAGAGAGAAACGGTCGGCCAGTTCATCCCAGACAATCTCGTCACTGTAATGATCCGCCAGCCAGTCCAGCAGGCGATGCAGCCGCGCCTCATGATCCTGACGACCGCCATCACGACAGGCTTCACGTAACAGCACCAGCAGCTGTAAAAAGAGCTGCTCCTGCCGCGCCTGCCTGTCCAGTGACCAGGCCTCATGCTGCTGCATCTGCGCTGCCACACTCAGGGCCTGCGCCATCACCTTCTGATTGATGCGCCAGTGAGAAGGATAATCCCCATCCCGTTCGCACGGCAGCAGCGCCTGCAATCCGGAGAGAAAACGGAACGCGCCGGGGCTGCGATAGAGCACATTGGTCAGGCAGAGGTTATCCGTCTGTTCATAAAGATGACGATCGTGATCGCGGACAAAGCAGACACAGCCGGCGCAGAGCGTTTGTGGCTGACCATTAAACACATGAATCCCGGCGCCGTGCTCAACCAGAACGATTTCATGAAAATCATGATGATGCTCCGGAAAGGGGGCCTGGGGGATACGGGGTTCAATCGCAATCGCGTAATTGCCGTCAGGAAAAAAATCCGCACTGTGCAACAGAGTCATGATCGTCCCTCACTGATTAACAAAACTGCAACGCAGTCTAATCAGGACACCGTTACCTTACCTTGAATTTTCAGCACGTCTCATCAGGAATCCTGCTGATTTTTCAAGAAATCCCCGGTAGTTAACAGATTTGCGGCAGGGGTCACATCGTGCTTACTGCTGCCTCTGTGATCTCTCTCACGACATTCTTTGCAGGTCTGCCAGGGCACCCCAGGCGCTGGCACTGCCGGGAAGGTGTTCAGGCGACCCGATTTTTACTCTGTGACCACTTAATCACAGGGAAAAGCCACCATGACCAGGCGAAATATCATTGCTATCGATCTCGGCGCATCCAGCGGCCGGGTCATGCTCGCCCGCTGGGATGACGCGCAGCGCCAGCTGGATCTGCGTGAAATCCGCCGTTTTGAAAACCGGCGTCTGCGTCGTGCCGGCTATGACTGCTGGGATCTGGCGATGCTGGAGCAGGCGATCCGTGTCGGGCTGGAGCAGGCTGTTAACGAGGGGATCGTGCCGGACAGTATCGGCATCGACACCTGGGGCGTGGATATGGTGCTGCTGGATGCGCAGGGTGAGCCGGTGGGTGAAGCGGTCAGCTATCGTGATGCACGCACCCACGGCCTGATGGCGCAGGCGCAGCAGGAGCTGGGCCACAGCGCCATCTATGCAAAAACCGGCATTCAGTTTCTGCCTTTCAATACGCTCTATCAGATGCGCGCCCTGCATCAGCAGCAGCCAGACTGGCAGGCGCGTGTGGCACATGCGCTGATGATCCCGGATTACCTGCACTACCGCCTGACCGGCAACCTCAACTGGGAGTACACCAACGCCACCACCACCCAGATGCTCAATATTCACAGCGGCGAGTGGGATCGCGATTTAATCGGCTGGGCGGGGATTGAGGCAGGCTGGTTCGGTCAGCCGCAGGCGCCGGGCAACACAGTGGGACACTGGCGGAGTCAGCGGGGCGAGGCGGTGCCGGTCATTGCGGTGGCCACCCACGACACCGCCAGCGCAGTGCTGGCCACGCCGCTGCTGCAGGAGGATGCCGCCTATCTCAGCTCCGGCACCTGGTCGCTGATGGGCTTTGAAAGCCTGCAACCCTATGCGAGCGAGGCGGCACTGCGCGCCAATATTACCAACGAAGGCGGCGCTGAAGGCTATCGCGTCCTGAAAAATATCATGGGTTTATGGTTGCTGCAGCGTCTCTGTGCTGAACGGCAGATTGACGACCTCTGTGCGCTGATCGCTGAGACCGCCCGTCAGCCCGCCTGTCTTTCGCTGATTAACCCCAACGATCCGCGCTTTATCAATCCTGACAACATGGTCAGCGAGATTCAGAAAGCCTGCGCAGAGCAGGACATGCCCGTGCCGCAATCCGCCGCTGCGCTGGCCCGCTGCATTTTTGACAGCCTGGCGCTGCTCTACCGTCAGGTCATCAGCGAACTCGCGGCGCTGCGCGGGAAGCCTTTCACCCGGCTGCATGTGGTCGGCGGTGGCAGCCAGAATCGTTTTCTGAATCAGCTCTGTGCGGATGCCTGTGAGATTCCGGTGCTGGCCGGGCCGGTAGAGGCCTCCACGCTGGGTAACGTCGGTTGCCAGCTGATTGCCCTCGGCGAACTGACGGATGTCGCCGATTTCCGCAACTGCGTGATGAACACCTTCCCCCTCGAAACATTCGAACCACACATTTCAGACGTCTTCGCGGCCAGTCAGGCCCGCTTCGCGACGCTGAGTCAACCCGCAGAGGAACCCGCTTATGACTAAGCAGACAGAACAGGCCTTTGAACTGGCTAAACAACGCTATGCCGATATTGGGGTTGATGCTGAACAGGCTATTCGCCAGCTCGACACGATCCCGGTTTCCATGCACTGCTGGCAGGGCGACGATGTGCGGGGATTTGAAAACCCGCAGGCAGCCCTCACCGGCGGCATACAGGCGACCGGCAACTATCCGGGACGTGCACGCAACGCCAGCGAACTGCGCGGTGATATCGATAAGGCGATGTCGCTGATCCCTGGCCTCAAGCGTCTGAACCTGCATGCACTCTATCTGGAGAGCGACAGGCCGGTTGAGCGGGACGCTATTGAGCCGGTGCATTTCGCGCGCTGGGTCGAATGGGCCAGGGAGCGGGGCGTGGGGCTCGATTTTAACCCCAGCTGCTTTTCACATCCGCTCAGTGCTGACGGGTTTACGCTGTCGCACAGCGATCAAACCGTGCGCCAGTTCTGGATCGACCACTGCAAAGCCAGTCGCCGCATCTCCGCCCACTTTGGTGAGCAGCTTGGCACGCCTTCAGTGATGAACATCTGGGTACCGGACGGCATGAAGGATATCACCGTCGATCGGCTGGCGCCGCGTCAGCGTCTGATGAGCGCCCTGGATGAGGTCATTGCGGAAAAACTCAACCCGCAGCATCACATCGATGCGGTAGAGAGCAAGCTGTTCGGTATCGGCGCAGAGAGCTACACCGTGGGATCAAATGAGTTTTATCTCGGCTACGCCGCCAGCCGTCAGACGGCACTGACCCTGGATGCGGGTCATTTCCATCCTACCGAGGTGATCTCCGACAAGATCTCCGCCGCCATGCTCTATGTGCCGCGCCTGCTGCTGCACGTCAGCCGTCCGGTGCGCTGGGACAGCGATCATGTGGTGCTGCTGGATGATGAAACGCAGGCTATTGCCAGTGAGATCGTCCGTCACCGGCTGTTATACAAAGTGCATATCGGCCTCGATTTCTTTGACGCGTCGATCAACCGGATTGCGGCCTGGGTTATCGGCACCCGCAACACCCAGAAGGCGCTGCTGCGCGCCCTGCTGGAGCCGACCGATCGTCTGCGTCAGGCTGAGAATAGCGGAGATTACACCGCGCGGCTGGTCTGGCTGGAAGAGCAGAAATCACTGCCGTGGCAGGCGGTGTGGGAAGCCTGGTGCCTGCGTCATGACGTTCCGGCTGACGCCAGCTGGTTAAGTGATGTGCGCCATTATGAACAGCAGATTTTGAGCCAACGTTAAGGGATTTCATTATGCAAAGCATTCTTGCTTCAGAGTTTGTAAAGGGAATGGTTAAGGCAACCAGCGACATGTGGCTGAAGGGATGGGATGAACGCAATGGTGGCAACGTCAGCCTGCGGCTGAGTGAGGAGGAGGTGAGCCCCTTCAGGGCTGATTTCTGCCAGGAGCCTCGCTGTTTCGAGCTGAGTCAGCCCGCCCCGGCGCTGGCAAACGACTGGTTTCTGGTGACCGGGTCGGGAAAATTTATGCGCAACGTTCAGCTGGACCCCGCGGACTGCCTGGCACTGCTGCAGGTCGACAGCCAGGGGCTCTCCTGCAAAATTCACTGGGGGCTGGTCAATGGCGGGCTGCCGACCTCCGAGCTGGCGTCACATTTTCAGTCGCATGCGGTGCGCAAGGCAGTCAGCGGCGGCAGAGATCGGGTGATTATGCACTGTCATGCCACCCACTTTATGGCCCTGAGTTATGTGGTTGAGATGGAGTCGGCGCGCTTTACCCGCCTGCTGTGGGAGGGGAGCACCGAGTGTCTGGTGGTCTTCCCTGATGGCGTGGGCGTGTTGCCCTGGATGGTGCCCGGCACCGATGAGATCGGCGCCGCGACGGCGGCGCAGATGCAGTCGCACACGCTGGTGATGTGGCCGTTCCACGGCGTCTTTGGCACCGGCCCGACGCTTGATGAGACGTTTGGGCTGATTGACACCGCCGAGAAATCATCTGAAGTGATGGTTAAGGTGCTGTCGATGGGCGGGATACGTCAGAGCATCACCACAGAACAGCTGGTCGCGCTGGGTAAACGTTTTGGTGTCACGCCCTGGCAACCGGCACTGGATGCGGGGCCTGCCCATGTTGCGTAAAGCCTTTGTGATGCAGGTCAATCCGGATTGTCATGCGGAGTATGAGCGTCGTCACTCACCCATCTGGCCCGAACTGGCTGAAACGCTGAAAGCACATGGTGCCCGTAATTATGCCATCTGGCTGGATGAGGAGCGGCATCTGCTCTTTGCCAGCGTTGAAATTGAATCGGAAGCGCGCTGGAACGCGGTGGCGCAAACGGCAGTCTGTCAGCGCTGGTGGGCCTCCATGAAGGATCTGATGCCCTCTCATGCGGACAACAGTCCCGTCAGTCAGCCGCTCCGGCCGGTCTTCTTTCTCAGCTGAACGTGCAACAGGGCGGGAATCCCGCCCTGAATCTTACCGCTGAGCCTGACACAGTCCTGTCAGGGTAGGCCACATCGCCATCAGCGTATCGATAATACTCTCCAGGTCTGCGCGCTCCGCACCCTCCCGCGCCCGCACTGACATGCCCTGAAGCAGACAGCTCAGATAGCGCGACAGCGCAGCAATGTCCACTGACTCTCCCAGTTCACCACGCTGCTGACGCGAGCAGAGGAAATCCTTTAAAACCTGCTCCTGTGACTGATGCTGCTCTTGCAGCATGGCCGCAATATCCGCGGAAGCCGCCGACAGGGCGCTTGAGGTGCAGATAAAGAAGCAGCCGCCGGGCGAATCGCGTTCGGTAAAGCAGGCCGCGGTAGCGCGGAAATAGGCCTCAACCGCCTCTGAAACCGCCAGCTTATCATCGCCCAGGGCCGCGTCACGCCAGGCGCTGAATTTCTCAACATAGCGCTCCATCGCGGCGCGGAACAATCCCTCTTTATTGATGAACTCCGCATAGAGCGTCGGCGCTTTAGCACCGGTAGCGGCCACCAGATCGGCGAGCGAGGTGCCTTCGTACCCGTGGGTCCAGAACAGGGTCAGTGCCTTATCGAGCGCGGCTTCACGATCGAACACTTTGGGACGGCCACGACATTTCCGGGTATCGCAATCCTGAACCTGACTCATACATCCTCTCTGACTGGGGAACACTCTATTAAATTACCGATCATTATAAAAATGTGCAAGGGCGGAGAGGCAGGCCGTCCTCCGGGGTTGCCATTTTGTGCGCCAGCCCGGTTTTATCGCCCCTATGGTTAAGTCAGAAAAGGGGCTGAAGCCCATAATCACGCCACTTCGCGATTAAAATAACGCTCATTAAATAAATATTGACGGCCAGCCTGATCGGGGTCTATCATTTATTTAACGGTCGTTAATTAAATAGCGACAACCGATTTCAGACCCACTGAACACGATCACTGAAAAGAGAGAAGATTATGAAAACCATCAAAACTACCCTGGCTGTTCTGGCACTCACCACACTGACTTTTGGCGCGTCTGCCGCTGACCTGGTTACCAGCGAACCGGCTAATCAGCAGCCTGTCGGCACCATCTCTGTGCTGGGCGGCACCAACCTGAGTTCAGTCGAAGCGCAGCTCAACGCCAAAGCGGATGAAGCCGGTGCGAAATCGTTCCGCATCACCTCAACCAGCGGTCAGAACAAACTGCACGGCACGGCGGTGATTTATCAGTAACCGGGCATCCGGCAGAAAATGAAGAAGGGGTTCGTTATGAAACGTATCAGCATGATAGTGGCCGCGGCCCTGCTCAGCGGCCTCTCGTTCACCAGCGTGGCGGCGCAGCAGGTGAGCAGCACGCCTCTTGATCAGCAACGCGTGGGCGTCATCAGCGCGACGGGGAGCAGCAATCTGACCTCGCTTGAGCAGCAACTGTCAGAAAAGGCCAGCGATGCCGGAGCAAAGTCTTTCCGCATCACTTCGACCTCTGGCAGCAACAACCTGCATGGCACCGCCATTCTCTATAAATAAGAGAAACAGGCTTCAGATAACCTGATTATCTGAAGCCTTTTTTTTATCCTCTTCGCGCCGGTCTTAGCCATTACTGCGAAGCTGAGGATAACGGCGGAAAATATAGACACACCACAGTAACGCCACCAGACCGATCATCCCCCCGACGTTCCCGACTTCCGACATATTCAGATAGAGACTGACCTGGCTTCCCAGCAGCGCGCCTGCGCCTATGCCGATATTGTAGATGCCGGACATGAGTGACATTGCCACATCCGTTGCATCCGGCGCCAGAGACAGCACCCGCACCTGCATACCCAGTCCAATCATCATCATCGCCATGCCCCAGAGGATGCACAGGATAGCGATCGCCGTCGGACGAACCGCAGCAAAGATCAGCAGTCCCATGCAGAGGGTAATCAGCGCAATCGCGGCAATCAGCAGCGCGGAAGGGAATTTATTGCCCAGGGTGCTGAACAGCACGCTGCCCAGAATACCCGCAGAGCCAAACAGCAGCAGCAGCAGGGTGGTGAAATTGCCGCTGGATTGCGCCACGCTCTGCATAAAGGGTTCGATGTAGCTGTAGGCCGTATAGTGCGCGGTCACCACAATGGTCACCAGCAGATACATGCTGACCAGCGCCGGACGGCGAAACAGCATCGGCACGCTGCTCAGTGAGCCGGTGTGTTCACTGGGCAGACGCGGCAGTATCCGTACCAGCATGATCATCAGTACCAGTGCCGACAGGCCAATCGCGCCGAAGGTGGTTCGCCAGCCAAGATACTGACCCACCACACGGCCAATCGGCACCCCCAGCACCATGGCCAGTGCGGTTCCGGTCGCCAGCATACTCAGCGCCTGCGTTTTCTTTCCGGCCGGGGCCACGCGAATAGCCAGTGAAGCCGTGATCGACCAGAACACCGCGTGAGAGAGGGCGATGCCGACGCGTGAAACCATCAGCGACCGAAAGTCCCAGGCGAAGGTCGACAGAACGTGACTGACGATAAAGATCGTAAACAGCACTCCCAGCAGCAGTCGCCGCTCCACGTTGCGTGTCAGCAGCATCAGCGGCAGTGACAGCAGCGCGACCACCCAGGCGTAGATCGTCAGCATGATCCCGACATCCGCCGTCTGCATGGAAAAGTCAGCCGCGATGTCCGAAAGGAGACCCACCGGTACAAATTCGGTGGTATTAAATACAAAAGCCGCGATGGCCAGCAAGACCACGCGTAGCCAGGCAGTTTTACGTGAAACAGTTGTTGGTTGCATGAGGTGTCAAATCTGTCAGTACAGCGAATTCGGATGTGGCAGACATCCAGCGAAAGTGACCTGCGTCACAAATTACAGACCATTGTAGTGAATAAAGCGGGAAGCGAAACCTGATAACCGGCTTTTAAGGCGGAAATTTTTTTATCGCCCCGTTCAGGGGCGACGGGATGAGATTACTGACCGCGGCGAGGCGGCATCATGCGCAGCAGGGTATTGTCTTTGAGCAGATAGTGATGAAACAGCGCCGCCGCCGCATGCAGCCCGATCAGCCAGTATCCCAGCGGTGCCAGGGTTTCATGCCAGTCGATCAGCGTATCCGCCAGGTCAAAATTGGGCTCCGGTGCAACCGGCATGCTGATGCCAAACAGCCACCACTCCCGCCCCTTAAGATAGCGCGACGACAGGCCGAGGATCGGCAGGGTGATAAACAGGGCATAGATCAGGGTGTGCGTCAGATGAGCCACCCCGGTCTGCCAGCGCGGCGCGGCTGGCGTAATGGGCGGCGTGCGATGACGGGTACGCAGAAACAGGCGGGCGATCATCAGCACCAGAACGGTCGCACCTGCGCTGAAGTGGGTGATGATCATGGCGTACCCCTGCCAGGAGCCGCGCTGCACAAAGCCGCGCAGCTCAATGGTGGCGTAGGCTGTTACGACCAGTAAAAAGGTCAGCCAGTGAAGGGCGATCTGAGAACGCGCAAACTTATCCCGCATCGTGCTTTCCATCAAAAAGAGTCAGGAAGAGTAACATAACGGAAAACGGCGCTGATGCTTAACAAATTAGCGCAGCGGTAGGTAAATTTCACGCCGACACCCTCCGACAGCTTAGCGTGACCCCGGCGTATGTTTCTGGGCGACGCTGAGCGGCGTCTCCGGCAGGTGGCTGGCATTAATCGGGCAGCAGTTCTCACAGCCGATAGCTCCCACGTAATATTTTTTTGCCTGAAGAATGGCGGCATTGACGTGATAAAAACTGCCCAGAAACAGTCGGTTTTCCATGTCGGGAAGATGCGGGCAGCCAGCGGCATGCACCACATGATTATCGTTATATCCCGATTGTTTATTGACGTAGTAGTAGAGAGCCACAGGCGTTCCTTGTTGCCGTGTTAAGAGGCAAAGCAGATGAAATGATTCAATAAAACCGATTATAGCGGGAATTGTGGTGTTTTTTCGCGGGGGATTTTCAGGGAAGAGGATGAGCGACAGTCAGCGTGTGGTGCTGCCAGGCCTGGTGAGGCCATCCGGGCCTGGCAGAAGAGGGAAATCAGAGCTTTTTGCGGTGCAGATGCCAGGCCACCAGCAACGCCAGCAGCAGCAGGGTGCTGATAAACAGCGTGATGCCGTGCCAGCCAAAGTTATGCCAGAACAGACCGCCCAGCGTCCCGGCGACGCTGGAACCCACGTAGTAGCTGAACAGATAAAGCGATGAGGCCTGGCCCCGCGCCCGGCGTGCGCGCGGGCCAATCCAGCCACTGGCAACCGCATGGGCGGCAAAGAAGCCAGCGGTGAACAGCATCATCCCCGGCAGGATCAGCCAGAGCGAGTTGAACGCCGTGATCAGCAGTCCCAGCAGCATAATGGCGGTCGCACCCAGCATCACCGGTCCCCGTCCCAGCCGGCTGGTCAGCGCACCCGCTTTCGGCGAACTCCACGAGCCGGTGAGATAGACCACCGACAACAACCCGACCACGGCCTGACTCAGATGCCAGGGGGCATCCAGCAGCCGGTAGCCGATGTAGTTAAACAGCGTGACAAAGGCACCCATCAGCAGGAACCCTTCGGCAAACAGCCAGGGCAGGCCGGGATCGCGCCAGTGCAGCCGGAAGTTAATCAGCAGGTTGCGCGGACGCAGCGTGATGGGGCGAAAATGACGTGACGCGGGAAGGATCTTCCAGAACATCAGCGCCGAAGCCAGCGAAAACAGGCCAATCACCGCCACGGCGATCCGCCATGAGAAGAGGTCGGTCAGCACACCGCTCAGCAGACGCCCGCTCATGCCGCCGATAGAGTTTCCGCTGATATAGAGCCCCATAGAGAAGGCGACGACCCGCGCATCCATCTCCTCGCTGAGGTAGGTCATGCCCACCGCCGCCACCCCGCTGAGCGACAGCCCCATCAGCGCCCGCATGATCAGAATGCCGTGCCAGCTGCTCATGGTGGCTGAGATCAGCGTGCAGATGGCGGCCAGCATCAGGGCTGTTACCATCACCGATTTGCGGCCGACAGCATCCGAAAGCGGCCCGGTCACCAGCAGGCCCAGCGCCATCAGGCCGGTTGAGATAGAGAGTGACAGGCTGCTGGTTGCCGGTGAGATGCCAAACTGATGCGAGAGCACCGGCAGGATCGGCTGGACACAATAGAGCAGGGCAAAGGTCGCCAGACCGGCGGAGAAGAGCGCCAGCGTCACGCGCATAAACTGCCGCGAACCCCGACGGATATAACCTGACGCAGCCACCGGTTCTGAAGGCATACAACCCGCCTCTTCATTTACCGCGGCGGCCTCTGTTGAGTGACTCACACACTTTCCTTTAAGAGTAAAAAACCTGTCGTCAGCTTAGGCAGGCATCATTATGATGTCTAATATATTAATAATCTTAAATGAGACGTTTCAGATATGAATATTGAGTTGCGTCACCTGCGCTACTTTATTGCGGTGGCCGAGGAGCTCCATTTCGGGCGCGCGGCCCGGCGGCTGAACATCTCCCAGCCGCCACTCAGTCAGCAGATACTGCAACTGGAGGCAGAAACCGGGGCCCGACTCTTTAACCGGACCAACCGCAGCGTTCAGCTGACCGCTGCCGGACAGCAATTGCTGAACGATGCCCGCGCCATCCTGCTGCAGGTTGAGCAGGCGGCCGACCGGGCAGCCCGGCTGCATCGGGGAGAAGAGGGCGGGCTGCGAATCGGTTTCACCTCCTCGGCGCCTTTTACCGCGGTGGTCTCCGACGCGCTGTTTCGCTTTCGCCAGCGCTGGCCGCAGGTGCATATTCAGATGCAGGAAATTAATACCCGCCAGCAGCTGGCCCCGCTGCATGAGGGGCGGCTCGATCTTGGCGTGATGCGCAACACGCCGCTGCCCGCCGATCTCGCGCATCAGCTGCTGATGAGCGAGCCGCTGTGTGCGGTGGTGCACAAAGCGCATCCGCTGGCGGATGCCGGCGCGATCTCCGTCACCGCGCTGGCCGCCGAACCCTTCGTCTTCTTTGATGCGCAGGGCGGAACTGCGCTCTACAGCGATATCCTGGCGCTGCTGCATCGCTATCAGATCCAGCCCTATATCACCCAGGAAGTGGGGGAAGCGATGACCATTCTGGGGCTGGTGGCAACCGGTCTTGGCGTCTCCATTCTGCCCGCCTCCTTCCGCCGGGCGCAGCTGGCCGATCTGGTCTGGCTGCCGCTGACGGAAGAGGATGCCATTTCAGAGCTGTGGCTGGTCTGGTCAGCCAGCCGCGAAATCACCGCACCGATGGCGAATATGATGGCGCTACTGCGGGAGAACCGGCCCGGAAGCGCACCCTGACAGAGGCCAATATGTGCGATAAATCACATTTCTAATCAAATATTTGACGCTGTTGCCTGATCTGCCTCACCATGGCGCATGTTTATTTAGAAGCGCGAAAATAACCGGGAGCAGGGTTGTGAATCCGGACAGTCAACCTGGCCATATTGACCAGATCAAGCAGACCAATGCAGGTGTCGTATATCAGCTGATTGACCGTTATGGTCCCATTTCGCGTATCGAACTTTCCCGCCGTGCCCAGCTTGCGCCAGCCAGCATCACAAAAATTGTGCGTGAAATGCTGGACGCGCATCTGGTGCAGGAGACGGAGTTTCAGGAACCCGGCAGTCGTGGCCGTCCGGCCATCGGCCTGATTCTGGACACGGTGGCCTGGCACTATCTGGCCATTCGTCTGCATCGCGGTGCCATGACCTTTACGCTGCGCGATCTCAGCAGTCAGGCGCTGGCCGAAGAGAGCCTGCCGCTGCCCGATGAATCCGCTCAGCCGCTGCTGACCGCCCTGATTGAACAGGTGGATGCCTTCTTTATCCGTCATCAGAAAAAGCTGGAGCGTCTGACGGCCATCGCCATCACGCTGCCGGGGCTGATTAACGCCGCGTCAGGCGTGGTGCATCGGCTGCCGGGCTATCAGGTGCGTGATATGCCGCTGGGCGATGCGCTGGAGGCGCACACGGGATTGCCGGTGTTTGTGCAGCACGATATCTCCGCCTGGACACTGGCGGAGTCGCTGTTCGGCGCTTCGCGCGGCGCGCAGGATGTGATTCAGATCGTGATCGATGAAACGGTCGGCGCCGGGGTGATTAGCGGCGGCCAGCTGCTGCATAAGCGGGGGCGGGCGCTGGTCGAGATCGGCCATACGCAAATCGATCCTTATGGTCAGCAGTGCTACTGCGGCAATCACGGCTGTCTGGAGACGGTAGCCAGTACCGGCAGTCTGCTGGCGCTGGCGGCGCAGCGTCTGGCGGCCCAGCCCGACAGCCTGCTTAATCGTCAGGAGCTGACGCTGTCGTCATTATGTGAGGCCGCCCTGTCGGGCGATCGCCTGGCGCGCGACACCATCGCCAGCGTCGGTCATCACGCAGGCCGGATTCTGGCGATGATGGTTAATATTTTTAATCCACAACATATTCTTATCGGTTCTCCGCTGAATGCGGCGGCAGAGGTGCTGTTTCCGGCGGTGAGCAACACGATTCTGCAGCAGTCCCTGCCTGCCTACAGTGCGGGGATTCAGCTGGCTCCCACCGAATTCAGCGAACCGGGCACACTCGGTGCCGCCGCGCTGATCAAAGACGCTCTCTATAACGGACACCTGTTAGTGAAACTGTTGCAAGGTTAAGCGGGCCTGAACTTGCGCTAACGCAATCTGTTCTCATTCTGGATTCCTTAAAATGCCGTTTCGCAGCAGAGCTAATCACCGATTAGCCGCAACGCTTTGAGAGGAGAAGTGGAGTGAACAGACTATTTGTTACCGGCACCGATACGGCTACAGGCAAAACGGTGGTGTCCCGCGCCCTTTTGCAATGTTTTATTCAGAGCAACGTCAGTGCCGTCGGCTATAAGCCTGTCGCGCGCTGCGCGGTCAAAACCGCTGATGGCCTGCGTAACAAAGATGCACAGGTTCTGCGAAGCGCTTCATCCATCGACCTGCCTTATGAGGCGATTAATCCGCTGGTGTTTGAGGAGGAGGAGATCTGTACCCACCCCAGCCAGATGATCGACTATTCCCGGCTGACTC
Organism: Pantoea sp. EKM101V; assembly: GCF_011800325.1. Taxonomy (NCBI): domain Bacteria; kingdom Pseudomonadati; phylum Pseudomonadota; class Gammaproteobacteria; order Enterobacterales; family Erwiniaceae; genus Pantoea; species Pantoea sp. EKM101V. The sequence continues at coordinate 406,237 of NZ_JAALFP010000001.1, forward strand.
AGGGTCTGACACATCTGACGCAGCAGGCCGAACAGGTGGTGGTGGAGGGCACCGGCGGCTGGCGCAGTCTGATGAACGACGGACGTCCGCTCTCGCGCTGGGTTGCAGAACAGCAGTTGCCGGTTGTGCTGGTGGTCGGTATCCAGTCGGGCTGCATCAGTCATGCGCTGCTGACCGCGGAAGCCATCGCGCACGATGGCCTGCCGCTGGTGGGCTGGGTGGCTAACCGCGTCAATCCGGGGCTGGCGCACTACAGTGACATCATTGAGGTGCTGCGTGAAAAGATTGCGGCACCGCTGCTGGGTGAACTTCCTTATCTGCCCCGTCCTGAACAGCGCGATCTGACCTCCTGGATCGATATTTCTCTGCTGGAGCAGCCCGATCTGCACGCTGTGAGTGCAAAGATCGCCTGATAATGAAACAAAACAAGTCATCTGAGCGGGTCGTGAGCCTAAAGTTTCAGGCTCGCGACCCGTTTCCTGCAACTATTTCCGCTTATATTTGAATGACCTGGATCGTTAACCGCAAATCCCCGACGTGATGGCGCAGAAAATGCATTAACTCCGCTAACCACACAGAGCTGGAGCACCACCATGTCGCACTCGCACGAGAAAGGTTTGTTATATGGGCTTGAAGCCCGCATTGGTCCCGTACCGGCATTCTTTGCCGCACTGCAGCATCTGCTTGCCAGCGTCGTCGGCATTATTACCCCGCCGCTGATTATCGGTTCGGTGCTGGGACTGCAGGCCTATATTCCTTATCTGATCAGCATGTCCCTGTTTGTTTCCGGTCTGGGCACCTTTATGCAGGCCCGGCGCTTTTATGGCGTCGGTGCCGGGATGATCTGTCTGCAGGGCACCAGCTTTGCGTTTCTGGGGGTGATCCTGTCGGGTGGGTTAATGATCAAGGGGCGTGGCGGTTCACCTGAAGAGATTCTGGCGATGCTGTTTGGCTGCAACCTGGTGGCGGCACTGATCCCGGTGGTCATCAGCCGCTGCGTCGGCGCGCTGCGCAAGGTGCTGACGCCGGTCGTCACCGGCACAGTGATTACGCTGATTGGTATCAGCCTGATCAAAGTGAGCATCACCGACTGGGCGGGCGGTCACAATGCCACGGACTTTGGCGCGCCGGGAAATCTGGCGCTGGGTGCGCTGACGCTGCTGGTGATTGTGGCGCTGAACCGCTCGCGAAACCGCTGGGCGCGGCTGGTAGCCGTGGTCGCGGGTATCGCCGTGGGGTGTGTGGCGGCGGCGTTAACCGGCCATCTGCAGCTGAAGGCTGCGCCGGAGAGCAGCTGGCTGGTGCTGCCGGCCTTTTTCCGCTTTGGTTTCGCCTTCGACTGGACCATCTTTCTGCCTATCGCGCTGGTATCTGTCATCGCGGTGATTGAAGCGGTGGGCGATCTGACGGCCAACTGTCTGATTTCACAGCAGCCGATCATCGGTAAGCCTTTCCAGCAGCGGTTGCAGGGCGGTATCGTCGCCGATGGCCTGAGCTGCGTGCTGGCCGCGGTTTTTTCGGCCTTTCCTAACACCACCTTCGCGCAGAATAACGGTGTCATCCAGATGACCGGCGTTGCCAGCCGCTACGTGGGGATGCTGCTTGGCATTATGCTGGCGCTGCTGGGGCTCTTTCCGGCGGTTGGCTCCCTGCTGCAGCAGATCCCACCGCCGGTACTGGGCGGCGCGACCGTGGTGATGTTTGGCAGCGTGGTTGCGGCCGGTATCCGGGTGATGACCCAGACACCGCTTGGTCGCCGCGAGATGCTGATCGTCGCCATCGCCTTCGGCATCGGGCTGGGTGTGGAAGCGGTGCCGGACGTGCTGAAGCAGTTCCCGCCGCTGATCGGCAGCCTGTTTGGACATGCGGTCACCACCGGTGGCATCCTGGCCATTGTGCTGAATCTGGTGCTGCCGGATGAGGCGCGGACGGTGGAAGAGGTTGAGGCAGAGACGCTGACGGAGGGATGACCGGCTGAGAGGAATCCGCCAGCGGGACGGGTTGCCAGCCTGTGGCCCGGCTTGCTGTAAGATCGCACCTGCGCAGGGAACAGGGTCAGATCGGAAAGACGCAAAAGATGTCATCCATGACAGGCTCGGCCCGCGCCATCCCTGGCGCGGGACGCTTTCCTCTTCTGACCCTGTTCCCTTCGCCTTAAGCAACGTTATTGCGGTTTAATTCGGGCCTGTCGGCGGTAACAAAAAAGGGCCGTGTGGCCCTTTCATCAACAGAGGTGTTTACGTATTCAGACGACGACGCGTGCGGCCTGAACTCAGGTAGTCGGCGATATAATCCTGCGAAATCTCACCGCTGTAGCGACCCTCCTCATCAACAATCGGCATCCAGACCGTGTTGTGTTCATAGAGCTTTGACAGCACCACGCGCAGGTTCTCTTCCGCTTTGCCGGTCACCTTAAAGGTGTGCAGGCGCTCTTCACAGCGGCCGCTGACGTTGCGCGCCTCGCGACGCTTCACAAAGCCCAGCGGTTTGCCATCCTCATCGACCACGGTAATCGAGCGCATATCGTTCTCATCCATGGTGCCAAAGGCTTCCTCCAGCGGCGTAGAACGACGCACGGTAATGGTGGGCTGCTGATCGGTGACGTCCCCCGCCTGCACCAGCAGCAGGCGCTTCAGCGTGCGGTCCTGACCGACAAACGAGCCGACGAAATCGTTCGCCGGTGTGGCCAGCAGCTCATCCGGGCTGGCGCACTGCACGATCTTACCCTGACCAAACACCGCAATCCGGTCGCCGAGCTTCAGCGCCTCATCGATATCGTGACTCACCAGCATCACGGTTTTCTTCAGCTGACGCTGCATATCAAGAAACTCGTTCTGAATGACTTCACGGTTAATCGGGTCAACCGCCCCGAAAGGCTCATCCATCAGCAGCACCGGTGGATCCGCCGCCAGCGCACGAATCACCCCGATGCGCTGCTGCTGACCGCCGGACATCTCTCGCGGATAGCGATGCAGGAATTTAGTCGGGTCCAGCGCCACCATGCTCATCAGCTCGGTCGCGCGCTCGTGACACTGTTTCTTATCCCAGCCCAGCATGCGCGGCACCACGGTAATGTTCTCTTCGATGGTCATGTTCGGGAACAGTCCAATCTGCTGGATCACATAGCCGATGTTGCGACGCAGGGTGGTGGTGTCCTGCGTACTGGTATCTTCGCCATTAATCAGAATCCGGCCACTGGTGGCAGGGATAAGGCGGTTAATCATCTTCAAGGTGGTGGTTTTTCCGCAGCCCGATGGCCCCAGCAGGACGCACATCTCACCGGCTGGCACATGCAGGCTGACGTTATCGACGGCTTTATTGGTGGTACCGTTTTTCTGGGTAAAGGTTTTCGTCAGGTTTTCCAGCGTGATCATTATCGAATCCCCTTAGGAGTCAGCGCCTGCTGCAAACGGTGCAGCAGCCAGTCAAGAAAAATAGCCAGCAGACAGATCATCAGTGCCCCGGCAATTAACATGCGAATATCACTGCCGCTGATGCCATCCAGCAGCAGCTGGCCCAGGCCACCGGCTCCAATCACGGCGGCAATCGCCATGACGCCGACGTTCATCACCACGGCGGTGCGGATGCCGCCAAAAATGACCGGCAGCGCCATCGGGATCTCCACCCAGCGCAGACGCTGCCAGAAGGTCATGCCGATACCACGACCCGCCTCACGCAGACCGCCCGGCAGGTTCTCCAGTGCGGTGTGCGTGTTGCGCACAATCGGCAGCAGAGAATAGAGGAACACAGCGGTGATGGCGGGCAGCGCACCGATGCCCTGACCGATCATTGAAAAGAGCGGGATCATCAGACCAAATAGCGCAATGGTCGGGATGGTCAGCACCACGGTGGCAATGCCGAGAATCGGGGCCGCCAGCCACCGGACCCGGACAATCAGAATGCCGAGCGGCACGCCAATGACAATTGCCAGTCCGACCGCGACCAGCACCAGCCAGCTGTGCTGCCAGCTCAGGGTCAGCAGGGTATTCCAGTTATCCATGATGTAGTGAAGGGTATCCACAGTGCCTCCTTACAGCATGTTTTTGGATTGAAGGAAATCACGCGCCACTTTCTCTGGTGACTGGTGATCGATGTCGACCCGCTTATTCAGCTCGGTAATCGCCTCATCGGTGATCTGCGCAGAGAGCTGATTGAGCGCGGTGTCCAGACCCGGATGGCTCGCCAGCACATCCTGACGCACCACGGGCGTCACGTTGTAGCTGGGGAAGAAATGCTTATCATCTTCCAGCACTTTCAGGTCGAATCCTTTTACCCGGCCATCGGTGGTGTAGATCAGACCGGCATCGACAAAGCCGTCGCGAATGGCGTTATAGACCAGGCCGGGGTCCATCTGCCGGATCTGCGGGCGATCCAGCGCCAGGTCGTAGGTTTTCTGCAGCGGCTTCATGCCGTCGCTGCGCCCTGAAAACTCCAGGTCCAGCCCGAGTCGCCAGTTATGGTCCGGGTCGGTCTTCCGCACCTGCTCAATCTTTGAGACCAGCTGCGACATCGTGCTGATACCCTCTTTTTCGGCCCGTTTCCGGGTCATGGCAAAGGCGTAGGTGTTGTTCATCGGTGCCGGATCGAGCCAGACCAGCCCCAGTTTTGCATCCAGTTTTTTCACCGTCTCATAGGCCTGCTGAGACGACATCGGCTGGCTGATGTGGTTGAAAATAATCAGTGAAGTCCCGGTGTACTCCCAGACCATATCGATCTGCTTATTCAGCAGCGCGTTACGGCCGATGGTGGTGGCAATATTCCGTTTGGGCACCACCTCAAAGCCTTTCTTCTTCAGCCACAGGACGGTCATGGCGGAGAGAATATGCTGCTCGGTAAAACTCTTGGTCGCTATCACCAGCGGGGCAGCCGCCTGTGCCGTCTGGCTTAGCAGCAGCGTCGCGGTAAGCGCCACCACGCTCTTCTTTATCCAGTGCGTTAGCATTGCAAAGCTCCTTGTGGTCAGACCGCCGCGTGCGGGCTCAGTAAGCGGCCCAGTGCAGCCAGCAACATATCCAGCACCAGTGCCACCAGTGCGGTAGCGACAGCGCCGAGGATCAGCGTCGGAAAGTCATTCAGATAGATGCCGGGGAAGATCAGCTCGCCGAAGCTGCTGGCCCCGATCAGGAACGCCAGCGGGGCGGTTCCGACATTGATGGCCGTTGCGATGCGCACGCCGGAGAGGATCACCGGCAGGGCGTTGGGCAGCTCCACCCGGCGCAGACGCTGCAGTTTAGTCATACCGATGCCGTTGGCGGCTTCAATCAGTGACGGGGGAACGGCGCTCAGGCCGGAGAAGGTGTTGCGGACGATAGGCAGCAGCGAGGCCAGAAACAGGGCTATCAGCGCCGGACGGTCGCCAATCCCGATAATGACCATCGCCAGAGCCAGCACCGCCAGCGGCGGCAGGGTGTTACCGATGTTGAAAATCTGCATCACATACTCGGCCCAGCGGCGGGCAAACGGGCGACTGAGCAGGATGCCGCTGGGAATACCGACCAGCAGGGCGAACAGCATCGACCAGAACACTAAGAAGAGGTGTTGTTGCCCGAGATAAAGCAGGTCGACCTTACGGGCGACCAGCTGATCCCAGCCGAGGCCCCAGATCAGCACCGCAATCACTGCGACCACTGCAAGCAGTGCCAGACCGGCGCGTCGGGCCAGTGAAGCATTTTGCATAGGAGAATCTCCCTGATAACGATCTCAATTGTTATAACAGCGCTAAACAGTCCGACAGATGCAGCAAAAAAGGCCGCCGCACCCAAAACCGAAACTGCGATAAAATGTAGACAAAATGCGTATTTACCTACTCTTTTTCAGTCAACACTGAGAAAGATGCTTTACTGCTATAGCAGCCCTTTACCCGGCAAGCCAGCTTTTCAGCCTTTCTCAGGCGAGTGAGAAACTGGTTAAAATGGTGTTAAGGCCGCGTAGCCACTGGGCTGATGCGTCAATAAAAAAAATTCATCGACTTTTAGTGACACCGTCACAGATGGTGCAGGAAATGCGCACGTTCAGGAAACTGCACGGGCTGATTTTCAGCTAGCCTTGCTGATAAAAAAGGAACCCTATGACTGAAAGCGCACAACTCCGGACCGGACACCGCCACTGGATACTGATTGCCTGCATGCTGGCGATGTTTATGGCGGCTATCGAAGTCACCATCGTGGCCACCGCCATGCCAACCATCATTGCCGACCTCGGCGGTTTTTCGCAGTTTGGCTGGGTCTTCTCCATCTATCTGCTGACGCAGGCGGTCAGCGTGCCACTCTATGGCCGGCTGGCGGATAAGGTGGGGCGTAAAACCATGTTTTTTACCGGCACCTCCCTTTTCCTGATCGGATCGGTGCTGTGTGGCTTCGCCCACTCCATGACCTGGCTGATCCTGTTCCGGGCGTTTCAGGGGCTGGGGGCGGGGGCCATCATGCCGATCAGCTCCACCATCGTGGCGGACATCTATTCGCCGCGCGAGCGCGCCAGCGTTCAGGGCTGGCTCTCCAGCGTCTGGGGCGTGGCGGCCATCGTCGGGCCGCTGACCGGTGCCTGGCTGGTGCAGCACTTCAGCTGGTCCGTGATTTTCTGGGTCAATCTGCCGATTGGCCTGATCAGTATGCTGATGCTGGCGCGCTGGTTACCGGCGCATCAGCAGGAGGAGAAATCGGCTCCCCTCAACCTCGCGGGCAGCGGCTGGCTGATGCTCTGCGTCTCCGCGCTGCTGGTGGCGCTGTTGCAGGCCGAGCTGCTCGGATACTGGCTGATCCCTTTTCTGCTCTGTTCACTGCTGGCAGGCTGGCAGCTAAAACGCCACGAGCAGCGGGCCGCGGCACCGCTGTTTCCGCTGGTGATCTGGCGCAGCCGGCTGATCATTGCCGGTAATGCGGGCAACCTGATTATCGGGGCGGCCATGATGGGGATCAGTGCGTTTCTGCCGACCTGGATTCAGGGGATCCGCGGCGGTACGCCGTTACAGGCGGGCAGCGCGCTGGCGATGATGTCGATTGGCTGGCCGCTGGCCAGCACCCTGAGCGGCAGACTGATGCTGCTGACCTCCTATCGCTTTACCGCCCAGCTCGGCGCGCTGCTGCTGGTCAGCGGCAGCGCCTTACTGCTGCTGCTGCAGCCCGCCAGTTCACTCTATCAGGCGGGCTTTACCGCCTTCCTGATTGGCACCGGCATGGGGATGACCAGCACCACGTTTCTGGTCTCCGTGCAAAACGAGGCGGACTATCAGATTCGCGGCATCTGTACCGCCTCGGTGATGTTCAGCAGGATGATCGGTTCGGCGGTGGGTACGGCGATCATGGGAGCAGTGCTCAATCTCAATCTGCAGTGGCGGCTGCCGCAGGTGGCCGATCCGGTGCAGCAGATTATGTCTGAACCCAGCCGTCAGCAGCTGGCGCCGCAGGCGCTGCAGCAGATGGTGCAGGCGATTGCAGCCTCACTGCACTGGGTGTTTGTGGTGGCGCTGGTGATTGCGCTGTTTGCGCTGGGTGTGGCGTGGATGATGCCGCGTCAGCGGCCGGAACAGGCGGAGTAAACGGCAGGGCGACAGACCGTCGCCCTGATTAACACAGGTTTATTGCTGCGCAGGCGCGTCCTGAGAACTGCCGGCACTGGCGGGCACGCTGGCCTCGTCATCCCGGCCGGTACGCTTGTAGACAATCTTCTGGCTGTCGTTTTCACAATGCCCGACCACCTGACCGCCCGCCTGATCGACCTGATCGTTGGCGACGATGTCGAGAGTGAAGCCCGATTCAGGCACGCCGTTCTGAACAATTTTCTGACTGATGTCGGCTTTTACCGATTCGCAGGAAGCCTGCGCCATCAGCGGCAGCGAGAACAACGCTGCGGTGAACAAAACCCTCTGTAGCTTCATCACGTCTTCCTTATGTTAGTCGTCCGTCATTACTATAGCGCAAATTCAGGGAGTGACCGGGCGGCCTGAGCGGCGGTCCAGACAGCGCAGAGTGTTGGGCTCCCAGTAGGCGTTCAGATTGAGGCTCTGCTCGCACTTGTCGCGGGTGTCGAACGCGCGGTCGGTTTTATCAAACTCTTTTTCTACGCGGCTGTTCACCTTGTTGCGTAGCATCCGCGTGTCATTCCATTGCTCTTTATTCTGGCGAGCCGCTTCGTTACTCAGCGCAGAACTGCCATCTTCGATGATCAGGCGGTTGGTGGTCGCACCCGCCGTTAAGGCGGTACCAGACAGCAGAACCAGAAGCAGAGCAGGGATCATTTTTTTCATCAGGCTATCCTTTCGTTATCGCCAACATCGCCATCCGGGACGGCTGTTGCAGCGGGTCCGGGTAGTATATCATCGCCGTTTCTTTGCTCACCAGTGGTGCGTGGTTTGTTTAAGTTCAGGAGAGGTATGGGTGCTGATTAAAACCGCCTTGCTGTTTTTTATCACCGCCCTGGCGGAGATCACGGGCTGTTTTCTGCCGTGGTTATGGCTGAAAAAAGGCGGCCCGGTCTGGCTGTTACTGCCGGCGGCGGCCAGCCTGGCGCTGTTTGTCTGGCTGCTAACCCTGCATCCTGCCGCCAGCGGCCGGGTCTATGCCGCGTATGGGGGCGTCTATGTGCTCACTGCGCTGCTCTGGCTGCGGGTGGTGGATGGCGTGAAGCTGAGCGTCTGGGACTGGAGTGGCGCACTGATCGCGTTCAGCGGCATGCTGATTATCGTTCTGGGCTGGGGACGTGGCTAGCGCCAGCCGGGAGAGCTGGCGCGCAGAGGATTAAGGCTTGTGCACCTTCAGGCCCGCCAGCGTCTGGCTGACCGGCATCATCTCCAGCGTGTTGATGTTGACGTGCGCTGGCAGTGTGGCCACCCAGTAAACCGCTTCCGTGACATCTTCCGGGGTCAGGGCAGTGGCACCTTCATAGACCTGACCAGCTTTGTCATCATCACCTTTAAAGCGGACGTTAGAGAACTCGGTGCCGCCCACCAGCCCCGGTTCGATATCGGTCACGCGCAGCGCGGTGCCGTGCAGATCGGTGCGCAGGTTCAGGCTGAACTGCCGCACAAATGCCTTTGTGGCCCCATAAACGTTGCCGCCGGCATAGGGCCAGCTACCGGCAATCGAGCCGATATTGATGATATGGCCCACGTTACGCTCGACCATCTGCGGCAGCAGGGCGCGGGTCATATAGACCAGGCCTTTCGTGTTGGTATCGATCATGTTTTCCCAGTCTTCCACACTGGCTTTGTGCGCGGGCTCTATGCCCAGCGCCAGACCGGCATTGTTCACCAGGATATCGATAGCGCGCCACGCCGCCGGTAACTGCGCCACAGCCTCTTCAATCGCGGCGCGGTTCCGCACGTCCAGCTGGACGGTGTAGAGATTCTCACCCAGCTCATCTTTCATCGCTTTTAAGCGTTCGGCGCGGCGTCCGCTGGCGATCACTTTGTGCCCGTTTTTGATAAAGCGGCGGGTAATACTTTCACCAAAACCGGCCGTCGCACCGGTGACAAAAATAATCATCTCACTGTTCCTTATGCCATTTTCAACGTCGATGGCTTCACCATAGCATGCTATTTCGGCTTCTGCGCGCAGAAAAACGGGCAGGGGGGGAAACCCCTTTTTACGGGCAACGTCCTGCGCCTTTTCGGGGCGCACTGCACCGTTAAGGGGCAGGGCAGCAGCCAGCCTGTGCGTCAGACACGCCGCCAGAATCGGCAATTGCGCTTAGCAACCGATTGCGACATGAAAGCAAACGGTTGCTATGCTTTTTACAGGCTTTTTTGTTGCGCAACAAGCGCGAGTTTATATAAGCACTTGATATTTATAGGTTTTAAAGCAGATTAAATCTGGCACGCAGGTTGCAAAGAGTTAAACAGAGAGTTAACTGCACCACCTCATCGCGCTTTCAGAAAGGAAACAGCATGCACCCAGCAACCGACACGGCGATACGCGCCAGCTTCTTTGACTTCACCGGCGTGGTGGATCATCCCGATGATCTGGCAACGCAGGCCCGCTATCTGGAGGATGGCGTGTTGCTGCTGCGTGACGGACGTGTGGCCGGGCTGGAGAGCTGGGAGACGGCTGAGGCGAAGCTGGCGGGCCAGCCGTTCACTGACCTGCGCGGCCGGCTGATCGTGCCGGGCTTTGTGGACACCCACATACACTATCCGCAGACGGAGATGATCGGTGCCTTTGGCGAACAGCTGCTGGAGTGGCTGAATCACTACACGTTCCCGGTGGAGGCGCAGTATCACTGCCCGGATCATGCCGCCCGGATGTCCGCCTTTTTCCTGCATCAGCTGCTCTCCAATGGCACCACCAGCGCGCTGGTCTTTGGCACCGTGCACCCGCAGTCGGTCGAGGCGCTGTTCAGCGCCGCCGAAGCGCTGAACATGCGGCTGATTGCCGGGAAAGTGATGATGGATCGCAATGCGCCCGACAACCTTACGGAAACCCCGGAACAGAGCTATCAGCAGACCCGGGCACTGATTGAACGCTGGCATCAGCGCGGCCGACTGAGCTATGCGCTGACGCCGCGTTTTGCCCCGACCTCTTCGCCGCAGCTGCTGGAAAAAGTGCAGCAGCTGCGTCAGGAGTTTCCCGACACCTGGCTGCACACCCATCTCAGCGAAAACCCGCAGGAGGTGGCCTGGGTTAAAGCACTCTTTCCGGAACGCGACGGCTATCTGGATGTGTACCACCATCATCAGCTCACCGGCCGCCGCAGCGTGTTTGCCCACTGCCTGCATCTGGAAGAGAAGGAGTGGCAGTGTCTGCACGACACCGACTCCTCAATTGCCTTCTGTCCCACCTCTAACCTGTTCCTCGGCAGCGGCCTGTTTAATCTGAAACGCAGCTGGCAGCAGGGCGTGAAGGTGGGAGTGGGCACCGATGTCGGCGCGGGCACCACCTTTAACATGCTGCAGACCCTGGGCGAAGCCTACAAGGTGGGCCAGTTGCAGCACTACCGGCTCAGCGCCGCCGAAGCCTTTTATCACGCGACGCTGGGCGGGGCGCGGGCACTCGATCTCGACCACGCCATCGGGAATTTCAACACCGGCAAAGAGGCGGATTTTGTGGTGCTCGATCCGGCAGTTTCTGCCCTGCAGCAGCTGCGCATCGGCAACAGCAAAGATATCTGGGAAAAACTTTTTGTCTTAATGACGCTGGGCGACGACCGCAATATTGCCCAGACCTGGGTGGCCGGTCGCCCGGTCTGGCAGCGTGACGCACAGGAGCAAGCCGCATGATCCAGTTTCTGCTCAATAACCAGCTGGTCAGCGAAACCGCGCTCGACCCCAACCTCACTATCCTTAACTATCTGCGAACCCGTCAGCAGCGGCCCGGCACCAAAGAGGGCTGCGCCTCAGGCGACTGTGGCGCCTGCAGCGTCACCCTGGGCAAAGCGGTGGATGGCAGGATGCAGTATGAAACGGTCAACAGCTGCCTGACCCTGGTCTCCACGCTGCAGGGTAAACAGCTGATCACGGTTGAAGATTTACGTCACGGACGGGCGCTGCACCCGGCGCAGCAGGCGATGGTTGACTGCCACGGCTCGCAGTGCGGCTTCTGCACGCCGGGCTTTGTGATGTCGCTGTTCACGCTGCAAAAAAATGCCACGGGCTGGGATCGTCATCAGGCGGAAACCGCGCTGGCGGGCAATCTCTGCCGCTGCACCGGCTACCGGCCCATCATGGCGGCCGCCGAGCAGCTCTGTTCGCAGCCGGTGACGGATCAGTTTGATCACAGCGCCGCGAGTACCGTGCAGCGTCTTGAAGCGCTGGCGACCCCGGAGATGCAGGAGACGGGCGCAGCAGGGCGGCGCTGCTTCCTGCCTAAAACCCCGGCGCAGCTGGCGGAGATCTATCTGGCGCATCCCGAAGCGGTACTGATTGCCGGTGGCACCGATCTCAGCCTGCAGATCACCCAGCAGCATAAAAGGCTGCCGCTGCTCATCGCCCTGGAGCAGGTTGCCGCGCTCAAGGTCTGCAGTGAATTTGATGACCATTATCTGCTGGGTGCAGGCGCGTCGCTGCAACAGGTCAGCGATTTTCTGGCCAGCCGCATCCCTGGCGTGAGCGAGATGCTGCAACGCTTTGCCTCCCTGCAAATCCGTCTGCAGGGCACGCTGGGCGGTAATATCGGCAACGCCTCTCCAATCGGAGACGCGTCGCCCATGCTGCTGGCGCTGAACGCAAGCCTGATACTGCAACGCGGCGAGCAGCAGCGCTGCCTGCCGCTGAACGACTTTTTTACCGGCTACCGGCAGACCCGGCTGGAAAAAAGCGAGTTTATCCGCGCGATTCGTATCGATAAGGTGACGGTGTCACCTGACTTTGTCGCCTGGAAAGTTTCCAAACGGCTGGATGACGATATCTCAGCGGTCTTTGCCGCCTTTAACCTGCACACCGAACAGGGCATCGTGACCGATGCCCGCGTCGCCTTTGGCGGCATGGCGGCCACGCCGCAGCGGGCGCAGCACTGTGAACAGGCGTTGATTGGTCAGCCCCTCAATGCCGTGACGGTGTCACGTGCAGCGGCCGCACTGGCCGACGATTTCCAGCCGCTCTCAGATTTTCGTGCCAGCAGCGCCTATCGGCTGCAGGTGGCGCGTAACCTGCTGCGCCGCTTTCTTCATCGCTATAACGGCGAAATAACCTGTACCGAGGTGACCCGCTATGTCTCATAACCGTCCTGAACTCAACGAAGCGGTAATCGAGGCGCAGTATGCCGCCGATCTGCAGAGCGGCGTGGGCCGCAGTAACCGCCATGAAAGCGCGGAAAAACATGTCTCCGGGGAAGCGCGCTTCATCGACGACAAGCCGGAGCTGCCGGGTCTGCTGCATCTCTGTCCGCGCCTGAGCGAGCATGCACATGCGCGGATTGTGCGCATCGACGTGCAGCCCTGCTACGCCGTGCCGGGCGTGGTCAGCGTGTTAACCTGGCAGGACGTTCCTGGCATCAATGATGTCGGGCCGCTGGAGCCGGGCGACCCGCTGCTGGCGCATGACAAAGTCGACTATCTGGGGCAGATCGTCCTCGCCGTGGCGGCGGAGTCGCCGGAGGCGGCCCGTCTCGGTGCCGCCGCCGCAGTGATTGACTATGAGGTGCTGGAACCGCTGCTGGATGTGGAGCAGGCGCTGGCGCAGCGCAGTTTCGTTCAGGAACCGCACGTGCATCAGCGCGGTGATGTGGAAGCGGCACTGGCACGTGCGCCACATCGGGTCAGCGGCGCGTTTCACATCGGCGGACAGGAGCATTTTTATCTGGAAACCCAGACGGCGATGGTGGTCCCCGGCGAAGATCACCAGCTGCAGGTCTTCTCCTCAACGCAGAACCCCACCGAAGTGCAGAAGCTGGTGGCAGAGGTGATGGGCATCAGCCTGAATCAGGTGACCATTGATATGCGGCGTATGGGCGGCGGCTTTGGCGGCAAAGAGACGCAGGCGGCCGGTGTGGCCTGCCTCTGCGCCATTGTCGCCCGTCAGACCGGGCGGGCGGCGAAGATGCGGCTCTCCCGCCGCGACGACATGCGTGTCACCGGCAAACGTCACCCCTTCTTTGTGCGTTATGAGGCGGGCGTGGAGGAGGATGGCCGGCTGTGCGGTATCAAAATCGATCTGGCGGGAAACTGCGGTTATTCACTGGATCTCAGCGGATCGATTGTCGATCGTGCCATGTTTCATGCCGATAACGCCTATTATCTTGGCGATGCGCGGATCACCGGCTATCGCTGCCGCACCAATATCGCCTCTAACACCGCCTATCGCGGGTTTGGCGGCCCGCAGGGAATGGTGGCCATCGAGCAGATTATGGATCACATCGCGCGGGAACGCGGGCTGGACCCGCTGGAACTGCGCAAGCGTAACTACTATGGCAAGCAGGAGCGCAACATCACTCATTACCACCAGCAGGTAGAGGACAATCTGCTGGATGAGATCACGGCGCAGCTGGAGGCCAGCAGCGACTATCAGGCGCGCCGGGCGGAGATCAGCGCCTTCAACGCCCGCAGCCCGCTGCTGAAGCGCGGACTGGCGCTGACGCCGGTGAAATTCGGCATCTCCTTTACCTCCAGCTTTCTCAATCAGGCAGGTGCCCTGATCCTGATTTACACCGACGGCACGGTGCAGCTAAACCACGGCGGCACCGAGATGGGCCAGGGACTGAACACCAAAGTGATCCAGATTGTCGCCGAGGTGCTGCAGATTGAGGTCGATAAGATCCAGATCACCGCCACCGACACCGGTAAAGTGCCTAACACCTCGCCAACCGCGGCCTCCAGTGGCGCGGATCTCAACGGTAAAGCGGCGCAGAATGCCGCTGAGATCCTGCGTGACAGAATGACGGAGATGCTCTGCAGGCTGCATGAGTGTGATGCCAGCGCGGTGAGTTTCCGCAACGGCGTGGTGCGCGCCGGCGAGAAGCATTACACCTTCGCCGAGGTGGCAACGCTGGCGTGGCTGAATCAGGTGCCGCTCTCCGCCACCGGCTACTACCGCGTGCCGGGGATTCATTACGACCGGCTGGCGGGGCGCGGCAAGCCGTTCTACTACTTCGCTTACGGGGCCGCCTGCTGCGAGGTGGTGATCGACACCTTAACCGGCGAATCGCGCCTGCTGCGTGCCGACATCCTGCATGATGTCGGGGCCTCGCTGAATCCGGCCATCGATATCGGTCAGGTGGAAGGGGGATTTGTGCAGGGCGTGGGCTGGCTCACCTGTGAAGAGCTGGTCTGGAACGACAAAGGTCAGCTGCTGACCGATGGACCGGCGAGCTACAAAATTCCGGCCATCAGTGATGTGCCGGCCGATCTCAGGGTCACGCTGGTGGAGAACCGCAGGAATCCAAAGGATACGGTGTTCCACTCCAAGGCCGTGGGTGAGCCGCCGTTTATGCTGGGCATTGCCGCCTGGTGTGCACTGCAGGATGCGGTTGCCAGCGTCGCCGACTACCGGCAGCACCCTCATCTGGATGCCCCTGCCACGCCGGAGCGGATCTTCTGGGGCGTGCAGCGTCTGGCAGGAGCAGAACATGATTTACCATGACTGGATAGGCGTCCTGCATCAGCTGCGGGAGAAGCGGCAGAGCTGCGTCCTGGTCACCGTGCTCAGCGAGCACGGTTCGGTGCCGCGTGACAGCGGCAGCAAAATGGTGGTGACGCAGCAGGAGAGCTTCCTCACCATTGGCGGCGGTCATCTGGAGTTTCAGTGCATCGCCCAGGCCAGGGCGATGCTGCAGAGCGGGGCAGGCGCGCCCCACACCGAGGAGTACAGCCTGGGCGCACGACTGGGCCAGTGCTGCGGCGGCAAAACCACACTGCTGTTTGAGCCTCTGCTGCAGGCGCAGCCGGAAATCTATCTGTTCGGCGCCGGGCATGTCGGCCAGGCGCTGGTGAACCTGCTCTCTACGTTACCCTGTCACATCAACTGGATCGACAGTCGTCCCGGTCAGTTCGGCCACGTGCCTGCCGGTGTGGTGACGCAGCAGCCGGAGGAACCGATCGAGTGCGTGGCGGAGGCTCCCGCCGGGAGCTACTTCATTATCATGACCCACCACCATCCGCTCGATTTTGCGCTGTGCGAAGCGGTGCTGAAACGCAACGACTTTGCCTATGCCGGGGTGATCGGTTCAGAAACGAAAAACCAGCGTTTTCGCTACCGGCTCGCTGGCCGTGGCGTTGGCACGGAACCGCTGGCGCGGCTGCGCTGTCCGATCGGTCTGCCTGACGTCAAAGGCAAGCTGCCCGCCGAAATCGCCGTGGCGATTGCAGGTGAAATAATCAGCTTCTATCAGCAGCGCATCGCCTGAGTTGTCGCCTCAGCCGCAACCTGTCAGGATAGGTCTTTGCGATGCCCATCAGGAGCGAACCATGAACGCCCGTCAGAATCCCTTCTTCAGCGTCAGCACACTGCCTTATCAGGCGCCCCCTTTTGATCAGATCCAGCAGCAGGACTTCCTGCCCGCGCTTGAGGCGGGCGTTGCGGAAAAGCGTCGGGAGATCGATGCGATTGCCCATAACAGCGAGGCTCCCACCTTTTCCAACACCTATGAGGCGCTGGAGAAGAGTGGACAACTGCTCAACCGGGTCAATCTGGTGTTCAGCGCCATGACCTCCGCGCATACCAGCCCTTTGCTGCAGCAGGTGGATGAGGAGATTGCGCCGCAGCTCACCGCACTTAACGATGACATCATGCTCAACCGGCCGCTCTTTTCCCGGCTTGACGCTGTCTATCTGCAGCGCGCCAGCCTGGACAGCGAATCAAAGCGGCTGGTCGAGGTGGTCTGGCAGCGCTTTCAGCTGGCGGGAGCTAACCTGCCGGAGGCGCAGAAACTGCAGCTCAAAACGCTGAATCAGGAGGCGGCGCGTCTCAGCACCCGCTTCACCAATAAACTGCTGGCGGCGACGCAGGCGGGCGGTCTGGTGGTCCGGGATGCGCAGCAGCTGGCGGGGCTCTCCCCGGCCGACCTCGCGGTGGCGCAGGCGGAAGCGCGGGCGCGCGGGCTGGAAGACAGCTGGCTGCTGGTGCTGCAGAACACCACGCAGCAACCGGCGCTGCAGAGTCTTTCCGATCGGGCGACCCGTGAAGCGCTGTTTCAGGCGGGCGTGACGCGCACGGAAAAAGGGGATGACAACGATACCCGCGAGCTGGTGTTACGGCTGGCGCAGGTCAGGGCGGAGCAGGCCCGGCTGCTGGGCTTTACCAGCTATGCCGCCTGGAAGCTGCAGGATCAGATGGCAAAAACCCCTGAGGCGGCGCTGGCCTTTATGCGCAACATCGTGCCTGCCGCGCGTGCCCGTGCGGAACGGGAAGCCGCCGCGATACAGCAGACGATCGATCAGCAGCAGGGCGATTTTCTCCTGCAGGCCTGGGACTGGCGTTTTTATGCCGAACAGGTGCGGCGTGCCCGTTACGATCTGGATGAAAGCCAGATCAAACCCTACTTCGAGCTGAACGCGGTGCTGCATAATGGCGTCTTCGAGGCGGCAACGCGGCTCTATGGCATCCGTTTTACGCCGCGTCAGGATCTGCCGGTTTATCACCCGGATGTGCTGGTCTATGAGATTTTCGATGCTGATGAGACGCCGCTGGCGCTCTTCTACACCGATTTCTTCAAGCGCGACAGCAAAGGCGGCGGCGCATGGATGAGTAATTTTGTAAACCAGTCGATGCTGCTCGACAGCAAACCGGTGATCTACAACGTCTGCAACTACACGAAACCGCCTGCCGGTGAGCCGGCGCTGCTGAGCTGGGATGACGTGATCACGATGTTCCACGAATTTGGTCATACGCTGCACGGCCTGTTTGCCACGCAGCGCTATCCGGGGCTCTCAGGCACCGAAACCCCGCGCGATTTCGTCGAATTTCCGTCGCAGATTAACGAGCACTGGGCCAGCGAGCCGTCGCTGTTCCGTCACTACGCCCGTCACTATCAGACCGGGGAGGCGATGCCGGATGCGCTGCATGAGAAGATCGTCCGCGCCGCTCAGTTCAACAAAGGCTATGAGATGAGCGAGCTGCTGGCTGCCGCCCTGCTGGATCAGCACTGGCACGGCCTGACGCCGGACAACGCACCGCAAAGCGTGGCGGGATTTGAGCAGCAGTCGCTGCAGAGCGACAACCTGGCGCTGGCGGCGGTGCCTCCGCGCTATCGCTCCAGCTATTTCCAGCACATCTGGGGCGGCGGCTATGCTGCCGGTTATTACGCCTATATCTGGACGCAGATGCTGGCGGACGATGGCTATCAGTGGTTTGTGGAGCATGGCGGGCTGACGCGGGAAAACGGCGAGATCTTCCGGCAGAAAATTCTGTCGCGGGGCAACAGCAGCGATCTGAAAACGCTGTATGAAAGCTGGCGGGGCGCCGCGCCTCAGCTGGAGCCGATGCTGAAAAATCGCGGTCTGGCGGAGGAGTAAGGTGACGGGCTGTCTCACTGACAGCCCGGTTCAGGATCTCAGCCCAGCGGGCCACCTTCGATGGTTTCACACATACCGGCCAGCACCCGCTCGCCGGTTTCGCTTTTCAGTGACTGATACCACGCCGCGGTGATCGCCGGGTCGTGCGCGTGGGTCACCTCGCAGCGTTTACGGGCTTTCAGCACCAGATCTTTGACCCGTTCCACCCGTCGCGCCTGATAGCGCAGCAGCGCATCTTCGATCCCCAGTGAGTGAGACGCCAGCGTCGCGGCCAGCACCACCGCATCTTCCATCGCCGCGCAGCCGCCCTGACCGATATCGGGGGTGGTGCTGTGCGCCGCATCGCCGAGCAGGGCGACGCGGCCCTTTACAAAACGGCTGAACGGTTCGATGTCATGGATCTCAACCCGGTTGGTGGTCTCAGGATTGATGGCCGCGATCAGCTGCTGAACCGGCTCAGCCCAGCCCTGGAAATAGCCGGTTAAATCGGCTTTCACCGTGCTGCGATCCTGCGGCAATCCTTTCGGCAGCGGCACATCAAAGAAGAAGTAGAACCGGTTGCCACTGACCGGCATCAGCGATACCCGCTTGCCGTCACCGACAAACGTCGTCCACTGATCGGCAGGCGCGATGCGTTCATCAATGGTCACCAGTCCGTTCCAGTTAACGTAACCGGCATAGCGGCGCTCCAGCTTCTGCTCCAGCACATACTCGCGCACCACCGAATGGGTGCCGTCGGCGGCAATCAGAAAGTCGCCCCGCACCTGACTGTTATCGGTGAAGGTGGCAATGACGCCCTCTGCAGTCTCTTCGACCTGGATGACCCGCTTGCCAAACTGCACCCGTTCACGGCCAAAGGTATCAATCAGCATCGCCTGCAGTTCAGCACGCGCCACCGGGCAGGGGTATTCGCCGACCTGCTGCACCAGCGGGGCCATACTGAAGCGGGTCAGGGGCGCGCCGGTTGCGCCGTCGTGATAGGCCATATAGGCCATGTTGCCGCCCAGTGCGCGCAGTTGCTCTTTCATGCCCAGCGCATTCAGGCACTTTACGCCATTAGGCCAGATAGAGATCGCCGCGCCGACCGGCTTCATCTCCTGCACGGCTTCAAACACCTCGACTTCTATTCCGGCTTTTTCCAGCGCAATGGCGCTGCTCATACCGCCAATCCCGCCACCAATCACGATTGCTTTCATAATGCTCTCCTGTCTGCATAGAGAGGTCGCTGCAACTTTTGTACCAGACCGGCGCATTCAGGGTGCGGGTTGATATTTGAGTTTTAATTCATTGGCTTAGTGGGAGGAAAGGGCGTTTATGGCGCAGGGCCTGACACCCGCAACTGCACCATGATGTGGCAAAGCAGCGGGTCAGCGTGGTGCAGTCGCGGGTGCGCTGTATCATTTGTTTCATCGGCCGTGGGCTGACCACCTGGCGTAATCATCAGCGCGTAGGGGGAACCGTCCGCGTTCTGTTTCGTTTGTTTAAAAGTTTTAAACTATATGCGTCATTTCAGGCGATATTAATTTTCACAAATAATTAAACATTCACATAACAAATGGTCCGTTTATTGCCCGAACAAATAGTGGGATATTCAACAAGGGGTTAGCCTGACACAAAAAAACACAGGTGTTACGAAACTGAGAAAAGATCGCTTTCATGCCTGCTTTATCACCGAAAGCAATCATTAGAAAAAGCGGAGAGGCCGCGCCACGCGGGCCTTTTTAGGATATTGCTCAGACGAAACAGCCGCAGCTGCATGCTATAGATGATGCCGTATACAAGGACTCTGGAGAGCGTGCATGAAAATTGGAATTACGAATAATCAATATCCGGAGCAGCGTAATATTTTAGTGAATCCGGCAAACGAATATATCAATCTGAAAAAAGGCAATCTGTTCTATTTTATTAATCCCCTCCGGACCCGCCTGCTTAAGAAAAATAAAACCTTCGTCTTTCAGCCGGTGCCGTTTTCCGGCGCTTCACGGGCTGACATCCTCCATCTGTTCAATGAAGTTGCGATCACCCACCAGAAGTGGGTCGCCTCGTTTGAAACCGAGCTGCCGCGCGTGCTGCCGGTGCCCGGCGTCGCCAAGCGGGATAACCCGGAGCTGAAGCGCTTAATTCCTCATCTGTTAAAAGAGAACTGCCTCGGATTGATCGCAATCTCCGACGCGACGCTGAATATTCAGATGAAGCTGTTCAGCCCGGATGAGGCGCAGAAAATCCGGCGGAAAACGCTGGTGCTGCATCCGCCCCAGACGCTGTTTGTGCAGCATAAGGCGCCACGCCAGCCGGGTGTGCTGAAGCTGGTCTTTGCCGGTAATGAGTTTTATCGCAAAGGCGGGGCGGAAGTGGTGCTGGCGATCAGTGAGCTGATTGAAGAGCGCCGCCTGGAGGAGTCGCAGCTGGACGTGCAGCTGATCGGTGAACTCACCAAACGTCACAACGTCGCCCATCGCCAGTTTCAGGATGATGACGCCTTTTATCGCGGCATCGAGAGCCGCATCGCCCGTTACCGCTGTTTCACGCATCAGGCGCGGATGGATAACCGTGAACTGATGCAGCTGTTCCGCGAGAGCGACGTCGGCCTGTTGCCGACCTGGCAGGAGACCTACGGCTTTTCCGTGCTGGAGATGCAGGCTAACGGCTGTCCGGTGATCACCAGCAATGTGCGGGCCCTGCCGGAGATCAATCCTGCCAGCGCGGGCTGGGTCATCGCCAGTCCGCTGAACGCCGATCGCGAATACAGCATTACCACGCCGGAGCAGAAATCGCAGCTGCGCCGGTCGCTGGTGGAGGGGCTGAAAGCGACGCTGCTGGAGATCGTTGAGCAGCCGGAACGGCTGCAGGAGAAAGGCGAGGCGGCGATCCTGCGCATCAAAGAGCAGCATGATACCCAGCGTTACATCGCCAGACTGAACGATATCTACACCCGTGGCGTAATAAATGCCACCCAACACCCGCCTGTGGTCTCAATTTGATAAGATTTCCCTGACGCTGCCCGCCAGACTGGCCATACTAGGGGCAGCGTCCTACAGGAGAACTCTTATGAAACGCATCATCACGCTGCTGCTGTCCGGATTACTGGGTAGCAGCGCTTTCGCTCAGCCCGCTTCGCCTTTTCCGGCCCGCGCCCCCCTGGTTCAGCTGACCCCTGCGGCGGCCCGCTGCGATCTGGCGGCCTGTCAGTCCAACTGCTATGTCGAACGCTCCCACTGTAATACCCGCGACAGCGGTGCCTGCAGTACGCAGGCGCAGATCTGCGTGCAGGCATGTGCTGACCAGTGTAAATAATCTGACCCGGTGAACCCTCTTCGTTGCTAATGAAAAAGTCTCTGTTTTGTTTTGTTCTGCTTTCGCTTTCTGTCCGCTGTGTCGCCGCCGATCTCTCTTCACAGCAGGTCACTTCTCTGGTTAAAGCCGCGATTGAACCGCTGATGGAGCAGCAGGCGATCCCCGGTATGTCGGTGGCGGTGCTTTACAAAGGCCGGACGCAGTTTGTGAATGCGGGCGTGGCCGACACCGATTCGGGCCGCCGGGTCACAGAAAACACGCTGTTTGAGCTGGGCTCGGTGAGTAAAACCTTCACCGGCACCCTGGCGGGGATTCTGATCCGCAACGGTGAACTCCGCCTGAACGATCCGGTGCAGAAGGTCTGGCCGCAGCTGACGGGGGCGCAGTGGCGTCCGGTCCGGATGCTGCATCTGGCGACCTACACGGCGGGCGGGCTGCCGCTGCAACTGCCGGAGGCGGTCACCGATCAGGCGTCGCTGCTTCGTTTCTATCAGGAGTGGCAACCGCAGGCGGCACCCGGTACGGTTCGCCAGTACTCTAACGCCAGTATCGGTCTCTTCGGCGCGCTGATGGTGAAGGGGGACTTTGAGGCGACGATGGTGAAATCGCTGTTTCAGCCGCTGCGCCTGACACGCACCTTTATTACCGTGCCGCCGTCGATGATGATTAACTACGCCTGGGGCTACAAAAATGGCCAGCCGGTGCGTGTTTCCCCCGGCATGCTGGATGCCGAAGCCTATGGGGTTAAATCGACCGCTCGCGACATGCTCACCTTCATGCAGGCCAACAGCGATCCAAACGGCCTCTCTGCCGGCAATGCTGTGCTGCGCAATGCCATCCGCACGGCGCAGTCGCGCTACTTCAGAACCGCCAGTTTCTATCAGGGGCTGGGCTGGGAGATCTATGACTGGCCCGTCAGTGCTGACACGCTGATCGCCGACAGTGAGAATGGCGTGGCGCTGAAGCCGCAACCGGTGACCCGCGTGGAACCGGTCGGGCCCTCCCGACGCGCCAGCTGGGTGCATAAAACCGGGTCGACCAACGGGTTTGGTGCCTATATTGCGTTTATCCCCGAGAAGAACACCGGCATTGTGATGCTGGCCAACAAGAGCTACCCCAATCCGCTGCGCATCAGGGCGGCGTGGCAGATTATGCAGGCGCTGGAGCAGGGCGCAGCAGAGTAAGGACGGATACGCGCCGGACTTGCGGTGGTGCCTTCTGTTCATTTGCGCTAAAATAAAAATCAAATGAACAGGAGGGCTGCTATGTCCATCGCCATCTACACACCCGCTCAGCCTCGCCGCCACGCGTCGCTGCTGCATGCCCTTAACCTGCCGGAAACCCTGCCGGATGCGCATCAGCGTATCGCGACAGGGTTCAGCAGCGGCGTGCTGAAACGCACCGCGTCGTTGTCCACCTTCGACGAGGGGTGGCTGTGCCGTCTGGCGGGCATCGATCGCACCACCTACAACCGCAAAGTGAAAGATCCGGCGCAGACCTTTTCGCCCGACCAGAGCGGACGCATCTACATGCTGATTCGCGTTCTCTCTGCCGCCAGCAACCTGTTCCGCGACGACAGGGCGCGTCTGGTGCAGTGGCTGGAAACGCCCGCCAAAGCGCTGGGCGGAAAAAAACCGGCGGAGATGACCACCACGGTGGCAGGGGCGGAAGCGGTGATAAACCTGATCGGCCAGCTCGAGCACGGTGTCATCACCTGATGGCGGTTCCCTTTTTTCGCCTGGTGAAGCGTGAATATGCGATGACCGCCTTTGATGGTTTTGGTGCCCGCACGTATGGCGGGCGCTGGAATTCGGTGGGATCGGTCTGTGTCTACCTGGGGTCGAGCCGGGCGCTCTGCGTGCTGGAGGCACTGGTGCATCTCACCATTCAGGATCTGTCACGCGACTACAGCATGATCGCGATCAGCGTGCCGGAGTCCCTGATCACCGAACTGGCACTGACGGCGCTGCCGGATGAGTGGCAGGCCGACCCCGCGCCCGCGTCCACCCGGCAGATCGGCGATGAGTGGCTCGCCAGCCTGGAGAACGGCCTGATACTCAAAGTGCCCAGCACGCTGACCGGTGAGTGGAATGCGCTGTTCAATCCCCGTCATCCGGCAGCGGCGGGCATCATTGCGAAAGCGGTCGTGGAGCCGTTTTTCTTCGACCCGCGCTTCCAACTGCAATAGTCACCCTGATGCCTTTCTTAAACCTCTCCTTTTGATTCCGATAGCGCCTGTGCCGCGCAGATCAGCGCCAGATGGCTCAGTCCCTGTGGCATGTTGCCACGCCAGCTCTGACTGCGGACGTCATACATCTCATTAAAGATATCGACGTTACCCTGACCGTCCAGCGTCGCCAGAATCTCCTGCATCGCCTGTTCCGCCTGATTCGTGTCACCCATCTGGACCCAGGCTTCCACCAGCCAGAAGGCGCAGGCGAGAAAGGTACTCTCCTCCTGCCTGGCACCGCTGTAGCGATAGAGCATGGCGCTGCCGTCGCCCAGCTTCTGCCGGATAGCACGGTAGGTGGCGAGCATTCGCTGCGGATTTACCGCATTGCCATAGCTGTGAACCAGCGCCAGCGAGGCGTCCAGGCGTGCATCACTGCCGGCGTAAAAGAGATAAGCCTGTAGCTTTTCCGACCAGCAGTGCGACTCAATCCAGTCGCGGATGCGGTCACGTTCCCGCTGCCAGCGGCCCAGCCAGGTCGGTTCGATATGTTTACTTTCCGCCAGCGCCACCGCCCGATCCAGCGCTATCCAGCAGGCCATTTTGGAGTGGGTATAGTGCTGCAGCTCCGGCAGCTCCCAGATGCCGCAATCTTTCTGTCGCCAGTTGTCGGCGCAGCAGTTCGCCAGGTCGCCCAGCAGGCGTGAGGTGGTGATATCCAGCACGTGCCCCGCTTCAATAAAGCGCTGCGCGGTCATGAGCATATCGCCATACATACTGAGCTGCAGCTGATCGCGGGCATTGTTGCCGATGCGCACCGGCTGAGAATGCTGATAGCCGCTCAGGGGCGGATAACGCTCGGCGGGCACCTCATCGCCATTCAGGGTATAGCAGGCGCGCAGCCTGACGCCGTGACGGATGATGGTCTGTGACAGCCAGGAGAAGGCCGCCTTGCAATCTTCCAGCGCGCCGAGATAGACAAAGGCTTTGATAATCAGGCAGGCGTCCCGCACCCAGGCGTAGCGGTAGTCATAGTTTTTCTCGCCGCCGATGCCCTCCGGCAGCGACGTGGTGGCCGCGGCGGCCAGCGCGCCGGTCGGGGAGTACCAGAGAAACTTCAGCGACAGGGCAGAGCGCCTGACCAGCGCCGGGTAGCTGCCGTCATAACTCAGGCTCTCCACCCAGCTGGTCCAGCCGGTGTGGCTGGTTTCAATCCGCTGGTCGATAGCCTCCAGCGGCGGCACGGCCAGCGGCTCCTTTTCGGTGATCAGCAGGGCGCAGAGCGAGCGCGAACCGGCGGTGGTGCGCAGCGTGGCGCAGACCTGTTCATCATCCAGTTCGGTAATGGTGATGTCGTCGCTGGAGCGGAACATCGCCATCGTTTCGGCGATGTGAAACACCTTGCCTTTCTCATTGTCGGCCACCCAGGGGGAACGGGTTTCAGCGGCGGTGCCGAAGCGCAGCGTGATCTGCAACTCCACCTCGCCCTCAACGCCTTCGATGCGGCGGGCCAGCTCACACCAGGGCAGACGGCCCGCCAGCGTGCTGTTGATCGATTCGGTAAGCAGGACGGCGCCGCTGTCGGTGTCAAAGCGGGTCTCCAGCACGTTGCTGTTGTCACGATAGCGTCGCGTAACCTGATAGCTGCCGCGCGGGACGACCTGAAAGTAGCCGCCCAGCCCGGCGTCCAGCAGGCGATCAAACAGCGGTTTCGCATCGAGATTGGGGGCACACCACCAGTCAATGGAGCCATCCGGCGCAATCAGCGCCACCGAACGGCCTTCACCAATGGCGGCATAGTCGCCCAGCCCCGCAAAACCTTCTTTTCTGACCGGCGAATGAAAAACCGGGTTTTTCATGTTCTTTTTCCTTATACCAGGCACAACGATTCGGAGGGGGAGAGAGGCAGGACAAAAAAATGGCCGCTTTACGCGGCCACCAGAAGGGGATTACAGGGTGCCGGTGCCGCCATCAGAGCACCAGACCTGACCGGAGGAGTAGCTGCTCTCGGTCGAGGCCAGGGTGACGTAGAGCGGGGCGATCTCAACCGGCTGGCCCGGACGGCCCATCGGTGAGTCGGCACCAAACTGCTTCACTTTCTCCATAGGCTGCCCGCCGCTGGATTGCAGTGCGGTCCAGTATGGACCCGGCGCTACCGCGTTGACGCGGATGCCGTCGCCGCCCAGCTGTTTCGCCAGGGATTTGGTAAAGGCCACAATCGCCGCTTTGGTCTGCGCATAGTCCAGCAGGATATCGCTGGGTTTAAACGCCTGCACTGACGAGGTGTTAATAATGGATGCGCCGCGTGGCAGATATTCCAGCGCCGCTTTGGTGATCCAGAACATTGCATAAACGTTGGTTTTAAACGTCGCGTCAAAATCTTCTGTACTCAGGGTACGAATGGACTCATTAAATTGCTGACGACCGGCGTTATTAACCAGAATATCCAGACCGCCTAATTTGTCGGCCGCCTCTTTGACCAGCTGCTGACAGAATTCTTCTGAACGAATGTCACCGGGAATAGCGAAAACTTTACGGCCTTCCGCTTCGATTAATTTAACCACTTCATCGGCATCCGGCTGTTCTTCCGGCAGGTAGTTAATCACCACATCGGCGCCTTCACGGGCATAAGCAATCGCAACGGCACGGCCAATCCCGGAGTCGCCGCCGGTGATCAGCGCTTTACGTCCGGTCAGACGACCGGTGCCACGGTAGCTGGTTTCACCGTGATCGGGAACCGGAACCATTTTGCTGGCAAGGCCTGGCGCCTGCTGGGGCTGATCCTCAAAAGGAGGCTTAGGAAAATGATCCAGATCGAGCGTCTTGTTAGTGGGTGTGGCCATTGTATGCTCCTTGAACAGTGTTATCTGAGACTGTAAGCCTGGCACAAATGTGATGTTTGTCACATCTGACTGCTGATTCATTGAGCAGATAAAACCAGAGTAAATTAATAATGCAGATAAAGCGTAGACAGGAAATCGCGATTGCGGGGCGAAGCGGCCGAATATTTTTCCGGGCAGGAGATCGCTATTTAAAGCGAAGCGTAAAACCGGTACTCAATTATTTCGCTGAGAAATAACGTACCGGCTGAAAATAAAGAATGGCGCTCATCCGCCGCGCACCGAACCCCGCCAGACCACATCGACCGGATATATTTTCCGTGCCTGCGGCTGTTCTGTTCGTGGCAGGAGACTTTCCGGTTGCGCCTCTGCCGCCACCAGCCAGTCAATCGCATCGCGGGCGAACTGCTCTACCGGCTGCGCAAAGGTGGTGAGGTCGTAGGCGCTCCAGCCCGACTGCGCGATGTTGTCGTGTCCGATGATGCAGAGATCCTCCGGGATACGCAGCGCAAAACGGTGACGCGCCTCATCCATAAAGCCGCAGGCGAGCAGGTCGGTGGCGCAACAGACCGCATCCGGGCGGACGCTGCGCGTCAGCAGACGCTGCGCCAGAATCTGTCCGCTCTCATAGGAGGTGCTGCCGAACCGTTCCACCTGCACGGCAATGCCGGCCTGCTGCGCCGCAGTCAGAAAATCGGCTTCCCGTTTCAGCAGGCTCGGCGTTCCCGCCAGCGAATTCACAAAGGCGATGCGGCTGCAGCCCGCGCGCAGAAAGGCGTTAACCGCCATCTCCGCCGCCGGACGGGAGTCGAGGTTAAGGCTGAGCGTGCCGGGCAGGGCGTCGTCGCGGTTAATCAGCACCAGCTGCTGACCGTGCCGGTAGCAGAGCCGGGTAATGCCACTGTCAGGCATGCCGGAGAGAATGATCGAGGCGTCGGCGCGGAAATGGATCGCCTGCTGCAGCGCGGCGGAAACCCGCTCATCCGACCGGTCGGTGTTAATCAGCATCGCCACCTTGCCCGCTTCCTGCAGATACTGGGTCATCCAGCGCACCAGGCTGGCACGGTAGGGCGTATCCACCTCTGAGGCGATCAGGCAGACAATGCCGCTGCGGTTTCGTACCAGGCCGCGCGCCAGATGATTGACGTGATAGCCCAGCTCTTCCGCCGCTTTTATTACCCGCTGCCGGGTGGCGTCCGACACGCTGGCCCCCGGTGTAAAGGTGCGGGAGACCGCCGAGCGCGAGACGCCCGCCCGATCTGCCACATCCTGTGCACTCACCACTGCCCTGGGCTGCTGCATCTTCTCTCCTCGTCCTGCCGTTAACCGCACTGAGTCTGCCTGAAAATGCAAGGGTGTGCAAAAGATAACAGGGCAGCGAATGTTTCAAATTTGTGACAGCGACTGACAATTGCTCAACAAGTGAATTGACAGCATGACAGGGTCGCCGTACTACTTTGCACACATGTGCAAAAGCTGGCGCACGCCCTCATCATCCGGCCTCAAGGAGAATCCCATGCGTTATTCCTCTCTGCTCGCTGCTGTTATCGTCAGTTGCCCGGTGTTGCCGTTTGCGGCCACGGCGGCGGGCAGCCTTAATATGATCTGCTCCGCCGATGTGGTGGTGTGTGAACAGATGACCACGCTGTTCAGCCAGTCTCATCCCGATATCCGGCTCAGCATGGTGCGGCTCTCAGCCGGTGAAGCCTACGCCCGAATCCGCAGCGAGGCGCGCAATCCCCGCACCGATATCTGGTGGGCGGGCACCGGCGATCCGCACATGCAGGCCGCAGAAGAGGGGCTGAGCCAGCCCTACAAGTCCCCTTTACTTGACCAGCAGCAGCCCTGGTCACAGAAGGTGGCGGAAATTTCCGGTTACCGGACCGTTGGCGTCTATGCCGGTGCGCTGGGCTGGGGCTACAACACCCGCCTGCTGGCGGAGAAAAAGCTGAAGGTGCCTGCCTGCTGGGCGGATCTCCTTGATCCCGGTTTTAAGGGCGAGATTCAGATCGCCAACCCCAACTCCTCCGGCACGGCGTACAACACGCTGGCGACGCTGGTGCAGATCATGGGGGAAGATGACGCCTTTGCCTACCTGAAGAAGCTCAACGCCAATATCTCGCAATACACCAAGTCCGGCTCGGCACCGGTAAAAGCGGCTGCGCGCGGTGAAACCACCGTCGGGATTGTCTTTATGCACGATGCGGTTGCGATGGAAGTTGAAGGCTTCCCGATCAAACCTGTCGCCCCCTGTGAAGGCACCGGCTATGAGATTGGCTCCATGTCGATTATCAAAGGGGCGCGCAACCTGGCGAATGCCCGGGCCTGGTATGACTGGGCGCTGAGTGCGGATGCGCAGTCCCATATGAAAGAGGCGAAATCGTTCCAGCTGCCCTCCAACCGTCAGGCGGAAATCTCCGAGTATGCGCCGCGTTTCGAGAACATCCGCCTGATCGATTATGACTTCAAAACCTATGGCGACTCGGCGAAACGCAAAGCGCTGCTGGGGCGCTGGGACAGAGAGATTGGTGCCAGCGCGCACTGAAGCGTGGCACCGCCCGGCCATCAGACGCCGGGCACGGGCCGAACCGCGGTGGCATCAGCCAGTTGTCCGCTTCTCCAATCGAGGTGATGTATGAATGCGCACAATCGCCGTTTAACCGGCGCGCTGCTGGCGGGGGCCGTGGCCCTGACGCTGCTGCCCTGGTACAGCCTGGAGCAGGGATTCTTTGCGGGTGACTGGCTCTTTCGTTCTGCGGAGGAGAACAG
The DNA here is from genome assembly GCF_011800325.1 of Pantoea sp. EKM101V. Lineage (NCBI taxonomy): Bacteria > Pseudomonadati > Pseudomonadota > Gammaproteobacteria > Enterobacterales > Erwiniaceae > Pantoea > Pantoea sp. EKM101V. The sequence goes on from NZ_JAALFP010000001.1 coordinate 435,184, forward strand.
TGCACCGGCCCTGTGGCAGCTCGCTCAGCAGCCCTGGCTTCTGGTCGCCGTGGCGCTGTGGGGAGGCGTTACCGCCTGCGCCTTTCTGCCTCCCGGCCGGACCCGCAGCACGCTGCTGCTGCTGTTCAGCGTCTCCGGCATCCTGTTTCTGCTGCTGGAGGGGCATGCCATTGGTTTCAGCGGCTGGAACTGGCTGTGGCTGGAGCACCTTACCGGGCCGCTGGCTCAGGGACAGCCCGCCATGGGCGCGGGGGCCTTACTGCTGCTGACCGTTTTTCTGCTGATCTTTGCCTTTGCGCTGGCAGAGCGCGGTGTCCTGAAAGGCGATGCCTTTGTGGTGGCGGCGATTGTGCTGCTGGTGGCGCTGGTCACCACCTTCGTGCTCTATCCGGTGCTCAGCCTGTTTGTCGCCGCGGTGCAGGACAGCGATGGCAGCTTTAAACCCGATGGGCTGATCGCCAGCCTGCAGGACCCGGCCATCTGGAGCCTCGGCTGTTTTACCGGCGGCAACTGCGGGACGGCCTGGCGAACGCTGGGACTGGCGCTGATGACGGCCAGCGGCTCGACGCTGCTGGGGCTGGCGTTTGCGCTGGCGGCGACGCGCACGGCACTGCCGTGTAAGAAAGCGCTGCGGATGCTCACCGTCCTGCCGATTATCACGCCGCCGTTTGTCATCGGTCTGGCGCTGATTTTGCTGTTTGGCCGCTCTGGCGTGGTCACCGAGTCGCTGGCGTCGCTGTTCGGCATTGCGCCGGGACGCTGGCTCTACGGGCTGACCGGGATCTGGATTGCGCAGGTGCTCTCGTTTACGCCGGTGGCCTTCCTGGTGCTGATCGGGGTGGTCGAGGGCGTCAGTCCCTCACTGGAGGAGGCGTCGCAGACGCTGCGAGCCAGCCGCTGGCGGACCTTCTCCCGCGTGTCGCTGCCGCTGATGGCTCCGGGGCTGGCCAACGCCTTTCTGATCAGCTTTATCGAAAGCATGGCGGACTTCGGCAATCCGATGGTGCTGGGCGGCAGTCACGGCGTGCTCTCTACGGAGATCTTCTTTTCAGTGGTCGGCGCGCAAAACGACCCGAGCCGTGCGGCGGTGCTGGCGATGATCCTGCTGGCTTTCACGCTGGCGGCCTTTCTGCTGCAGCGTCTCTGGCTTGCCGGGAAAAGTTTTACCACCGTCACCGGGAAAGGCGACGGCGGCCGTCATGCCATGCTGCCGCGTCCGGTCAGATTTGGCGTATACGGGATGGTGATCCCATGGGGACTCTTTACTCTGGTGATCTACGGCATGATCCTCATTGGTGGCTTTGTCCACTCCTGGGGGCTCGACAACAGCCTGACGCTGGATCACTACATCCGCGCCTTCCGTGTCACCCTCACTCAGGGGGAGCTGGTGTGGCAGGGCGTGGCGTGGAACTCCTTCTGGACGACGCTGGAGATTGCCCTGATTGCGGCGCCTCTCACGGCGATTGTCGGGCTGCTGACCGCCTGGCTGATCGTGCGTCAGCGCTTTGCCGGACGGCAGACCTTTGAGTTCATGCTGATGCTGAGCTTTGCCATTCCCGGTACGGTTATCGGCGTGAGCTATGTCATGGCCTATAACCTGCCGCCGCTGGAGATAACCGGCACCGCGATGATTCTGATTGCCTGTTTTGTCTTCCGTAACATGCCCGTCGGGGTGCGTGGCGGCATTGCGGCGATGAGCCAGCTGGATAAAAGCCTGGATGAAGCGTCACTCACGCTGGGCGCAACCAGTTTCCGTACCCTGCGCAAGGTGGTGCTGCCGCTGCTGAAACCGGCCATCAGCGCGGCGCTGGTGTACGCCTTTGTGCGCGCCATTACCTCCATCAGCGCGGTGATCTTCCTGGTCAGCGCGCAGTACAACATGGCGACCTCGTACATTGTCGGGCTGGTGGAGAACGGTGAATATGGCGTCGCCATTGCCTACTCCTCGGTCCTGATTCTGGTGATGCTGCTGATTATTGGTCTCTTCCAGCTGCTGGTGGGCGAACGCCGCCTGCGCCGTGTTACCCGACCGGCGGCCCTCGCCGCCACTCCCTCTGCATCCACCCTGACTCAGGAGAGCACCGTATGACGACACATCAGGCCGGATCGGTGGTTTTTGACCATGTCTCAAAACGTTTTGCCGGCTTCAGTGCGGTGCCGGATCTGTCACTCACCGTGGAGCCCGGCACGCTGGTGACGCTGCTCGGCCCCTCCGGCTGCGGCAAGACCACCACGCTGCGGCTGCTGGCCGGGCTGGAACATCCTGACGCGGGCCGCATCCTGATAGGCGGTAAGGATGTTACCCATCTGCCCGCCAACGCGCGGGACGTGGCGATGGTCTTTCAATCCTACGCGCTGTTTCCGCACATGAACGCCCTCGACAACATTCTCTATGGGCTGAGCGCCTCGGGGATGAGCCGGCGCGAGGCGCAGGATCGGGCGCGTGAGGGGCTGAAGCTGGTGGGGCTGGAGAGTCAGGGGCAGCGGCTGCCCTCGGAGCTTTCCGGCGGGCAGCAGCAGCGCATTGCGGTGGCGCGCGCGCTGGTGCTGGAGCCGCAGGTGCTGCTGCTCGATGAACCGCTGTCGAACCTGGATGAGCGTCTGCGCCGTCAGGTGCGCACCGATATCCGCGATCTGCAGCAGCGGCTCGGCTTTACTGCGGTCTATGTCACCCATGACCAGGAGGAGGCGCTGGCGGTCTCCGATAAGATTATTGTCATGAAAGAGGGGGATATTGCTCAGGAGGGGACGCCGGAGACGCTTTACCATTCTCCCCGTTCGGTCTTTATCGCGGACTTTATGGGTGAGGCGAACATTCTGCCCTGTGAGGTAGAGCAGGCCGGCGCGGAAGAGGCGCTGATCCGTCTCGGCACGCAGCGCTTCCGGCTGCCCGGAGCGGGAATGCGGACCGGCCCGGCTCAGCTGGCGGTGCGGCCCCGCTTCATGACCCTCTCCGGCGACGGACAGGGCGCACTGCAGGGGGAGATCACCCACAGCACCTGGCTGGGTGACCATATCGAATATGAAGTGGCCACTGAACTGGGCGCGCTGTTCATTATCGATCCGCTGATGGAGCAGCGTCTCCCGCTCGCCACCAGGGTTGGCGTTAACTTCAGGGCGCAGGGGCTGGCCCTGATCGCGCACGAATCTGATTAAAACTGAGGAGCTGGCATGGCATCACATGATGAAATAATGGCGCGTCTGGCTGTCGCTGAGGCCGTTGCCCGTGAAGGCGGCGCGACCGCGCTTTCCTACTTTAACCGTCGCGAGACGCTGGTGGTGGAAACCAAATATGATCTGCAGGATGTGGTCTCGATTGCTGACCGCGACGTGGAGCAGCAGATCGCGGCCCATCTCCGCGCCGCCTTTCCCGATGATGGATTTCTGGGTGAGGAGAGCGGTCTGCAGCCGGGAGCATCGGACTACACCTGGGTAGTCGATCCTATCGATGGCACCAGCCCGTTTCTGAACGGGATGCCAAACTGGTGTGTTTCGGTGGCCGTGCTGCGCGGCGACCTGCCGGTCATCGGGGTGATCTTTGCCCCCCTCTATGATGAATGCTACGTCGCGGCGCTGGGGCAGGGCGCGACGCTCAATGGTCGCCGTCTGGCCGTCGATCCGGCGCGCACGCTGCAAAACCACGTTACCGGATTCGGGGCGAACAGTCACGTGACCCCGCAGCAGGTTGGCGAGATCGTGGCCGCATTGCTGACGGCAGGCGGTAACTTTATCCGACTGGGTTCCGGCGCGCTGATGCTGGCATGGGTGGCCGCCGGACGGGTGGTGGGTTACTACGAGCCCTATATGCACGCCTGGGATTGTCTGGCGGGCTACTGCCTGGTGAAAGAGGCGGGCGGCTGGTATCACCCGTTTAATACTGAAGGCGACCGCCTTACCCGCGGTGCGCAGGTTCTTGCCGTGGCACCCGGTGCCGAAGCCGACCTGCGCCGCATCGCCGGTCTGTGACCCTGTCACGCCAGCGCGATGCGGATCGGTGTGGTTATGCCGGCCGGAGTGTTTTCGTCAGATAGTGACGCTGCATGCCGGTCTGCGGAAAGTCGGGCAGGGACATCTGCTGCTGATATCCCTGCTTCTGATAGAACGGCAGCGCCTGAAAGCTGAACGTATCCACCAGCGCACAGAGACATCCGTCCGTCACCGCCGCCTGTTCCGCCGCGCTGAGCAGTTCACTGCCCAGACCGCTGCCCCGCAGCGTCTCGTCCACCCACAGAAAATCGATACAGAGCCAGTTTCCTTTGCGGGACGCGATTAATCCGCCCCGTAATGTCCCCTGTGTGTCGCGATGCATGACCGACAGCGGCCCCCAGTTCTCAGTCTGGATAAACTGCCGGTTGTACCCGCCGAGTCCTGCCAGTAATGCTTCGCGGTCCTGCTCGCTGATCTGATGGGTGATGCTGAATCTGCTCATTCTCTTCCTCTTTTCTCCGTGGATTATGCGTCCTGAATTATCCCTTACGAGGGATAAATTCCTCATTATCCTCTACAGGGTATAAAAGATAACTTATCCCTTAAAGAGGATAAAAGCACATTTATACCCTTTCGGGGATAATACGGCTGCGCTATGCTTACCCTCTGTGATCCAGAAGGAGTCACCCATGATATATAGTCCGATTCAGCTGGCAAACCGGCTGAAACTTATCCGCCAGCGCAACGGCTGGACCCAGAGTGAGCTGGCAAAAAAAGTGGGCCTGAAGCAGGCGACGATCTCTCACTTTGAAAATGCACCTGACAGCACCTCGCTGGCTACGCTGTTTAAGCTGCTGCAGTCGCTGGAGCTGAGCCTGGAGGTTCAGGAAAAAGCGGCACCGGCGCCAGCGCCACTCAATGACGAGGATGACTGGTGATGCAGAAGCTGATGGCCTGGATGAACGGCGAGCGGGTGGGGGTGCTGACCCGGCAGCGAAACGGCGCACATGAGTTTGAGTATGATGCAGGCTGGCTGCGCAATCCGCTGGCGCGTCCCCTTTCCCTCTCTATGCCGCTGCAGGTCAGGCCGATCACCTCCGCCGCCGTGATTAACTTTTTCGATAACCTGCTGCCTGACAGCCCGGCGATCCGTGACCGGATTGTGGCGCGCTATCAGATAAAATCCCGCCAGCCGTTTGATCTGCTGCAGGAGGTGGGACGTGACAGCGTTGGCGCGACCATGCTGCTGCCGCCGGAGATGGCGCTGCCGCCGCTGCAGGCACGCTATGAGGTGCTGGATGAGGCGCGGCTGGAGAAGGTGTTGTCGGCCTATCAGTCCGATATTCCGCTGGGGATGCTGCGTGAAGAGACCGATTTTCGCATCTCGGTGGCGGGCGCGCAGGAGAAAACGGCCCTGCTGCTGACCGATGAGGGCTGGAGCATTCCGGCCGGGGCGACGCCCACCTCCCACATCATCAAGCTGCCCATCGGGGAGATTAAGCAGCCTGCCGCCACCCTGGATATGCGCGAAAGCGTGGAGAATGAGTATCTCTGTCTGGCGCTGGCCCGGGCGCTGGGAATGGCGGTGCCGCAGGCGACCATTATCCGCGCCGGGGCGATGCGGGCGCTGGCGGTGGAGCGGTTTGACCGGCGCTGGTCCCGCGATAAGACCCGGCTGATCCGGCTGCCGCAGGAGGATATCTGCCAGGCGCTGGGGCTGCCATCCTCAACCAAATATGAGTCAGACGGCGGGCCGGGCATAGAGACGATCATGCAGCTGCTGATGGGCTCCAGCCAGGCGATAGCGGATCGCTACCGCTTTATGCAGTTTCAGGTTTTCCAGTGGCTGATCGGCGCAACCGATGGCCATGCAAAAAACTTCTCCCTGTTTATTGAGCGCGGCGGCAGTTACCGGCTGACGCCATTTTATGACGTCATCTCAGCCTATCCGGTACTGGGTGGCACCGGCCTCAACAAGCGGGCGCTGAAGCTGGCGATGGGGCTGTGCGCCACCAAAGGTAAAAAGATGGCGATCGACAAAATCTATCCGCGCCATTTTATCGCCACGGCAAAGCGCGTCAGTTTTGATCCGGCCAGTATAGAGGAGATTTTTGACTTCTTTATCCGGGCCTTTCCCCAGGCGGTGGTTTCGGTGCGGGAGGCGCTGCCCGCCGATTTTCCGCAGCACATCGCCGACGCCATTTTCAGTCACTCCCTGATCATGCTGGAGCGGTTACGGCACAGAACGTGATGGAGAGCGCGCACACCGGTAAGAGGATGATGGCATTTGGAAAAGGGCGTCCGGGCTGATAAGTTAACGAAAGGTTAAATCTTATTGCTGTCAGGAGTTTTCATGCTGGATATTGTTCATTTTCCGCTGTTTCTGGCGTCGGTGGTGCTGCTCTGCATTACGCCGGGCCCCGATCTCGCTTATGTTGTCGGACAAAGTGTGGCTCGGGGGCGACAGGCCGGTGTTCTCTCGGCGTCGGGCGTGGCGCTGGGAAGCTGTACGCATGCGGTTGCCAGTGCGCTGGGCTTAACGGCGCTGATTGCGGCCTCGCCGCTGCTGTTCACCGTCATTAAATATACGGGTGCAGCCTACCTGATCTATCTGGGGACGAAGATGATCGTGGCGACGTTCCGCGTCCGTCACGTCGTCAGGCCGGAGGGAGTGGAGGCGGTCGCACAGACTGAAACCCGTCAGCTGCTGCTGCGCGGCTTTATTACCTCGATAACCAATCCCAAAGTGCTGCTGTTCTTCATCGCCTTCTTTCCTCAGTTTGTGACGGTGGAGGGCGATCATCATGCCGTCTCCTTTCTGCTGCTGGGTCTGGCCTATGCGCTGACGGGCCTGATAACGGATGTGCTGTTTGCCCTGCTGGCGGGCGGTGCCGCTGGCGCCGTTGCGAAGAATCAGACCCTGCAGAAGGCGCTCGATCGGGTGGTGGGTGCCACCTTTATCGGGCTGGGCATCCGTCTGGCGCTGACGCGTCGTTAACCGCTTTTCATCCCGCCCGAACCAGACCTGTCTCCCCTGAAACCGGCCCCGTCAGGCCGGTAATAATTTGTATAAGTTAACTGAGAGTAAAACGCAGGCGCATCTGTCAGGATACGCGCCTCAGAAAGCTCCTGGTTGCTCTCATTCGATGAAATGGTTTACCAAAAACGCGGTTTTGTTTGCCTGCAAAACTTCTCTTGCCGCGTTTATTGCACTCTCTGTGGCGCTGCTTCTTAACTTTGAAAAACCTGCCTGGGCGCTCACGACCGTTTTTGTGACTTCACAGCTCTATGCGGCCTCAACCGTGTCTAAATCCCTGTTTCGTCTGCTGGGTACGCTGCTGGGGGGCCTCTTTATTCTGCTGATCTACCCCGAAACGGTGCAGTCGCCGGTTCTGTTCAGCCTCTGCGTGTCACTGTGGGTAACGGTCTGCCTCTATCTCTCGCTGCATGACCGCACGCCAAAGAGCTACATCTTTATGCTGGGCGGGTATAGCGCCGCCATTATGGGCTTTCCCGACGTGGATACGCCGTCAGCCATTATCAATACGGTCATTTCACGTATTGAGGAGATCACGCTCGGCATTCTCTGCAGCACCCTGGTTCACCGGCTGGTGTTTCCGGTGTCGATGCATCATCTGCTCGGCCAGAGCGTGAATCTCTGGTTTCAGAATGCGCGCAGGCTATGCGATGAGCTGATCAGCGGAATGGCAAAGAACAAATCACTGGAGCGGGAAGATATCCTGATTCAGATGGCCGGTTATCCGCTGAACGTTGAAACGCTGCTGACCCACTGTGTCTATGAGGGGGAGGCGGCGCGTAACGTCATCCGTCTGGTCAGCGTGCAGTATCAGCATCTGACCTATCTGCTGCCGACGCTCACCGCGATTGAGTCACGGCTGGGCGTACTGGCGGAGCTGAACATTCGTTTTCCAGCGTGCGTGACCGATGTGTTTCAGCAGTTTCTGTTGTGGCTGCATCACGATCGCGTCAATGACATCAACGGACTGCGTGAGGCGATCAATGCCGGGCAGGCCAGCCTTGAGCAGTCGTGGCGGGCAGGGGAACTGGCGACCGAGGAGAGCCTGCTGCTGATCGGTCTGCTGGAGCGGCTGGCCAACTTTGTGCGCATTGCCGATGCCTATGAGAATGTCAGCGCCCGCGCCGGGGATCTCTACAGTCATGGCGACGGGGCGGCTATCCGTAATATCCGTGAGCATCGCCATATCGACAAAGGGCTGTTGAGGCTGTCGGCGCTGACGGCTTTTCTGGCGACCTTTCTCTCCAGTCTCTTCTGGATCGGCAGCGGCTGGGCCGACGGGGCGAATGCACCGCTGATGGCGGCGATTATCAGTTCATTTTTTGCCGGTGTCGATTCGCCGGTGACGCCGATGAAGCTGTTTGTCAAAGGGGTGATGATTGCGCTGGTCGTGAGCCTGTTTTACATCGCTTTTCTCATCCCGCAGGCGAACACCTTACAGGCGCTGATGATCTGTCTGCTGCCTGGTCTGATGTTGCTGAGCCTGGTGATTGCGAATCCGGCCACCAACCTGATCGGGCTGAGCGTGGCGATTCAGATCCCCGGCTTTATCGGGCTGAGTCACCACTTCGTGCCCAACCTTATCGTCACCCTGAATGCGGCGATCTCTTCGATGGTGGGGATTATGTTTGCCGTTGTGCTGACGGCGCTGATCCGCAACAAACGGCCTTCATGGATAGCGCGAAGAGCGGTACAGCGCGGCCTGCGCGATCTGTTAGGGTTTATCAAAATGGTGGAGCGTAACGCCGCCACGCTGCTGTCACGGCAGCAGTTTATTGCACGCATGCTCGACAGGGTGAATATCATTCTGCCGCGGAAACGGCTCGACCCGGTGCCGGATATCGTGGTGGGGGGCTATCTGATTACGGAAACCTGGCTGGGGGCGAACTGCTATGACTTTTATGCGCGCTATCGCGAGGTGCTGGAACGGCATGGAATTGATAGCGCGCAGATGTTTCACGAGCTGGCGCTCTATCTGAAGCGCAAGATGAAGTCGCTGCAGTTAACACCGCATCAGGATTTGCTGGAGGAGCTTGATCTGCTGCTCCTGCGTCTGGAGCCCCTGGCCCGGCAGGATAGTGAGGCAGTCGCGCCCCTGATCCACCTGTTTAACATCCGGGTCTCGCTGTTTCCGCATCAGCGCTGGCCGGAATGAAAGGGCAGAAACGCGGGCTGGTGGCCCGGAACAGGTCATAACGACACTCTATTTTAGTTACATCATACATTAAATCTTTTCATATAACTTGATTTCGGCATAGTGGCTGTTTGTCATGTCTGGCAGAAAAGGGAGGCGGGCTGACAGAATCGCGCCCGGAAGCAGGGCGCGAGGGGTATCAGCCCTGTTCACGGGGCTGAAGCTGATAAATCCAGGCGCTGAGCTGCTGATTATCGTGGGTAGAGACGCACACTTCGACGCGATCATAGCCTTCCTCAAACGCATCCAGCATCGGCCAGTGAGCCGCCAGCTTATCGGAGGTAAAGAGAAAACCCGGCACCTGCGGCCCGTGCTCATCCAGAATAATGCCAGGAAAATCAGCCGCTGCACCCCAGCCGCGTTCATAGAAGGTGCCCGTGACCGAACCGGCGAGCCACTCTCCGCCGATATTCTCCAGGATATGCGCATTTTCACGTCCAGGGCAGAGCGTGCCGTAAACAAATAAACGTTTCATTTTCCCTCATCCAGCCTGCAAACCGAAACAGGCAACTTTAGCGTGCCGGGACGCCATTGTCCTGCAAAACATTCACTTAAAAGCCGTGGTGTAGTTAACCGGAATACCCTGGTCGTTGATCACCGTATAGTTCAGCGCCGTTCCGGGAGAGAGCATGGCCTGGCTCTCTGCCTGCAGTTCCGCGTGCGGGGCGATCATCAGGTTTTTAATCGCTGCCTGACCTTGAGGTTTGACATTCAGGCTCATAAACCAGGGCGTCGGGTTGGTTATCGTGATTTTATCTCCCGTGACGGCGAAACGAAGCTTTTCCGGGTCGGTCGCCTGAGGCGCGTGAAGTCCCGCAGGCCGGATAAGAATCTTCAGCCGGATTCGCAGCGGCAGCACGACTCTGCGTTCAGCCGCATCAGGCGCTTTTTTCAGCGCCGGAATCTGGTAAATATTCAGCCAGAAAAGGCTCTCTTTACCGGCGGGCAGCGCATCGCGTGAAGTCAGCATCAGGCGCAGCGATCGCATCTCGCCCGGAACCATTTTTACCACTGGCGGCAAGACAAGCACGGGCGTGATGCTGGCATCCGGTGACAGCGTCACGTTGCCATCATCCGTCCAGAGTTGCAGAAACGTCTCGGTGTTGCCGCTGTTGACGACGTTAATCGACTGCGTCAGATCGGCCTGATTAAAGATGATCCGGGTCTTATCCACGTTGACCACCGCCCAGACGCTGGACGAGAGCAGAACGCCAGATAACACAATGAGGTTACTGAAAACTGACCACAACCTGTAATTGCGCATTCACTGCTCCTGCTATAAGGGTTTGCCCGCTGATGGCTTCAAGGGAGGCGGTAAAATCACCGCTGTAGATATCACTGCCTCCGGAGGAGACCTGCGAGGTTAAATCTTTGTAGGCATACCAGCCGCGGCTGTTGCCGGTGCCGGTGCTGGCGCGGTCCGGCAGTAAATTGATGGGGGTATTGTTGCTGTCATAAATTCTGATACCGACGCCGGAGGCGGCAGTGCTGCTGCCATAATGGGTATCCAGCAGCCAGGTTAACCCGCCGCCCGAGGTGGTCAGCCCCAGATTTCTCGCCTGTATAACCGCATTAGACTGGTTAACCAGAAAGCCCATGGCGACATTGGCCGAAGTGGTCGTCGACGTGGCGGTGCCGGAGAGTGCGCCCGATTCGCACTGGATGGTGATCGTAAATGGAGCCTGGCTTTTTCCGCCTGCCGCGAGCGTGCTGGCGCTCACGGTAGGCAGCAGTACCACCGACGGATAATCCTGAACTTCACACAGTGCGCCGCGCACATAGGTGACGTTAGAGTAGGTGCTCCACGCTGCCGGCCAGTTACGGTACCAGCCGTACCAGTAAGAGAGGCTGTCCTGGCCCACCTGGAGGCTATTGGTGTCGAGTCCCGGACCTTTGAAAGCGATGTAACCCCGCGGCTGTGTCCAGGTGTCCACGTAACGATTACTGTTGCTGGCGTAATAGCGGGTTGAGTCAATTTTAAACATCTCATACAGCACATTGCTGAAGGCGCTGGCCGGGATGTAGATATAGGTGCCATCGGAATACCAGTCGCTGGCCGTCAGCTGACGCGCTTTCCAGTAGCGGCTGTAATATTCGCCGGTTGAGAGGTTAGTCAGCCTGACCGCGACATTTGCGGCGACATCATAATAAGCCCCGTCCACTTCAGACGTGATGTATTGCCCGGCATAGGGACTGTCGCCGTTGGTGGCGTACATCTCATACAGGCTGTCGGCATCCGCCACGGCGCAGCGGTAGAGAATCTGATTAGCCGAGTAGGGAACGTTGCTGGCCGAGGAGAGAAAGCTCCCCACCGAACTGGCCAGCAGGGTGCCGGAGGGCTGAAAGGTCTTTCCGCTGTTAATGCTGATCACGGACGGCAGCCCGACATTCCCGGAACAGGTGTCGCAGGCACCGGTCCAGCTGGCGGCGGTGTAGCCCGCCGCGATGGCGCTCTGAGAGAGCGAAGAGGTGGAGGTGACCACGCTGCAGTTCGCCCAGGCGGGCACATTAAGCAGCAGTAACACGATATACAGGAGTAATTTTTCGATTCTCACACTATTCACCCTTGCGGCAGACGGCATCCAGGCGAACGATATTCTCATTCACGCGTCCGGTTATCTGATAATTAACGAGGCAGGTTTTATGGCCTTTATTTTGCCAGCTGACCCTTAAGGTGCCGGAATCATGCGGAACGCGGGCATAGACCTGTCCGCCCTGACCGACAATGCCGATGACGGTATTATCCGCGTCACGGACTTCACTCCCCATCGGCGGAATCTCCTGATCGTCACTCTTCAGCGCGATCAAGACCGCCTTGCCCTGCAGGGTGGCAAAATGAATCCGCGTCACGGAACCGGCATAGGGCACCACGCGCTGGCTGCCGCCACTTAATTCCGCATCGCTATTCATGTAGCGGGTATCCAGGCTGACGGTATTCGCCTGATAAGGCGTGAGCGAAGGCAGGATGGCGTAACCCGCATGATCGATAACTGCGCCCTGACCGTTACGCACGCTGGCGCCCTGAGCGCCTTCCGCATGAATCAGCGCAAAGGTATCGCTGGTATAGGGGCCGGCTGTCATGCCGCCGGAATGGATCAGCAACGTGCCTGACAGACCCAGACCCGCCTGACGGTAGTTATCACCCTGGCCATAGTTCGCTCTGACGCCGCCCACGCGGGTATTCTGCTGCACGTTTCCGCCAAACGAGGCGCGCTGGCTGCCGCTATTCTGCGTCTGCCCGGTTCCGCCATACAGCGACCAGGAGAGCTGGTTATTCTCGCCCGATGAACCGGTAAGTGAGAGCGTGGAATTGCGCGTCTCTTTAGACTGGTTGTAGTTGTAGGCCACGGAGGCGTTGTGATTGCTCCAGTTCAGCGGGACGGAAACATTCAGGGCAACAGTATTCTCGGTGTACTTCTCCCGATAGCTATTATCGCCATCGTCCAGGCTCAGCCCGAAGCGATCGCTGCTCCAGGTGGTGCGCTGGCGGGCGACGTTGAGGCTGTAACTGATGTTATGCCAGCTGTTGTTGTAACCGAGCTGAAGCTGGGTAATGCGGGAGCGGTTATTGTAATAATCCGCTGTGCTGGCGCTCAGGCTGATCAAGCCATAGTCAGCCATTGTCTGACTCAGCGTGACAGAAAAGTTATTACGCTGATGCAGCGTGTCGGAGTAGTAGCTGAGGCCACCATCCTGCTGGCGACGCACGCCCAGCACATCCTGCAGGTCGCGATAACCGCTGGTTGAGTAGCGATAGGCAGCCAGGACCACGTTGGTGCCGGTGGTAAAGGTTTTGCTGTAGCTCAGTTCAGCGCGCCATCCCGTGGCAGTCTGGTTCTGTGCCACCTTTGCATCCGAGAAGGTGGTATTCAGTCCCACGGCGCCCGCCGCAGAGCTCCAGACACCACCAAGCAGCCAGGCCTGATAATCCTCAGCCAGGCGCGAACCCGCCGTCGCGGTCAGCTGGTTGCTGATACCGCGCTGCAGCAATCCTTCAAAGAAGGTGTTATTGACGGAGTAGAACTGTCGCACCCGTCCCAGGGCAACGGAGTAGTGCCAGTTACCCGGCCTGACCGAATCGGGCACCGAGGCATAGGGGACGGTAAACGAGGACGTTTTGCCACTCGCTTCAACAATCTCCACGTCGAGATCGCCCTGGCTGCGGGTATTGTACAAATCGTTAATGACAAAAGGCCCCGGAGCCACGCTGGTCTCATAAATAACGCGATTGAGCTGCCTGACGATAACCCGCGCGCTGGAAGAGGCCACGCCCCGGATCTCCGGCGCGTAACCCCGACGGCTTTGCGGGCGCATCCTCTCATCCGTTGTCAGCTTAATCCCGTTATAGGACAGGCTGCCAAACTGCGAACTTTCTGTGTAGCTGTCGCCAACGGTCAGCACACTGTTCAGCGGTTCGATGGGGCGCTGAAGCCAGGTTCTGACCGTGGTATAACGCGCGTCGCTGCCGGTGACGTTATTGTCGATAACCCGCAGATTGCCCTGATGGCGCAGCTGCCAGTTATCGATATTGGTGCCCGCCGTGACACCGCTCCAGAGATACTGATATCGGTAACCGGAGGCAGTATTTTCCGTCCAGCTGTAGTTGGTGTTATGCCGGATGAAAAGGGCGGTGATCCCTTTATCCCACTCGGAAACGGGTATGGTTCCGCGAGGCAGACGGATTAACTCCGCATCCGGAATCGTCAATTGCAGCCGCAGTGATGACTGATCAAATTGCCAGCTGGCCGCGGAGGACCAGTGACGCAAAGGCTGGCATTGCTCGCGGGCTGCGGTTTTATTCAGTGACTTAAGGCGCAGTGATTCCGCCACCTTCAGGGGAAGGCAGGGTTCAATGGGCTGACCTTTTTCTGCTGATAAAAAGGTGAGGGTGACACCGCTTTTGATCAGCTTATTATTCAGATAAATGTCGACATAATAGCTGCCGGGGGCAATCGTCTGATGATTAAACTGTTCGATGTTCTGGCCAAAAGCCGAACCTTTAAACAGCGAAGGATCAAAGTAATATTCCTCAGCGTGTCCATACGTTGAAAAAGTGAAGGAGGCACAGAGAGGTAAAAAAAGGGTGCGGATATTACCTGGCTGCAAGCGGATAATCTTCACTGACTTTCGCTCCCTGGTCATTCATTGCTGAAAGAGAGACCACGCTGTTCGCGGGTAACGCGTGCGTTGCCGCTTTGCACCTGACAATTTTTTTAGAGAAGGGCGCAATCATATCGGCGTCGCAGGCTATTTTTTTGTCTGCTGTTTTTAGGGTTACGTCGGTCAGCGAGAAAAACCAGGGCTGGGTGTTATTGATTTCGAGGCCCTCTTTTTTCGCCGTTATTTTTATTCCGCTGAAAATATCCCCCGGCTGACCAATCGCCGTAGGCCGGTAGAAGAGTTTCATGCGGTTGCGTAACATTAAAACGATACTGTTACGGCCTGACTCGCCCTGAATATTGGCGGGCGGAATTTGCAGGGAGTTGAACCAGTGGACCGTTTCGCGATCCTGCGGTAAGGAGGCCTCTGGCGTGAAGCGGATCCTCAGCACCTGACCAGTCAGAGGCTGAATCCGGAATAGCGGAGGGGTGATAATAAAAGGCACGTCACTCTTATCGCCCGGTTGTGAATCCATATTGCCATTATCAAACCAGGCCTGAATAACATACGGAATATTATCGTTGTTCTTTAACTGAACATCGACGGAGAGAGCATTGCCGGGATAAATAATACGGCTACCCAGAATCGTGACGCTCGCCTGGACTTTATCCGAAATAAACGTCATCAACAGAATGAAAATGACGAACAGTGAGGGGTAGAGCACAATGCGTGAATACATGTCAGAGATCTCAAGCGTGGCGTGCGTACCCGGGATACCGGATACGCACGAAAACGATTACTGATAAGTCACGGCGTATTGCAGTGATGCGGTCACGGTCCCGGCCGTTGGCGTGCCTGATGCATAGTAGCGGGCAGAGTAGGTGGCTGAGCCTGAGGTTTCCCCTGCCTGAAGCGTCATATCGCCGCTGCCGGTGTAACCGCTGGTCAGATCGACGACGGTATCTTTCGGGTCGAGGATCTGAACCTCAACGTTTTTCGCGGTGCCGGTGTTCGACAGGTTGCCGGCAGCGCTGACGTTATTGCCCACGAAAACCGTGGAGATTTTCGTGGTCTTGGTGCTGTCACCGGTACAGCCGCTTACGCCCACGGTGAAGGGGGTTTCGCCCGCTGTCGCACCTGAGGCCGCAAGGTCAGAGGTACTCACGGTTGGCAGCAGAACGACAGGTGAAGCGTTGTTACCGTTCACCGACACCGAACAGGTTTCGGTGGTCACTTCGCCCTGGAAGTTAATGGTGTTATCAGAAGCCGCAGAGACGCTGGCTGAAACCAGCGCGGCACTGATTAACACCGCAAGATTAAGCGTTCTGAAATGGGTGTGCATGTCATACTCCTTTATCATCGTTATACGGAAAGCAATTGGTTGAGGCTGATGCCCATTTTCCGGCGAATAGCCTCTTTGATGTTATAAACACGCTTGATTTCAACTCCCATTTCTCTGGCAATAATCGGCAGTGAGAGTCCATTCACTGCCAGATCAAGGAACTGAACTTCATCCTGTTTAAACGCATTCACTTTTTTCCTGACGTCGCCCTTCAGGCCGAAATAGCAGCCATTGATCTGACGGCTTATCTCATCACGCGACTGATCGGCATAAATAACGGTCTGGATACGCAGGTCTTCTTTTTGCCAGAACGCGGCAAGGGATTGCATATAGCGATCGCTGACAATAATCAGCATCAATCCCGTATTTTTTAAATATTCAATCCAGTTACTGTTGGTAAAATACCTGACATTCTCTCTTGAGAAGTCAATAAATATGCATCCCCGGCAAAAGATGCTTTCATATTTACCCGCCACCATGCTAAGCAGGGATGAAGAGAAAAAATGATTTCTTCCGGGCCAGGTGGTAATTTTTTGCAGCGGACATCGGTGATAAATGTCTGATGCGCGATGGGCGAGATCGCAGCCATATTTACAACTGGCGCAGCGAATTTCCTCTCTGGTTATCTTTATCATAATATTCTGGTGCTGTTGCGAGAGTTGTATTTATTTTATCGATAAAAATCTCCGCGTTTCAAGGCGATGAAAATTACCCGTTATTTCCTGCATTCGGATTTTTCTTAACGCACCCCCTCCGTGCTCCGGCGTAATATTGATTGAAAATTCGGGACAAAAACGTCTGCCGTCCACTCAATCGTACTGAGAGACCTGGATTTTTTTACGTCTGTTAGGAATATTTCGCAAATAACGCTGTTTTGATCAATAAAAATTCCGCACGCAAAGCTAAATATGCGCGAATTTTGATCAGTGTCATTTTTTGTATATTTTTGACGCCGGATTGTTGTTGGGGAATAACCTGTTTTTGTCGCTCTTAATGCAAATCCTCTTATTAATACCCGTTTGTTATTTTTCTAATCCTGTTGAGTCAGAACTTCAGAACTACTATTTATCGCTCAGGAAATCCTTTTATTAAGAAAAGTCCTGGTAACAAAGATGTTAATTGACGCATCTGCAAGAAATATTGATCTAAATCAGTAATTTAGCGCGTGTTATCTGTTCTGTTTTCAGCATTGTCATTAATTCTCTATTTAATTTTACGCAGGAAATGATTATTCAGCTTTTGTATAAAATAATCGCTGCGCATTGACGTTTAGCTGCTCTGGCCGGTTTTAATAAACCAGTAAGGCTGATTACTGAACAGACAGAGCAGGGATGTTATGTTGTTTTGTCTCCCGTAAATGTCTTATCAAAACCGGCTATCTCTGACCGAATCTCTGCAGGTCATCAACAGGCGCGGCCGATGCGGCAGGCCTTATCATGACGATGCGCGGACGTGTACAGGAGCAGGCGTTGTTCGCGCCGCTGAGCGAGAGTAAAAAGCAGGCATTCAGGAGACGCATTTACAGCATTTCTGTGGCCGTCAGCCCTGATAAGAGCGCTAATTTTCACGTAGCGACGTCTCTGGCGGAGTGCGGAAAGCCGCCGGATGGCGTTAAGCGAGCAAAGTGCAGAGATGTACAGACCGGACGCACAATCCAGAGCAAGGTGAAGAGCGATTGAAAAGCTGAGCGCGCAGCATGTCGTGAGCGCTCAATTCATTCACTTAGCCGTAAAGATGAAGCCGGGTGTGATATCTTCGGCATCGGACATTGAAGAGAGTGAGTGAATCAGGCTGCGAAGAGAATGCCGGACGGATGCGCAGCAAATCACAAGGCATTCAGAAAAGCGGATGCGTGGTGGTGAGAAGATGAGGCTGAGTTGCACAGAGATTTACGGCCAGGCAAAAAACAGCCAGGATCGGTGCCGAAAGGTAAACAGCGAGGCCCAACCCTGATAATGATAAATATGCGCATAATGTATATTATGTTAAATAAGATATCTGGTAACGGCTGTGGCTGCGTTATCTCGTTCCCTGCCGTGCTGCTGCCGACTTCGTTCCTGTCCGTCTGATGAGGCAATTATGATTCCCGGTCAACCCGATAACGGCTGTTCCCTTAGCGACGATAACTTTCCGCGTATTCATCTTCCGGCACGTCTGCTGATTAACATCAGGCGATTCTTTGCTTCCACTGATTTGTGCTGCCTGCACTGAAACCTTATCAATCTCTTCGCACTCTCCGAAAGAAAAATGTCCGCCTCACCCGATGATTCCTCTTTCACAGCCATCACCACTATTCCCGGCGTTCCCTGAAAGCCAGCGCTTCTGGCGTGCGTGACTTTGCTGCTTTGCGGATGATGATGCCGGTAAGATCCTGGGTAAATGCATCCTGGCTACCTCTGCTGCCAACGGATTCTGTTTCACGGCCAGTTCAGTAACGGGCGCAGATGACGCCCTGACAGGCAAAGTATTCAGCGTGCGTCGCGCAGGCATACCGGCCCGACGACGCAAACCGCGTGGTTTACGGGCTGTTCGGTGAGCATGGCCCTGAATCTTCTCATCCCTCTGAATCAGCTGGATTTTATCAGCCATCAGAGGCTACAATCCGGGAACTGCAACGGAATAAACCTCTGACACCTGACGGGTTTCTGTGACGCTGTCACGCTTTCTTCACTGTTTTCCGGCCTGCGATTCTGCTGCCCTCTCCTTTTGCATACCTTCTGCCCGCCGCTTCATCCTGATCAGCGATTTCAGCACAGAGCTCAACTCAGGTAATGAGAGAGAGAGTATGTATGATGTAACTAAAAAGACATGCTCTTCTGGGAAATTTCACATTTAGCGCCGTTAAATGTCTCTTTCGCCTCAACCCGATTACGCTTCAGCACAACAACACGCACTCCAACAGTCAATAAAGGAAACATTGATGAAAAAGACAACGGCTCTGATTGCCACCTTACTGATGACCTCTGGCGTATCTGCTGTCGCCGCTCAGCCTGCCGCTGCGAAAAATCCACTCAGCGTACACGTGCTCAACCTGCAGACCGGTCAGCCCACCGCGGGCATTCAAGTCGAGCTGGATCAGAAGCAGCAGGATAACTGGGTGAAACTGGCTTCTGGTGTGACGGATAACAATGGCCGCATCAGCGCCCTGTTCCCGCAGGACAAAACGGCCAGCGCCGGCAGCTATCGCGTGGTATTCAAAACCGGTGATTTTTATAAGAAGAGCAGCCAGAAAACCTTCTTCCCGGAGATCCCTGTGGAGTTCAACATGGAAGCCAGCGGTGAACACTACCATATTCCCTTACTGCTGAGCCCGTTTGGTTACTCAACCTATCGCGGCAACTGATTGATTCTGCCCAATCCGGCATTCAGGTGCCGGATTGGGCCTCTCCCGCTATCCGCGCCGGAAAAGAGGCCACCAGCCAGTCGATAAACACCCGCAGGCGTTGCGTGACGTGCCGGTTCTGCGGATAAACCAGATGAAACGGATACCCGGCAGGACGCCAGTCGCGCAGGATCTCTACCATCTCACCCTGCCGCAGAATCGACGACAGCGAATAGCTGAACGTCTGAATGATCCCCAGCCCGGCCAGCCCCGCAGCCAGATGTCCGTTGCTCTCATTGACGCCAATGCGATGCGCACTGGTTACCTCGATTTTTTCCCCGTCACGTTCAAACCGAAACGGAAAAGGCCTGCCGGTCTGCGGAGAGAGATAGCTCACCAGCCGGTGGCCGTTGCGCAGTTCATCCGGATAGGCCGGTACGCCAAAGGCTTTCAGATAGGCGGGCGTTGCACAGGTGATCAGCGTGGCGTGCCCAATCAGACGGGCGATCAGTGAGGAGTCCATCAGCGGACCGCCGCGGATCACACAGTCAGCATTGTCACTGATCAGGTCGATCGGACGATCCGAAACGCCGAGATCCAGCGTAATGTCAGGATAGCGGGCAAAGAAATCGGGCAGCAGCGGAATCAGAACGTCCCGGGCAGTCGAACCGCCGACATCAATGCGTAACTGCCCGCGCGGCTTACTGCGCAGTGCATTAAAACAGGCATCCACATCCTCAAGGTCGTGCAGAATACGCAGCGCCTTCTCATAATATTCCCGCCCTTCCGCAGTCACGGTCACGCGCCGTGTGGTGCGCTGCAAAAGCCTGACGGAGAGATGCGCCTCCAGCTCCTGCACCAGCTTGCTCACCGTCGCTTTCGGCATGTTCAGCGTATCTGCAGCACGGGTAAAACTGCCGCTCTCTACCACCCGTGAAAAGGCTCTGATCGCCAGCAACTGATCCATTCTCTGCCCCTATTGTCCACCCGTGTGGATAGTCATTTTCATTTTAGCGGATTTATCCGTCAATCCCGCTCTTTTACAGTGGCCCCCTGTCCGGCAGCGACGCTGACCGGGAAGCTTATCCTCATTCACTGACCGACTCCGGAGACGACTTTATGAGCGCATCACTCGCAGGAAAAATTGCCCTGGTAACAGGCGGAACAAGCGGAATTGGCCTGGCCACCGCACGGGAACTGGCGTCACAGGGCGCGCAGGTCTTTATTACGGGTCGCCGTCAGGCGGAACTGGATGCCGCCGTCGCGGACATCGGTGGAACGGTCACCGGTATCCGGGCCGATGCGTCACAGCTGCACGATCTCGACGACGTGTATGCCCGGATTGCGTCACAGTCGGGCCATCTGGATATCCTGTTCGCCAACGCCGGCGGAGGCGACATGCTGCCGCTGGGGGCGATCACAGAGGCGCATTTCGATCGTATCTTCGATACCAACGTACGCGGCGTGCTGTTTACGGTTCAGAAAGCTCTACCACTGCTGGTTGATGGCGCGTCGGTTATTCTTACCGGCTCTACCGCCTCGGCTCAGGGTACCGCAGCCTTCAGTGTCTACAGCGCCAGTAAAGCCGCCGTGCGCAACTTTGCCCGTTCATGGGCGCTGGATCTGAAAGATCGCGGCATCCGGGTGAATGTGGTGAGTCCCGGCCCTGTCCGTACTCCGGGCCTGGGCGGGCTGGTCAGTGATGATCAGCGTCAGGGCCTGTTTGATGCGCTGGCTGCGCAGATACCGCTGGGTCGCCTGGGTGAGCCGCAGGAGGTGGCCAGAACCGTTGCCTTCCTGGCGTCAGATGCCGCCAGCTTTATCAATGCGACAGAACTGTTTGTCGATGGCGGAATGGCGCAGGTGTAACGTTACGCTTCAGACCCTGTGGCTGTCACAGCAGGGTCTGAACCGGGACACAATCACAAAATGTCACGTTGCATTACCCACGGTCTCCTCAATCCCCCGCTATAGTTATTGCCTGTCACATTCGTCATAACACCATGGAGATCACATGAGCCAACTTTTTTCCACTGTCTCACTGGGCGACCTTACGCTGGATAACCGCATTGTGATTGCGCCGATGTGCCAGTACTCAGCCGAAGCCGGTAATGCTACAGCCTGGCACCGCATCCACCTGGGTCAGCTCTCTTTTTCCGGCGCAGGCCTGATGATTATCGAAGCCACGGCGGTAGAAGACATTGGCCGCATCTCTCCCGGCGATCTCGGATTGTGGAATGATGAGAATGAAGCCGCACTGAAAACGGTGCTGGAGGATGTGCGCCGTTACTCCTCGATTCCGGTTGGCATTCAGCTGGGCCATGCCGGACGTAAAGCGTCGTGCGCGGTGCCCTGGGAAGGCGGCAAACAGATTGCACCGGATGCCGGCGGCTGGCAGACCATTGCCCCGTCAGCCGTGAGCTACAGCGCGGATGAAGTCAGACCGGTCGCGATGAGCGCCGATGACCTGGCCCGGGTGAAGCAGGCCTTTGTGGAGAGCGCCCTGCGTGCAGAGCGTCTGGGGCTGGATCTTATCGAAGTCCATGCTGCGCACGGCTATCTGCTGCATCAGTTCCTCTCTCCGCTCTCGAACCAGCGCACCGATGAGTATGGCGGATCGCTGGAGAACCGTATGCGCTTCCCGCTGGAAGTGTTCAAAGCGGTTCGTGACGCGGTTCCGGCCTCACTGCCGGTAGGCGTTCGCATTTCCGCGACGGACTGGGTCGAAGGCGGCTGGGAAATCAAACAGTCCATCGCCTTCTCGCGTGAGCTGGAAGCACTGAACTGCGCCTATATCCACGTCTCCAGCGGCGGACTGTCGGAAGATCAGAAAATCAGCGTCGGCCCTAATTACCAGGTTCCGTTTGCCCGCGATATCCGTGAGCAGGTTTCCGTTCCGGTGATCGCGGTCGGCCTGATCACTGAGCCACAGCAGGCCGAGGATCTGCTGCAACAGGGCGAAGCCGATCTGGTGGCTCTGGCGCGCGGGATCCTCTACGACCCGCGCTGGCCATGGCATGCGGCCGCTGCGCTGGATGGCAAGGTGCAGGTGCCACCTCAGTATCTGCGCTCCGAACCGCATGACGTAAAAGGCATTCTGACCCAGGATCAGTAAGCCTTTCCCGGCAGACCGCTTATACAGCGGTCTGCCGTTAACTTATAAAATGCCCTTCAGCCGCAGATGCTGCAGCAGCATGATGGTCCTGGCATCCATGATTTCGCCCTCTCGAAACCAGGCTGCAATACCCCCATTATCTGAGATCGTAGCAGGCCTGCAGCGCGAGATCGGGGCCGGTGAGCGGACGCTGTGCGGCGGGAAACCGCTGCGCCACCGGCGTCATTGAGCTTTGCGCCAGAGCCACCGCCACCGCGCCCTGCTGATAGGCCCGCTCTGTCGCCGCCGCAATCAGGTCAAAATAGCGGGTCGTGTTACCCGCCTTAAAGGCATCCCATGCCCCCGCCACCAGCTCCGTGTTCACCTGCGTGCCGGGCTGACAGAACAGCGCCCGGGTGGCCGCCACGGTCGATTCTGCCGCGCAGAGCGCCACCGCAGGCCCCGCCTGGCGATGCAGCGCCTCCGCCAGCATTCTGTCGGTGCGCATGACCCTTTCCTGCACGGGGAAATCGTCGGCTACCGGGGCCAGCGTCGAACAGGTGATCAGAATGGCATCAAACTGCGGCAGCACGCCCTCAATCAGCCGGGCCATCCTGAGACGTAAGTCACTGTCCATCCCGCCGCGCTCTTCGGCCTCAGCCAGCAGTGCAGGCATGACCAGATGATTCAGCGGCGGGGTGTGACGCGCCAGCGAGGCGGCGGCAGCATCGAAAATCGCAATGTTACTGGCCGCGGTGTGGAAGCAAAGTATGTTCAGGGGACGCTCCGTTTCATTAAAAGATCAGCTTTCGACATGCCAGGCTGCATGCTGAATCACCACACGATAACCATCATCGTCACTGAATGTCACGCCCTGCCGATCCCAGTAAGGATTAAAAGAAGGCACCCGCCGGAACCCTGCCTCATCCATCGCGGCGCAACGGGCCAGCCAGTCAGGCCAATGCGGCAGGTAAAGCACCAGCAGATCCTCTTGCGACGGTGACGGCGTCAGGGGATGCGTAAGTGACTGTGTAAATTCCAGATGCCAGGCCAGACCCGGCGCGCCCAGCATCACGCCACTGAATTCCTCATGGTCGGTAAAGGCACCAATTTTCTGCAATCCTAACCCGTGACAATAGCGCTGAGACATTTCTGTCAGGCTGGTAACCGGCCGTGCGATTCGCATGTGCTGAATGTGCATGGTTCTCTCTCCTCTCTGTTTACTGAGTTCTATCACACTCATCCGCCCGTCCCCTGGCCCCGGATGCGCTGCAGAATCGCGTGAAGCAGATTAATCAGGGCGCGATTTTGCAAGAGAATGTGAATATCACGCCGTCCGGGCAAGGGGCCGTCATCGCCTGACAGACGCTGTGTCACCCTGCCCGCAACGCTGCAATCGCTGATCAGGGCGCGATTTTGCAAGAGAATGTGAATATCACGCCGTCCAGGCAAGGGGCCGTCATCGCCTGACAGACGCTGTGTCACCCTGCCCGCAACGCTGCAATCGCTGGTGAGGGGAACGGTCTGCCGCCCATCGTGCTAAAGGCATTCCCCTCTCCGTCATCTACACTTTTCCGGTATTCATACGGCGATGCCCTGTGCATTGCCAGGCCATAAAAGGATGACAATATGACTGAAAACGCGCCTCAGAATCACGCCTGGTTACTGGCTTCACGCCCACACGGTGAGCCGACCAAAGAGAATTTCCGCCATGTGGCTCAGCCCGTGCCGGAACTGAAAGAGGGTGAAATTCTGCTGAAGACGATCTACCTGTCGCTCGATCCCTACATGCGTGGCCGGATGGATGAGGGGAAATCCTACGCCCCGCCAGCAGAGCTGGATCAGCCGATGGTGGGCGGCACCGTCTGTCAGGTGGCCGAATCAAAAAACAGCGAGTTTCAGAAAGGCGACTGGGTCCTGTCGCAGAATGGCTGGCAGGAGTATGCCGTTTCCGATGGCAAAGAGATCGCGAAGCTGGGCAACGACCTGCCCAACCCTTCCTGGGCGCTGGGCATTCTCGGTATGCCAGGCTTTACCGCCTATATGGGCCTGATGGACATCGGCCAGCCGAAAGCCGGTGAAACCCTGGTGGTCGCCGCCGCAACCGGTCCGGTCGGCGCAACGGTGGGTCAGCTGGGGAAACAGAAAGGCTGTCGCGTGGTCGGTGTGGCGGGCGGTGAAGAAAAATGCCGTTATGCCATCGAAACCCTGGGCTTTGATGCCTGCCTCGATCACCACAGTGCTGACTTTGAAGAGCAGCTGAAGAACGCCTGCCCGGATGGCATCGATATCTATTTCGAAAACGTGGGCGGTAAAGTCTTTGATGCCGTGTTCCCGCTGCTGAACACCGCCGCGCGTGTGCCGGTCTGTGGTCTGGTGTCGGCGTACAGCCAGCGCGAGCTGCCGGAAGGCCCGGACAGAACCTCCCTGATCATGGCGGGTATCCTGAAACGTCGTATCCGTATGCAGGGCTTTATCATCTTCCAGGATTACGGCGACCGCTACCCTGAGTTCCTGAAGGCGATGACGCCGCTGGTGGAGAGCAAAAAGATCCACTATCGCGAGCACATGATTGAGGGATTGGAGAACGCGCCACAGGCGTTTATCGATATGCTGAACGGCAAAAACTTCGGCAAGACCGTAGTGAAGGTCGGCGGCTGATGGAATTTGTGTGCCACGTCAGTGACGTGGCACACGTCTCGATCAGTGTGGCTGCCGGGAAACGTGTTCGGCAGCCGCTCGGTTAGCCTCTTCTGCCGCTTCTCTCAGCGTTGCCCCGATGCTCAGACGCTGACACAACACGCCGACAAAACAGTCCCCGGCACCATGGGTGCTGACCAGCGTCACCTTCTGCGCCACCAGCGTGTGCGTCTCTCCCGCCTCGCTGAAAGCGACGCCGTGTTCCCCTGCGGTCACGACCACCCTGGCAAAGCGTCCCGCCAGCGATTCCGCGGCCGCGCGGGCTGACGTCAGATCCTGTACGCTTATCCCGCACATATCGCGCGCTTCAATGGCATTGACCACCAGCAGGTCGATACACGCTTCAAACGCCGCCGACAGGGGGCGTGCGGGCGCGGCATTGACGCAGACCCTAATCCCTCGCTGTTGCGCCGCCCGGGCCGCACAGAGATTGACCGTTTCCGGCACCTCGTTTTGCAGCACAAGCAGTGAGACATCCTGCCAGAAGCCTGGCTGTTCGAAAGTCTCCAGCGGAATGTGCTGATTGGCATTGGACACCACGACGGCACCGTAATCCCCTTCGGCATCGGTAATCGCGACACTCATGCCGGAAGGTATCGCCTCGATCACACTCACCGCCGTGCAATCGACGCCAGCCTGCTGCAGAAAGTCCCGCAGAAACTGGCCCTGCTGATCGCGTCCCACCGAACCGGCGAACCGCACCGCAGCCCCCGCCCGGGCCGCCGCCACCGCCTGATTTCCGCCCTTGCCGCCAGACTTATAGTGACAGGCACTGCCCATCACCGTTTCGCCTTTCTCCGGACGATGAGGCGCGTCCAGCATAATGTCGTAATGAAGACTGCCGGTGACTGCAATTTTGCTCATAGCTAGAATTCCCGCAGATCCTGAACCGCATGCTGGGTTTTCATCAGGTTCTTCTCCGCCCGCTTCAGATCTTTCTTGGCGATAGCGACAAACAGCGCGTCCAGAATATTGAGCTGGGCGATGCGTGACGCGGCGTTTTCACCCAACAGATGCGATCCCTGAGAGGTTGAATTGAGGACCACATGCGCACTCTGCGCGATCGGCGATTCGGCGTAGTTGGTAATGGCGATCACTTTCGCACCATTTCTTCCCGCCAGTTTGACCGGATCGTTCACTGCGCGTGTTGCACCCGAGTGGCTGATGGCGATAACCACATCGTCATCAGATAACACGGCGGCTGACATCAGCATGATATGGGCGTCATCATAGGCGGTCGACTTGATGCCTATCTTCAGCATCTTGTGTGACAGATCCCGCGCGACGGCGGCAGAACCGCCGACGGCATAGAGATCGATATGACGCGCTTTAAAGATAATGTCCGCCGCCCGATTGAACTCAGAAACATCCAGAATTGATAAGGTCTCTTCAATCGCCTGGATTGAGGTTCTGAACACTTTGGCCAGCAACTGCTCCGACGAATCATCCGGCTCAATTTCCGCATGCAGCCCCGCTACTTCAGACTGGTTGTAATAGATCAAACCACTTCTGAAATGTCTGAAGCCGGTGAAGTTAAGCTTTTTGGTGATCTTAACGATCATCGCTTCAGAGACATTATTCTCCTGCGCAATCTCTTTTAAGGATGACTGCTCGGTAATGTCGGTTCGGGCAATGATGGCCTCAGCCACCCGACGTTCTAACGGCGTCAGCTGGGGCAAACGCATACGAATCTGAGCACCAATGGCTCGCGGATCTTGCTTCATTACCTGCCTCGGGTCGCCCGGTCAATCAACATCGCTATGATAATAATAAGGCCGGTAGCGAGCAATTGGTAAAAGGCCTGAATGTTCAGCAAGGTCAAGCCATTACGCAGCACGCCGAGGATCACCACGCCAATCAGCGTCCCGAAAATGCTCCCTTTTCCCCCCATCAGTGAAGCCCCACCAATGGCCGCCGCCGCGATAGCGTCCAGCTCCCACAGGTTACCAATGGTTGGCTCGGCAGCACCCAGGCGGCCAATCAGAATCAGCGCGGCCAGTGAGGCCAGCAGGCCGGAGAAGATGTAAACCGTCACCTTGGTGCGCTTCACGGGCACACCGGCAACCCGTGCCGCCTCTTCGTTGCCGCCAATCGCCAGAATATATTCCCCCAGCGGGGTTTTATTCATGACCGTCCACAGCAGCAGCGCGATGATCGCCACAATCACGATGGGGGTCGGGATACCTAAAATCGTGCTGTTGATCAGGCTGCGAAATGTCAGCGGAATACCGAAAACCGGATTTCCGCCGGTCGAGATCAGCGCAATGGCCCGGAACAGCGACAGGCCACCCAGTGTCACAATAAACGGCTGCAGCCCGGCATAAGCGATGAGTGACCCGCTGAACAGACCACACATCGCGCCGACGCCCAGCGTGGCGAGGATCGCCAGCGGCACCGGTACACCTGACGCCATCAGGGTCGCCCCCAGCACCGCCGAGAGAGCCGCGGTGGGGCCGACCGAAAGGTCAATCCCGCCGGAGATGATCACCAGCGTCATGCCCAGTGCAATCAGGGCGTTGATCGAAGACTGCTGCAGAATATTCAGCAGATTTGGCAGTGTGAAAAACACCGGCGACAGAAACGAAAATGTCACCACGATAATCAGTAAGCCGATTAAGGTACCGGCATCCCGTACGTTAAATTTAAGCCGCAGCGCGGGACGGGTATCCGGCCCGGTAGAGGTCTGAGTGGTCATAGTTATCACCTTGGTGAATGTCAGGTAAGCGGTCAGGCAGGCTGGTCGCTCTCTTTAATGGCATAACGGGCAATGTTCTCTTCGGTGATGGCGCTGCCGGTAAGCTCTCGGGTGATCCGCCCTTCTCGCATCACCAGCACCCGGTCTGAGATGCGCATAATCTCGGTCATCTCTGATGAGACCACCACAATGGCTTTGCCCGACTGCGCCAGCTTTTCAATCAGATGATAGATCTCAGACTTGGCGCCAATGTCGATGCCACGCGTCGGCTCATCAAACAGAAACACATTGGCGTCCGCCGCCACCCAGCGACCGATGATCACTTTTTGCTGATTACCGCCGCTCAGCGTGCCGATGGTTTTTTCGATATCGAGCGGGCGCAGCTTCAGATCGCCCATTACGCGCAGCGCTTCCCGATCAAGCCGGGCCTGATTCATCAGCCCCGCCGACGTGAAACGGTGCATCGACGGCAGCGCCATATTCATCTTCACGGCCCGCTCTTTGATGATGCCCTCTTTTTTGCGATCTTCCGGCACCAGACCAATGCCCGCCTTAATGGCGGCGCGCACGTTGTGGTTCTGCACCGGGTTGCCGTTGACGCTCACTGAGCCACGCGTACGCCGATCAATACCGGCAATCAGCTTCAGCAGTTCAGTGCGACCCGCGCCGACCAGCCCGGCGATCCCCAGCACCTCGCCAGCCCGCACGCTGAAGTTCGCCCCAACCACCTCCTTGCCGCGCGTCAGATCCTCGACCCGCAGCACTTCACGATCGCTGACAAACGTCTGATGATGGAGTTTGTCGATCTTCCGTCCGACCATCTTCGCGACGATGCTCTCTTCATTCTCCTCACGGATATTGACCACGCCCACCTGCTTACCGTCACGCATAATGGTCGCGCGGTCGCAGACCCGAAAAATCTCATTCATCTTGTGCGACACGTAGATCAGCGAAACCCCCGTCGACTTCAGATCGCCAATCAGCTCGGCCAGACGGTCAAACTCCCGTGGCGTCAGGCTGGAGGTTGGCTCATCCATCGCGATGATTTTTGCGTCGTCCAGCAGCGCACGGGCAATCTCAACAATCTGCTGCTGCGACACTTTGAGATTCCGGATCGGTGTATCGGGATCGATAGTGGGATCCAGCGTCTTCAGGATCAGCGCAGCCCGCGCCAGCTGTGCTTTTTTATTCACCCATAAGCCTCCGGCGCAGGTTATCGGGCGACCCAGAAACATGTTCTGCGCGACGGAGAGCTCCGGAACGTGCTGCAACTCCTGATGGATCATCGCAATCCCGGCCTGCCGGGCGCTGAGGGGGCTGCGGATCTGAACCTGGGTGCCGTTAACGCTGATCTCTCCGCTGTCCGCACCGCGTACGCCGGAGAGGATGTTCAGCAGCGTCGACTTGCCCGCGCCATTTTCTCCGATCAGCGCATGCACCTCGCCGGGCCGCACCGTAAAATCGACATCCTGCAGCGCGGCGGCGTTACCGTAACTTTTACTGATGCCGCGCATCATTAAGCGAAACTGTTCCATACCCGCTCCCGCTGACTTATTGCTGAACCAGCAGCTGACGCAACCGCGCGTTATCTTTGGTTGAGAACGCGTCGACATTCTCTTTGGTAATCAGCGCCTGAGGCGTTGAAACCACACGCGACAGCTTCTGACCGTTGATCAGACGGATCATGACGTCCATTGCCACTTCACCGGTAAGAACCGGAAAGCTGTCTACCGTGCCGGTCAGTTCACCGCGTTTAATCGAGGCGTAAGCATCAGAAATGCCGTCGGTGCCAAAAATCGCCACCTGTGACGCTTTGTTCTGCGCACGCACCGCTTCCACCACGCCCAGCGCCATCGTGTCGTTGTTGGCGTAGATGCCGATCAGATCAGGGTGCTGCTGCAGAATGGTCGACGCGGCATTAAAGGCCTGCTCGCGACTCCAGTTTGCCGGCACGCTGGCGACAATGGTGAACTTCCCGGCGCTGTCCAGCGTCTCTTTGAATCCACGGGTTCGCTGACCGGCGGCATACACCCCCGGCTGCCCTTCAATGACCGCCACTTTGCCGCCCTGCGGATGGTGCTGAATAAACCATTTTGCTACCCGCACGCCGTTATCTTTCTGGACGTTGCCGACGTAGTAGCGCGCATCCGGCATCACAGCGTCATTGACGTTGACCACCGGAATATTTTTACTGCTGGCACTCTCCAGCGCAGGCTGCAGGTTAATGTCGGTCTGCGGCGAGACCAGCAGGCCATTGAAGCCCTGCGAGATCAGGGTTTCCGCAATCGACAGCTGGCCAAGCTGATCGTCTTCATTAGCCGCCGCCTGATAAGCCACCGTGATGCCATATTTCTTTGCTGCGTTCTGGTAGCCCTGGCCGAGTGAGCGCCAGTATTCATTGGTCAGGGTTTTTGACACCCCGCCAATCTTCAGCGCCTTGTCGACTTTTGGCAGGGCACCATATTTGCTGTCGAGCTGCGTCCAGTCGGTACGATCCGGTTCCGTATCTGACTGCAACGGGGCCAGGTCTGCCGCATAGACGGTGCTGCAGAGCAGTGAGGAGGCGATAAGAGCAAGCAGGCGTTTTTTCATTTTTTTATTCTCAGGGTGTGGGTAACGTTTTTTGTTCTACAGACTCAGGTTACGCAGAAGCGGGCTGTTATCGCGCCAGCATGATGTCATTGACGATCTGCTGGGAGGCAACCGCATCCTGACGCTCGATGGCCGCCAGTAATGCCGCGTTGCCATGCAGCTGGTCACACAACCTCAGCAAGCGGGTGACGGTCGCGATATTGCTTTCCGCTTCCCGAATCGGGTCAAGGCCGCTGGCATCCGGGAACGTATCGAAGTAGTAGGCACCGCGGTAGCCGTCGCGCTGCATCTGCCAGAGAAACTCCAGCGTGGCGCGCGGATTGACCGAGCCGACCATCAGCCCGTCGTCGCGTTTGCCCCAGCCATCATTCAGGTCCAGCCCCAGCAACCGCGAGCGGCGTGCCACCATCGCGGCGGCGAAGGCCGGGATCTCATTGGCAAACAGCACGTGAGCAAAATCCAGAGTGATCCCCAGATTGGCGCAGCCCGCCTCTTCCACCGCCAGCAGACAGGTGGTGGCGTTGGGAAAGATGCTGTAGGCGCGCGGTTCGTTGGGCTTATATTCAATGCTGACATCCACATCCGGGGCGTACTCCGCCACCTCACGCACCGCGCTGACGGCATCCTCCCAGATCTTCTTATAGTCCGCCTGAAAGCAGTAATCGAAACCGTCCTGCCCCATCCACAGCGTCATCAGCCGTGAACCAAACTCCCGACCGGCGTCGATACCGCGTTTGGTCAGCTCGATCGCTTCGCGACGCACTCTGGCATCAGGATGAGTGAACGCGCCAATTTTGAACTGGGGCGCATCCCAGCGCATCTGCATCCCGTTGACCGCCAGACCCGCATCGCTGATCGCCTGGCGCAGCGTGGGAATGTCGCTGGTGAGATGCTGCGGATAGTTAAGATCGAGATGCGTCAGACCTTTAACCTTGCCTGCACGGGCCACCATCTGCAGTACCGAGGGCTTGCCCTGCTGGCCGGGCCAGTAGAGGTGCGCCCCCGAGGCGAAAGAGTTAAGACGGGTAGCAAATTTCAGTTCCGACATGAGCGTCAATCCTTCAGAGTGCGTATTGTGAAGTACTTTTCATATTCACGATTAGTTGTGAAGTTATGGTTTACTCTACGCTTCGCGGCTCAATGCGCAAGTCGGACAGGCCAGGCAAATCGCTAAACCGCGAGCGCTGTCACGAAATAGTTTCGATACGGTATCATCGATAAGGCAGGTTATGCTGGAAGAATAGAAAGGTAATACAACGGGTTGTGGTGCAGAGAGAGAGGGCGAATCGGGCGGACAGAAAAGTAAAAAAACTGAGCGCCAGTATGGCGCTCAGTCTCTGAGGTTACTTCAGGCGGAAAGCGACCACGCTGTCGCCCGCCGTGGTGCCGAGCGAGCCATGCCCCCCCGCCGCAATCACCACATACTGCCGGCCATCTTTACCCATAAAGGTCGATGGTGTGGCCTGCGCACCGGCACTCAGCTCCGTCTGCCACAGCAGTTCGCCGGTGGTGCTGTCGTAAGCGCGGAAGAAGTTATCCGCCGTCGCACCGTGGAACACCAGATCACCCGCCGTCAGCAGCGGCCCACCGTGCGCCACCATGCCCATCGGGAATCCCAGCGGGAAGCGGCCAGGCAGGAAACTGATCTTCAGGTTTTTGGTGGTGCCGACGCGGCGCAGCCACGCGGTTTTACCGGTAGTGAGATCCACCCCCACCATCCGCCCCCACGGCGGCGCAATGCAGGGAATGCCCAGCCCGGAAGCCATCTGCTGAATATGGATCGCGTAGTCACCGTGGAAGTTCTCATTCCAGTATGGCGTGCCATCTTTGGTGAAGGTTCGCTGCGTTTCCGTTTCCGGCGTGCGTTTAATCAGGTTGTATTTGTAGGCCAGACGCACCGGGGTCGCTATCAGCATCTGACGCTGCGGATCGACAGCGACAGAGCCCCAGTTAAAGACACCGATGTTGCCGGGGAAGATCAGCGATCCTTTTTCCGTTGGCGGCGTCCACGGATTGCCATCGTAGCGCAGCTCGCGGAACGTGATGCGGCAGGCTATCTGGTCAAACGGCGTAATGCCCCACATGGCGCTTTCCGTCAGCGGCTGCGGAATGAAGTTCAGGCTGGAAACCGGCTGGGTTGCCGCATACTGCTCGCCCGGGATACCGTCCGTGGAGACCTTCACCTGCTTAACCGGATAAACCGGCTCGCCGGTCAGACGGTTCAGCACAAACAGATTGCCGGTTTTGGTCGGCAGGATCACCGCCGGTTGTGGCTTGCCCTGGTAGCTGATGTCCACCAGCGAGGGCTGCGACGGATTATCGCGGTCCCAGAGGTCGTGGTTCGCGCTCTGATAACGCCATCTGAAAGCACCGGTTTTCAGATCCAGCGCCACCAGCGCATCACGGAATTTCTCGGTATTGCTGGCCGGATCGCGAGCCGTGCCAACTTCATCCGGTGAAGCATTACCAAAGGGTACGTAGACCAGGCCGTTTTTCAGGTCGGCGCTCAGGGTTGCCCAGGCGACCGGGGTATCCTGCGGATAGATGACCGCGTCAGCAACAGGCGCGCTCTTTTCCGGGTTAGCCGGATCGAAGTTCCACACCAGACGCCCGGTGACCGCATCATAGGCACGGATGACACCTGACGGATTGCCGGTGTTAAACCCGTTATCCATGACCGAACTGCCCACGATCACCAGATTACCGGCCACCAGCGGTGCGGCCGTCTGCATCAGTGCGTGCGGACGCAGCTCGCCCATGTTAGCGCGCAGATCCACCTCACCGTTGTTGCCGAAGTCAGCGCAGGGTTTGCCGGTGTCGGCATCCAGCGCCCGCAGGCGGGCATCGGTGGTGGCGTTAAAAATTCGCTTGCGGCAGAGGGCCGGTGCCCTTTCCGTCGCCTGCTGCACCAGTTGACCGGCATCGAAGTAGCTCACACCGCGACAGGTCTGATGCTGCTGCAGCCAGGAGCGGTTTTTATCCGGGACGGCTTTCCATTTCACCGCCCCGGTTTCCGGGTCAAGCGCATGCACTTCGTTGTGCGGCGTACAGAAGTAGAGCATGCCATTAGCTTTCAGCGGCGTCGCTTCAAAGGTGTACTCGGTGGCATCGCCCTCCTGACGCAGATCGCCGGTGTGATAGGTCCACGCCACTTCCAGATTTCTCACGTTATCTTTGGTGATCTGTTTCAGCGCCGAAAAACGCTGACCCTCCGCTGTCCCGCCATAGGCGCGCCACTCCTCATCCGCGCCACCGGTGACGGAACTGTTACGGGCTGTCGTGATGGTCCCCTGCTGCGGCAGCGGATCGTAGAAGCAGAGGCCGGCGACCAGCAGCAGCATCACAATAACCGAGCCGCCCAGAAAAGGATGAAAACGGCGCTGTCCCTGAAACAGAGGACGTACCACCCAAGGCAGCGCCAGCCAGACGCCGAGCACCCCGAACAGATCCCCGCGCGGGATCCACTGCCACTTATCGAAGCCCACTTCCCGGATCATCCAGAACAGCGTGATCCACATCAGCAGCGCATAGAGCGTCAGCGCGCTGCGTTTTTTCATCCACAGCAGAACTGCGCTAAGCAGTACGCCCACACCCATCAGCGCATAAAATGCGCTGCCTCCTGCCAGCAGGAGTTGTCCTCCCATGTAAATCAGGGCAACAGCAAATATCACCATGATTATACTGGTTATTTTATTGATCATGATCCTTCCTCGAGTCATTAGCAGCGTCAGAAACGTTAAATGTGAAACATAATTTCAACGAGATTTTAACTTACGCATGAAATATGTAAAAACGTGTAGAGACGTAAATCATTAATGACTTTTATTAAACCGCACCCGATCCAGACCGGTATTACCGCTTTTTCTGCTTCCGGAAGGGACAATAACGCGATATTCATCACAATAAATTAACCTCAGGCCGCAGGTTATCGCACCTTTTGTTCAAAAGTGGAGAAATATCAGACAAGCCGGGCTTCAGTAACGCTCACTTATGCGTCATCGCTGAATAAAAACGAGTGTCAAATAATCATAATGCTTTTTAATCCCTGTTCAGGGTTTAATCTTATTGCTGAAACTGGCAACGCGACTGTTCCGCATCTTTTATTTTCCAGCGAGCCCCGACTGACGCAGCGCGAAATTATTTTTCGCCCGTTTATTCGGGATAAACATTTATCACCGCCCTGTTTAACCGGCCGGAAAGCAATAATTAATACATTAATGCAGGAAGGCATTCCGGCGCTGAAAACGATTTCAGACTTTCCGCAGCCTGCCGCTTCATTTATCTGTGATATATATCAGCATTATCTTTCCAGTTTATCCGGCCATCAGGCAGGATTTTTTTCATGCAGCAATAACTCAGGCAGGTAATTATGTCCGCATTGAATGCGATTTATCGCAAGCTTCGTTTTCCGTTTAAATTTATACACGCCGCGATTCGTTACCCTGCCGCCCAGGCGCGGGTAAAACGTTATTCGGTTATGTCGATAGAAGAGACGATTGACCTGTTATTGCGTAATCCCCAATTATCGCTGGCCCGTTATGGTGACGGTGAACTGGAGATGACCTGGTATAAAAACATCGGCTTTCAGCCCTTTGATCCGAACCTCTCTGCACGGCTCAAGGCCCTGCTGCAGCAGGATCCGCAGGCCAACCCGAACTGTCTGATCTGCCTGCCCGATGCCTTTCGCACCACCCGTAATATGCGCAGTGGATCGGCCCTGTTCTGGTTCTTCCATAAATCCTTTTATTTCAGGCATTATGACGCGCTGCTGAATAGTCAGTACCGCTATGGAAATACCTCCGTGACCCGCCCCTATCACGACTATAAAGGCAAACAGTTATCCCGGACGATATTTGATAAATTTAAACAGCTCTATAAGGGCCGCCGGGTATTAATTGTCGAAGGCAGCGGAACGCGTCTGGGATTAGGCAACGATTTACTGGATGGTGCCCTGGAGGTGAAACGTATTACCACGCTGAACCGTAATGCCTTTTCTGTTTACGATCGTCTTTTTGACACGGTATTAGCGCAGGCGGTCAGCTTTGATCTGGTCTTAATTTCATTAGGCCCGACCGCTACCGTGCTGGCTTATGATTTAAGTCAGCACGGCATTCGCTGTATTGATAGCGGACACGTTGATATTGAATATGAATGGATGCTGGCCAGCGCCACACATAAAATGAAAGTCGAAGGCAAAAACGTGAATGAGGCGGGCGTACTGCTGGGTGAACAGACCACGGTGGAAGATGCAACCTATCAGCAGCAGATCCTGCAGCACGTTGGCGCAATGCCACCGGCAAAGCCGGGTTCTGATGCCGCGGTGGTCGCGGTCGTGGTTCCCCTGCCGCACGTCAGCACGACTCACCATAACGCGGCCTGAGGCTCCCCATCGGCAGGCAGTGACTGCACTGCATTGATGCGCAGGCGAATAATTAGCGCGATCACTGCCTGATGTGGCGGGCGGGCTGCCCGGCCCGCCGGGCTTTGCCGGACGATGCGCTTTTCCGGCATCAATTTTGCTTCAGCTCTCCTGAAACTATCAATCAGGAGAAGTGAGATGACACCCAGCCGTTACCGTTACACCATATTTTCACTGCTGTTCCTGATCGCGCTGATTAACTATATCGATCGCGGCGCCCTCTCATTCGCAGCCAACGCCATTGCGGCGGAATACCATTTCAGTAAGGTGCAGCTCGGCGCCGTGCTGGGCTACTTTGGCTTTGGTTATCTGTTTGGTTCGCTATGCGGCGGGTTTCTGGCTGACCGCATCGGCACCAAAAAAGTCTGGCTGCTGGCGGGCGTACTCTGGTCGTTACTGGAGATCGCCACCGCCTGGGCGGGTGAGCTGGGTATGGCACTGTTTGGCGGCTCAGCCATTATGGGCTTTGCTGCCCTGCGCATTCTGTTCGGCTTTTCCGAAGGCCCGGCCTACGCGCTGATGAACAAGGCGATTGCCCACTGGGCCCCCGACAACGAGCGTGGCTTTGCGCTGGGCATCGGCCTGCTCTCGACCCAGGTCGGCGCGCTGCTGACCGCCCCGATCGCCGTGGGCCTGCTGCTGCTGACCCATGACTGGCGCATGATGTTTATTCTGCTGGGGGGCTTTTCCCTGCTGGCGATGGCGCTGTTTGCCCGGACCTTCAGTGACAGCCCGGAAAAGAGCGCCGCCACCAATCCGGCCGAGCGCGCGCTGATCCACGCCGGGCAGCGCCGCAGCGCGGCCGACAGTGTGCCTCTGCCCTGGTGGCGCTTTTTCACCAGCCGGACGCTGGTCTGCAACGCGCTGGGCTACTTCTCCTTCCTCTACATCACCTTCACGCTGGTGACCTGGATGCCGAAATATCTGCAGGATAATTTCCACTACGATTTGCACTCGCTGTGGTACGTGGCGATGATCCCATGGAGCGGTGCCTGCCTCACGGTCCTGCTGGGCGGTCGCATCGCCGATGCGCTGCTGGCGCGCTTCCATAACCTGCGGCTGGCGCGCAACCTGTTCGCCGCCGTGACGCTCTGCGGCACCGCCTGCTGCTTTATGGCGATCCCCTATATGCAGTCGGCCGCCGGCATTATTGCGCTGATGACCCTGGGCAACGCACTCAATGCGCTGGTGAATAATGTCTACTGGTCGGTGGTGATCGATGTCAGCCCGAAAGCCTCGGTAGGCACCTTCAGCGGCATGACGCTGGCGATTGCCAATCTGGCGGCGATTATCTCACCGATGCTGTGCGGCTGGCTGGCGGAGTATTACGGCTATAACGCGATGTTCACCGTGACGGCGCTTATCGCCTTTGGCAGCATGCTGGCCATGACGCTGCTGCAGCCGGAAAAACCGCTGGTGGCTGACGCCGGGAGCGGCACCGCCGACGTTTCTGCTGCCTGACAGGTCAGCCGCTGGGGCGCACCCGCACCATCTCAGCACGACAGTCAAAAAAGCCGCCCCTCAGGGCGGCTTTTTTTATCCCGCAGAGGGCTTGCCGCGGCGATCCCAGCGGCTGGCGACGAGCCATAGCAGTGCGGTGACACACCAGCCGATGATCCAGGAGACATCATTGCCGGCAAAAATCCACGTCAGTGAGCCATGATGCAAAGGGTTGTCAATAAACGGCAGCTGCACCGCCACGCCCAGAAAGTAGACCACGATGCCGGTGAGGTTCCAGCGACCATAGCGTCCCTCGGGACGGGAAAGTGCCGGGATATCGACGCGGCCTTTGGTAACGAGGTAGAAATCCGTCAGGCTGATGGCGCTCCAGGGCACAAAGAACGCCAGCAGAAAGAGCAGGAAGTGGGTAAAGGATTTCAGGAAGGCCGGTTCACTGAGCAGAGCGATGACGCAGGCCAGCGTAACCATCAGCACCACAAACAGGATGCGCCCGCCCTGGCTCAGCGTCGTTTGCTGCCGAAAGCCAGAGACAATGGTGGTCAGGGACATGAAACTGCCGTAGGCATTCAGCGTGGTAAAGGTAATCTTGCCAAAGCAGATCGCGAAATAGATCACCATCGCCATCGTGGCCGTGCTGCCCAGACTCACAATGTAGCCGACCTCATTGCCTGAAAACGCGCTGCCGGCAATCGCGGCCACGATCACCCCCAGCGTCATCGACGCCTGGGTGCCCAGCACGGTGCCAAAAAAGACGGCACTGAAGAGTCTCTTCGCGGAAACCTGCGCGGGCAGATAGCGGGAATAGTCGGAGACGTAGGGACAGAACGCGATTTGCCAGGAGGAAGAGAGCGAAACCGCCAGCAGAAAATTTGCCGGGGTAAAGTGCTGGTTCTGCCACACCGCCGATAAATCATGGGTGGTAAACAGGGTAATGAAGAGATAGGCAAAGGCTGCCACGCCAATCACGCTCGCCAGTTTTCCCAGCTGATGGATGACGCGATAACCCAGTACCGCAATGACCACAATCAGGACGCTGAACACCACCATGCCGGTGGCGTTGCTGACGTGAATCAGTCTGGCCAGCGCCTGTCCCGCTAATACCGTTCCGCTGGCTGAAAAGCCCACATACATAATACAGACCAGCACCAGCGGGATCACGGCACCAAAGACGCCAAACTGCATACGGCTGGTAATCATCTGCGGTAAGCCCAGGCGCGGTCCCTGAATCGCATGCAGGGCCATGATCCCCGCCCCCAAGATCTGCCCCACCAGTAAACCGGCCAGCGACCACACCACATCACCACCCAGTACGACAGCCAGCGCACCCGTCACGATCGCCGTAATCTGCAGATTGCCGCCAAACCAGAGTGTGAACTGACTGAAGGGATGACCGTGACGCTCCTGCAAGGGAATGTAATCAATCGAGCGGGTTTCCGACAGGCGCGGTTTCTCTGCGCCTGGATAGTCTGATACAGAGGGTTTGACCGACATAGAGTCCTCGCTGGAACAGTGAGAGATGCGTTGAGTAAAAGAGATCAGTCAGTAAGACGGTTGAAGATACATGTCTATACATGTATCGATGGTGTCATGCGCACCGGAAAGTTACAAGGCAACCTGTCATTCGAAAATGTGATGATAACGACAGGTCCGCCAGGTCGATTATCCTTCCGCGATGACCCGCTGACGATAGCGGGTCCATTTCAGCGTATTCTGCTCACTACTCTCCGTGCCGCTGGCAGAACGCGTCGATATCGCCGTGCTGAAAGTCAGGCAGGTTCGCCAGCAGTTTCTCCAGCGGCCAGTTCCACCAGGCTATGCGCTGCAGGCGGGCGGCAATCGCAGGGGTAAAGCGCATCCGCAGCGGACGCGCCGGCACGCCCCCCACCACGCTGTAGGGGGCGACATCTCTGGTCACCACCGCGCCCGCCGCCAGCACCGCACCATCACCGACGGTCACGCCGGGCAGCACAATTACCCCATGCCCAATCCAGACGTCATTGCCTATCACCACCCGGTCGGCCCGGCGGGCGGCAAAGAAGCCCTGATCGCGGCGGGCGCTGGCGTGATAATACTCCGGGCAGTAGGTAAAGCGGTGCTGTGAGGCGCGATCCATCGGATGATTCGGCGCGCCGATGCGCACCTGATTCGCGATGGCGCAGAAGCGGCCCACGCGGGTATCCGCCAGGCAGCAGTGTTCGCCAACATAGGAGAAGTCACCCAGCTCACTGTATTCCAGCAGGCTATGCGCCAGAATTTCACACTGCTGTCCCACGGTGGTTTCCCGCATCCGCACACTGCCGTCGATCCAGGTGTGCGCAAGCCGGGCAGGCATAACGGCGGCAAGAGACATAATCGTTCCGGTCAGGTAAGCCACGCCCCGCTGGCGTGCTTTTGTCGCCCCACCTTACCCGCTGCGCATGACAGAGAATTGACAAAGAAAAAAGGCGGAGTGGTTAGCTCCGCCTTGTTTCAAGTTCCGGTTAACCTGCGTGACCGGTCAGTTGCATAAGGGCAACGATGATCTGCAAGATGACCCGGATAAGATCCAGAATCAGCTTAGTCAGTTCCATCACTTTCCTTCTCCTTTTACAGGAGCGCGCTGTTCGGCAACCAGGGCTTTGACTCTACCCGCCGGGCGCCTAAGCACATCTTTGTGGAGAGGGCTGAGCGGCACTCAAGGTTAAAGCCACAGGCCAGCACCACCTGATACCTGCCGGGATTTTAAAACCGTGCCCCTGGGAGCGGCCAGTCGACAATGAGGCGAGGCTCAACACTCAACACATGTATAAACATACAGTATTTTGGCGAAACTTGAAATCCTTAGCCGCACATTTTACAATCTGTTCTGTGGAGAGTGCTGAGCACCCCGTTCGCAGCGCGGTTACCAGCCGGGTAGCGAACAAAAAAATAAAGGATTTGGCGCGATGCCAAATCCTTTTTTTATGCCTGCTTTCCGGTAGTGAAAACGGACCCGTCCGGGTTACCTGGCGGCGCTGACCCGCCAGATGGTGTTCCCTGCGTCATCCGCAATCAGCACACCCCCCTCTCTGTCGCTGGCGAGACCTACC
Source organism: Pantoea sp. EKM101V (assembly GCF_011800325.1). NCBI lineage: Bacteria > Pseudomonadati > Pseudomonadota > Gammaproteobacteria > Enterobacterales > Erwiniaceae > Pantoea > Pantoea sp. EKM101V. Next base: position 475,135 of record NZ_JAALFP010000001.1, read on the forward strand.
GGCAATCCCCGCACCTGCTTTTGATCATCCGTCAGGAAGCCCGAGACCACCGTCTGCGGCTGCCCCACCGGTTTGCCGTTCTCAAATTTCACCCACACCACTTTGTAGCCATTCAGCGGTGTCCGGTTCCAGCTGCCGTGTTCACTGATAAAGGCACCGCCACGATACTGCGGCATGTTATCTGCGCCATAGAAGAGCAGACCCAGCGGGGCGACATGTGAGCTCAGGGCGTAATCGGGTTTGATCGCCTTCGCCACCAGATCGGGACGCTGCGGTTCGGCGCGGGTATCAACATGCTGACCAAAGTAGCTGTAGGGCCAGCCGTAGAACCCTTTGTCCTGCACCGAGGTCATGTAGTCGGGCACCAGGTCCGAGCCGATTTCATCACGCTCATTGACGATAGCCCAGAGTTTGCCGCTCTGAGGTTCCCACTGTAAGCCGGTTGGATTGCGCAGCCCGCTGGCAAAGATGCGGCTGGCGCCGGTGGCGGCATCCACTTCCAGCACCGCGGCACGGCGATACTCTGCGCCAATGCCGTTCTCGGTGACGTTACTGTTGGAACCGACCCCGACATAGAGCTTGCTGCCATCGGGGCTGGCCAGCAGCGCCTTGGTCCAGTGGTGGTTAATCGGGCCGCCCGGCAGTTCGGTCACCTCTTCCGGCGCGGTGCGAATCTCGGTTTCCCCTTCGCGATACGGGAACTTCACCAGGCTGTCCGCATTGGCGACATAGAGCGTGTTGCCAATCAGCTGCATGCCAAACGGGGAATGCAGATTCTCAATAAAGCGGTGCTGCTCCCATTTGCCGTTCACCTTGCGCAGCAGCGTAATCCGGTTGCCGCCTGCACCGCCCTTACCTGAGGCTTTCTGTACGATGCCCATGATGAGCTGCTTCGGCCGGGTCGTCGGTTTGGCCGGGCCGTTTGATTCCGCCACCAGCACGTCATCGTTCGGCAGGACATAGACCTGACGCGGATGCTGCAGATTGTCAGCAATCTTTTCAATCTTCAGCCCGTCAGCCACTTTGGGCATCTCACCCGCCTTCCAGGGCGTGCCTTCCGGCACCTGCATCGGCGGCATAAAGAAACTCTTCGCCTTTGGCAGTTCAGGATTCGGACCGGTCTGCTTCTGGGGGTCGATTTGTGCACCATCATCACAGCCTGCCAGCAGGGCTGCCAGGGTCAGCGCGAGCAGCGTTTTATGCGGTATCTTCATGGTGGCTCCTCCTTAAGCGCTACGCTGACGTAACGCAAGTTGCACATTCGCCAGCAGCAGCAGCGCCACCACCAGCGTCGAAAGCGTCACGCCCAGCGGGATCACCGCGGCGGCATCACGGCTGTGAATAAACGCATTAACGACAGCGATCACAACCGCCACCAGCCAGAGCCAGAAATGGCTCTTCTCCGCACTGTCACTGCCGCGAAACAGATAAACCAGCGCGATGAGTCGCGGCACAATGGCCAGAATCAGTCCCAGCGCAATCAGCCAGCCTGCGGCGTCAGTCCAGAACTGCACAAAGGTCTGACTGTAGAAAATGTCAAACAGCCAGGCCGCAACAAAAAAGCCCAGCGGCACCGGCTCCAGCAGAGCGTACAGCGTCACGGCAAAGGCCGATCTTCCCGAGGTATTGCGCATGTTTCTCTCCATTTTTAGCGTGAATGCGGACGACGACACGTCATGCTGCTCAGAGCAAACGAGGCCGCGCCTGTAAAAGGTTAGTAAATCTGAAGGGAAAGAGCGGGTTTATTCGGCGGGAAGTGCAATGCTGGCGATGACATCCCTGTCATCGCCGGTCAGTCAGGGTTTATCTGCGGGCAACGTCACCCAGTAGCCTGGCTGGTAAGGCAGCGGCAGGAACTTCTGATGAAATTCGCGGAACGTTGCGTCGGGATCGAGATCGGCAAAGAGATCGGGATGCAGCCACTTCGCCAGCGCCTGGATAGCCACAAACTGATAAGGACTGTCGTAGAACTGATGCCAGATCGCGTGGACGTTGCCATTGTGCGCCACCGGCAGGGTTTTAAACGCATCGCGCATCATCAGCGCCTTCAGACGCGCCGTCGCCTCGGTCACATTGGCGCCCGGACCGACGCCGACCCATTTGCCCACGGTATTGTAGTTCTTCCAGTTGGCCCCGGTGACCACCACCACATCGGGCTGACTGGCGATGATCTGCTCCGGGTTCACGGTGCCGAAGGTGCCGGGGATAAGATCTCTGGCAATATTACGTCCGCCCGCTATCTCCACCATCTGACCGAAGTTCTCATTACCAAACGACATGCAGCACTCATCGCTGTAGCCACCGGCGCGGTCGATCATCACTTTCGGGCGATAGCCGGTAAAATTCTTCAGCCGCGAAGTCACCCGCTCAATCTGCTGCTGACGGAACTGGATGATCTCCTGCGCCCGCGCCGGTTTGTTCACCAGTTCGCCCATGATGCGGATACTTTTCTCCGCGTTCACCATCGGCGCTTCACGGAAATCGATAAACACCACCGGCACACCGACCGCCTGCAGTTTTTCTGTCAGCTTGCCTTCATCCGTGGCCGCTTTCGATTCCAGATTCATCAGCACCAGATCGGGCTTCAGGGTTAACGCCTGCTCAATGTTAAAGGTGCCATCTTTCGCCCCGCCGAAGGTCGGCAGTTTCCTGATTTGCGGATAGCGTTTTTCATAAGCCTGATAGCCATCCCAGTCTGCCTTGTGGAGATCGTCCCGCCAGCCGATGACCCGCTTAAAGGGCGCGTCGGTGTCAAAGGCTGCCAGCAGATAGATCTGACGCCCCTCACCCAGAATGATGCGCTTCGCCTCCTGCGGCACCTCAACCTGACGGCCTGCGACATCAGTAATCATTTTGGCCGACGCCATTCCTGACAGCGTGAGCATCCCCAGTGCGAAAAACCATTTTTTCATTGTAAAAACCCATACAGATGATAATGAGAATTATTAATGTAAAGCGGCGTTACTATCACTTAAATCAGCGATCAGGGGAAGAGCGTGAATGAAAAGTTTTTTGCCGTCGTGTGGAGTGGATTTACGTCTGAACAGAGAAAAAAATTTCTGAAAAGGGTTGTCGGATAACTGAATGATTAGCCGGGATTTCCTCTGCATCCCGCGCTGCGCTTAGGCCCGGGTTAAAAATCATTCCATCCCATTCCTGTACAAAATAAGGATCGCTGTATAACTTTAATAGCAACACCAGTGCATTTTTTAACCCGAAACAGGACAATAATATGCCGATGCAAAACACTCTGACCCTGCCGGTCAATCCCACTCTCCCGACCCAAACCGGGTTCAGCTCCTCTTTTGCTGCCTCTGAACAGGACAAACTTAATTTCCTGATCGAGGAGTTACTGGAAGCGGGCAAGGAAAAAAGCTGCATGGAACTGCTGCGCTATCTCGCCTCCGCAGACAGTGCCGAAGAAGAAGCGTGCTGCCGTGAACTGCTGACCATGCTGATGGCGCGGAAATGATGTCTGCTCGTTTTTGTTCCCGCTCCGCGCTCCTCTCTCTGCTTCTCGCCTGACTCCTCTCCGGGTTCAGGCGCAGTTCGCTCTGCCTTTTCCCCGCCCGTAAACCTCGATCTCATTCAGCCAGACCCTTGTCTGCAATATCCGGATATGCCGGATGCGTGCGTTTGTCACATCTGTCCGCGACCAGAGCAGCCGCGCTTATTTCGTTTCCGGCCGAAGCATTAACGCCTCCCGCCCGCTATTTTCCGGCTATCACCCCCAAGGAGAAGCGCAATGATTGCCGTGTTATTTGAAGCTGAAGCCCTGCCGGAACACCAGATGCGTTACAGGCAACTGGCGGCGGACCTCAAACCGCTGCTGATGGAAAACGAAGGATTTATCTCTCTGGAGCGTTTTCAGAGCCTGACCGATGAGAAAAAAATCCTTTCACTCTCGTGGTGGCGCGATGAAGAGTCGATCAGAGCCTGGAAGCGCAATCTGTGCCATCAGGCTGCCCAGCGCGAAGGCCGTGAGACGCTTTTTGCCGCTTATCATCTGCGCATCGTCACCCTCGTCAGAGAATATGCGTTTAACCCGGGAGAAATGTAATATGTTCGACATTCATGTGATCCTGCAAAATAGCCCGGGCACGCTCTCCCGGCTTACCACGTTGCTGGGCGATCAGGGGATTGGACTGGAAGGCGGTGGCATGTTCTCGTCCGGCACACTGAGCCACGCCCATTTTCTGGTGGCAGAGGGTGAACGGGCCCGAAGGGTGCTGGAAGCGGAAGGGATCGCGGTTGAAGCCGTCCATGTTCCACTCATCCGCCGGCTCCCTCAGCAGCGTCCCGGCGAACTGGGTGCCATTACCACACGCCTGGCCGCAGCAGGGATAAATATCCTGGTGCAGTACAGTGACCACGCCAACCGGCTGATCCTGATCACCGACAACAACCTCTCAGCCGCCGGGCTGACTACAGAATGGGCCGTATCCTCCGATGGCAACACCGCAACCCCATAATGCCCCCGACGACAGTGACGCGCTGGAAAACGCCATTGCCGGTGTCGCCGCCGCGATGGCCGATCCCTCGCGGGTCAGGATGCTGTCAGCGCTGATGGATGGACGCGCATGGACGGCCACGGAGCTCTGTGCCGTCACGGATGTCGCGCCCTCCACCGCCAGCGCACATCTGACCCGGCTGATGAATAGCGGGCTAATCGTGTGCCTGGCGCAGGGCCGTCACCGTTATTACCGGCTGAATGGCAGTGATATCGCCACGCTGATTGAGAACATGATGGGCGTGTCGTGGCAACGGATTGCCGCCCCTGAGAGCACAGCGCCACGCGCGCTTCGCACCGCCCGCACCTGTTATGACCATCTGGCAGGTGAAATTGCGGTGCAGATCTATGCCTCACTGGTGCATCAGGGCTGGATCACGCCCGAAGGCAGCGCGGTCACGCTTCACGGCAGACAGCAGTTTCTGGCATTGCAGATTGACCTGTCACAACCCGGACGGCGCAAAGCGTGCTGTGGCTGCCTGGACTGGAGTGAGCGGCAGTTTCATCTCGGGGGCTACGCGGGCGCCGCGCTGCTGACCGGCTTTGAACAGCAGGGCTGGCTGACCCGGCAGGCAGGCTATCGGGAAGTGGCTTTCACCGTGGCGGGTCTCCGCCATCTGCAACAGATTTTCGGTGTCACCCCGCGTTAACGCATAACATGACCTTTTGTTTCCTGCCGCCAGACCCCTTCTGGCGGCACGACAACCGGCGCATCCCCTGCCAGAACCTGTAACACGCCTATGAATCCTGTCACATTTCCGCAAACTCACGTCAGCACCGGTAACAGAAGCAGTCAAAACGCGCAGCTGTCCAACCTTCTGAATCGTAAGCCTTTAAATTGATAACGCCGGGCAATCATGCGGCTGACACATCAATTGATTCTCATTTTGCACTTATTTAGCGCCGGGCGCTGATCCACTCTTCAGTCACAGGCGCGGCAAAAAGCGTCATACCTTACTGGAGCTTCTGATGCAGACCACCTCACCCATGACTCACCGCGCCAGGATTGGCGCAATTTTCCGTGTGACCTCTGGCAACTTCCTCGAACAGTTCGATTTCTTCCTGTTCGGTTTCTATGCCACCTATATCGCTCACACCTTCTTTCCGGCCAGCAGTGAGTTCGCCTCCCTGATGATGACCTTTGCCGTGTTTGGGGCCGGTTTCCTGATGCGCCCTATCGGCGCGGTCGTGCTGGGAGCCTACATCGATAAGGTCGGCCGTCGTAAGGGACTGATCGTCACGCTCTCCATTATGGCGGCGGGCACCTTTCTGATCGTGCTGATCCCCTCCTACCAGAGTATTGGCCTGTGGGCGCCGCTGCTGGTGCTGATCGGCCGCCTGTTGCAGGGCTTCTCGGCCGGTGCCGAGCTGGGTGGTGTGTCGGTCTATCTGGCCGAGATCGCCACGCCAGGCCGCAAAGGCTTCTACACCAGCTGGCAGTCAGGCAGCCAGCAGGTGGCCATTATGGTCGCCGCCGCGATGGGCTTTATTCTCAACGCCGTACTGGCAGAAAGTGAAATCCGCGAGTGGGGCTGGCGTATTCCCTTCCTGTTCGGCTGTCTGATCGTGCCGTTTATTTTCGTGCTGCGCCGCAAGCTCGAAGAGACGCAGGAGTTCAACAATCGTCGCAGCCATCCCGAAGTGAAGCAGGTGTTCCGTATTCTGCTCACCAACTGGCAGGTCGTGATTGCCGGCATGCTGATGGTCGCGATGACCACCACCGCGTTTTATCTGATCACGGTTTACGCCCCGACCTTTGGCAAGAAAGTGCTGCTGCTCAGCGCCTCTGACAGCCTGCTGGTGACGCTACTGGTGGCGGTATCGAACTTTATCTGGTTGCCGATTGGCGGCGCGCTCTCCGACCGCTTTGGCCGTAAGCCGATCCTGGTGGCGATGACCCTGCTGGCGATGGCGACCAGCTATCCGGCGCTGAGCCTGCTGGCGGCGGCCCCCGGCTTCTCAATGATGCTGGGCGTGCTGCTGTGGCTTTCGATGATCTACGGTCTCTACAACGGTGCGATGATCCCGGCCCTGACCGAAATCATGCCGGCTGAAGTGCGCGTCGCGGGCTTTTCACTGGCCTACAGCCTGGCGACTGCTCTGTTCGGCGGCTTTACCCCGGTGATGTCCACCGGCCTGATTGAGCTGACCGGCGATAAAGCGTCGCCCGGCTACTGGATGAGCTTTGCGGCTGTCTGCGCCCTGCTGGCCACCCTCTACCTCTATCGCCGTACCAGCCGTGCGTTATCCCACGCCGGTAAGACCTTTAGCTGAGGAACTGAGAATGAAATCTGCTTTACTGTTAATCCCCCTGTTACTGGGCAGTGCCGGTGCGCAGGCCAAAGAACTGACGGTGATGATCTCCGGCGGGTTTAAAGCGGCCTGGGATACCCTCTCGCCGCGCTTCGCCCGGCAGGAAGGGATCACCCTCCATACGGTTGCCGGTCCGTCGATGGGCAAGACCCCACAGGCGATCCCGGCGCGACTGGCGCGCGGTGAACCGGCCGATGTGGTGATTATGGTCGGCGACGCGCTGACCGGACTGGAGATAAAGGGTGAGACGCTGCCGGGTTCCCGGGTAGAACTCGCCGACTCGCGCATCGGCGCGGTCATCAGACAGGGGGCGACGCCGGTTAAAATCGGCAGCGAAAGTGAACTCCGCGCCACCCTGCTGAAGGCCGGTTCCATCGCCTATTCCGACAGCGCCAGCGGCAAATATGTCAGCAGCCAGCTTTTCAGCCGGCTGGGCATTGAGGATCAGGTCAGGAATAAAGCCGTGAAGGTTGAGCGCATTCCGGTGGCGTCAGAGGTGGCGGCCGGGAAATACAGTATCGGGTTTCAGCAGGTGAGTGAGTTACTGCCCGTGCCAGGCGTCACCTTTATTGGGGAGCTGCCGGCGAAGCTGCAATACACCACCCGCTTTGCCGGTGCCGTGGTTCGCACCTCCGGGCAGCCGGATGAGGCGAGTAAGCTGCTCCACTGGCTCGCGTCGCCGGAAAACCAGAAGGCCGTGCTGGCCAGCGGACTGCACAGCGTGACGGCCTCAAAACCGGTCAGAGAAGCTGATACTGTTCAGTAATCAGGTTTTCCAGTTCGCCCGCGATATGCGACAGCATCCGGCCATTTTTGCGCAGCAGGCCGATGGTGCGTTTCACCTCCGGGTCGGTTAACGGCACGCCCGTCAGCAGGGCGTGATCGTAACCCGGCATCGACATGGCGGGGACGGCAGCAATGCCGAGCCCCGCCTCAACCATTCCCAGCATGGTCGTGACGTGCCGGGTTTCGCAGACACAGGGCTTCTCCGGCACGATCGCCTGCAATGCCTGATCCAGCAGGTTGCGATTACCGGAGGTCTTATCCAGCCCGATCCACTCATACTGATAAAACGCCTGCCAGCTCAGACTCTTTTTTCCGGCAATCGGATGATCGCGCCGACAGGCCGCCACGTAAGGGTCCTCCCTCAGCGGCTGAAAATGGACATCCGGCTGCGAACGGCTGGAGAAGCTGATGCCGAAATCCGCCTGCCCGCCAATCACCGCGTCATACACATTGGCCGCACTGCTGTCGATCAGTTTCACCCGCACTCTGGGGTAGCGCACCTGAAACAGCCGGATGATATTGGGCATGAAGTAGTAGGCCGCTGACGGCACGCAGGCGACCGTAATCAGCCCCGTGCGGGCGAGGCTGACCTCACTGAGATCGGCCATCACCTCTTCGAAGTCTGTCAGCAGCTTGTCTGAGCGCTGCGCAAACGCGTGCCCTTTCAGCGTCAGCGTTACGCGGCGCGTGGTGCGCTCAAACAGTTTGATCCCCAGTGTGGTTTCCAGTTTATCGATCCGGCGGCTCAGCGCCGACTGGGAGAGACAGATCGATTCCGCCGCCAGGCGAAAGTTACCAAACTCCACCAGCGCGCGAAACGCGTAGAGATCGTTGAGATCGAAGTTAACCGGCATGCATCCCTCTATCCGTTGTCTGGCAGCACAGGCGTGCTGTGGTCATGGGCAGCAACAATAACCCCAAGGATATCATTGATCTCAGTGCCGCCCACAGCCACCTTTCGCACTTCAGCGCGGGGCATCAACCTGATGCAGAAAACGTCCGGGATAATCGGGGACAATCGCATGCTGGCTGCTGTAACGGCCAAACAGCCTGTAGCGGTTTAACGCGATGCGGTCATAGGCAAAGTTACTTAGGGTGTCGGGGAAGTGACGCAGCACCGCCAGCCCGCGCCACGGCAGAGGGAGATGCTGCATAACGCGGAATACCGCCTGCGCCCGCAGCCAGTGCTGGTCACCTTTAATGTAGACAATGGTGCTGATCTTCTCTTCCGGCAGTCCGGCCCAGCGCAGCAGCGCCTTGCCCTGCTCGCTCTGCACCGAGGCAAAACGAACCTGCCGCGCCAGCCGGTGGCGCAGCAGAAACTGAACCCAGCCGTTACACAGCTTACAGACGCCGTCATAGAGCACGGCGCTTTCACCGGTTTGCAGATAGGGGGGTGATGTCATCCTGCCGCTCCTCACGTCGCTCATGATGAGCTGAAGTGTAGCGGGTTCTGGTCAGCTGATGTTGCAGCCAGTGAATTACGGCCGTGTCGTCCCGGGCGCAGGCGTCAGTCTCACAGACCGGCCCCAGCGCCATCGGCCTGGCCTGATGCGCCAGCTGGCGCAGCTCCGGCAGATACTCGGCACCGGGATGTCCCGGCAGCCGCTGCGACAGCCGTGCCTGATAGCGCGCCACCGCCACCTCCGGATCAATCTTCAGCCACAGCTCAAGCGCCTCCTCCACGCCGGCCTGTTTCAGCCCCTGCTCCAGCAGCGCACGCGGCTGAAACCCGAACCAGGCGTCGATCAGCCAGATCTGACTGGCCGGTGCCTGACCAACGATGTTCCAGATCGCCTGGTAGGCCGCGCAGCCCAGCTGCCGGTTTCGCGCGCGGTCGACCGGGGTAAAGCAACGCATAAACGGCTCTTTGAGCGCGTCGAGCGTCAGCACCGGCCAGCCAAAATGGTGAGAGAGCGCCTGCGTCAGGGTACTTTTACCCGACGCCGGGATGCCGTTCACCAGCACCACCCGTTTTACCGTATTTGTCAGCGTCATAAGATATCGATGACCTCCGCTGCGCTGCTGGCCTGACGTAACCTGACCAGCGTCTCCTCATCCTCCAGCAGCGACACAATGGCCCGGATCCCCTCTTCGATGTGCGCGTTACTGTCGCGCGCACCAAACATGATCACAATGTCCGCCTTATCGCTGCCCGCAAAGGAGATCGGTTCCTTCAGCAGGATCAGACTGAAACAGTCGCGGATCACCCCCGCTTCCGGTCGCGCATGAGGAATGGCAATGCCCTCCTCAAAGACATAGTACGCGCCATGCGTCAGCGTATTGGCAATCACCGCCTCCGGATAGGAGGCGTGAAGATAGCCGCCGCTGACCAGCGGAGCCGCGGCCAGGGCGATAACCTGACGCCAGTCCGTGGCGTCAATGCCGGTCTGAATGGCGTCGGCCTCCTGTAATAACTGCTTAATGGTCATCCGCTCTCCTCAGATCGACTGGCGAACCACATTGCGCAATTCATCTATTTTGACAAACAGCGCATCGATTTCATTGCGGTAGCGAGGGCTTTTCGCAAATAAGCTTAACGCCCGGTTATATTCCAGCATTAATTCTTTCTGCGTTGCGCCATCGCGCGGATTAATAGCCAGCTGCTCCTCCAGCTGCGTTATTTTGCCGCGGCTGAGTTCCGCCAGATGGTCCTGCTGCTGCGGGCTGACCGGTTCGCCCGCCGGTGACTTTTTCAGAAATCCAAACATAGGCTCTCCTGCCCCGGATTATTTCAGGGGTTCAGTTAAGGCATGAAATAAAAACGTTACGACTGACTGATAACCGATCCGGCGATCAGCGGAATAACTGCATCTTCTCCACCAGCACGTTGGTCACCGCGTCATTTGCCGGCACCAGGAAATTACGCACGCTGTCATTGACCTTGCCTTTTTCAAAGGTCGATTTGCACTGTGCCACCCACTGAACGTTCATTTCCGTTCCGACGTTGACCTTTTCAATCCCGCTGCTCACCGCCAGCCGCATATCTTCGTCGCTGACGCCGGTGCCGCCGTGCAGAACCAGCGGCGTGCGGGTGGCCGCCGTAATATCGGCCAGCCGCTGATGCTGAATGTGCGCCTTGCCGGTGTAAAGCCCGTGCACGGTGCCGATGGAGATCGCCAGCATATCGACGCCGGTTTCCTCCACAAAGCGACGCGCATCCTCCACCGGCGTAAAGGCAATCGCCTCCATCTCCAGGCTTTTGCCATCCTCCGAGCCGCCAATCGCCCCCAGCTCCGCCTCGACCGAGACGTTGTGCGGTCGCGCCATATCGATCACCCGACGGGTGTTGGCAATATTCTCCTCAATCGGCAGATGAGAGCCGTCATACATGACAGAGCTGAAGCCGGCGTCGATCGCCGTCTGAATAGCCGTCAGATCCGAGCAGTGATCGAGATGCAGACACGTCGGCACGCCGGTGCTCTCTGACAGCGATTTAATGGCGTCGACCAGCAGCTTATGGCCGAGATATTTCGCCGTACCGGTGGAGATCTGGATCATTAACGGGCTGCTGGTTTTCTCTGCCGCTTTAAAATAGGCGGGGAGCATCTCCAGACAGTGCAGATTAAAAGATCCCACCGCTTTAAAGTCACGCTGTTTAGCCAGCTGAAGCAGGTCGGCGAAATTATAAAGTTTCATGGATTTTTTCCTCGTGAGGTCGGGTGGATTTGCCATTAACAAACCAGGCAAGCGCGGTAACAAAGGCAATAAACAGGGCGACGAACAGCCAGTTGTTCTGGAAAGCGTGGCCGAGTACCAGTCCGGTACTGATGACGTCGGAATCGCTGAAGGTCACGCCAGTGAAGCCGTAGCTTTCCAGCATCGGCACCAGGATGGCGGGCAGGAACGTGATAAAGAGGCCGTGAACAAAGCCGCCGATCATCGCGCCGCGCCGCCCGCCCATGGCGTTACCAAAGACCCCGGCGGTGCCCCCGGCAAAGAAGTTGGTCAGCAGACCGGGCAGGATCATCGCCAGACCCATCATCGGGAAGAGAAGCATGCCGACGATGGAGCCGAGCGTGGTAGCGAGGAAGCCGACAATTACCGCATTAGGGGCGTAAGGAAACATCACCGGACAGTCCAGCGCCGGTTTCGCATCCGGCACCACCCGCATGGCGATACCGCGGAACGCAGGCACCAGCTCGTTAAGCAGCAGGCGAACGCCGCTGTAGAGCACAAACACCCCGGCAACAAACTGAATCGACTGCATAAAGGCGTACATCAGGTAGTTCATGCCGTTGCTGTACTGTGCGATGAAGGCCGGGCCGGCGGCCAGGGCGGGGATCAGATACATCGGCACCATCACCAGCGCCATCGACAGATAGGTGTCCTGCAGAAACTTAAAGTTATCCGGCAGCTTCAGATCTTCGGTTGAGCGGGAGCCTTTGCCGACCACTCTGGCGACCGCAGCCGTGACCAGATAGCCAATGGTGCAGAAGTGACCCAGCGCGACATCATCCGACTCGGTAATGCGCCGCACCACCGGCTGCGCCAGCGCAGGCATGATGACCGCCATGATGCCGCCGAAGATGCCGCCGGTCAGGATCAGCGGCAGGCCGGTCAGTCCCGCTTTGTAACCGATGACGGCGCCGATCGTCGCCATCCAGAGCAGCGCCTGTCCCGTCAGGAAGATGTACTTAAAGGGCGTCAGGCGCGCGATGATGATGTTGACGATAAAGATCGCCAGCAGCGTCAGCGCCACTTCCGACCCCAGCTCACGGTTTGCCAGCCCGGCAATGGCGGCCACATCGGTGATATAGCCGCGCATGCCGAATCCGTGGGTAAAGATGGTATTCAGAAAGGTCAGCGTACCGACGATAATATTGATACCCGCCATCATAATTAAAAATCCGAGCAGGGTTTTAAAGGTGCCTTCCATCACCTTCCCTGCCGATTTTTTTTGCAGCAGCAGACCGATAAGGGCAATAAAGGCGATCAGAATCGATGCCTGTCCCAGCAGATCTTTGACCAGAAAATCAATCACACTATTCATGGGCGGCGACCTTCAGGTTGCGTTCTTTTAAAAAGGCCAGGATCTTCTGCTCTATTTCCGCTTTATCGGTGAGCCGGTTAAGAATAATGACCCGTTTAATCTGCTCTGGTGTGGCATCCGCATTTAATACATCGGCAAAGGCTTTTTGCGTCAGGATCATATCTGACTTAAACGCATTCGCTTCTGAAATGGTGGTGTGATCGATATCGGCCTCAATTTCCAGTTTTTTTAAAACGGCCTTTGCGCTCATCTCAATGGCAAAACTGGAGCCTAATCCACAACCACAGACACATAATATTTTCAGCATGTTCTTCTCCTCACACGATGTTGAGTTGTTTAGCGAGTTTGTAATAGTGCCCGTCAATATCGACCAGGCGTTTTTGCATGCTTATTAAATCAATCGGGATCGGTTTATTGCTGCCGTTAATAATGACCGCTTTATTCCGCATGCCTGACTGAATACAACGCACCACCTCACTGGCCATAATGGTGCCCTGATAAATCTCTTCGCAGGTGGGGTCACCATTACGCAGTCCGTAACCGAGAATGGTTTTACGGATCCGAACGCCAATCAGGGGTTCAAGCTGTTTGATTAAGGTGTCGATAGCGCCCTGAAAACCGGGCGAATATTCCCGGGTGTAACCTTCTGAACAGAGAATCACCACGCTGTTCTGCTGTTCCAGCCGCCGGGTAATGCGCTGCGCCAGCTGCGGCACCGGGATCTGGCACTCCGGGATAAGCGCAATATCCGCGTTGGCTTTAATCGCGGACTGCAGGGTCAATTCACCGCAGTAGCCGCCGAGCAGCTCCACCATAAATACCCGGCCCGGTAAGGCGCGCCCGGTATTACGCAGCTTCGCCACCTCTTTTAAGACCTGCTCGCAGGCGGTGGAAAAACCCAGGGTGTAATCACTGCCGAAAACATCGTTGTCGATGGTCATGCCGACACCAAAGCAGTTCACCCCGCTCTGTGAGAGCGTGTGAAGAAACTGCAGCGATCCGTCGCCGCCCGCCAGAATCAATACGTCAATCCGGGCGTTTTTCAGCTGGCGTGCAATCAGCTCGTACTCGCTCTGCACCAGTTTTTTTTCGGTGCGTCCCGACTGAATGACCGGAATCGCGGCGATGGAGAAGTCCAGCAGATCGCGCTGGCTGATTTCACGGTGGTTATTGGCCAGCAGGCCGGGAATGCCGCCGTCAAATATCACCATCCCGGCCTGGGTCAGACGGCCAATCTGAAAAACAAAATTATTAATCCCGGTGACATCGCCGCCACTGATGACCATTCCAATCCGCATCATCCTCTCCTCGCTGGCTGAATCTGCTGAGGGTCATTCTTCCGGTAAGCGGAGTTGCACTTTGCAGGTGAGGTCACATTTATGAGCGGTTTTTCGCTGACCGGAATATTGACAGCGGGTTATGAGGCGCATGATTTGTGATGTGAATCACGTTATTCCGACTTATTACATCTGAGACGAATCGATATAAATCATCGGGTTAGCGTTCGGGCTGGCGGGATGAGGAGAACGGCGGAAAAAGCCGTAATCAGGCGAGACAGTGACGTTGCGAATTTGTGACTTTCACCTCATTTTTCCCGGTTTCGCCGCCGGCCGGCGGATAAAAGGATGCCGATATCCCCTGCCCATCGTCATGTTAATCAGATTCAGCATCGCTGTTGCGAACAGGTAACACTCTTCTGTATAACGATTAAAGCCGACAGAAAATGCAGCAGAAGCATGATGATTTGTAAGGAGAATCGTGCGCCTTATCTTCGGCGAGGCGGACGCCTCCTCTGTCCGACGCTGCTCTCCCGCACCCCCGGCCTGACAGTCAGCCGGTTTGTCATCAACGCCTTTGATCAGGATAAGACGCATGGAAATCACTATCCGCACCCCGCTCATTTACTCCCTGCCACTCAGTCAGCACAGCGGGAGCCATGTCTGGCTGAAAATGGAATCAGCACAGCCGACCGGGTCATTTAAGCTCCGGAGTGCGGCCCACATCTGCCGCCATTACGCCGTGCAGGGCGCAAAAGCCTTTATCAGCTCCTCCGGCGGCAATGCGGGTATTGCCGTGGCCCACAGTGGACGCCGGCTGGGACTGCCGGTCACGGTGGTGGTGCCTGAAACCACCTCGGCGCGCGCCAGACAGCTTATTGAACAGGAAGGCGCCAGGCTCATCGTCCACGGCAGGGTCTGGAGTGAAGCGAATGCATATGCCCTGTCGCTGGCGACAGCGGAGAATATCTATATTCACCCCTTTGACAACCCGCTGCTGTGGGACGGCATCAGTACGCTGGTGGATGAAGTGATCGACGAAGGGCTGCGTCCGGATGCCGTCATCCTGTCGACAGGCGGTGGCAGCCTGCTCTCCGGCGTGATGCAGGGACTGGAAAAACATCAGCTCGGCCATATTCCGGTTTATGCGGTGGAAACAGAGGGAACCGCCTCCCTTAACGCCGCGCTGAAGACGGGCGAGCGGGTCACGCTGGAGAGCGTCAGTGGCATTGCCACGACGCTGGCGGCCAGTCAGGTGTGTGAAAATGCGTTTACGGTGGCGCGCCGTTCAGACGTCCGGGGAATGGTGGTGACCGATGATGAAGCCGTGAACGCCTGTCGCCGCTTTCTGGACGATCATCGTGTTCTGACAGAACCTGCCTGTGGCGTGTCGCTGTCGATGCTCTATGACGGGAAGATTAGCTTTAAGCCGGAAGAGAAGGTGCTGGTTATCGTCTGTGGCGGGGCTTCTGTCACGCTGGAGAGCCTGCAGGGCTGGCTGACAGCGTGAGAAACGTGGCGCAGCCGCACGGGCTGCGCCGCCAGCCTGTTATTTCGCGTAGGCTTCGGTAGACAGAGTCAGGGTGACCTCGTCGCTGACCGCTGGCACATATTTATCCAGTTTGAAGTCAGAACGTTTGATGGTGCCGGTGGCATCAAAACCAATCGCCTGCTTCTTCACCATCGGATGCTCGCCCTGCTTGTTCAGCGTAGCGTGCAGCGTAACCGGTTTGGTGATCCCTTTCAGGGTCAGGTTACCTTCAACATCAAATTTGTTGTCGCCTTTCGCGACCACTTTAGTGCTGTGGAAGGTGGCCGTCGGGTATTTCGCGGTATCGAAATAGTCCGCGCCTTTGAATTCTTTCGTCAGTGCTGCAACGTGGCTGTCGATTTTGCTGACCGGCAGGGTCACGTCAACGCGTGAAGCTTCCGGATGATCTTTGTCAAACACCAGCGTACCGGTGGCATCCGGGATATCCGCGGTCGGGTTGGAGAAGCCGAAGTGGTTCCAGGCAACGATAACGGACGTATGCTCAGGGTTCAGCTGGTAGTGCATCGCCTCAGCCTGGGACAGGGGAGCATACAGGGTCGCAGCGGCTAACAGGGGCAGTGCAATACGTTTGAAGTTCTTCACGGTCAATTCCTTATGCGGACAAAAGTGCACTAAGTGTGGTGCAAATTTCCCGTTTTAGACAGTGAAGAGATTTGTCGGTAATTTTCAAATAAATTCAGCAACTCTCTGCCAGGCCTGTGTCCGTTCTCCGTCTGTGAACAGCACCCGCCAGCGGCGGCGATCCTGCATCAGCGTGCGATGCAGCTGCTGCAGATCCCTGAGATCCAGCGCCTGGATCTGCGCCGCATCGGGTTCGGCCAGGCCATTCTCCTGACGCAGCCGTGCCAGCGGCTGATCGCTTTCTCTGCTGAGCAGGCGGGTTTTCAGTGCCACCAGATCGCACTCGCCCAGCGTCGGCGTCAGCGAGCGCAGGAAGTTGCGGCAGTAGCGCAGCAGGGAGAGCGCGCTGTAGTCGGGTGACTGCAGCGCAAACAGTACTCCGTCTTCGTCGGCGCAGCGCAGATAGCGGCTGCTGACCACGTAGCCCACCGGCTGTTCGACCCGATAGCGCTGGAAAAAGCGCGGCTCGTAGATCAGGGCCAGCGCCCGCAGCGCAGCCAGCTGTTCACTCTGCTGCAGCGGGATAAAGAGCAGCAGCGCATTATCGGTGCTGGCATGGGGCAGACGCGTCAGACCGGTCCGGGGCGTCATGCGCGTCGGCGGCGCGGCCGGGTTGACCGGCAGCGACAGCGCACTCAGCCGCCGGGCAATCAGGGCGTGCAGCGCCGCGTTGCCCCCTTTCAGTGCCGCCCGCCAGCTGCCGGGCGCAACGTTTACCGCCAGCTCATAGGGTAACTGCTGCAGCAGCGCACGAATGGCGATGCTCTCCACAGGCGGAGTCGGCCCGGATTCGGCAGGCGGCGTGAGAGCAGGCACAATCAGGCTGAGCGCCCTGTCGGCCACCGCCGCATCCGGCGGCAGCTGCAGCGTCAGTTGCCACACCCCCTCCACTTCCTGCCAGCGCCCATGACCGCCCTGATGGCGCAGCGCGGCAAACAGCGGACGCAGCCGTTTTTCCAGCGCCAGGCCCCTCTCCGGCGTAAAAGTTGTCCAGAATTCCGGGCGCAGGATCAGCGTAGCGTCCCCGTCGTCAGGCTGATGATGGGGTAAGTCTACCGCTGTGGCAGGCAACGGTTCAGCGGTGGCGACGCTGCTGAGCGGATAAAAGGTAAATGAGGCCGGGGATGGCTTCGTGCGGGGAAACGCATTCCGTGGGGAGAGCGGCAGGCTGAATCCCTGCGTGACCAGATTCACCGCCGCCGGTTGCGGCGAGCAGATCAGCCAGCTTTGCGGCGCGCGGCAGAGCGACGCCAGCAGCAGCGGCAACGCAGACTCTGCCTCATCCGGCGCAAAGCCGAAGGCGCGCTGGCGTAACTGATCCAGCGGCGCGAGCGCGGCAAAACGCTGCTGTGCCAGCCGCTGATAGTGCTGATGCTGCGATTCAGTGGTCTGGCGCAGCGCAGCCAGATAGTCATCGATCATGCTGTCTGTCAGCTCAGGCTGGTCGGTCTCCACCTTCAGGGCCAGCCAGTGCGCGTCATCGGCCTGATAGATCCATTGCAGATCCAGCGCCTCCGCCAGCTTCCGCTCGCGCAGCGTCGCCAGCAGTGAACCGGGCGCTTCATCGAGCAGAAACTCACGCCATAACGTGACACCGTCACTACTGTCCAGCAGCCAGCTGCGCCACAGCGCCGCGGGTGCGCCCTCCGCCAGCTGCCAGACAGCCTCACCTGTCAGTCCGGGCGGCGACAGATCCTGCTGCGCGTGACCGGACGGCAGCCCGGCGGCAAAATCCCGCGCCAGCTGCTCCAGCTCATCCAGCGTCTGCGGTCCCTGCAGCCAGAGCCGCATAGTGCCGGAAACGTAATAGCGCTGGTGGAACTGGCGCAGCGCCCGCTGCAGAGCGGGAAGATCATCGCCAAAGGTGGCGCGACTCCCTGCCTGGAAGCGACGGAATGCGGGGGGTGATGTGGCGGCGTGCAGCAATGCCGCCTCCGTGCGTGTCGGCTGATGGCGCTGTAACAGCTGATACTCTGCGTCGATCACTGCCACTTCCTGCCCGATCGCCTGATTGTCGAGCAGCGGATGGGCAATCATATCCTGCAATCGCAGCAGCCCGTCAGCCAGCAGCGATGGCGTAACTTCAAAGAAGAAGGCGCTGCGGCGGGCCTGCGTGGTGGCGTTAACTCTGCCACCCTGCGCCTGGATCCAGCTCATCAGCCGCCCCTCATCAGGCCAGCCGGTGCTGCCGGTGAAAAGCAAATGCTCAAGCAGATGCGCCAGGCCTGGCCAGCGGTCAGGCTCGTCGTGGCTGCCTGCCGCCACCTGAATCAGCGCCGCGGCCTGGCTGGCGTCGGCGTGATGCACCAGCTCAATCGTCAGGCCATTGATCGCCAGACCACGCGTCATCATCAGAGGTTCCGGGTTTTGTAGATTAGCTGTGAGTTACTGCGGTTGCGGAACTGCAGCTGACCAATCCTGATGTCGCTGCAATCCGCCTCGCGGCGGGCCTCAAGGATTTTACCGTGATGCGGTGATTTGCTGCAGACCGGGTCGGTGTTGTCGGCGTTGCCGGTCAGCATATACGCCTGGCAGCGACAGCCGCCGAAGTCTTTCTCTTTCTCGTCACAGGAGCGGCACGGCTCTGGCATCCAGTCGAAACCGCGATAGCGGTTAAAACCGAACGAGTTGTACCAGATATCGTCCAGACTCTGCGTCAGCACCGACGGAAACTCCACCGGCAGCTGGCGCGCACTGTGACACGGCAGCGCGGTGCCTTCCGGCGTGACGCTGAGGAAGATGGCACCCCAGCCGCCCATGCAGGGCTTGGGCCGCTCTTCGTAATAGTCAGGGGTCACAAACAGCAGATTGGTCAGGCTGCCGCTGTCGCTCATGCGCTCACGGTAACGGTTTACCACCGCTTCCGCCTGCGCGATCTGCTCACGGGTAGGCAGCAGGCCTTCGCGGTTCAGCTGCGCCCAGCCGTAGAACTGACAGGTCGCCAGCTCGACATCATCCGCTTCCAGCTCAATACAAAGGTCGATAATTTTATCGATCTGATCGATGTTGTGGCGATGCAGCACGAAGTTGAGCACCATCGGATAGCCGTGGGCCTTCACCGCCTTCGCCATCTCCAGCTTCTGCTGAAACGCCTTTTTCGAGCCTGCCAGCGCGGCATTCAGGGTTTCATCACTCGCCTGGAAGCTGATCTGGATATGGTCCAGACCCGCCTCGCTGAAGGCATCCAGCTTTTTCTCTGTCAGGCCGATGCCGGAAGTAATGAGGTTGGTATAGAAGCCGAGATCGCGCGCGGCCTTAATCAGCTCCGGCAGATCTTTGCGGGTCAGCGGCTCGCCGCCGGAAAAACCGAGCTGCACGCTGCCCATGGCGCGCGCCTGGCGAAACACCTCAATCCACTGCGCCGTCGTCAGCTCCTTCTCCTGCTGTGCAAAGTCGAGCGGATTCGAGCAGTAGGGACACTGTAGCGGGCAGCGATAGGTCAGCTCGGCCAGCAGCCAGAGCGGCGGATTTACGCCAGGTTTATGCGGGGTCACGGAACTGTATCCACTTCTGTTCATAGGCTGACTGCAGGAACTCTAAAACGTCTGCACCCACGCCGCCCGCTTCCGGGAAACGGCTGTCGAGCGTCGCGATAATCGCGGCGATATCCTGTTTGCCATCCACCAGCTCAAGAATGGCGGCGGCGGTTTCATTCAGTTTCGCCATCCCTTCCGGATAGAGCACGACGTGGCTCTCCTGGGCGGCTTCCCACTGCATGCGGTAGCCGCGACGAAACGCGGCAATCGAGTTCTCATTCATCGGTTATACCAGTCGGGTGGTGTGCCACGCCGCCTTGTCAGTGACGGTGTGATAAGGCGGACGTTTCAGCTCGTAAGCCATGGTCATCGCATCCAGCATGCTCCATAAAATATCGAGCTTAAACTGCAAAATTTCCAGCATGCGGTTCTGGCTCTCTGCGGTGGTGAAAAAGTCCAGCGCCAGCGCCAGGCCATGTTCCACATCGCGGTTCGCCTGACCCAGGCGGCTGCGGAAGTAGAAGTAGCCCTCTTCTTTAATCCATGGATAGTGCTGCGGCCAGCTGTCGAGCCGCGACTGATGGATCTGCGGCGCGAACAGCTCGGTCAGTGAACTGCACGCGGCCTCCTGCCAGTTGGCGCGGCGGGCAAAGTTGATATAGGCATCCACCGCAAAACGCACGCCGGGCAGCACGTGTTGCTCCGACAGCAGTTCCTCACGCGTCAGACCGACGGCCTCGCCCAGCCGCAGCCAGGCTTCGATGCCGCCCTCTTCGCCATTACTGCCGTCATGGTCAAGGATGCGCTGCACCCATTTGCGCCGGGTAGCCGGATCGGGACAGTTCGCCATGATCGCCGCATCTTTCAGCGGAATGGTGGTCTGGTAATAGAAGCGGTTGGCCACCCAGCCCTGAATCTGCTCGCGGGTCGCCTGACCGTTGTGCATCGCAATGTGATAAGGGTGATAAATGTGGTAGTACGCACCCTTGTCGCGCAGAGCCTGTTCAAAAGCCTGTGGCGACAGCGTTTCGGTGATCTGCATGATTTAGCCCTGAAGGTGGATCGCCATTCCGTCCCAGCTCACCTCGATGCCCTGCTCTGTCAGAAACTGACGCTGGGGTGACTGCTCGTTAAGGATCGGATTGGTGTTGTTAATGTGGATCAGAATTTTGCGTTTTGCCGGCAGCGACGCCAGCAGCGCCATCAGCCCCTGCTCTTCTGCCAGTGCCAGATGGCCCATCGCCCTGCCGGTGTTGTGGCCTACGCCGGTGGCGAGCAGCTCATCATCCTGCCAGACGGTGCCGTCAATCAGCAGGCAGTCTGCCTTGTGCAGCCACGGCAGAATGACGTCATCAGGCTCTCCCAGACCGGGTGCATAGAGCAGCGTCTGGCCGCTGGCGCGGTTTTCGATAAACAGCGCCACGTTGTGACCCGGCAGCGGCCGATCGCGATAGGGCGAGTATGGCGGCGCGTTGCTGATGATCGGAATCGCGGTAAACACCAGATCGCGACAGACATCAACGCTGAACGGCGTCAGTGGCGCAATGGGCCGGTGCTGTAAGCCGCCGTTCCAGTGGCTGAGCATCGGAAAAATGGGGAAGCCGGTGCTGAGGTCGGCATGCACCTCAGGGGTGCACCATACCTGATGCGGACAGCCTTCACGCAGGCTGAGCAGCCCGGTGGTGTGATCGATCTGACTGTCGGTCAGGATAATGGCACCTATCGCGGTGCCGCGCAGTACCCCTTTGCGGGTCAGCTCGGGCGTATGCAGGATCTGTTGACTGATATCGGGAGAGGCATTGCACAGCACCCAGTCCTCGCCGTTATCGCTGAGGATAATCGACGACTGTGTACGCATGCTGGCCTGAATCGTGCCGTTTCGCACGCCGTGGCAGTTGGCGCAGTTGCAGTTCCACTGCGGAAACCCGCCACCCGCGGCCGAACCGAGGATTTTGATAAACATAGAGGAAAACCAGAAGTTGAAAAAATGCCCGCTCAGAAGGCGGGCATAACGATTAACGGTTGGAGATGTAGAGAGTCACTTCCAGACCGAGACGCAGATCAACGAAGGTTGGTTTTTTCCACATAATTTATATCCTCTTTATTAACAGTAATTTAGCTGCCTGGAATCAGCGTGACAGTGATTAAATGAGAGCACTGTCACAATTTCCAGGCAGATGGTGCGCCAATGGCGCGTCGGGATCAAGTCCGGACGTAAGGAAATTGTTATCACAGCCCGGTCAGATGTAAAACCCGCTGCCAGTTTCCCCATGCCAGCTTCTCTGTCAGTGTCTGATCATAGCCCGCTTCCCGGAAAGCCGCGAGCAGACGCGGCATCCCGCTGACATCCCCCAGCGCATCCGGCGGGGTGATGCCGTCGAAATCGGAGCCAAAGGCCACATGGTCGCTGCCCATTATCCTCAACAGATGATCACAATGCTTAACAATTTCTGTTAATGGCGTGTCGGCATCGCGTTTACCGTCCGCCCGCAGAAACGCGTTGCCGAAGTTGATGCCGACCAGCCCCCCGCTGTCGCGGATCGCCATCAGCTGCGCATCCGTGAGATTGCGCGGCTGCGGGCAGAGGGCGTGCGCGTTAGAGTGGCTGGCGACCAGCGGCACAGCGGCGATCCGGGCAGTGTCCTGGAAGGCCTTTTCATTCATGTGAGAGACGTCGATCATCATATTGAGTGCGCTGGCCTGCTGGATCAGCCGTTCACCGGCCGGGGTCAGCCCCGGCCCGGTATCGGGCGAGCCGGGGAAGCTGCCGCTGACGCCCTGACCAAAGCGGTTAGGCAGATTCCAGAACGGCCCGATGCTGCGCACCCCCGCCTGCCAGAAAGCGTGCAGCTGTTCGCCCTCTTCATCCAGCGCATCGGCCCCTTCGATATGCGCCATCATCGCCAGCACACCCGCCGCCCGGCACTCTGCAATCTCCTCCACGCTGCGGCAGAGACGCGCCCGCCCCCCTGATTCATCGGCCAGTTGCTGCAGGATCTGCAACTGCTGCCACATGATCTCAAGCGGTTGCCAGGGTTCACCGGCACGGGCTGGCACGGTGCGGGCAATGTACTCCTGTGGCGGCACAAAAATCGCAAACAGCCCGCCGCCAAAGCCGCCCTGCTGAATGCGCGGGAAATCGAGGTGGCCCCGTTCAATACCCTGATAAAACGCCTGCGCAGGCGCATCCCGATGATGCAGCCAGAGGTTAAGCAGCAGGTCGTTGTGACCGTCAAAAATCAGCATAAGTGTTCACCCGGAGAAACAGGCGATCATGCTAACCCCGCCCGGCAGATTCATCAAACCGGAGCGCACGCAGGGTGTTGTCACTTTTGCGCATCAGGTTGTCAGCATTGCGCGCGCGGCGGAGAGGCGCTGGCGGCAGACTGATAAAAAACAAGGAGAACCCTATGCTGACGCAACCCGCTGATAAATACCGTCCCGCCCCGCTGATGTCGCTGCCCGATCGTCAGTGGCCTTCACGCCAGCTCACTCAGGCACCGCGCTGGCTCTCTACCGATCTGCGCGATGGCAATCAGGCGCTGGCAGAGCCGATGGATCGCGAGCGCAAGATGGCCTTCTGGGATCTGCTGCTGCGCTGCGGTTTCCGGGAGATCGAGGTCGCCTTTCCCTCAGCATCGCAGACAGATTTTGATTTCGTTCGCGATCTGATTGAACAGCAGCGCATTCCGCAGGATGTAACGCTGCAGGTGCTGACGCAGGCGCGTGCCGATCTGATCGCCCGCACCTTCGAATCGCTGCATGGGGTGCCGCGCGCCATTGTGCATCTCTATAACGCTACTGCGCCGCTGTTTCGCGAGCGGGTTTTTAAACAGAGCAAAGCGGAGATTATCGCCCTCGCCACCGCAGGCGCGCGGCAGATCCGCGCCGGATGCGAGGCGCAGCCGGCAACCCACTGGACCTTTCAATATTCACCCGAGACGTTCTGTTTCACCGAACCGGCGTTCGTTCTGGAGATTTGCGAGGCGGTGGCGGATGTCTGGCAGCCTGATGTCACGCGGCCGATGATCATCAACCTGCCCGCCACGGTGGAGGTGAATACGCCGAATGTCTATGCCGATCAGATCGAGTATTTCTGCCGCCACTTCAGCCGCCGCGATGCCGTCTGTATCAGCGTCCATCCGCATAACGATCGCGGCACCGGCGTCGCCTGCGCGGAGCTGGCTCTGCTCGCGGGCGCTGACCGGGTTGAAGGCTGCCTGTTTGGCAACGGCGAGCGCACCGGCAATGTCGATCTGGTCACGCTGGCGCTGAATCTCTACACGCAGGGCGTTTCGCCGCAGCTCGACTTCAGCAAAATGCAGGAGGTAATTGAGGTGGTGACCCGCTGCAACCAGTTGCCAGTGCATCCCCGCCATCCCTACGCGGGGGAGCTGGTCTTCACCGCCTTCTCCGGTTCGCATCAGGACGCGATCAAAAAAGGGTTCGCCATTCGCGCCGAACAGCAGGAGACGCTGTGGCAGATGCCCTACCTGCCCCTTGACCCGGCCGACATCGGCTGCAGCTATGAGGCGGTGATCCGTGTCAACAGCCAGTCAGGCAAAAGCGGAGCCGCCTGGCTGCTGGAACAGAATCACGGTTTACAGCTGCCGCGTGCCCTGCAGCAGGATTTCAGCCGTTGTGTGCAGCAGGAGACAGACCGGCACGGTGGCGAGATGACGCACTTCGCGCTGTGGCAGCTCTTTTGCCGCCGCTACGGTGTGACGCAGCC
Source organism: Pantoea sp. EKM101V (assembly GCF_011800325.1). NCBI lineage: Bacteria > Pseudomonadati > Pseudomonadota > Gammaproteobacteria > Enterobacterales > Erwiniaceae > Pantoea > Pantoea sp. EKM101V. The sequence continues at coordinate 499,395 of NZ_JAALFP010000001.1, forward strand.
GGCAATCACCCTGGAGCAGGCTGACAGCCAGAGCGACAGCGCCGGACAGACGCAGATGCGCGCCAGCGTCCGCTGTCAGGAGCGTCCCGTGACGCTCACCGGCCGGGGCAATGGCTGGCTGTCGGCGGCGGTCAATGCCCTCGCGGGTGCGTTCGATCTTCATCTGACCATTGAGGATTATCATGAACACACGCTGGGGCGGCGCAGTGACAGCCGTTCCGTGGCCTATATCAGCTGTGTGGATGCGCGTGGGGTGCGGGCCTGGGGTGTGAGCATCGACAACGACACGACCCGTGCGGCCCTGCAGGCACTGCTCAGCGCGGCGGGCTGCTTTCTGGCGGCGGAAAGTAGTCCGTCGGTGACACGCCCAGCAGACGACGAAACATCGCACTGAAGGCGCTGGGGCTTTCATAGCCCAGCTCCAGCGCCACCCGCAGCACCGCGTCGCCCTGCGCCAGTCGCGTCAGGGCGATCGCCAGCCGGGCGCGTCGCACCCAGTCGCTGAACTGCAATCCGGTTTCGCGCATAAAATGGCGGGCCAGCGTCCGGCCCGAGACGTTCAGGTGGGTACTGGCGCGCAGTAGCGTCCAGTTTTCGCCGGGGGTCTGCTGGATCCGCTCACACAGCGCCTGAAGCCGGGCGCTGTGTGGCGTCGGCAGCGCAAACGGCAGCACATCCATGCCGCGAATTTCATCCAGAATCAACTCCATTACCCGCTCAGCCCGGCTGCCTGCTTCGTAATGCACCGGCAGCGCGAGTGCGGTAACAATCAGCTCACGCAGCAACGGCGAAATCTGCACCACCTGACAGCTGGCGGGCAGATCGGCGCGTGCCAGCGGATCGATAAACAGCGTGCGCGCCGCGACGCTGCCGGTAATCTGCAACGCATGACGGGTAAATGCGGGCAGCCAGACGCCGCGGCTCGGTGGCACGATCCAGCTGCCATACTCCGTTTCCACCCGCACCACGCCGCTCAGCGTGTGGATCAGCTGTGCGCAGGTATGGTGGTGCCAGGGCTCACTGGCACCGTGCAGGTAGTCGTGCGCCAGCGGCACCAGCGGACGATGGCTGAAGTCAACCGGCTGCTGGCTCATTGCGCCTTCAGATAGCGGTAGATCACCGCCAGATCCTCTTCACCGTGTCCTTCATCAACCGCCTGCTGCCAGAGCCGGGAAATATTCTCCAGCGCCGGCAGCGGCGTTTCTGCGGCATCGAGCGCCAGTCGGGCATCCTTCAGCGCCCAGACCAGATGCATCTGCGGGGTGTAGTCATCGCGGGCCATCATCTCCAGCTTCATTTTTGCATAAGGGGCCGCGAGCGGACCGCCCTCCAGCACCTGCCAGAGATCGTCGGTGGAGAAGCCGAACTGCGCTGCCAGCTGGGTACTCTCAGCCAGGCTCTGCATCATGCCAATCAGCCAGCTGTTGATCACCAGCTTCATACGGCTGCTTTTACCCGCTTCGCCCAGCCACTGCGTACCTTTACCGATGGCGGCAAACACCGCTTCTGCCGCCTGCGCCCGGCTCTGATCGCCACTGGCGAGCACCAGAATCTGCGCGTTTTCGGCCGGTGCCTTGGTGCCGGAAACCGGCGCATCAATAAACAGCAGATCGGGACGGGCCTCTGCGAAAAAGGCGATCAGCGCGTCCGTTTTTTCCACCCCGATGGTGCCCATCTGGCACAGCGTTGCACCCTGTTTAAGGGCTTCCTTAACCTGATGCAGCACCTGCTCAGTGGTATCACCGTCCGCCAGCATGGCGATCACGACATCCGCCTGCCGCACCGCCTCGTCCGGCGAGTCAGCCAGCTGCAACCCCGCGTCCAGCAAATCTTCGCCGCGTGCGCGGGTGCGATTCCAGCCGTGCACGGTAAAGCCTTTCTTCAGCAGATTAGCGGCAAATGCGTGCCCCATTGCGCCTAATCCCAGAACCGCTACTTCAGGTTGTTTCATGCTGACTCCCTTGAGTTATCTGACGGCACCCCACAACGGTAGATGCCCGTGACCAGTAAAGTTGCGTTTCAGCCTGGCGGTAAACAGAGAAAAAATCCAGCCCGAAACGGTGTACCCCAACCGGGCAAACCCTTACCATACGCGACAATTGTTCCATCTGGTTCAATACCTCTTCTCTTTTCCAGGCGACTTATAATGAAAATAATTTCTCTGCGTCAGATGACGCTGGTCATGTTGCCCGCCATGCTGCCGCTGCCGCTGCTGGCGGCGGATAATGACGCGACCCTGGTCGTCACCGCCGCACCGTCAGAACAGGGCCTCAACGAACTCGATACCCCCGCGGCTCTGAGCGTGGTCAGCGGCGACGATATGCGCCAGGCCGCCCCGCGCGTGAACCTGTCGGAAAACCTCAGCAGCGTGCCCGGTCTGCAGATCCAGAACCGGCAGAATTACGCTCAGGACCTGCAGATTTCGATGCGCGGCTTTGGCTCCCGTTCCACCTATGGCGTGCGCGGCCTGCGCATTTATGTGGATGGCATTCCGGCGACCATGCCGGATGGGCAGTCACAGACCTCAAATATTGATATCGGCTCGGTTGACCATGTTGAAGTGCTGCGCGGCCCCTTCTCTGCACTCTATGGCAATGCGTCAGGCGGGGTCATCAACGTCACAACACAGCAGGGGCAGCAGCCGGCGACGCTGGAAGCCGGCAGCTGGTACGGCAGTTATGGCAGCTGGCGTAACAGTGTCAAAGCCAGCGGCGCGACCGGTGACGGCACGCATGCCGGCGATGTGAACTACACCGTTTCTGCCTCCCGCTTTACCACCCACGGCTATCGCGACCACAGCTCCGCCCAGAAAAACCTCGGAAACGCCAGACTCGGCGTGCGCATTGATGATGTCAGTACCCTGACGCTGCTGTTTAACAGCGTTCACATCGACGCACAGGACCCGGGCGGCCTGACCGCGGCACAGTGGCGCGACAATCCGCGTCAGGTGGTGAACAATGTCTCGCTCTATAACACCCGCAAAACGGTCGATCAGACCCAGGGCGGTCTGCGCTATCAGCGCCAGATGAGTGAAAATGACGACCTCAGCCTCATGCTCTATGCGGGCATGCGCGAAACGACCCAGTTCCAGTCGATTCCCGCCGCCGTGCAGCTTAAACCTTCCCATCCCGGTGGCGTGATCGCCCTGACCCGCCATTATCAGGGTGCAGACACCCGCTGGACTCATCGCGATACCCTGCTCTCCATTCCGGTGGCGCTGACCGGTGGCCTCGACTATGAAACCATGAGCGAGCGCCGTAAGGGCTACGAGAACTTCACCGTCAGTGATGGCGTTACGCACCTGGGCGAACAGGGCAATCTGCGGCGCAACGAGCGCAACCTGATGTGGACGCTCGATCCCTACCTGCAGACTGCCTGGCAACTGACGGATAAGCTTTCGCTCGATGCGGGCGTGCGCTTCAGCACCGTCAACTTTGACTCGAATGACTTCTACATTCGTCCCGGCAACGGCGACGACAGCGGGAATGCGCGCTATCACAAGTGGCTGCCCGCGGCGGCGCTGAAGTATGCCGTTGATCCCGGCTGGAACGTGTGGATCTCTGCCGGGCGCGGCTTTGAAACCCCGACCATCAATGAGCTTTCCTATCGTTCGGATAATGCGACCGGCCTGAACCTGGGACTGAAACCCGCCACCAGCGACACGCTGGAGGCAGGCACCAAAAAACGTATTGGCAATGGCCTGCTGAGCGCGGCGCTGTTCCAGACTGACACCCGCGATGAGATTGTGGCAGATGCCAGCAGCGGCGGTCGTACCACCTATAAAAACGCTGGTCAGACACGCCGTCGCGGTCTTGAGCTGAGCCTGGACCAGCAGTTTGCCTGGGACTGGCGGCTGAAGATGGCTTACACCCTGCTGGATGCGCGCTATCGCAGCAACGCCTGCGGCAGTGACAGCTGTGACGGCAACCGTATTCCGGGCATTGCCCGCAACATGGCCTACGCAGGCCTGGGCTACCTGCCGGAAGAGGGTTTCTATGCGGGAAGTGAAGTGCGCTACCTGAGCCAGATTGCCGCTGAAGATCAGAACAGCGTTAACACCCCCTCTTACACGGTGGCCGCACTGAACAGTGGCTATAAATGGAAACTGGACGCGTGGACGCTGGATCTGTTTGGGCGGGTCGATAACCTGTTTGACCGGCATTACGTGGGGTCGGTGATTGTGAACGAGAGTAATGGCCGTTATTTCGAGTCTGCGCCCGGTCGTAATTACAGCGCTGGATTCACGGTGAGTTACGCATTTAACTAATTTAATAAGTGGCTTTTATAAAGCCACTTATTACCGCCCAACCCTGCATTGCCAATTAATAATATCCGTTACGTTCTTAGTTGATTAATAACCCACACAAGCCCGCACTCATAAGAAAAGCCCCTTATTTACCCACCCCCGTAACCTTAATGTAACCAGAACCCTCTTTTGATAATAGAAACCGGGACACATTTGGGATAAATCAAAAATAGAATCTGCCTTCCCTGATAAATTATTATCAGCTCAAACGTATCTGCTTAGCCGCACATTGAATAATTAATCTTTCTGTGTGCGCGTTGATTTTTTCGTGCCACACAGGGAATGTTTTGCTGATGAATAAGATAATGAGTCGTTTAACGCCGCTGGCGTTACTGACAGGATTTATGATGAGCGGTAACGTGGCGGGTGAGAATATCGGAAGCCAGACAGGGGCCAATATAACCCTGAATGATGGCGACATTCTGACCGGAGACGCCACCTATTCAGGCGGGCTATATGGCGTCGTCAATCCCTACAATCAGACCGGAATTGTTAATCTGGGTCGTCACGCTGTTATAAACGTTACTGATGCCGATAATTATGCACGCGGTGTAGTCATCTGGGGGAATGAGAGCCAGCTGTCTGCGGAAGGACTTACTCTCAATATCAGTGGAAATAGTGCCCTGGGCATTAATATTACGGGTCAGGATATTACTGCCGATCTGGGGACGGGAACCACTGTCAATGTGACCGGAACCGCTACCGCTTCCGGCATCCTGATTCGGGGAGCGTCATCGCTGAAAGCAGAAGCGCTTACGGTGAATCTGACAGGAGACAGTGGTTTAGGCCTCAGCGTCAGCAATGCGGGCACCCGCGTGGATCTGGGAAGCGGCAGCACCATTTCGACTCAGGGTACTGGCAGCCACGCTATCAGGGTCCATACCCTGAATGGGAGAGCATCATCCAGCCGCACATCACTGACCGCAAATCAACTGACGCTCACCACGACAGGCGATAATGCTTATGGTCTCAATCTGCAGGCCGATTCGCTCGCAACACTGGGATCCGGAAGCACCATCACGACAAGTGGCGCGAAGGCCTTTGGCATCTGGAGTTATGGCGAACTCTCCGCTGATAATCTGACCATTAATACGACAGGAAGCGGATCAATCGGTCTTGAGGTGCGTCAGAATGGCGTTGCTGATATTGGTCCCGGCAGTCAGGTAACGTCTGCTCAGGCTGGCAGCATCGTCGCCAGCGGCACGTCAGCAATCATTAACTTCAAAGGAACAGCAGAACAGCGAAACAGCCTTCATTCAGGCGGTTCTTATGCCGCATCTGCCCAGACGTCTGGCTCCTTTGTCACGCTTGATGAGACCGATATTACCAGCGCCGACATGGCGCTGTGGGCGCTGAACGCGGGTCATATCTCGGCGAATAATGTTTCCATCAGTAGTTCAGTGACTCCCAGAGCGGCGCTTTATGCAATGACAGGCGGCGAGATCAATCTGACCGGTAATGTCGATATCGCTATGGCTTCGGCAGATCAGTTCGCCATCGCCACGCAATATAACGAAGGTTATGCACAGGGCGTGGTTAATATCGACGGCAAACTGAATATGACGGGTTCCGTTTATTCCCGCGGCGGATTCGTTGATTTAGCGCTGCAGCCCGGTTCGGTCTGGCAAGGCGCAGCCATCAGCGACGGTGTGAATAAGGGGTATCTGAATACGACACTGGATAAGAGTGACTGGTATGTCAGCGCAAATTCAAATGTAGACCGGTTAAACATGAATAAGGGGCGGATTGATTTTACCCGGTCAATCTCTGCATCCGACTATTCCACCTTAACCGTTGCCGATCTGTCAGGTAGCGGTAATTTCAATATGCGTGTTGATCCGGTGGGTGAAGGTGATGGCGTTAATAACCGGGGCGATAAGCTGGTTGTCACCAACAGCAGCCAGGGTGACTTCACATTGTCATTTGTTAATCAGGGCAGTCTGGCGACAACAGGCCATGAGTTATTAACCGTGGCAGAAACTCCTGACGGGATAGCAAATTTTACCACAGCATCAGATATTGAACTGGGCGGCTATCTCTACTCAGTGCGTAAAACCGGCACGAACTGGGAACTCTACTCTTCCGGCGCCGCATCAGCACCGGAACCAGAACCCGCTCCGGATCCGGCACCAGAGCCAGCCCCTGCCCCAACACCCGCGCCAGCTCCGGCACCGACGCCAGCCCCTCCGATTACCACCACGGCAGATGCAGGCGGTAATTTCCTGCATATCAGTTACCTGATGAACTATGTCGAAACGCAAACCCTGCTTCAGCGCCTGGGCGACATCCGTCAGGACAATGCGAAAGGGAATGTCTGGCTGCGGGGCTTCGGCGGTAAACTGAACACCTTCTCAGGCGGCAGACTGAGTGACTTTGAAATGGGCTACAGCGGCTATCAGTTTGGCGCAGATAAGCACCTGGCCGACGATATAAATGTGTCAGGCGGCCTGTTTATGGGGACCACCCACGCCTCACCTCACTACCGCGGGGGCGAGGGTACGGCCAAATCAGAACATGTGGGGGGCTATCTGACCTGGGTCGCCGATAACGGTTTTTACATCGATCAGGTCGTTAAGATCAACCGCATCCGCAATCAGTTTACGGTAAAAGATAGCCAGCAGAATCTGGTTTCCGGTCAGGCCAAATCAAACGGATTCACATTTTCCGTTGAGGCGGGCAGGCGTTTTCACTTCTCTCCTGATGACCAGGGCTTTTATCTCGAACCTCAGGCTCAGATTACCGCAGGCCGGCAGAAAGGGTCTCAGACCCGGACCAGCAACGGTCTGATTATCGCGTTTAAAGATTATCATTCCGTTAACGGTCGGGCAGGCGCGCTGGCAGGATACAGTCAGAAAAGTGGAGCCACGAATTACAATGTCTATTTCAAAACCGGCGTGGAACGCGAGTTTTCAGCCAGCATGCAATATGCTCTGAACGGTTCAACGGAGAAAGCGGATTTCAGCGGAAATGCCTTGCGCAACGGACTGGGAGTCAGTGCCGATATAGACACCGCACATCATCTTTATCTGGAAGCCGATTTAACGACCGGTCAGCGCTTTGATCAACGCCAGCTTAATGCCGGTTACCGTTTTAGCTTTTAACTGAAGAGTTGACGTGCAGCCATCCCTGTCCTGCCCTCCGTGGCAGGACTTTTTTTTGCCTGATACTCAGTCAGATCAGGCCTGCGGCAGCAGCGCAACAATCTCCTCACAGCTGCCGGTTTCACCCAGGCGCGGGAAGATCAGTTTGATGCTGTTATTGTGCGTATCAATGTTGAGATCGGTCATCGCATCGGTCGCCAGCGTGACGTTGTAACCCGACTCATAGGCCTGTCGCGCCGTGGACTCCACGCCGATACTGGTGGCGATCCCGCAGATCACCACCTGGGTGATGCCGCGCTGCTGCAATTCCTCGTGCAGCGCCGTGGCCTGAAACGCGCCCCAGCTCTTTTTGGTGATGGTGATGTCATTCTGCTGCGGCGTCATTGCCGGAACCAGCGTCGCCCAGTCGGCAGGCAGTTCACCGCTGTGACGGGCCTGCTCAGTGCGGCCTGGCGCACCACCGGCCACGTTAACCAGCACAACCGGCAGATTATGCTGGCGGAATGCCGCCGCCAGCGCGGCACAGCGTTCGATCACCGGCTGCGGCTCATGAACCAGTGGCAGCGCCACAATGCCATGCTGCAGGTCGATAACAATCAGCGCCGTTTTTGCATCAAGTGTGGTTACAGCCATATTAAATCCTTAAAGTGAATGGTCAGCGAGTCGCTGCAGTAAAGGGAGAACATCGGTCAGTTGCTGCTGTTCAGCCGCTGTCAGCCGGGCCTCCAGCGTCCGTACCAGCCAGTCGTCACGCATCGCGCGGCTGGAAGCAATCACCGCCAGGCTGGCCGCGGTCGGCAGGTAACGGGTCTTGCGTCCATCGTGCGGGTCGGGTTCCCCTGTCACCAGATCCGCCGCCAATAACCCCGCAACGGTGCTGCCCATCGACTGGCTGCGCACGCCTTCCGCCGCGGCCAGCTGCGTCACCGTCATCGCCCCGTCCCGCACCAGATGGCCCAGTACGGCCACCTGTGACCAGGTTAACTCACCGGGTGGGGCCGATTCGCGCAGGCGGCGACTCAGCTTACCCACCAGCATGCGCAGCAGGGCTGCTGATTCAGTCAGATCGCTCATTGCCGGTCTCCATAGCCAGGCGAAAGTATAGAGATACGAAGGTAAACTGTGTAGTTTGCTCAGGTATCAATTTGTAACGTCCGGCCGCTGCAGATAGTGGATCAGACTGTGAAAACGCAGTGGCGTCGCCAGCGGATTACGGTAGCTGTGTGTCACATCCGCCCTGAACTGAAACGCCTCTCCCGCCACCAGTCGTCGCCAGATATCACCGACGCCCAGCAGCAGCTCGCCCTCAATCACCACCACCTGCTCGACACAGCCCGTTTCATGGGGGGACGACTGGCTCTGCGCGCCCGCTGCCAGCTCAACCGCCAGCAGATCAAAACGCAGCTGCGGATCGTAAGGCAGCAGCGGATGAACCGTCATCTCGGCGTTGGCCTGGCTGAACCCGGCGACCGCGCCAGAGGGAAGCACCCGTCCGTCGATAAAAAAGGAAAAGGGAACGCTGAAACCGGTGGCGATCTTCCACAGCGTGGCCACGGTCGGACTCGATTCGCCGCGCTCAATCTGCCCCAGCATCGCTTTACTGACGCCGGTTCGCTCCGCCGTGAGCGTCAGGCTCCAGCCGTTGGCCTGGCGCAACTGTCTGAGCGCGGCGCTCAGGTGTTGCTGAAAATCTGCCATTTTTTCTCCTGCATTTTTCGTCAATGAGCTGACGTTATGCTGCCAGTGTAGCACTTGTGCGTTATAGCGTATCATGCAATCATGTGCGCTATAACGCACAACCCAGATTCACCTTCGCTGAGGGTGAGAGAGAGCGAGCGATGATGAAAAGAGTGGAACATCCCCGTTTTACCCTGCCGATGGTGGTTTCCGGCTTTGTCGCCGTGCTGGTGGGCTACAGCAGCAGCGGCGCCATTATTTATCAGATGTTTCAGGCGGCGGGCGCCACACCGGCGCAGATCGGCGGCTGGCTCTCCGTACTGGGCATCGCGATGGGGATCGCCTCGCTGGGATTGTCGCTGCGCTACCGCATGCCGGTGCTGGCCGCCTGGTCAACACCCGGCGCGGCGCTGCTGGCCACCAGCTTTCATGGCATTTCGCTGAACGAGGCGGTGGGCGTCTTTGTGTTCTCCAATCTTCTCATCGTCCTGTGCGGGGTCACCGGACTGTTTGCCCGACTGATGAATCACATTCCCGCTTCGCTGGCGGCGGCGATGCTGGCCGGTATTCTGCTGCGCTTCGGGCTGCAGACCTTTGCCGATTTGCAGACCAACTTTGTGCTCTGCAGCAGCATGTGTCTCGCCTGGCTGCTGGCCCGCCGCTGGCTGGCCCGCTATGCCATTCTGGTCACCCTGCTGATCGGTATCGCCGTCGCGCTGGCGCAGCACGCCATTCACTTTCCGCCGCAGCCCTTAAGCGTAATGCTGCCCGAACCGGTGATGCCGCACTTTACCCTGACCACCCTGCTGGGGATGGGTGTGCCCTATTTCCTGGTTACGATGGCGTCGCAGAACGCCCCCGGTATCGCGACCTTACAGGCGCACGGTTATCGTGCACCGGTGTCTGCCCTGATGAGCTGGACTGGCCTGACGGCGCTGCTGTTATCACCGTTTGGCGGTTTTTCCGTCTGTGTGGCGGCCATTACCGCGGCGATCTGCATGAGTGATGAGGTCGACCCCGATCCGCAGCAACGCTGGCGCGCGGCGGTGCTGGCGGGAATTTTCTATCTGCTGGCGGGTGCGTCCGGGGCGTTGATCGCCGTGCTGTTCAGCGCCCTGCCTGGAGTGCTGATTGAAGCGCTGGCGGGACTGGCTCTGCTTGCCACGCTGGGCGGCAGCCTGCAGCGCGCGCTCGAACAGCCTGCTGAACGCGACAGCGCGCTGATCACTTTTCTGATCACCGCATCAGGCGTCTCGCTTCTGGGTATTGGTCCGGCCTTCTGGGGCCTGGTGGGCGGCATTGTCGCCCATCTGCTGCTGGTGCGCAGACGCGCCTGAATCTTCTGATCTCACTGAACTGGCGGTTGTTTTTCCGCCAGCCAGTGAAAAAAACGCTGGATTTAGCCCCTTTTCTGCCGTTTGATTTGTCATTGCCCCGCGTAAAATCAACGTAATCGTCGATAACACGCGATTTTCTGCCTCAGACAACGACCGATAAGGGCCCAACAGGTGGCAAAAACTTTTCTGCGCAGCGGTAATTTAGATGCAGTTCTGGCATTAGGTGAAAATGGCCAGCCGGTCTACGCCTCAGCACTGCAAATTCGTGAAACCCTGCGCCTGCGCCGTCAAAGCGCACTGGCAGATTGCCTGGCCATTCCCCAGGCCAACGACCGGGGCGACCGCCTCGACTGGTATGCCCCTTTCAGCGGCCGGGTGAAATCCTGGCTGGGCGCGAGCGATCATGAGCGTCGCGCGGCGCTGCAGCACCTTACCGCCTGCCAGCAGGATATGCAGGATCTCAGTGCGCGCGCGCGCGCGGCAGAGAATCCGTCTATGCGCCTGTTTGGCGCGCTGCTGAGCAAAACCCTGCAATTTCCCGACCAGCAGTATGTTTATCTGGTCGATGGCAAACCGGTGATCACGTTCTGGGGCTTTGTCGACGCACAGGCGCGCAGCCGCGATGACGCGCTGGCCTGCCTGCGTGACACCCTGGAAGAGAATCTGCCGGTGGCGCTGGTTGAACCGCCACCGGCTGTGTTGCCTGCCGCGCCTGTCGTGGCAGAGCCGGAGATCCTCGCGCCGCCACCGGTTCCGGAACCTGAGATCCTGCCTGAACCGGAACCCCAGCCTGCTGCGCCTGTCGACGCTCAGCCCGTTGCGCCTCTCCCGGCGCGTCGCCGTTTCCGCGTCTGGTATCTGCTCCCACCGGTCGCGATTGCCGCCGCCGTCATGGTGGCGGTGCTGCTGCATCGTCAACCCTCTGAGTCCACCCCGGTGGCAACGGCGAAGCCAGCGGCGACCCCGGCGACGGTACCTGCTCCCGCCACGCCGGCAGTCACGGCGAGCCAGCCTCCGGTGGCTGCTGCACCGACCGAGGCCGCCAGCGTGCCCGCGGTGACGACGCCGGCCACCCTCACCCCGCCAGCGGTGACGGCCACGGCTGAAGCGCGCCCGGACACACAGCCGCAGTCAGCGGCCAGCACCACCGAGACCCCGCCTGCTGCCGCGTCTGCTACCCTTGCCAGTGAAGCGACCCCGACGGTACCGGCGAAGCCAGACGATCTGATTGTGACGCCGGATGCGGTGCGTGACGGGCAGGTGCAGGTAATCGATGGCCGCTGGCGGGTCACCATCAACCAGATGCCGACGCCAACCGGTAAGCCACCCGTGATGCGTTTCCAGTTTAAGAATGGTAAAGGCAGCGTGCAGGTCACTCAGGGTAATACCAGCTGTAAAGCCGATGTCAGCGCCGCCATGACCAGCGCCGGTAATCTGGTGATTGAGAGCCGTTACACCGCGAAGTGTCAGAACAATTCGCGCTACCGTATGCCGCTGCTTGTCTGCCACGCCAGCATTGGCGCCGCGCAGTGCGAAGCGCAGTTTGCTGAAGACCGGGTCTTCCCGATGACGATTAAGCGTGAGAGTAAATAACGATGCTGGCTCCCCTGATCGATGACAAACAAAAAATTTCGCTGATTGAAAACAGCGGCGTGCAGTTTCTGGATTTTGGCCTGCAACTCTCAGATACCCCGGCGCGCCGTCAGTTTGTGCGCCAGACGGCCAACGGCCCGCTGCTGCGCCTGAACGTCGATGGCAACAGCGGAAAGTTCCTGCTCTATCCGGAAGATGGCGGCGCTGCCGAAGTGGTGCGCCCGGAATCCGATATCGCGCTGGCGGACTCCCTGACGCTGCTGTCAGCCTGCTGGCTGCCGCTGCCCATGCTGCGCTGTGCCAGCGGACGTCGTTTTATCGGTGGCCCTGAAAACTGGGCGCGCATGCGTCTGGTTGCCCTGCCCGCACCGGACGCAGCGGGCAATACCCATCGCGTTACCCTTGCCTTTGATACCCGCTGCGTGGCGGAAGAGGATGGCGGCGAGCAACTGGGCCTTACCCCGGCGGATGCGCAGAATGGGGTCACCTTTGCCCTCGCCTGGCACAACTACGAGCTGGGCGACTTTCTCGATCTGACCTGGGTCGATGGCTGGCTGCGCGAATCCTTTACCGACCGCGTCAGCGACCGCCGCGAGCAGGCGATCAAACAAGCGCTGCGTGAATTTGAGTATCAGGCGCACTATCTGAATCTGCTGGAGCTGCTGGGCCAGCAGCTCGACCTCAGCGAGATCCACATTCAGGCCACCACACTGCAGACCCCAGCGGTCAACGTCGATATCATCCTTGATGTGGGCAACTCCCACACCTGCGGCATCCTGGTGGAAGATCACCCGGAAGAGAGCAACGGCCTGAAGCAGACCTATGAATTGCAGCTGCGCGACCTCTCTCAGCCGCATCAGGTTTACAACGAGCTGTTTGACAGCCGTCTGGAATTTGCCGAAACCCGCTTTGGTAAAGCGAACTTTTCGCTGGAGAGCGGGCGCGAACAGGCGTTTATGTGGCCGTCACTGACGCGTGTCGGTCGTGAGGCGAGCCGTCTGGCCCTGCAGCGTGCGGGACTGGAGGGCAGCACCGGCCTCTCCAGCCCGCGCCGTTATCTGTGGGATGAGGCACGCTATCAGCCGGGCTGGCGCTTTAACACGCCGGGCGAGCAGGCCGAACCGCTGGCTTATGGTGCCCCCTTTACCACGCTGCTGAATGATGAAGGCCAGCCGCTGTCGACGCTGGCGCCGGACGATCGTCTGCCGGTCTTTTCACCGCACTACAGCCGCAGTTCGCTGATGACCTTTATGCTCTGTGAGCTGCTGGCTCAGGCGCTGATGCAGATGAATAGCGCGGCTCAGCGTCAGCGTATGCCGCAGAGTCACGCGCCGCGTCAGCTGCGCCATGTGATCCTGACGCTGCCGTCCGCGATGCCCAAGCCGGAGCGTGAAATCTTCCGTCGCCGGATGCAGGAGGCGCTGGCGCTGGTCTGGAAAGCCGAAGGCTGGCTCGCGGATGAGGATGACCTGGCGCCGGCCGTCTCGCGTCAGAACCCGAAACCGCTGCCGGATGTGCAGATGGAGTGGGATGAAGCCACCTGTGGACAGATGGTCTGGCTGTTCAATGAGACGCAGGTCAACTTTGCCGGTCGCGCTGAAGACTTTTTCAGCAGCATGGCGCGTCCGGATCGGCCGCGCGATGAGGGCGAACTGCCAGGTAAAAGCCTGCGCATCGCCTCGATTGACATCGGCGGCGGCACCACCGACCTGGCGATTACCCAGTATCGTCTGGATGATGGTCAGGGCAACAACGTTAAAATCACGCCGCGCCTGCTGTTTCGCGAAGGCTTTAAGGTGGCGGGCGATGACATCCTGCTGGATGTGATTCAGCTGTGGATCTTACCGGCGCTGCAGCAGCACCTGCAGAAAGCGGGCCTGACGCTGGCGGAACCGCTGATGAACAAGCTGTTTGGTCACGACAGCCGCATGGACGGTCAGGCCACGCTGCGTCAGCAGGTTACGCTGCAGCTGTTTATTCCGCTGGCGCAGGCGGTGCTGGAACGCTATGAGAACTGGGATCCACTGGAGAGTCACGCAGAAATCAACGCCCTGTTCGGCGAACTGGTTGAGCAGACGCCTGGCGAGGCGGTGCTCGCCTTTGTCAACGGCGAGATCCAGCGCGAGCTGGGCGGCAACAGCCGCTTTGATCTGCTGCAGGTGCCGCTGGTCGTGAGCCTCGCGCAGCTGCACGGCGAGTTTATGCAGCACCGGATGGCCATCATCCCGGCGCTGCGCTCCATGTGTGAGGTGGTCTCGCTCTACCAGTGCGATGTGCTGCTGCTGACCGGGCGTCCGTCACGCTTCCCTGGCATTCAGGCGCTGGTGCGCCATCTGCAGCCGCTGCCGGGCAGCCGCATTCTGTCACTGGAAGGCTATCACACCAGCGACTGGTATCCGTTTAACAAGCACGGCCGCATCGACAACCCGAAATCGACCGCCGCCGTCGGCGCGATGCTCTGCCTGCTGGCGCTGGATCTGCGCCTCAGCAGCTTCTGGTTCCGCGCGGGCGATTTTGAACCTTACTCGACCATCCGCTATCTGGGTATGCTGGATGAAAACCAGGCCCTGACGGATGAGAATCTCTGCTACAGCGACATTGACCTCGACGATCCCGGCTTTGCGCTGGACCGGAAACGCAGTTTCCGTATCCGGGGTAACGTCTGTCTGGGCTTCCGCCAGCTCGATAACGACCGCTGGCCCGCCTCACCGCTTTACAGCCTGACGCTGAACGACCCGACGCTGGCGCGTAAAGTGGCGGGCGAAAGCGTGCTGCGCATCCGCCTGGCGGTCAAAGCCGGCCCCGGTGCGTCCGGCCCGGAAAACCTGGTGCTAAGCGATGCGCAGCTGGATGATGGCACCCGAGTGCCGCTGGAGCAGTTGAGTCTGAAGCTGAATACCCTGTCGGCGACCGGCAACGCCAATGCGCAATACTGGATTGACAGCGGGAGCGTGTGTAAACGATGAAAGCCCTGAAACCCCGCCAGCCTCAGACGCTGGCAAAACGTCTGGGCCTGTTACAGGACGCCCTGAACAACAGTCTGGAATGGATTGAGAACAGCCGTGAGCAGTCGCCGCGTCTGGCGCTGGAGGCGGAAACGCTGACGCTGCAACTGCGTCAGGCTCGCGTGCAGACCCAGGCGCTGGCACAGCAGGTCGCCCGTCCGGTGACGCTGGCCCTGTTTGGTCAGTCGCAGGCCGGCAAAGCCTGGCTGCTTAACGAGATGGTGGCCGATGCACAGGGCCAGCTGGTGACCCGCATGGGCGACAAACAGCTCTACTGGTTCCAGCATGTCAATCCCGGCAACCTGGATTTTGCCACCGCCACCCGCTTCAGCCATCAGCGCGAGCCGCTCTCGACTGAGTGGCCGGTTGAACTGACCCTGCTGAATGACGCGGAAGTTATCCGTCTGATGCTCGCCTGTTCCGCTGCAGGCACACCCGACGTGGCGCAGATCGACAGCGGGCTGCAGCGTCTGCAGCGCCATCGCCTCGCCTCGCCACTGGCCGGTCTGGACAGTGATGCGCTGGTCACGCTCTGGTCCTGGTGCCGTCGCCGTCCGCACTACGATGCGCGCCTGGATCGCCACTTCTGGCCACAGGCGGTCGAGCTGGCGCCCTGGCTGAGCGTCGACGACCGGGTGCAGCTGTTCTCCCTGCTCTGGCCCGCTGAACCGGCGCTGAGCGAGATGCTGCGCACGCTGCTGCATCTGCGCCATCAGCTGCGTAACAGCAGCCGGGTGCTCGCCCCCTTAAGCCTGCTGGTCGATAACGCCCTGCTGCCTGCCGGACAGCTGATTGTTCCAGCCAGCGAACAGGATCAGCAGCAGCCGGTGGAAGTCTGCCCGCTGAACGGCAACCGCATCGGCAAGGCCCAGCGCGTCCCGCTGGGCCTGCTGGCTCTGCTGACGCTGGAAGTGCTGGTGCCGCTGAGCTCCACCCCGCGCACCGCGCTCTATGATGACGCTGACATGCTGGAGCTGCCCGCGCCCGGTCACGCCAGTGATGTGGCGACCCAGGAAGATCGTCAGCGCCTGCAGCAGCAGGACCCGCTGCGCGCACAGCTGCTGGAACAGAAACGCGCCCTGCTGCCGGGCTTTTATGCCGCGCGACAGGCGATCGATCTGCTGCTGGTCTGCACGGCGGCCAGCCAGCGTCAGGATGCGGATCGGGTCAGCGAAACGCTGCGCGAATGGCAGCGCCAGCAGCCTGCTCAGGAGGCCGCAGAGAAACCGCGCCTAATCTGGGCCATCACCCCCTTCGACGCCCGTCATCAGCAGATTAATGTGGATGAGGCGGTGCAGCGGCAGATGGGACAGCCCGGTCAGCACTGGGGTTCCATGCTGGCCCTGGATCGCGCGGGCGTCGATCGCATGGCGAGCTGGCTGCAGGATGAGATGCAGCCTGACGCCCGCCGCGACATGCTGCTGGCCCAGCTCGCGCAGATTCAGCACACCGTCGTAGAGCGGCGTTTACTGCCGTGGACCGAAGCGGGTGCCAGCCCGGAACAGGCGGCACGCAAGCAGAACATCGCCGACACGCTGCTGAAATGTTTACAGCATCGCACCGGCCTGCATGGCGAGCTGCTGGAGCGTCTGCAGCCGCCGCGTGAAGCCCTGCGTCAGCTGTGGCTCAATCAGGCGACCCTGCCGGGCAGCAAACCGGCCCATCAGGCGCCGGAGAATCAGTTCGGCATCGGGTTTGAATTTGACCTGTTCAGTGACGCACCCGCTGACGTACCGGCTCAGCCGCGTCAGAGCCTGCACAGCAGCCAGCAGTTTCCGCGCCAGGTGCTGCTGCTGTGGCTGGATCACCTGCGTCAGCTGCCGGAAAACCGCAGCCTGCTGGCGTTACTTAACGTGGATAAGGCGACGATGGAGTGGCTGGTAGAAGAGCTGATCACCGCCGGGTTCCGCACCGATATTGCGCAGAAACTGCAGCAGGCGCTGCACGAACCTGACACGCAAAGCGTGACGCACGAATCCCGCGCCGACCGGCAGGTGACGCGGGCGATGACGGTGCTGGGCGATTTTGTGGCCTGGCTCGGCTTTTTACAGCGCCCGGAATCAGAACGTCCCGCCAGCCGCGTTAACCGCGGTCAGGTGATTTTCTCGCGCCCGCCCGCTCCCAGCGTCAGCTTCGGTGCCGGTCAGCGCCTGACCCGACTCTCTGCGGCACCGGCGAATCACACCGCCTATTACATCTACGACTGGCTGGTGGGACTGAATCAGGTGATCGTTGAGAACAACGGCTATACCGGCGGTGGGGATCTGCCGCTGGCGGCCCGCGAGGCGCTGATTGCGCTGCTGAAGCCGCTGCGCACGTAACCGATAATCGGGTGCAGTTTGCCTCTGTGCGACTGCACCCTGCCTCCCGGCCGACCTGAGACTGAGACGGCAATAAAACCGTTGCCGGCTTACTCCACGATCAGGTGCAGTTCGCCTTCCAGCGACTGCGCCGCTTCTTCCAGCAGCGCCAGCACCGGCGCTAAATCAGCCTGATGCGCCGCGTAATGCTGCAACCGCAGTGTGGCAGGCAGCGCCATGCCGCCCGTCAGCCAGTCCCACAACGCATCCAGGTTATGACCAAAGGTCGGCGGACAACCGCTCTGCCCGGCAAACTCGCGATAAAAAGCCGCGCGCGTGGTGAGTTCGCGCAGATCAAAGTCCAGTTCAAGCATCAGGGCACCTGTCTGAAGCTGCGGTAGTGATCGGTGGAGAGAAACACCAGCCCGTCAGAGGAGTAGACCAGACGATCGGCGTCGCGATGTCCGCAGCGGTAATTCACATCCGCTTCATACCACTGGCGACCCGCACGCGGGGGCAGCCGCTTTTCGCGGTTAGCAAAACGGTCACCGCCGATGGCCCTGCCAGGCAGAACCTCACACAGATTACCTTTGGCCGGATTCCAGCCGCGTTGCCGCGCTTCGTTTTTGGTCAGGTAGTAGTCCGGTAACTGCTGATGCTGCAGCACCCAGCGCGCCACGGTGTGGGCATCGGTCAGGGTGGCGATATCGGCCTGAGCCGGCGCAGAAACGGTGTTGAGATAAGGTTTAAGGCCATAAAAGCAGGCCGCGAGGACAAAGAAAAGTCCAATCCAGAGTTTTTTTGACATGATGGCATCCGTGACGACAGGATGCAGATGATACCAGTTTTGCGCCCGGAGGAAAGCGCGGGCCAGACAGGCTGGCCCTGGCGAAGTTATGCAGCGTGCGAATCACCGCTGTGACGACGCCATGCACCCGGTGCCACACCATACTGGCGTTTAAAGCTGCGGTTGAAAGACTGCTGAGAGTCAAAGCCCAGGGAAATTGCGACGTTCAGAATCGGTTCATCGGTGCTGGTCAGGCGATCGGCAGACTTTTTCAGCTTCTTCACCCGGATGTACTCACCCAGTGGATAGCCGGTGTGCTCTTTGAACATGCGCTGCAGGTGCCACTTGGAGTAGCCCGCGCGCTCTGAAACGGTATCCAGATCCAGACGTGCTTCGATGTTGTTATCAATCCAGTCGATTAAATCGTGAATAAAGGCGTCACTCATCATTCCAGTCTCTCCTGTCGCTGTAGCGAAAAGTATTAGTATCAGTTGCAGTTACACTTAAAGGTGGCTGACTATGCCATTTAATGCAAGTTTTATTGGTACATTAAATGCCGCACTTTTTTCAGGGTTTTTCCCGGATTGCTCAGGCTTTCATCGCCCCGTACTAAACCGCACATAAAGTGTATCTGTTATTCTTGCAGTTGACCGCGACGCAAGCCTACACTCCCTGCGATTAATTGCAATCTTAAAAGTTGCAAATATTGGCCTGCAGGTCGTCTTTTCTATTTATCGCGGAATAACAACAATGATTACGAACCGGGTTCGTCAGGGGTTGACCCTGTCAGGGATGGTCATATTTATCAGCCTGCTTAGCGGCTGCGATAAGGGCGTGGCGCAGAACGCCCCGCCGCCACCGCCTGAAGTAAGCGCCGCGCCGGTGCTCATCAAGCCGGTGAGCCAGTGGGACAACTTTAATGGTCGCGTTGAAGCGGTGCAGAGCGTGCAGCTGCGTCCGCGCGTCTCTGGCTACATCGAGTCAGTGAACTATCACGAAGGGGATGAGGTTAAAAAAGGTCAGGTGCTCTTCACCATCGACGACCGCAGTTATCGTGCGGCGCTGGAACAGGCCCGGGCGGAGCTGGCCCGGGCGCGCAGCCAGGCGAGTCTGGCGCGCAGCGAATCGGGTCGCAGCGAGAAGCTGATTGGCACCCAGGCGATTTCGCGTGAGGTGTGGGAACAGCGTCGCGCTGCCGCCAGTCAGGCGCAGGCGGATGTACTGGCCGCCGAAGCCGCCGTCGATATGGCGCAGCTGAACCTGGACTTTACCCGCGTCACTGCGCCGATTGACGGTCGCGCCAGCCGCGCCATGATTACCCCCGGCAATCTGGTGACCGCCGGTGACAGCGCCAGTGTATTGACCACGCTGGTGTCGCAGCAGCAGATGTATGTCTATTTCGACGTCGATGAAAACACCTTCCTGCACTATCAGGCGATGGCGCGTCAGGGCCAGCAGCGTCATGCGCTGCCGGTTGAGATTGCGCTGGTCGGCGATCAGGGTTTTCCGCATCAGGGCAAGGTCGATTTCCTGGATAACCAGCTGACCGCCAGCACCGGCACCATTCGTATGCGCGCCCTGCTCGACAATCAGGCGCGTCAGTTTACGCCCGGTCTGTTTGCCCGCGTGCGTCTGCCAGGCAGCGCACAGTTCGAGGCCATGCTGATCGATGATAAGGCGGTGCTGACCGACCAGGATCGCAAATATGTCTACGTGGTGGATGGGGAAGGCAAAGCTCAGCGGCGCGATATTCAGCCCGGCGCGATGGTGGAAGGTCTGCGCATCGTCAAATCGGGTCTGCAATCGGGCGACCGGGTGATCGTCGCCGGACTGCAGAAAGTGTTTATGCCCGGCATGCCGGTCACTGCTCAGCAGGTCGCCATGCGTGCGGCAGCCGCTCACTAATTCGAGGCCGCTATGGACTTTTCCCGCTTTTTTATCGACCGGCCTATTTTTGCGGCGGTGCTGTCAATCCTGATCTTCGTGACCGGGGTGATTGCTATCCCGCTGCTGCCGATCAGCGAATATCCCGACGTGGTGCCACCCAGCGTGCAGGTGCGCGCCGAGTATCCCGGCGCTAACCCGAAAGTGATTGCAGATTCCGTGGCGACGCCGCTGGAAGAGGCGATCAACGGTGTCGAAAACATGATGTACATGAAATCTGTGGCCGGTTCTGACGGCGTGCTGGTGACGACCGTCACCTTCCGTCCCGGCACCGATCCCGATCAGGCGCAGGTTCAGGTGCAGAACCGCGTCGCGCAGGCTGAAGCGCGTCTGCCGGAAGATGTGCGTCGTCTGGGTGTCACCACCCAGAAGATGTCGCCGACCCTGACGCTGGTCGTCCACATGTTTTCACCCAACAATACCTACGATTCACTCTACCTGCGTAACTACGCCACCCTGAAGGTGAAAGATGAGCTAGCGCGTCTGCCGGGCGTCGGTCAGATCCAGATCTTTGGCGCGGGCGAATATGCGATGCGCGTCTGGCTGGACCCGAACAAGGTGGCGGCGCGTGGCTTAACCGCCTCAGACGTAGTGACCGCGATGCAGGAGCAGAACGTGCAGGTTTCTGCCGGTCAGCTCGGCGCCGAGCCGCTGAAAAAGCAGAGCGATTTTCTGCTGTCGATCAACACGCAGGGACGGCTGGAGAGCGAACAGCAGTTTGGCGACATTATCCTGAAAACCTCAGAAGATGGTTCGCTGGTGCGCCTGCGTGATGTGGCGCGTATTGAGATGGGGTCCGGCAGTTACGCCCTGCGCTCACAGCTGAACAACAAAGATGCGGTCGGTATCGGTATCTTCCAGGCTCCGGGTGCCAACGCCATCGATCTCTCCAATGCGGTGCGCGCCAAAATGGATGAGCTGGCAACCCGTTTCCCCAATGATGTGAAATGGGCGGCTCCTTACGATCCGACGGTGTTTGTTCGTGACTCGATCAAAGCGGTGGTGCAGACCCTGCTGGAAGCGGTGATCCTGGTGGTGCTGGTCGTCATTCTGTTCCTGCAGACCTGGCGCGCCTCCATCATTCCCCTGCTGGCGGTGCCGGTGTCGGTGGTCGGAACATTCAGCGTGCTCTATCTGCTCGGCTTCTCGCTCAATACCCTGAGCCTGTTCGGGCTGGTGCTGGCGATCGGGATCGTGGTGGATGACGCCATTGTGGTGGTGGAGAACGTTGAGCGTAACATCGAGATGGGCCTGTCGCCGCGCGCGGCAGCCCATCAGGCGATGCGTGAGGTCTCCGGCCCGATTATCGCCATTGCGCTGGTGCTCTGTGCCGTATTTGTGCCGATGGCGTTCCTCTCCGGCGTGACCGGACAGTTCTATAAGCAGTTCGCTACCACCATCGCGATCTCCACGGTCATCTCCGCCATTAACTCCCTGACGCTCTCTCCGGCGCTGGCGGCGATGCTGCTGAAAGATCACCACGCGCCGAAAGACCGGCTGACGCGGATTATTGATGCGCTGTTTGGCTGGCTGTTCCGGCCCTTCAACCGCTTCTTCCAGCGCAGCGCACATGGCTATGAGTCGCTGGTTGGCCGAACGCTGCGTCGGCGTGGCGCGGTGTTCGCGGTTTACCTGCTGCTGCTGGCCGGTGCCGGATTTATGTTCCACACCGTGCCGGGCGGCTTTATTCCGACTCAGGATAAGCTCTACCTGATTGGTGGCGTAAAGATGCCGGAAGGCTCCTCGCTGGCGCGCACCGATGAAGTGATCCGTAAGATGAGCGAAATCGGGATGCAGACCGAAGGCGTCGCCTATGCGGTGGCGTTCCCCGGCCTGAATGCCCTGCAGTTCACCAATACGCCTAACAGCGGCACGGTGTTCTTCGGCCTGAAACCGTTCAGCGAGCGTAAGCACACCGCGGCGGAGATTAACGCGGAGATCAATGCGAAGATTGCCCAAATCCAGCAGGGCTTTGGCTTCTCGATTATGCCACCGCCGATTCTGGGGCTGGGTCAGGGCTCAGGCTATTCGCTCTATGTGCAGGACCGCGCGGGTCTGGGTTACGGTGCGTTGCAGACGGCGATTAATACGCTGTCGGGCAGCATCATGCAGACGCCGGGGATGCACTTCCCTATCTCCTCCTATCAGGCCAATGTGCCACAGCTGGATGTGCAGGTGGATCGGGATAAAGCCAAAGCGCAGGGGGTGTCACTGACGGCGCTGTTCAGCACGCTGCAGACCTATCTCGGCTCCTCTTACGTGAATGACTTTAACCGCTTTGGTCGCACCTGGCGGGTGATGGCGCAGGCCGACGGCGAATTCCGCGACAGCGTCGAGGATATCGCTAACCTGCGCACCCGCAACGACCGCGGAGAGATGGTGCCGATTGGCAGCATGGTCAACATCACCACCACCTACGGCCCCGATCCGGTGATCCGCTACAACGGCTACCCGGCGGCCGATCTGATTGGCGATGCCGATCCGCGCGTGCTCTCTTCAGCGCAGGCGATGCGTCAGCTGGAAACGATGTCCGGTCAGCTGTTACCTAACGGCATGAACATCGAGTGGACCGACCTGAGTTATCAGCAGTCAACGCAGGGCAATACCGCACTGATTGTCTTCCCGATGGCGGTGCTGCTGGCCTTCCTGGTGCTGGCCGCGCTCTATGAGAGCTGGACGCTGCCGCTGGCGGTGATTCTGATTGTGCCGATGACCCTGCTCTCTGCCCTGTTTGGCGTCTGGCTGACCGGTGGAGATAACAACGTGTTTGTTCAGGTCGGACTGGTGGTGCTGATGGGGCTGGCCTGTAAGAACGCGATACTGATTGTCGAGTTTGCGCGCGAGCTGGAGATTCAGGGCAAAGGCATTGTAGAGGCGGCGCTGGAAGCCTGTCGTCTGCGTCTGCGTCCGATTGTGATGACCTCCATCGCCTTTATCGCCGGTACGGTGCCGCTGATTCTGGGTGAAGGCGCGGGCGCAGAGGTGCGCGGCGTGACCGGTATTACCGTCTTCTCCGGGATGCTCGGCGTGACGCTGTTCGGCCTGTTCCTGACGCCGGTGTTCTACGTCGCACTGCGTAAGCTGGTGACGCGCCGGTCAGGAGATGCCGAAACCGTGACGGCGTAAACCCTCAACGTTAAAAGGGGCGATCGGATGATCGCCCCTTTTTTTGTCCGTCATTCACAGACCAGTGCAGCACTGCCACACGAATCAACGCTGCCCTGATACCAGGCAAAAGCTCCGGTTAACGTCATGAAACGCCGTTTACCTTTAACGTTGAAGTCTTGCACTCAGATAATTTTTTATCTTTTCCAGGAAGCTTCGTTCGGTTTCTCCCCAGGGTTCAGGATTGAACTCTCCCTGGCTGATGGATTCAAAAGTCTCAGTAAGTGATTGTTCATTCAGCGACAGCAAATACTCTGCCTCCAGACATACTTTTTCCGCTGTTTTTGGGTTCTCAGTTTCTAAATAACTGTCCAGCACTTCTTCGACCGTTTCCCCAAACAAATCATAATCCTGACCAAAAAACACCCGAATGAGGGTTCCAATATTTTTACAGCTTGTATTCATTGATAGCCTCAAAAGGACGGATATGCAGTCAGAAGATAATAGGGTTTGCCGTTAAACATTTTACGGTGCAAAACAATCCTGACAGCATAAGCTTCCAGACGGGTTGTACTACTCTGCCTGAAACCATAACCGACTACGGTCCGGGCCTGCCAGGTTAATTCCAGTATGCTTTCGCTTTTGGCTGCAGCCCAATACATGATCTTCCAGCGGTTCGCTTTCAAGCCAGCGCTGATGAATCGTTCTGCTTGCTCTATATTAACAAACGAGCTCGCAAGAGGTGTCTTTGGACTTCGTGCAAGACGTGCGAGTAAATCTGCTTCAGGAATGTTTACATGCTTAGCGATAGTATGTCCGCCAGCCTTAATACCTCTGACGGCTTCATGCTCCGCCAGCTTTAACTTACCGAATCGGACAGAGGCGACGCGTGCTGCGCCGGCAGCAAACGCAAACGCCATAGGTACAGAAATATCTACAGTTAAACCTATATTCATTGCAGTCTTATCATCAGCGCCAAGCTTTTGAGCCGTCGCTGATGCAACCTGGAAAGTTGCTGTACGCGTATTTCTGCCAGTCAGTATCTGATTAGCAGCCGCATTAATAGTATCAAGGCTGTATGCACCAACAACAACACATGCCGCTTTTGTCAATCCAGATGGATCTGGCGCGATACACAGCGCGGTTGCTCCGGTTAATTCCAGCGTTCCTAATGCAAGATTCAGCCCACCATACAATCGGTTACTGAGCGTTTCTCCTTCAGTTACCGTTTTATCCGAAATAACAGCGGTGAGCTGAACCGGGGACATCATGATTTTTATGCCATCATCCATAATGAAACCTCATTTGACCATTAGATACACAGCCGGATTGTATCGATCTTTCAGGTTTCAGATCCAACCAAAGTCAGAAAACATATTGACATAAAACTATTCATAAATGATTTCGGATGACGGGTAAAAATAATATTTTATAATTTTCATAATCTTAAATTATTGATCGTGAAGAACGGTGTCAGGCAGAGAGCTATCAGCTTTAAGTGTTTTTGAGGCAGGCATCACTATTTACTGGCATAAAAAAAGCCGCTCATCAGCGGCTTTTTTTGCAGAGATCGTCAATCTCTTCGGGTTCCGGTTCCGGCACGGCGGTGCAGTTACTGGTATCGCGCTTTTTCAGCTCATTCAGCGCATCGGCGACGGTGCGTTTTGCCAGCACATCCAGTGACGCCTGCTCGGCTTCATCGGCTATCGATTTAAAGTACCAGCAGAGGTTAGCACTGACCAGACAGCGCGGAGCGACGTCGGGACGCGCAGCCCAGATTTTTTTATCCTCAATGACGGAGACATAGATATCCTTGAGGGTAATTTCCGCAGCCGGACGGCCCAGATGAATCGAGCCGGTACGGCCCAGCGTGGAGACGATAATGCCATCACGGGTCAGCGGGACCATCAATTTTCGTATGAAACTGGGATTCGCTTCCAGCCCGTAGGCCAGAATCGCGCTGGTAGAGCGTTTTCCCATTTGCTCCGCCATCGCTACGCTCAGAACCATTTGCAAAGCTGTCGGGAAGCGGTAATCAAGCATTTATTTATCCTGAGTTGCGGTGCATCTTCTTGTTTTATTGCCGCATAAATGAACAATCAATGAGCAATAAATATAACAAACACTGTTGCTTTTTTGAAGCAAACCGGCAGTCACAAGGCACGTATTCACCAAAGGCAGAGGCCCGATAGCACAAGCTGCTTAGCCTGTTTACTGCCCTGTTCCGGCAGAATCTGGAGCCGCACGCCTTCACGCAGAACGGGTCGATGCCGCCGGTAATTGCTGCTTCAGCGCTATCACCAGTACCACGTTAAAGATTGCCAGGCCGCAAAGCAACCACAGCGTCGCCGTTGCGCCCATGCTTTCAAAGACATATCCGCCAATCAGCGGCGTCATTGCCTGCCCCATCAATGCCGGGCGCGCCATCTTACCCATCACAATGGCGTAAGACTCTGGTTTGACCATCGCCAGCGGTAAAGTTCCACGCACGATGGCACGTAGGCCATTTCCTGCGCCATAAAGCACCATACTCAGCAGCGCCATCTGCGGCATTAATGCCAGCAACAGCAGGCCCAGCGCCACCAGCCCGACAGAAAAAAAGGCGGTACGGATAGGATGGCTGCGTTTAAAAGCGACATCGACAATACGGGAGCCCACCTGACACGGGCCGATCACGGCGCTGATCGCCAGCGCCGAAGCCAGCGTGTGACCACTCGCCTGCAACAGCGTAATAAGCTGCACTGAAACGGCGGTCATGATCACTGAAGCCAGAGTAAAAATGGCGCAGAGCAGCCAGAACAGCGCTGGCGCGATCTCTGCCGTAGCCGGCTGCGCCGGACGCTTTTTTAATGACCGGGTGAGATGACCGGCAGGCAAGGCAAAGAGATAAGCAGGCAGCACGCACGCCACCATCAGCGCAGCAACGATCAGCGAGGCGTCACGCCAGCCAAAACCGTGGATAAGCAGAGCCGTTCCCGGCCAGGCCAGCGTGGTGCAGAAACCGGAAATCAGCGTGATCCCGGTGATGGCAGCCCGAGCCTGACCGCCATAGCAGGTGCCCAGCGTGGCAAACAGTGCATCATACAGGCCCATCGCCATACCCACGCCGATAATGACCCAGGCAAACAGAAACAGTGGCAACGCGTGGCTGAGCGCCATGATGACCAGCCCCACCGCCATCACCAGCCCACTGAGTGCCAGCAGGAGACGGCCACCGGTACGGGCTATGATTCTGCCTGCCAGCGGTGACAGCAGGCCCGACACCAGAATCCCGAGCGACAGCGCACCGTAAATCCACTGCTGGGACCAGCCTGTCTCAGCCGCGATGGGATTTGCCATCACCGCCATCAGGTAGAACGAGCCTCCCCAGGAAAGGATCTGCACACAGCCCAGGGTAAAAATGGCGGCGATGCCCGGTTTTATGTTCTGATTCACATCGACTCTCTTCGTTAGCAGGCAAACCGTTTTATATCATGTTCCGCAGGCAGCCTGCATGCATCACGCACTTCTGACCTGATGACCGGCAGTCTGCACGTTTTTGTATAGCTGATTTGACGTATGTTGTAACTATATGGCGCTTGCAACTGCCGCTGGCTTCTGCCACATTGTGGACGTTGTAACTATGGAGGCTCATCATGACGCGCTACGACTTAGTGGCTGATATGCATCAATGTGTTAACGACCTGGAGCAGGCGCTGGGTGAACTGCGGGAGCAGATTGAAGCGCAGCCGCTGCTGATCGCCCGCGTTTTCAGCCTGCCGCCGGTGGTGAAAGGTCGCGAGCATGACGCGATATCCCGCATTGCCGTTGAGCAGCATCTGGGCGACAGCGCGCGGAAGATGGCGCTCGACCACTACTGCCGCCTCTTTATGCAGCATCAGTCAGAGCAGCTGAGTACCAAGGCCGCCGTGCGTCTGCCCGGTGCCCTCTGCATTGAATGCGATGCAGAACGGGAAGCGGAGATCGGCGCGCTGGTCGATTTCATTAACCAGCTGAAAGCCCGGCTGGAGCAGCTGATTACGGTGGATTCCGGCCTGCCGAGTGAGGCGCGATTCGAGTTCGTTCACCAGCATCTGCGCGGGCTGATTACCCTGAATGCCTATCGCACCATCACCCTGCTCAGCGCCCCGGACAGTCTGCGGTTTGGCTGGGCCAACAAACACATCATCAAAAATCTTAAGCGCGAAGAGGTCATTGCCCAGCTGGAAAAAAGCCTGAAGGCGGGACGCGCGCAGGCTCCGTGGTCGCGCGAACAGTGGGCGGAGAAAGTGCAGGAGGAGCTGGCCAGCGTGCGCGCCCTGCCCGCTTCAGCCCGCCTGAAGATTAAGCGTCCGGTTAAAGTCCAGCCGGTGGCGCGCGTCTGGCGCGCAGAGGAGAAAAAGCAGACTCAGCTGGCATGCCCGTCACCGATTCTGGTGATCTGCCGCGATCGCAGTCAGGTTCCGGTAGTGGGCGAGTTGCTCAACTATGACGCCGATAACATTACCTATCGTCATAAACCGGCCGCTGAGCCGCTCAATCTGCTGATCCCCCGGCTGCACCTCTGGGTTGACTGCCCGGTTTAACAGAGAGGCCGGAACGAACCGGCCTCATCGCGCATCACGTTACGACTTCATGCTGCCAACCATCTCTTCCGGCCGCACCCAGGCGTCAAACTCCTCTTCGGTGAGATAGCCGAGCTTCAGCGCTGAGCCTTTCAGGGTCAGCCCCTCTTTATGCGCCTTTTTGGCAATTTCGGCCGCTTTGTCATACCCGATATGGGTATTGAGCGCGGTCACCAGCATCAGTGATTCGTTGAGCAGCTGATCGATTCGCTCGCGCACCGGTTCAATGCCGATCGCACAGTGATGGTTGAAGCTGTCCATGCCATCCGCCAGCAGGCGAATCGACTGCAGGAAGTTATGGATAACCATCGGACGGAAAACGTTCAGCTCGAAGTTACCGGATGCGCCGCCCATGTTGATCGCGACGTCATTGCCCATCACCTGACAGCAGAGCATGGTCATCGCTTCGCACTGCGTCGGGTTCACTTTGCCCGGCATGATTGAGCTGCCAGGTTCATTTTCCGGAATAGCGATTTCCCCGATGCCGCAGCGCGGGCCGGACGAGAGCCAGCGAACGTCGTTGGCGATTTTCATCAGGGACGCGGCCAGACCTTTCAGCGCGCCGTGCGCATGCACCAGCGCATCACAGGTGGCCAGTGCCTCAAACTTGTTAGGGGCCGTAACAAACGGCTGCTGTGTCAGTTCGGCCAGCGCCTTCGCCACGCGCACCGCATATTCCGGGTGCGTGTTGAGGCCGGTGCCGACGGCGGTTCCGCCCAGCGCCAGTTCTGCCACGTGCGGAATGCTCTGCTCGATATGCTTCAGGTTGTGCTCCAGCATCGCTACCCAGCCCGAGATCTCCTGCCCCAGGGTCAGCGGCGTGGCATCCTGCAGGTGGGTACGGCCAATCTTAACGATATCTTTGAAGGCGTCGGACTTCTGGCTCAGGGTAGCTTTCAGCACGTGGATCTGCGGGATCAGCTGTTCGCGCAGGGCGATCACGGCGGCAACGTGCATGGCGGTCGGGAAAACGTCGTTGGAGCTCTGGCTCTTGTTCACATCATCATTGGGATGGACCAGGCGCGACATCCCCCGCTCCCCGCCGAGGATCTCACTGGCGCGGTTCGCCAGCACTTCATTCATGTTCATATTGGTCTGGGTGCCGGACCCGGTCTGCCAGATTGCCAGCGGAAACTCATCACCATGTTTGTCAGCCAGCACCTCATCTGCCGCGCTGACAATCGCGTCCGCGCGGTCAGCAGGCAGCAGCCCCAGATCCCGGTTAACGCTTGCCGCGGCGCGCTTGGTCAGCGCCAGAGCATGAACCAGTGCCGTCGGCATCTTTTCGGTTGAAATGCGAAAGTGTTCCAGCGAGCGCTGCGTCTGCGCGCCCCACAGTTTGTCTGCCGGTACGTCGATGGGACCCATTGAATCTTTCTCAATGCGGTTGGCTGCCATGAATACGTCTCCTTAGCTTTAGTTTTAAAAATGACCGCCCGGCCGCGCTTCGCGTCTGGCACCAGGGCGTTCAGGATAGTAATACACAATAATTTAACATTATCAGAGCTTAGCGTCCTTTTGCGCTGGATATGTATTTTTACCGGCGGTTTCTGCTTTAATACCGGCAATCATTTCCCGTGAGAAAGGGTTAAACGATGCAAAAAATGAACAACTCGCTGCAGAATTACGCGTGGGGCAGTAAAACGGCGCTGACGGCGCTCTACGGTATCGCGAATCCTGAGGGTCTGCCGATGGCGGAACTCTGGATGGGTGCACACCCGAAAAGTCCCTCTGCCGTCATGGATCAGGGCCGCGAACGTTCGCTGCGCGACGTGATTGATGCTGCGCCTGACGCCATGCTGGGCGAGGCGGTGGCACAGCGTTTTGGTGAGTTACCCTTCCTGTTCAAGGTGCTGTGCGCCGACCAGCCGCTCTCCATTCAGGTTCATCCCAGCAAACACGCCGCGGAAGCGGGCTTTGCCCGTGAGAACGCGGCGGGTATTCCACTGACGGCCGCCGAGCGCAATTACAAAGATGCTAACCATAAGCCGGAGCTGGTCTTTGCGCTGACCCCATTTCAGGCGATGAACGGTTTTCGTCCGATGACGGAGATGGTTTCCCTGCTGGAGCCGGTGGCGGGCGCACATCCGCAGATTGCCCACTTCCTGCAGCATCCCGACAAGGAGACGCTGGTCACCCTCTTCCGGACGCTGCTCTCTCTGGAGGGGGACGCCAAATCGCTGGCGCTGGGCGTGCTGAAATCCGCACTTGACGCACAACAGGGTGAGCCCTGGCAGACCCTCCGCGTTATCGCGGCGGAATACCCGGACGACAGCGGACTGTTTTCCCCGCTGCTGCTGAATGTGATTACCCTGCAGCCGGGCGAAGCGATGTTCCTCTATGCCGAAACTCCGCATGCCTATCTTAACGGCGTGGCGCTGGAGGTGATGGCGAACTCGGATAACGTTTTACGCGCCGGGTTGACCCCGAAATATATCGATATTGCTGAGCTGATGGCGAACCTGAAATTTGAGGAGAAGCCTGCCAGCGCGCTACTGACCCAGCCGGTCCAGCAGGGTAACGCGCTGCGCTTCCCAATCCCGGTGGAAGATTTTGCCTTTGCCATTCATACCCTGAGTACAGAACCGCAGCCGCTGGCACAGCAGAGCGCCGCGGTGCTGTTCTGTATTGAAGGTCAGGCCGTGATCGCCAGCGCTGCGCAGCAGCTGACCCTGAAGCCGGGCGAATCATGCTTTATTGCGGCCAGCGAATCGCCGGTTACGGTCGCCGGAACGGGCCGGCTGGCGCGGGTATTTAACGAGTTGGGGTGAAGCGGCTGACGGCATCGCGGTTAACTGCTATTATTTCAATCTATTAGCGCTAAACGCCTGCGGGCGTTTTTCTTCGGTCGTCGGGGTTAACCTGCGGCATAAGCGGACTCAAGGATAAGGACGAATCAGCAATGAAAAAGACCAATGTTGCCGTAGGTGTCATCATCGCACTGGGCGTGATCTGGACAGGCGCGGCATGGTTCACCGGCAAGCAAATCGAAAGTCACAGGGATGAGCTGGTACAGAATGCCAATGCTCAGCTGAATGCTTATGCCCCAAACAGCCGACTGAAGATCAGCTATCAGGATTACCAGCGCGGCGTGTTCAGCAGCAAAGTAAACCTGGTGGTGCAGGCTGACTCGCAGACGGAAGATAATCCCCTGCTGAAGCCGGGTCAGAGCGTTATCCTGAATGAAACCATCGACCATGGCCCCTTCCCGTTCGCTCAGCTGAAGCACTTCAATCTGATCCCGAGCATGGCGTCGGTGCATACCGAACTGGCTAACACCGATGCGGTGAAGAAGCTGTTTGAGCTGACCGGCAACAAGTCGCTGATTAATGCAGACACCCGCATTGGCTACAGCGGTGCCACCGATACGGCGCTGCGCATACTGCCCGTGGATTATCAGAATGCACAAACCGGTGAGCGTCTGGCGACCAATGGCGGAACCTTCAATGTCAGCGCGGACAACAAAGGCGATAAAGTCTCGCTGGACAGTGACGTCGATAGCCTGGCACTGACCACGAAAAATGAGATGGGCCAGCCGGTTCTGTTTACCGTCAATGGACTGAAACTGAGCGGGAATACGCACCTCAGCCCGGAAGGCGTGCGGATCGGTGACCAGGCGGTGGATATTGAGAAGGTCAATGCCAGCATCAACGGTCAGGACGCTCTGACACTTCACAGGATGAAAGGCAGCTCCTCTTTCGATAACAGCAACGGCAAGATTGGCGGCAATATCGATTATAAAGTGGAAAGCGTGCAGCTCCAGAAGCAGGACTTTGGTCAGGCGGCGCTGAAGATGAAGCTGTCACAGTTTGATGCGCAGGCGGTGAAAGCCTTCTCCGATCGTTACAATGCGCAGATGCAGACGTTGCTGAATCAGCCGGGGATTACCGAGGACCCGATGCGTTATCAGGCGGGCGTCCATCAGATTCTGATGAGCAATCTGCCCCTGCTGCTGAAGGGCTCGCCTTCTGTCAGCATCGCGCCACTGAGCTGGAAAAATGATAAAGGCGAGAGCACCTTTAACCTGACGGCGAATTTCAACGATCCGTCGACCGTGACCGGCGAAGCGCAGAGTCTCAGCGCGATGGTGGATCGGGTGCTGAAAACCCTGGACAGCAAGCTGACCATCAATATGCCCATGGCGACTGAAACCATGCATAAAGTGGGTCTGGCCGAAGGTTATCAGGCGGATGACGCGCAGAAGCTGGCCGATCAGCAGGTGAAAGGTCTGGCAGCCATGGGGCAGATGTTCCGTCTTACTCAGCAGCAGGATAACAATATCGTGACCAGCCTGCAGTACGCTAACGGCCAGGTGAACATGAACGGCGATAAGATGACGCTGGAACAGTTCCTCTCCCGCTATATGCTGGGCATGCCAACCAGCGAAGGGATGCCCCAGTAATTTTCTGAGCCCCTTTAAGGCGACCTTCGGGTCGCCTTTTTTATGCCTGAAGGCCCCGGCCCCCTCGTTTAACGCCGGTAGTGCGTAATTAAGCAGCATCCGGCGCCGCTGTTGCGCAAATAACTGGCGTGGTTGCGCAAGATATTTTTATAATGCTCTGCACTTCACCGACAACTCAGCGAGTGCGCCATGATCGATTCTAAAATTCCTCTGACTGACATTCATCGCCACCTTGATGGCAACATTCGTGCACAAACCATTCTCGATTTAGGCCGCCAGTTTAACCTTGCCCTGCCCGCCTCAACGCTGGAGACCCTGCGCCCGCATGTGCAGGTTGGCGAGAATGAACCCGATCTGGTGAGCTTTCTGCAAAAGCTCGACTGGGGCGTGAAAGTGCTGGGCGACCTGGATGCCTGCCGCCGGATTGCGCAGGAGAATGTGGAAGATGCGGCCCGTGCGGGCATTCATTATGCGGAACTGCGCTTCTCGCCAGGCTATATGGCGATGACCCACAATCTGCCGATTGCCGGCGTGGTTGAAGCGGTGATCGACGGCGTGCGTGCAGGCCGTCAGCAACATGATGTTGATGTGCGCCTGATTGGCATCATGAGCCGCACTTTTGGCGAAGAGGCCTGCCTGAGTGAACTGGATGGTCTGTTGGCCCATCGCGATCACATCACGGCGGTCGATCTGGCGGGTGATGAGCTGGGCTTCCCGGGCAGTGAGTTTCTGAGCCACTTTAATCAGGCGCGCGACGCCGGTTTCCGCGTCACGGTGCATGCCGGTGAAGCGGCCGGCCCGGAGAGCATCTGGCAGGCGATTCGGGAGCTGGGCGCGGAGCGTATCGGCCACGGCGTGAAAGCCATTGAAGATCGTGCGCTGATGGATTTCCTCGCGGAGCATCATATCGGCATTGAATCCTGCCTGACCTCCAATATTCAGACCAGCACCGTGTCGTCACTGGCACAGCATCCGCTGAAGACGTTCCTGGAGCATGGCATTCTGGCGACCATCAACACCGATGACCCGGCGGTTCAGGGGATCGAGCTCGCCCACGAGTATCATCATGCCGCCCCGGCAGCGGGACTGAGCGCCGCACAGATCCGTCAGGCGCAGGAAAACGGTCTGACGATTGCGTTCCTCAGCGAAGCAGAGAAAGCGGCTATCCGCGCCCGCGTGCAGTAATCTGCCTGTAAGCCATAAAAAACGGGCCGGAAATCCGGCCCGTTTTCAGTGCTGCGTCACACGCTGCGGATCAGACGCGCTTCAGCGACATCGTCTGGCGCTTCTCGGCGGATTGCAGACCCAGTTCGATCAACTCCATCACCTGAATCGCCTCTTCCGCGGTGACCGGATTGTTTCCGCGTCCGGCGATCGCATCCCGGATGCCCGCATAATAGGCCGGATAATTTCCCGGCTGAGTCAGCTGGGTGGTTTCCGTCAGAGCATCGCCCTCGACCAGCGTCAGGGTGCCATCGCGCATGTCATAACCCCAATCCTCCTGTGGCGGGAAGTTCCCCGACTTCAGACGATCTTCCTGCGGGTCCAGACCATATTTGATGTAACTGCCTTGCGTGCCGTGAACGGTATAGCGGGCGGATTCCGCTGCCACCAGCATGCTGGCGTGTAACACCACCCGACGCTGCGGATAGGTCAGCGTGGCGTGGAAGTAGTCTGTGGTCTGCGCGCCCGGACGCATCTCTGCCAGGTCAACGTTGATGGCGACCGGCGGACCAAACAGCTGCAGCGCCTGATCCAGCAGGTGCGGCCCCAGGTCATACCAGATGCCGCTGCCTGCGCCTTTCATTTCGCGCCAGCGGTTGCGCACTTCCAGACGGAAGCGGTCAAAATGCGACTCGAAGTAGCGCACCTCGCCCAGCGTGCCTGCCTCCAGCAGGGATTTCAGCGTCAGAAAGTCGCTGTCCCAGCGGCGGTTGTGGAACACGGAGAGCAGCAGCCCTTTGGCTTTCGCCAGCGCATCCAGCTCGCGCGCCTGTGACAACGTCACGGTAAAGGGCTTATCCACGACGACATGCTTACCGGCATTCAGCGCCGCTTTCGCCAGTGGAAAATGCGTGTCGTTCGGGGTAGGAATCACAATTAACTGCAGGGTCGGGTCGTCCAGCAGTGCCTGAGGATCGGACACGACCTGAACGGCGGGCCAGTCGGCGTGGACTTTGCTGGCGTCGCTACTGGAGATGGCGGCCAGCTCAACGTCCGGCGTTCCCGCGATCAGCGGGGCGTGAAACGTTTTACTGGCAAAACCGTAGCCGATCAGACCAACACGTAATTTATCGCTCATTTTGGTTCCTCGTTGTCGCTAACCTGATTGATTTAAGACCATTAACCAGGTGAGAACAAGGCGGAATTCCCCGAAAAAACTAAGAGATAGCACTTCGGGCCAGCGGCCAGGCGGTCTGGGCGGCCAGGCTGTCGTGTGCATCCTGATTGCGGCGGCGGAAATCGCTGGGACTGACGCCGACCCGCTTGCGGAATACCCGGGAGAAGTAAAGCTGGTCGTCGTAGCCCACTTCACGGCCGACCGAAGCGATTGGCTCCTGGGTGGTCTGCAGCAGCAGTTTTGCACGGATGACCCGCTGATCTTCACGCCAGCGCAGCAGGTTAACGCCCATCTGCTCGCGGAACAGGTGCGCCAGCCGCGACGGTGACAGACAGACGTGGCGCGCCACCTCCTCTATCCTGACCTCGCTGGCGAGATGATTGGTGACATACTGGCAGGCTTCAATGACGCGCGGATCGCGGATTAACTGATGGCTGCGCGGATCTTCTTCTACCGCACGCAGCAGCAGCCGTTCCAGCAGGTTCATCGCCAGCTCTTCAGCAAAGCGGCGGCCGGAGTTATGTGTCTGTTCGATACTGGCAAACAGGCGGTCGAACTCACCGCGCAGCGACTCCGGCAGCAGCAGGCGGCCGACGCCCTCCTGCTCATCCTGCCAGCGCAGCCAGTCGTGCCAGTAGGCGCGAGGACGGAAGTAAACCCAGCGATGGAACCACTGCGGGCTATCCGGTGCGCGGCCATAATAGTGGGCGGTCTTAGGCTGAAACAGCAGCATTTCGCCGGGCTCGCAGTCAAAGGCCCGCTCGCCATCAAACACCCGCCCTTTTCCTTTAATGGTGAGATTCAGAATGTAACCTTTCATGCCGTGCGGGCGATCGATAAAGAAGTCGAGCGGTCCTTCTGCGGTGATGGGCGTCAGCCCTGCCACCAGCCAGGCATTGAATGAATAGCCGGGCAACAGGGGGTTTTGCTGCCCGGCCGGTAATTCGCGGTGATACATAGCGTCCTCACTCAGTCTGTTATTGTTCAGATAGCCCGCAGAGGCGTCAGCGTCTGCGGGCCAACGGCTCGCGCAATCAGGCTTTTTTCTGTTTGTAACGGTCGAATATCACCGCAGCTAACAGTATCAGACCGCGCACCACATACTGTGAGAATGGCGAGATATTCAGTAAATTCATTGCATTCTCAACGGTGCCGAGGATCAGGACGCCCGCCACCACGTAGGAGATTTTACCGATGCCGCCCTTCAGCGATACGCCACCCAGAACACAGGCGGAGATCACCACCAGCTCATAGCCGATGGAGGTCATGGGCTGGCCGCTGGTCATACGCGATGCCAGGATGATGCCCGCCGCCGCCGACACCAGGCCGGAGAGAACAAAGATAATGATGCGGGTCCGCACCACCGGCACACCCGCCAGCCGCGCCGCCTCTTCATTGCCACCGATCGCCAGGGTGTTGCGACCAAAGGTGGTTTTGTTGAGCAGGAAGCCGAAGATCAGCATCGTGGCCAGGGTCAGCCAGATTGGGGCCGGCACGCCAAACCAGTTCGCAAAGCCCAGTTCAAAGAAGCGCTCATCTTCAATGCCGACCGCCTTACCGTCAGAGAAGATGTAGGCCAGACCGCGCACGATCTGCATGGTGGCCAGCGTGGTGATCAGCGCATTGATTTTAAGACGGGCAATCACAAAGCCGTTGATAAAGCCGGTGATCATGCCGAGCACCAGACCGGCGGCAACGCCAATCCACAGGCTTTCGGTCATGTTGATCACCACCGCGGTAACCACCCCTGCGCAGGCGATCACCGAAGCGACCGAGAGATCAAAATCGCCGGAAGCCAGACAGAAAAGCATGCCGCAGGCGACCATGCCCGACATCGACATCGCCAGGCCCAGGCCTTTCATATTGATAAACGAGCCGAAGTTCGGCACAAAGATCGCACAGACAATAAACAGCAGTGCAAATACCACCAGCATGCCGAAGTTGTCCCAGATGCGACCTAACTGCAGGCCGCCGCGTGATGCAGGCTGCGGCGTATTTGAGGTCGTGGATGAAGCCATGATGATCTCCTGTCAGGCCACGGCGGCCGCTTGAGTGGTTTTGGGCATGGCCAGGCTCAGCGTCTGCTGCTCCGTGGCGTCGTCGTGCAGCAGTTCACCGGCGATAGCACCTTCGCGCATCACCACAATCCGGTCGGCCAGGCCCATCACCTCCGGCAGGTCACTGGAGGCGAACAGCACCGCAATGCCCCGGTTCGCCAGCTGATAAATCAGGTTATAGATTTCATGCTTGGCGCCGACATCGATACCGCGCGTCGGCTCATCGAGCAGGATCACTTTCATCTCCTCGGAGAGCCAGCGCCCCAGGATCGCCTTCTGCTGGTTCCCGCCGGAAAGGTTCATGATCAGCTGATCGGCGCTGGGCGTTTTAATGTTGAGTGAGCGGATATGGCTGTCGGCGTTTTTGCTTTCCCAGCCATTTTTAATCAGGCATCCGGCGGTCAGGTTGTGGCGACGGGCGCTGATGTTGATGTTGTCACGCACCGAGTGCACTGGGATGATGCCTTCGGCTTTGCGATCTTCCGGACAGAGCATGATCCCCGCCCGGATGGCGTCGATCGGCTCGCGCAGCGGCAGCGGTTTGCCATCCAGGATCACCTGACCCCCGCGCAGACGGGTGCCGCCAAACAAGCCTTTCAGCAGTTCGCTGCGTCCCGCGCCGACCAGACCAAACAGCCCGACAATTTCCCCGGCATGGACTTTCAGTGAAATCGGTGTCCGCACGCCCTTCGCTTCGACGCGATCCAGCTCCAGCCGCACCGCACCCACAGGCCGTGGCGCATAGCCATAAATATCGCCGAGGTTACGGCCCACCATCGCCTGCACCAGATCGTCGTGATGGGTATTGGCCATATCCGTAAAGGTGCGCACATACCGGCCATCTTTGAAGACGGTGATGGCGTCGCTGAGGGCAAAAATTTCCTCCATGCGATGCGACACATAGAGCACCACCCGGCCCTCCTGGCGGAGCTGGCGGATGACGCGGAACAGGTTGTCGATTTCACGCGCCGACAGTGAACTGGTCGGCTCATCAAAGGCGATAATACGCGCGTTGCGCGCCAGCGCTTTGGCAATCTCCACCATCTGCCACTGTCCCAGCGACAGATATTTCAGCGGCATATCGGGGTCGATATCCATGCCGAGATTTTTCAGTTGCAGGCCGGCTTCGTAACGCATCAGCCGGCGGTTGACCAGCCCATGTTTGTGCGGGATCTGACCGAGATAGATGTTCTCCGCCACGCTCATTTCCGGCACCAGATGGAGCTCCTGGTAAATAATGGCCACGCCCGCATCCAGCGCATCGGTGGTGCGCTGAAAGTTCATCGGCTGGCCTTTGATCCGAATCTCACCGCCGCTCGGCTGATAACTGCCGCTGAGTATTTTTAGCAGCGTCGATTTGCCTGCGCCGTTCTCGCCCATCAGCGCATGGACTTCACCGCCCCGGCAGTCGAAGGAGATATCCTGCAGCGCTTTCACGCCAGGAAAGGTTTTACTGATGCCATGAAACGACAGAAAAGCTGAATCAGTGTTCATGTTTATCCTCACTCTTGCACGTCGCCGGCCTGTGCGGGCGGGCGACGTGAAGCAGGCTATGCAGGATGCCAGGCGGCGAAACGCCTGGCAGGCTCAGGGTTACATCAGTCCTTTTTTCGCCAGTTCAGTTTTGAAGTTGTCACGGGTGATCAGCACCACATCGGTGACCTCAGTGAATTTCGCCGGCTCTTCGCCTTTGCTCACCCAGTTGTAGAGCATCTGGCTGCTCTTATAACCATGGATATCCGGGCTTGGCAGCAGCGAGCCGTAGAAGCCGGTCGCTTTGTCTTTCGACAGTTCACTGACCGCATCCACGCCGTTAATACCGATGCCGATGACGTCAGCCGCTTTAAAGCCCTGACCTTCCGTCGCGCGCACGCCGCCCAGCACGGTGTTGTCGTTCATGCCAACAATCAGCCAGTGTTTGACCTCAGGATGCTGCACCAGCAGGGAGTTACCGGCGTCAAAGGCGCCAGGGATGTCGTTGGATTTGGTCGGAACCTGATAGATCTGAGCGGCCGGGAAGCCCGCAGCTTTGATGGCGTCCATCGATCCACCGGTACGACGGCGTGCGGTATCCAGTTCGTTGGCGGTAATCGCCATCACGCCGGTGGTTTTCACATCCCAGCCGCGCTTCTGCATCTCTTTATAAAGCTCCTGCCCCTGACGCTCGCCGATTTTGGTGGCGGCCATCATCACCAGCGGCACGGTATCCATCGGTTTGCCTTTGGCGGTCACAAACTGATCGTCTACGGCAATGACTTTCAGGCCGTAGCCCCGCGCTTTCGCCATGATGGCGGAGCCCAGCTTGGGATCGGGCGTACAGATGACGAAGCCTTTCGCGCCGTTTGCAGCAAGGCTGTCGATAGCATTCAGGGTTTTTTCACCATCCGGGACGGCAATTTTGATGACGTCGAAGCCGAGATCTTTGCCGGCTTTATCGGCAAATTTCCATTCCGTCTGGAA
Source organism: Pantoea sp. EKM101V (assembly GCF_011800325.1). Lineage (NCBI taxonomy): Bacteria > Pseudomonadati > Pseudomonadota > Gammaproteobacteria > Enterobacterales > Erwiniaceae > Pantoea > Pantoea sp. EKM101V. The sequence continues at coordinate 538,414 of NZ_JAALFP010000001.1, forward strand.
CCAGGGTTCTTCTGGTTGCTTGACTAAAAAACCCAGCTTCATGGTCTCGGCGATAGCGGATTGTGACATAACCGCTGCCAGGCCGATGGCCGCGAATGCTTTAGTGAATTTATGCATGATGCTCTCCGGTACCAGGTTATTTTTCGCTGCTCATAACGAATCGGTGTAAGCGCTACCAGTTGGTCTTATTTTGAGGGTACAGCCATAAATCAGTGCGTTAGGTTGCTATGTGTTGTCAGCCTGTCCAGACGCTGGGCTAGTTTTAGCGGTATTGGCGGAGAAAAATGTAGAGCGGTATCACATCTTAAAATCACGACAAAATGATCCATATATTCAGCAAATTTAACCGGAGCTTAACTTTTGCAATGGATCACAAAATCACTGCCGATGGCAGGAAAGTGCATATTGTCAGCCAGCCATGACTAACTGTTCCGGCGCGCCGAACCCAGGATACAGGAGTTAACTAACTACAGGAGATTCCGATGCGTGCTGGAGCCATCACCCTTGGGCTGGACTTTGGTAGTGATTCGGTGCGTGCGCTGGCCGTCGATTGTCACAGCGGCAGCGAGCTGCAGAGTGCGGTGTGTAGCTACCCGCGCTGGCAGCAGGGTCTGTACAGCGATCCGCACACCAATCGTTTTCGTCACCATCCACAGGATTACATCGACGCCATGGAGCAGGCGCTGCTCGGCGTACTGAACGCCCTGAGCGAAGATCAGCGCAAGGCCGTCGTCGGCATTGGCGTCGACAGCACTGGTTCGACTCCGGCGCCCATCGATCGCGACGGCAATGTACTGGCGCTGCGCCCGGAGTTCGCCGACAACCCCAACGCAATGTTTGTGCTGTGGAAAGATCACACCGCAATAGAAGAAGCGGAAGAGATCAATCAGCTCTGTCACAGCGGCCGTTTCACGGATTACAGCCGCTATATCGGCGGCATCTACTCCTCTGAATGGTTCTGGGCAAAAATTCTGCACGTGTCGCGGGAAGATGCGGCGGTGCGTGATGCGGCGGTCTCCTGGGTGGAGCTGTGCGACTGGGTGCCTGCCCTGTTAAGCGGCACGACCGCGCCCGACAGACTGCGCCGTGGCCGCTGCGCAGCCGGGCATAAAGCCCTGTGGCATGGCGACTGGAACGGCCTGCCGGATGTGGATTTCCTCAACGCGCTGGACCCGCTGTTAACGCAACAGCTGGACTCGCCTCTCTTCACTGAGACCTGGACCGCCGATCTGCCGGTCGGCACGCTCAGTCCGGAATGGGCGCAGCGTCTGGGGCTGACGCAGACCGTTACGCTCTCCGGTGGCGCGTTTGACTGCCATATGGGCGCGGTCGGAGGCGGTGCCAGACCTTACACCCTGGTGAAAGTGATCGGCACATCAACCTGCGACATCCTGATCGCTGACAGCGAAAAGGTCGGCGATCGCGATATCAAAGGCATCTGTGGTCAGGTGGATGGCAGCGTGATACCGGGAGCGATTGGGCTGGAGGCGGGTCAGTCCGCCTTTGGTGATATCTACGCCTGGTTCAGCCGGTTGCTGGGCTGGCCGCTGCAACAGGCGGCTGAGCGTCACCCTGAGCTGAAACCTCAGCTGGCGGAGATGCAAAAGAGTCTGATTAAAGATCTGACCGACGCCTGGGCTGCTAATCCGCAGCTCGACCATCTGCCGGTGGTGCTGGACTGGTTCAACGGTCGCCGCACGCCGAATGCCAATCAGCGGCTGAAAGGGGTGATTACCGATCTGAATCTGGGTACCGATGCCCCGGCGCTGTTTGGCGGTCTGGTCGCGGCGACAGCATTTGGTGCGCGCGCCATTATGGAGTGCTTCGAGCAGCAGCAGATCCCCGTCGAGAGCATTCTGACGCTGGGCGGCATCGCGCGCAAATCCCCGGCGATTATGCAGGCCTGCTGTGACGTGATGAACCGGCCACTGGATATTGTCGCCTCTGATGAGTGCTGTGCGCTGGGTGCGGCCATTTTCGCCGCCGTCGCTGCCGGTGTTCACGCCAGCGTTGCCGAGGCGCAGAAGGTGATGGCCAGCCCGATCGCCGTCACGCTGCAACCCGATCCGGCACGTGTCGCCCGCTATCAACAACTCTATCAACGCTATCAACAATGGTGCGTGACGGCTGAACCGCAGTACGCCGCCCGCCCCGCTTCCGCTACGAGCCTGGACCAGCAGGCGTAATTGTTGCAGGCAGTCTGGACACGGACAGCGCGGAACAAGCAGGCGTACACGGAGTACGTGAGGATCACTCGCTGTGCTCGCCCCTTCAGGGCCGCACTTCAGGGCGTTCAGGTTGCTAAAGCAGCCTGTGTGAGCACTGCCCGGGTTCAGAATGACAAATAAATTAGCCTATTAGGTAGGCGCAAAGTAAAGGAGTGGTTTTATGGAACAGTCAAACAGCTACAGCGTGTGGTTTGTCATCGGCACGCAGCACCTCTACGGGCCAGAGACGTTACGCCAGGTTGAACAGCATGCGCGTCAGATCGTCGAGGGCCTGAATCAGTCCGGGTTACCGCTGCGCCTTGAGCTTAAGCCGCTGGTGAAATCACCGGATGAAGCGCTGTCCCTGTGTCGCGACGCTAACTATGACCAGCAGTGCGCCGGCATCATTACCTGGCTGCACACGTTCTCTCCGGCCAAAATGTGGATTGGCGGCCTGAGCGTGCTGAATAAGCCTCTGCTGCAATTTCACACCCAGTTCAATGCGGAGATCCCGTGGGACAGCATGGACATGGATTTTATGAACCTGAACCAGACGGCGCACGGCGGTCGTGAGTTCGGTTTTATCGGTGCCCGCATGGGGCTGCAGCACAGCGTGGTGACCGGACACTGGCAGGATAGCGCCAGCCAGCAGCGTCTGGGCAACTGGATGCGTGCGGCCCTGGCGAAGCAGGCCAGTCAGCAGCTGAAAGTGGCGCGTTTTGGCGACAACATGCGTGAAGTGGCCGTGACCGAAGGCGATAAGGTCGCCGCACAGATTCAGTTCGGTTATTCGGTGAATGGCTGGGGCGTGGGCGATCTGGTTGAGGTGATCAATGGCGTCAGCGATGGCGATGTGAATGCGCTGATCGACGAGTACGAAAGCCTCTACCGCTTTTCCGATGTTGCCGCCGCCGGTGGTGACAAGCGGCAGAACGTGCTGGATGCGGCTCGTATCGAGCTGGGTCTGAAGCAGTTCCTTGAAGCGGAAGGCTGTCACGCCTTTACCACCAACTTCCAGACCCTGCATGGCATGACCCAGTTACCGGGTCTGGCGGTGCAGCGTTTGATGGGTCAGGGGTATGGTTTTGCGGGTGAAGGCGACTGGAAGACCGCTGCGCTGCTGCGTATTTTCAAGGTGCTGGCTGGCGATCGCAAAGGTGGCACCTCATTTATGGAGGATTACACCTATCACTTCTCACCCGGCAACGACCTGGTGCTCGGCTCGCATATGCTGGAGGTCTGTCCGTCGATCGCCATTGAAGAGAAGCCGCTGATCGATGTGCAGTTCCTGGGCATTGGTAATAAAGCTGACCCGGCAAGGATGATCTTCTCCACCCCGGCCGGTCGTGCGATTAATGCCAGCGTAATCGATATGGGCGACCGTTTCCGTCTGCTGGTGAATGTGGTCGATGCGATTGAACAGCCGAAACCGCTGCCGAAATTGCCGGTTGCCCGTGCACTCTGGAAAGCGCAGCCCTCCCTGGCGACCGCATCTGAAGCGTGGATTCTCGGGGGTGGCGCACACCATACGGTGTTCAGCCAGGCGCTGACGCTCGACGACATGTATCTGTACGGCGAGATGAACGATATCGAGGTGCTGGTGATTGATGAGCACACCCGCCTGCCTGCGTTTAAAGACGCGCTGCGCTGGAACGAGGCGTACTACCGGTTAAAGCGTTAATCACCCTGGGATATAGCCATGCTGCTTTTCGTTGTGATTAGCAGCGTTACCAGCGTGATTAAAAGGGTGACGCAGGAATCAGTTTTGCGTCACTTTTAAACAAATAGTGCTATTCAGTCGGGAATGACGGGCGTTCCGTAAAGTCGCCGTAAATACCTCCCTGTAGGCTCGGCCGCCGCATCCATGCGGCGGACGCTTTACTCCACTGCCCGCCATCCCTCCTTTTTGTAGCGCCTGAGCGAATGTTCAGACACCCAGTGCATCAACAATTGTGAATAAAACACCGAGTCAGATCCGCCTCCGACCCGTTCCTCCTGCCTCACATTCCGCTCGATTTTATTACAGCAATGATTAAGCCCGACCGGGAAGGAATGGTATGCCTGAAGAGCAAAGCGTCCGCGCCAGGGATGGCGCGGCCGATCCGCATGGATGCGGGAATCCTTTGCGATCAGGCATACCTTTCCTGACCTTGCACCTGCCATCAACAGCGACGCCTTTTTGTGCAACTAGCACACAAGCCCGTGCTTTTCAGTCGGGAATGGCGGGCGTTCCGTAAAGTCGCCGTAAATACATCCCTGCAGGCTCGGCCGCCGGACGACTCGCCTCATCCCTGAGGCTCGCCCGCAAGCGGGCCAACACTTCGCATTGTTCAAAAACGCTCCGGGCGTTTTTGTCCATGCGGCGGACGCTTTACTCCACTGCCCGCCATCCCCTCCTTTTTGTGACATCTAAGCGAATAATTCACAACTAATAGCATCTGTTGAGTAAGCAAACTCATGTGTTGGATGCTTTACTCCATTACTCTCCATTCCCTCACTCAACGCAATTTCGCACGGATTTCTCTCAGCAATGATCAAGCCCAACCGGGAAGGAATGGTATGCCTGAAGAGCAAAGCGTCCGCGCCAGGGATGGCGCGGCCGATCCGCATGGATGCGGGAATCCTTTGCGATCAGGCATACCTTTCCTGACCTTTCACCTGCCATCAACAGCGACGCCTTTTCGTGCAATTAACACACAAGCCCGTGCTTTTCAGTCGGAAATAATGGGCGCTCCGTAAAGTCGCCGTAAATACCTCCCTGTAGGCTCGGCCGCCGGACGATTCGCCTCATCCCTGAGGCTCGCCCGCAAGCGGGCCAACGCTTCGCATTGTTCAAAAACGCTCCGGGCGTTTTTGTCCATGCGGCGGACGCTTTACTCCACTGCCCATCATTCCCTCCTTTATGTGGTATTTGAGCTTGTCTTTAAAAGCTAAATACCAGGGCCGCATTCTGTAGCGTTATTCGTTATGAACTGGATGACATCGCGGCAAGGGAATACTGGTTGGGTGAGGTCGTGACAGACAAAAAATTCCGCGGCCAGGGCGTGGCAAAGGCACTGATTCAGCGGGCGATTGCACGTGCCAGACAACGGCAGATCGCTGAACTCTGGCTCTATACCCCCGATCAGCAGGCGTACTATCAGCGTTCAGGATGGCAGGCGGTGGAGCAGCGGCACATAGCCGGAGAAGAGGTGACCGTGATGGTGCTTAACCCTGCGCAGTAACGGGCGGCTCCTGTGAACCGCCCTCTCATATCAGGAACTCAATCGATTAACCGGCGCGTTCTGCTGACGATCCCAGATCACCGTCAGTAACCGCTGCAGGGCGATAAAGGCAAACAGCAGAATCCCGATGGCGATTTTGGTCCACCAGGAACTCAGCGTGCCGTCGAAATTTATCCATGTCTGAATCAGCCCCTGAATTAACACACCAAACAGCGTGCCTAACACCGTGCCGACACCGCCTGACAACAGCGTGCCGCCAATCACTACCGACGCGATCGCATCCAGCTCTACCCCCAGCCCGGCCAGCGCATAGCCTGCTGAGGTATAGATCGAAAACACAATCCCGGCCAGCGTGGCCAGCGTGGTGGAAAGCATATAGATCTTAATGGTGGTGGCGCGCGTCGACACCCCCATCAGCTGCGCCGATGTCAGATTGCCGCCGATGGCGTAAACCCGATTACCAAAGCGGGTGCGGTGCGCCAGAATAATCCCGCCCACCACTACCAGCAGCATAATCACTGCCAGCAGACTCAGGCGCCCGCCGCCCGGTATTTTCCACGCCAGACCCGACAGCGTCGTGTAAAACGGATGATCGATGGGAATCGAATTCTCGGACACCAGATAGCTGCATCCGCGCAGGAAAAACATCCCTGCTAACGTAATAATAAAAGCCGGGATCTTCAGCGCATCGATCAGCCAGCCCATCATGGCACCAAACAGCGCCCCCAGCGCCAGAATCAGCGCAAACGCAAGCAGCGGATTGAGATGAAAATCGCCAATTGCGCGCGCCAGAAAGACGCCGGTAAAGGCGATCACCGCGCCGACCGACAGATCGATACCCCCCGATAAAATCACGAAGGTCATTCCCACCGCGATAATGCCCAGAAACGCATTGTCGGTCAGAATGTTGCAAATCACCCGGGTTGAGGCAAAGCCCGGAAACTGCGTCAGGCAAAACAGGTAACCCGCCACAAACACCAGCAAGGTGATCATCAGCGGAAGATGACGTTTGATCATGTCGGCCGTCTCCGTTTCAACATCGCAATAAATCGCGGTGACTGCAGCAACAGCACGCACATCACCACCACCGCTTTCACCACCTGGTTCAGCTCAGGCGGGAAACCAGAGAGCAGAATCCCGGTATTCATCGACTGAATGATCAGCGCCCCAATCAGCGACAGCACCAGATTAAAACGACCGCCCATCAGCGAGGCTCCGCCGATCACCACAGCCAGAATCGCATCCAGCTCCAGCCATAAACCGGCGTTGTTCGCATCCGCACCGCGAATATCCGCCGCCACAATCAGCCCCGCCACGGCGGCACAGACACCACTGATCGCGTAGGTCGACATCACCACCAGCCAGCCTGTCACCCCGGCATTGCGGGCCGCGCGCAGGTTGATCCCGACCGCTTCAATGAACAGACCCAGCGCGGTCTTGCGCGTCAGCAGCCACACCGCCAGCGCCACCACCAGCGTAATCCAGACCGGCACCGGCAACATCCACAGCGCGCCGTTACCAAACCAGCCCAGACTGTCGCTGTCGAAGGTCACAATCTGCCCCTGCGTAATCAACTGGGCGATACCCCGTCCGGCCACCATCAGGATCAGCGTGGCGACAAACGGCTGAATGCGCAGCAGCGCCACCAGCACCCCGTTCCACACGCCGCAGGCCAGCCCGGTTCCCAGCGTGGCAAGGATGATAAACGGCACCCCGTGACCGGCTACGGTCAGCGTCGCGGCGGTTGCGCCGGCTATCGCCATCACCGCCCCCACGGAAAGATCGATGCCGCCGGTTGCGATCACCAGCGTCATACCAATCGCCAGCAAGGCGACGGGCGCCGCGCGGTTCAGGATATCGATCGGGCTGCCGAACAGACGACCCTCCTGCAGATGCACGGCAAAAAAGTTATTCGCCACCAGACTGTCAATTAACAGCACCAGCAGCAGCGCCGCAATCTGCGGCATCCCCTGCGGCAGCTTCAGCTTACGACGCGGCGTTTTTTCAGAAGTCATAGGAGACTCAAGCATGTTTTACTCCTCCGTCAGCGATGGCATTGACAATCGACGCGACCGAAAGCTGCTCCAGGGGGATTTCAGCCACCTGCTTCAGATCGCGCATGATCAACACCCGATCGGCATAGCCCACCAGCTCTTCGAGTTCAGAGGAGATCACCAGCAGCGCCAGACCGTCGGCGCACAGGGATTCGATTAAACGGATAATCTCGGCGTGCGCGCCCACATCAATGCCGCGCGTCGGCTCGTCGAGGATCAAAAACTGCGGTTTTGTCACCAGCCAGCGCGACAGCAGCACCTTCTGCTGGTTGCCGCCCGATAACAGCTCTACTGGCTGCTCCGCGTGCGGTGTACGGATGCCCAGACTTTTAATGAAACGGTCGGCAATCGCCTGCTGCTCGCGCTTTTTAATCGGGCGTAGCCAGCCACGCTGCGCCTGCAACGCCAGGATGATGTTTTCCCGAACCGAGGCCGCGCCAATAATCCCGTCGGTCTTACGATCCTCCGGGCAAAAACCCATTCCCAGCTGTGAGGCTCTGGCCGGGTTGGTAATGCGCTGCACTTTACCTTTGATCTTCGCCGTGCCGCGATCGGCGCGCCGGATGCCAAACAGCACTTCAGCGGTTTCGGTGCGTCCGGATCCTAACAGCCCCGCCAGCCCGACCACTTCGCCGGGGCGGACCGCCAGGTTAAAGGGTTCAATGGTGCCTTTTCTGCCGTAATCTTCAAATGAGACGACCGGCTGATTGCTGCGCAGCGTGCTGCCCTGCCGCTGCAGCGCCGTCTCCAGCAGTTCGCGTCCCAGCATCAGCTTGATCAGCTCAATCTGCGGCAGCGTGGCGGTATCGCGGGTGGCAATAAACTGCCCGTTGCGCAGCACGGTAATCCGATCGGTAATGCGGTACACCTGGTCGAGAAAGTGGGTAACAAAAATCAGGCTCATCCCGCGGGCTTTCAGCTGCGCCATCAGGGTAAAAAGCATCTCCACCTCGCTGGCGTCCAGGCTGGCCGTTGGCTCATCCAGGATCAGCACCTGCGCCGAAAGATCGACCGCCCGACAGATCGCGATAATCTGCTGCATCGCCACCGAATAGTGGCCCAGCGGACGGGTGACATCGAGCGAAAAACCGTAATTGCGCATTAGCGCATCGGCATCACGCACCATCCGGCGGCGATCGATCATACCGAAACGCCGTGGTTCACGGCCAATATAGAGGTTATCCGCCACCGACATGTTCGGCAGCATATTCACTTCCTGATAGACGGTGCCGATGCCCATCTCCTGCGCCTGCGCGGTGTTGTGCGGCGTAATCGCCTCGCCATTCAGGATGATGGTGCCGGCATCCCGGCTGTAGACGCCGGTCAGCACTTTGATCAGGGTCGATTTACCGGCACCGTTCTCACCCAGCAGCGCCATGATCTCCCCTTTGCGGATATCAAAGGAGACATTGTTCAGTGCTTTGACGCCGGGAAACCCTTTGCTGACGCCGCTGATGGACAGCAGCGGTGCTTCATTTTGCGTGGTCATTCTGCTCACTCCGCCTGGTCATAAAAAACCGCCCCACAGGGCGGTCTGCGGCTGGTCTGCGGATCAGTAGCCCATGCCTTTTTTCCTCTCCAGCTCCTTCTCAGCGTCAGCAGGCAGGAACAGTTTCGACTCGGTCTTGATCACTTTTGGCGGCAGCGTGCCATCTTTTTTGAATTTCTCCAGCGCATCAAACGCCGGGCCAGCCATGTTCGGCGTCAGCTCCACGTTGGCATTTGCCTCACCCGCCAGCATCGCTTTGTAAATATCCGGCACCCCGTCAATCGAGCCGGTCAGGATATCTTTGCCCGGTTTCAGACCCGCCTCTTTAATGGCCTGAATGGCACCGATCGCCATATCATCGTTGTGCGCATAGACCATGCAGATATTCTTGCCGTTGTTCTCCGCCTTGATGAAGCTCTCCATCACCTCTTTACCTTTACTGCGGGTAAAGTCACCGGACTGAGAACGGATCACTTTAATGTTTGGATGGTTGCTGATCGCTTCAGCAAAGCCTTTCTTGCGATCGATCGCGACGCTGGCCCCGACGGTGCCCTGCAGTTCCACCACGTTACACTGCTTGTCGCCGACGGTTTTCACCAGCCAGTCACCGATCAGCTTGCCCTCCAGCACGTTATCCGCCGTAACCACCGCCTGATAAAGCGACTTGTCTTTCACAACGATGGCCCGGTCCAGCAGATAGACCGGAATTTTGGCGTCTTTGGCTTCTTCCAGCACCGGTTCCCAGCCCGTCTGCACCACTGGCGCGATGAAGATGGCATCCACGCCCTGCGCGATGAATGAACGTACGGCCTTGATCTGATTTTCCTGTTTCTGCTGTCCGTCGGCGATTTTCAGGGTGATGCCGCGTTTTTTCGCTTCGCTTTTCGCCACATTGGTTTCCGCCGAGCGCCAGCCAGATTCTGAACCGACCTGCGAGAAGCCGACCGTCATGTCTGCCGCAAGCACCGGGCCGGTTAATGCGGCGCTGACCAGCGTGGTCAGAAGTAAACGTTTCCACATAGTTTTCATTCCTCTGAAGGGCGTTTGCTGTTTAGGGTAGAGAGCACGCTTAGCCTGGACTAAAAAAGGGTGCATAATGGCGACGCGCCTCACAAAACAGAGCAATTTAAAGGAGTTACGTGTAACGAGAGGGGGGTGCTGGCCGTGGCGTTATGGAGAGAACTGCTGAGAAATAAAAACTTTGCGGTTAAATAATTGTAATAAACAGAATCGCTTATGTGTAATGGCGCTGGAAACGATTACAGCCAGGCGTACAAAACGGGTTATGACGCTGAGCCGCAACAAAAAACAGGTTTTGTGACTGCCCGCACAGTCGCCTGCTGACACTGTCCGGGAGCGAAACGTTTCTCTGACGACAGCGAAGAGGTTCAGGATAACGCTGGAGTAAAAACCACGAAAAAAAGCCACTGACAGGCGATTCGCGCCGGGAGCGCAAAAACCGGCTTTTATCGTGGCAGGCAAAGCGGTTTTTTGCCGCTTCTGCCGTTGAGGATGAAACATTCACGCGCAGCCAGAGACGGGATAATGGCTGTGGACAGTGGTAAAAAAATAAAACTACGAATTTTCATCGTGTTTACGGTGCGTTAGTCTGATTTTCACCTTTTCTTACCTGCGCGATCTGGACAGGCAAGGCCCGCCCCCTATACTGAGCACTCCTTTGTTACTTCTATCTGTTATGGCAATGATGACTGCGCACGATTACCTGCTTAAATTCCGCAAAGTAAATAATTCAGACAGTCTGGAAAAGCTTTTCGACCACCTCAACTACTCACTGACGAATGATATCGAGATCATCAACATGTATCGGGCTGCCGACCACCGGCGTGCTGAGCTGGTCTCCGGCGGACGCCTGTACGATCTCGGCTGTGTTCCGAAAACAGTGTGGCGTTACGTGGTCTGACTTTCTGCTGTTAACCGCTCTTTTACCCCCTGACCTGTCCGGATGGGCGAGTCCTTCCGGACATGTTATCCTGCTGCGCTTCGACTCTCCGAGACAGGAATAACTCCCGATGAATGAACAGGTTGCTGCGCCACGTATTGGCGGCTGGCTTTTGCTGCCGCTGGCCTGGCTGATAATGACTCTGTTAACCACCGTTCTGGTGCTGGCGATGTATCTCACCCCGCTGTTCAATGCTGAATGGCGTGTGGCGCTCTTTTCGCACGGCAGCACGCTCTTCTCCTACTGGGCCATTTCCCTGCTTACGGCCGTCGCGGTCTGGGCCTACAGCCTCTGGATCAGCTGGCTGTTCTTCAAGCGATCGCATCGCCTGCCGCGTCACTACCTGCTCTGGCTGCTGATTACGGTGCTGTTAGCGCTGAAAACTTTTGCGTTCACGCCGGTTGCCGACAGCCGTGCGCTGCAGACGCTGCTGTTGTCGCTGCTGGCCGCTGCGGTTTTCGCGCCCTATTTCAAACGTTCAAAGCGGGTGAAAGCGACCTTCATTGCGCCGTAACGCTGTGAGTTATGTCAGGAATTTAATTCTGAGTGCGGTCTGCCGCTCTGCCGATGGCGCGGGTGTTGAGATACGTCGCGCTATCAATGATAATAAGCCGCTTTCTGGCTCCCAGGCGAAAAAATGACCGATTATCTGCTTCTCTTTGTTGGCACCGTGCTGGTAAATAACTTCGTTTTAGTGAAGTTTCTCGGCCTCTGCCCTTTTATGGGCGTTTCCAAAAAACTGGAAACGGCGATTGGCATGGGCCTCGCCACGACTTTCGTGATCACGCTGGCCTCGATCTGCGCCTGGCTGGTCAACCATCTGATCCTGCTGCCGCTGGATCTGGTCTATCTGCGTACCATGGCCTATATCCTGGTGATCGCCGTCGTTGTGCAGTTCACCGAGATGGTGGTGCGTAAAACCAGCCCGTCGCTCTATCGTCTGCTGGGGATCTTTCTGCCGCTGATCACCACCAACTGTGCGGTGCTGGGCGTGCCCCTGCTGAGCGTCAACCTCAACCACACCTTTATGCAGGCCGCGCTCTATGGCTTCAGCGCCTCTATCGGCTTCTCGCTGGTCATGGTGCTGTTCGCCGGTATGCGTGAGCGTCTGGTGCTGGCCAATGTTCCCGCCCCGTTTAAAGGTAACTCCATCGCCCTGATTACCGCAGGCCTGATGGCACTGGCCTTTATGGGCTTCAGCGGGCTGGTGAAATTCTGATGACCGCGATCTGGATTGCTATTGCTGTACTGAGTGCGCTGAGCCTGGTGTTCGGCGGCCTGCTGGGTTACGCCTCGCGCCGCTTTGAGGTGGAAGAAGATCCCATTGTTGAGCAGATTGATGCCGTTCTGCCGCAGAGCCAGTGCGGCCAGTGCGGCTATCCTGGCTGCCGTCCCTATGCCGATGCGGTCGGTAACAACGGTGAAGCGATCAACAAGTGCGCGCCGGGCGGTGAGCAGACCATGCTCAAGCTGGCGGCCCTGCTTAACGTTGAACCGCAGCCCATCGATGGTGACGAAACGGCGAAAGAGCCGGTGCGCACCGTGGCCTTTATTGATGAAGCCAACTGTATTGGCTGCACCAAATGTATTCAGGCCTGTCCGGTGGATGCGATTGTCGGGGCCACCCGCGCCATGCACACCGTGCTGAGCGATGTCTGCACCGGCTGCGATCTCTGTGTCGCCCCCTGCCCGACTGACTGCATCGAAATGCGTCCGGTTGCCACCACGCCAGCTAACTGGAAGTGGGATTTGAATACCATTCCTGTACGGGTGATCCCGGTAGAAACTCATGCTTAATCTGTTTAACTTCCTGAAAAAAGAGAAGGTCTGGGATTTTCAGGGCGGTATTCATCCGCCCGAAATGAAAACCCAGTCCAACGGCACGCCGCTGAGCGAACTGCCCCTGCCGGACCGTTTCGTTATTCCGTTAAAACAGCATATCGGCCATGAAGGCGAAATCTGCGTGGCGCCTGGCGATAAGGTGCTGCGCGGTCAGCCGCTGACGTTTGGAACCGGCCGTATGCTGCCGGTTCATGCGCCCACCTCCGGGGTGATTGATGCGATTGGCCAGCACATGACCGCGCATCCTTCCGGTCTGTCCGAACTCTGCATCTTTATGACGCCCGATGGCGAAGATCGCTGGGTGCCGCTCGATCCCCTGCCTGACTATCGCCAGCATCCGCGCGCCGATATTGTGCAGCGCATTCACGATGCGGGCGTGGCGGGCCTGGGTGGCGCGGGCTTCCCGACCGCCACGAAACTGAAAGGTGGCCTGCGCGGGGTAAAAACCCTGATTATCAATGCGGCAGAGTGCGAGCCTTACATCACCGCGGACGATCGCCTGATGCAGGATTATGCCGCCGAGGTGCTGGAAGGCAGCCGCATTCTCGGCTGGGTGCTGCAGGCTGAGCGGGTGCTGATCGGCATCGAAGATAACAAACCCGAAGCGATTGCCGCCCTGAAGCAGGCGCTGGGCAGTGAGCGTGATCTGCAAATCCGGGTGATCCCGACCAAATACCCCTCGGGCGGTGCCAAGCAGCTGACCCGCATCCTGACCGGCAAGGAAGTGCCACACGGCGGGCGCTCAACCGATATCGGCGTGCTGATGCAGAACGTTGGCACCGCGTGGGCGGTGAAGCGCGCCATTATCAACGGCGAACCGATTACCGAACGCGTGGTCACCCTGACCGGTGAGGCGATTGCTCAGCCGCGTAACGTCTGGAGCCGTCTGGGTACGCCCATCAGTCATCTGCTGCATCAGGTGGGATTCACCCCTGCGCCGCGCCAGATGGTGATCATGGGCGGTCCGCTGATGGGCTTTACCCTGCCGTCGCTGGATGTGCCGGTGGTGAAGATTACTAACTGTATTCTGGCGCCTTCTGCCATTGAGATGGGCAACAACGACGAAGAGCAGTCCTGCATTCGCTGTTCAGCCTGTGCCGATGCCTGTCCGGCGAAGCTGCTGCCACAGCAGCTCTACTGGTTCAGCCAGGGCGGCGATCACGATAAAGCGCGCGCTCACCATATCGATGACTGCATTGAGTGCGGTGCCTGCGCCTATGTCTGCCCGAGTAACATCCCGCTGGTGCAATATTACCGGCAGGAAAAAGCGGAACTGCGCGCCATCGATCTGGAAGCCAAACGCACGCTGGAAGCGAAAGCGCGCTTTGAAGCGCGTCAGGCGCGACTGGAGCGTGAAAAGCAGGCCCGCGAAGCACGCCACGAAGAGGCCAAGCAGCGTGTGGCTCGTACGGATAACGGTGAACTGGCCGCCGCAAAAGCGCGGGTGAACGCGCGTCCGGCTGCCCAGCCGGATGAAGCGACGCTTGAGGCGCAGCGTGAAGCCCGCCATGCGCAGGCGCGTCTGCGTCAGGCCGAGGCGCAGGCTGAAACCCAGCCGGTCACGCGTCAGACCACCGATCCGCGTAAAGCGGCGGTAGAAGCGGCGATTGCCCGCGCCAGAGCGAAGAAAGCGGCACAGCCGGAGGCGGAAACAGCGCAACCGGCTGCTGAAGTCACGCCAGATGCACCGGCCGAAACCGATCCGCGCAAGGCCGCCGTGCAGGCTGCCATCGCCCGCGCCAAAGCGAAGAAAGCCGCGCAGGCGGAGAATGCGGAAGCGTCCACGCAGGCTGTCACTGACGGCGCCGCAGACGCACCGGCTGAAACCGATCCGCGCAAAGCCGCCGTGCAGGCCGCCATCGCCCGCGCCAAAGCGAAGAAAGCCGCGCAGGCCGAGAATGCTGAAGCGTCCACGCAGGCTGTCACCGACAGCGCCGCAGACGCACCGGTTGAAACCGATCCGCGTAAAGCCGCCGTGCAGGCCGCCATTGCCCGCGCCAAAGCGAAGAAAGCCGCGCAGGCGGACAATGGGGAAGCGCCCACGCAGGCTGTCACCGAAAGCGCCGCAGACGCACCGGCTGAAACCGACCCGCGTAAGGCCGCCGTGCAGGCCGCCATTGCCCGGGCTAAAGCGAAGAAAGCCGCACAGGCGCAGCACGCTGAACCCGCTACGCCCGCCACCGACAGCGCCCCTGAGCCCTCACAGGCGGAACAGGAGGCGGACGCCGCGTCACGCGACGCCGCAGCGCTGGCGACCGCCGCGCATTTTGCGGTGGAGAAAGCGGAGCAGGCTCAGGAGCAGGCAAACAATGCGAATGCCGAACCTGAACAGGCACCTGAACTGAATCAACCCGATGATGCGCGCAAAGCCGCTATTGCTGCCGCCATCGCCCGTGCCAAAGCGCGTAAAGCGCAGTCGTCTACGACGCTTGAGGATTAAATGGCTTTTCGTATCGCAAGTTCTCCTTACACCCACAATCGCCGCAGCACCGGCAATATCATGCTGCTGGTGGTGCTGGCTGCGCTGCCCGGTTTTGCCGCACAGTGTTATTTCTTTGGCTACGGCACCCTGTTACAGGTTTTACTGGCGACGCTCACCGCCTGGCTGACCGAAGCGGCGATTCTGCGGCTGCGCAAAGCGCCGGTTGCCAGCACGCTGGCAGATAACTCAGCGCTGCTGACCGCCGTGCTGATCGGCATCAGCCTGCCGCCGCTGGCACCCTGGTGGCTGGTGGTCGTCGGTACGCTTTTTGCCGTGGTCATTGCGAAACAGCTGTATGGCGGGCTGGGTCAGAACCCCTTTAATCCGGCAATGGTTGGCTATGTGGTGCTGCTGATCTCCTTCCCGGTGCAGATGACCAGCTGGCTGCCGCCCGATACCCTTCAGGCGATCAAACCCAGCCTGCTCGACAGCCTGAGCATGGTTTTCCGCGGGCATACTCTGGCGGGCGATACCATGCAGCAGCTGCAGATGGGTGTGGATGGCATCAGCCAGGCGACCCCGCTGGATACCTTTAAAACCGGCTTACGCGCGGGTCACAGCGCTGAACACCTGCTGGCCCAGCCGATTTACAGCGGCGTGCTGGCGGGTCTCGGCTGGCAGTGGGTCAACGTCGGCTATCTGGCGGGCGGCCTGTTCCTGCTGTGGAAAAATGCCATCCGCTGGCATATTCCTGCGGCGATGCTGCTGTCACTGGCCGTCTGCGCCACGCTGGGCTGGTTCTTTTCACCGGACTCGCTCAACAGCCCGCTGATCCACCTGTTCTCCGGTGCCACCATGCTGGGCGCGTTCTTTATTGCGACCGATCCGGTGACAGCCTCAACCACTAACCGGGGCCGCCTGATCTATGGTGCGCTGATTGGCCTGCTGGTCTGGCTGATACGCAGCTTCGGCGGCTATCCCGATGGCGTCGCCTTTGCCGTGCTGCTGGCGAATATCTGCGTGCCGCTTATCGACTACTACACCCAGCCGCGCGTTTACGGCCATCAGAAGGATTAAGCGATGCTGGAGACAATTCGTAAAAATGGGGTAACGCTGGCGATGTTTGCCGCCATCACCACCGCGGCGACCGCCGTGGTAAACACCGTGACCAAACCCACGGTTGAACATCAGACGCAGTTACAGCAGAAAAACCTGCTGGATCAGGTGGTTCCGACCACGCTTTATGACAATAATATTCAGCAGGATTGTTACGTTGTCACCGATCCGGCACTGGGTAACAGCGCGCCCCATCACCTCTATCTGGCGCGCAAAGGCGATCGGCCGGTGGCTGCCGCACTGGAGACCACCGCGCCTGACGGCTATTCTGGTGCCATACAGATGCTGGTCGGTGCCGATTTCCAGGGTAAAGTACTGGGCGTGCGGGTGATTGAACATCATGAAACGCCCGGCCTGGGCGACAAGATCGAACTGCGGATTTCTGACTGGATCAACAGCTTTAACGGCAAAGTGGTTCAGGGCCCCGGCGATAAGGCCTTTGCTGTGAAAAAAGATGGCGGCGAGTTCGATCAGTTTACCGGTGCCACCATTACCCCGCGCGCGGTGGTCAATGCCACCAAACGCACCGCGCTGTTAATGAAAACGCTGCCGGAGAAACTTTCTTCGTTACCGCAATGTGGAGACGCAAATGAGTGAAGCTAAAAGTCTGCTGGTTGGCGGATTGTGGAAGAACAACTCGGCGCTGGTGCAGCTGCTGGGCCTCTGTCCGCTGCTGGCGGTCACCGCAACGGCCACCAATGCGCTCGGCCTGGGGCTGGCGACCACGCTGGTGCTGACCCTGACCAACAGTTTTATTTCCGCCTCGCGCCGCTGGGTCCCCTCGGAAATCCGCATCCCGATCTACGTGATGATCATCGCTTCGGTGGTGAGCTGCGTGCAAATGCTGATTAACGCCTATGCCTATGGACTCTATCAGTCGCTGGGGATCTTTATCCCGCTGATCGTGACCAACTGCATCGTTGTGGGCCGTGCCGAAGCCGTGGCCTCTAAAAGCAGCATTCCGCTGGCGGCGCTCGATGGTTTCGCCATCGGCATGGGCGCGACCTGCGCCATGGTGGTGCTGGGCTCGCTGCGCGAAATTATCGGCAGCGGCACCCTGTTTAACGGCGCCGATCAGCTGCTGGGGCCGTGGGCAAAATCGCTGCGCATTGAAGTGGTCCATTTTGATTCGCCGATGCTGCTGGCCATGCTGCCGCCTGGCGCGTTTATTGGCCTCGGCATGATGCTGGCGGGCAAATACCTGATCGATCAGAAGATGAAGCAGCGCGCGGCACTGCGTGCTGAAGCCGCGGCCAGCGCCGCACCGCAGGGCGCAGCCGGGAAAGCCGTGTGAATCAGACGAAACGCACCGAGATCCTGCGGCGTCTGCAGGAACATAATCCGCATCCGACCACCGAGCTTCACTTCAGCTCGCCGTTTGAACTGCTGATTGCGGTCCTGCTTTCCGCGCAGGCGACCGATGTCAGCGTCAATAAAGCCACCGCGAAACTCTATCCGGTGGCCAACACCCCTGCCGCCATGCTGGCGCTGGGAGTGGATGGCGTGAAGTCCTATATCAAAACCATCGGCCTGTTTAACAGCAAAGCGGAAAACGTCATCAAGACCTGCCGCATTCTGCTGGAACAGCACAACGGCGAGGTGCCGGAAGATCGCGCGGCGCTGGAAGCGCTGCCGGGCGTCGGCCGCAAAACCGCCAACGTGGTGCTCAACACCGCCTTTGGCTGGCCAACCATCGCTGTCGACACGCATATCTTTCGCGTCAGCAACCGCACCCGGTTTGCTCCCGGTAAAAACGTGGAGGAGGTCGAACAGAAGCTGCTGAAAGTGGTTCCGGCGGCGTATAAGGTCGATTGTCATCACTGGCTGATTCTGCACGGCCGTTACACCTGCGTGGCGCGCAAACCGCGCTGTGGCTCCTGCCTGATTGAGGATCTCTGCGAGTATCCTGAAAAAACGGACTGACCCGCTGCGGCGGGTTTTTTATCGTCTGATTGCCCTCAGCTTCTCTCTCTGCCACCGCCCTCCCTGCCGTTCTGAATAACGTCACAGTTTGTCGGGTTGTTACCTCACTGTTGATGATGGAAAATCGCCGCCCCTGACGATAAGAAAATGTTATGACCCGGTGAGTAAAGCAAAGAATGAACGGCCTCCTGCTGCGAGGCATCCTCTGCGCCAGTTCCTGGCGCGACTCTGGCCGCACCCGCTGGCGGTCACGCAAAAGCATATCCTGTTCGCCGCGCTGGGTGCCGGCTGCGGATTGATGCTGACCAGCCTGCTGAGCCACTGGATGCTGGGTGAGCTGAACCTCTGGTTTGTCGCGCCGGTCGGCGCCTCGGCCGTGTTACTGTTTGGTGTGCCCGCCAGTCCGCTGGCGCAGCCGTGGGCCATCGTCGGCGGCAACAGCCTGTCAGCGCTGGCGGGCGTGACCGTCAGCCTGCTGATCCCCGATCCGGCAATCGCCTGCGGCGTGGCAGCCTGTGTGGCGATCCTGCTGATGTTTCAGCTGCGCTGCCTGCATCCGCCCGGCGGCGCGGTGGCGCTGACCGCCATTCTGGGCGGACCTGCGGTGCAGCAGCTGGGCTATCAGTTTGTTCTGACGCCGGTTCTGCTCAACTCTCTGACGCTCGCGCTGCTGGCGCTGCTGTTTAATAATCTGGCCGGTCGCCGCTATCCGCATCCGCTGGCTCCCGCAGAGAGTAAACCTGAGCCGGTGGCGATGCCGGTGCCGCTGACCCGCGCCGATCTGCATCAGGCGATGCAGGGCGGTGAACTGCTGGATATCGATGAAGAGGATCTGCAGGCCCTGCTGCTGCGCGCTGAACAGATCGCGCAGCGCCGCCAGCTGAATCGCTGACGATTATCATCGCGCCCGACCGGTTATCCGTGACGGTGTCACCTGATGATGCCTGTCAGCGCTGCGCCAGCGCGGCCTGCATCCACGCGACCACCAGCGGAGCGTCCTTCTCCTGCAGGGCGGCGCGCTCTGACTGAAACAGCGTTGCGATAAAGAAGGGATGGTCGGGCAGCTCAACGCCGCGCACCTCACCCGCCTCATCCCAGGCGGTAATGCGCAGCGTGTTCTCGCCCAGTGCGGTACTGAATGCCGGGTTGACGCCAAAGTTGCAGTGGTAGCCTTCATCGCTGCTGAGCGCCCCATAGGCCAGGGCGATACGGGAGTTCGCTTCAAATCTTACTGTGCCGCGCTTCTCCACCAGCGAACAACTCAGTGGCGTAATCACCTGTCGCCCGCCCGTTTCCGTTTCGGCGTGACGCGCATCCTGCCAATCCAGCACATTGCGCGCGTATTCGATGACCGCATACTGAAATCCGCCGCAGGAGCCCAGGAAAGGTTTGCCGCTTTCCCGCGCCCGGCGAATGGTGTCGAAGACACCCGCGTCATTATGATAAGGACTGCCCGGCACGACCCAGATAGCATCGCTCTGCGCCAGATGCGCCTCGCTAAGCTGTTCAGTGGGGATCCATTCTGCTTCCGCAGTGATATTCAGCCGACGGGCGGCACGTTCAATCGCAAGGGGAATAGCCTGATGGGCAACCGCACTGGCGCGGTAATCACCGACCAGTGATAAACGCAGGGAGGAGGACATAGCGGGTTCCTGTAAGGGGAAATTGAGAGGCTACAGGAATGTGAATATTCTGTCGAGCGCACTCAGCAACACGGGTTTTCGTACCCGCCAGCCCCGCGCAATCGATTTCTTGTTTTACTTTCTGAAATAAATCGCCGTTTTGTGTTCCGGATCGTCACCCGGACGCTTTTTCATCAATGCGGCAGGCTTAACGTTTTAATTTTCGGCAGATCGCCTGGGAAATAGCCATCTTCTGCCGGTTAGTGCTGTTGAATTATCATCCGGCAAACGTTTAATCTGCATAAGGCGCCATTAGCAGTTAATATTAATTTCATCCAGTAAGCCGCCCTCATTTGGCATTTTTATACTGAAGTGATATTTCAGATCAATATTAAAATCTGCCTCATCGTTTATTGTAAGATTTTTAACCTGACATTATCAGGTTACACGGGGTGTCAGAAAACTCTTGCCCTGCTGCCCGTAATCAGCCAAATTAGTCGCCGCTCCTCCCTTCTGATAACAATTTTGCGCATGGAACACTCACATGACGCAGACTTAATTCCTGTCCCGAAACAGGATGTGACAAAACTGAGGTACAAGTGTCAACTGCAAACAAACACACTGATGAGGCTGTCAGCCTCAATGCGTTTAAACAGCCAAAGGCGTTCTACTTAATCTTTTCGATTGAGTTATGGGAACGTTTTGGCTTCTATGGCCTGCAGGCCATTATGGCGGTTTACCTGGTGAAGCAGCTGGGATTGTCTGAATCAGACTCTATTACCCTGTTCTCTTCATTCAGTGCGCTGGTTTATGGTCTGGTCGCCATCGGCGGCTGGCTCGGTGATAAGGTGCTGGGTACCAAACGCGTTATCGTACTGGGTGTACTGGTGCTGGCGCTGGGTTATGCGCTGGTCGCCTTCTCCGGCCACAACGTCAGTATCGTCTATCTCGGTATGGCCACCATCGCCGTGGGTAGCGGCCTGTTTAAAGCGAATCCCTCTTCGCTGCTTTCGACCTGCTATGAGAAAGATGACCCGCGTCTCGACGGTGCGTTCACCATGTTCTACATGTCGATTAACATCGGTTCGCTGTTCTCGATGATGCTGACACCGTGGTTAGCCGCAAAATATGGCTACAGCGTCGCTTTCTCCCTCTGCGTCATCGGTCTGGTCATCACCCTGTTCAACTTCCTGTTCTGCAAACGCATGGTCAAAGATTACGGCTCTAAACCGGACTTTGCGCCGCTGCAGGTCGGTAAACTGCTGATGACCCTCGTGGGCGTCGTGGTGCTGGTCGCACTGGCAAACTGGATGCTGCATCACCAGGCGATTGCACGCGTGGTGCTGGCGGTGATTGCACTGGGCATCGTGCTGGTGTTTGCCAAAGAAGCCTTTGCGCTGCAGGGCGCAGCGCGTCGTAAGATGATCGTGGCCTTCCTGCTGATGGTTGAAGCGATTCTGTTCTTCGTGCTCTACATGCAGATGCCGACCTCCCTGAACTTCTTCGCTATCCGTAACGTTGAGCACACTATCTTCGGCATTACCTTTGCTCCGGAGCAGTTCCAGGCGCTGAACCCGTTCTGGATCATGCTGGCCAGCCCGCTGCTGGCGTCGCTCTACAACAAGCTGGGCGATAAGCTGCCGATGCCGCACAAATTTGCCTTTGGTATGGTGCTCTGCTCCGCCGCGTTTCTGGTGCTGCCGCTGGGCGCGAAGTTTGCCAGCGATGCCGGTATCGTTTCTGTTAACTGGCTGATCCTGAGCTATGCGCTGCAGAGTATCGGTGAACTGATGATCTCCGGTCTCGGCCTGGCGATGGTCGCGCAGCTGGTGCCTCAGCGTCTGATGGGCTTTATCATGGGCTCCTGGTTCCTGACCACCGCCGGTGCGGCGGTGATTGCCGGTAAAGTCGCTAACCTGATGGCTGTGCCTGAAAACGTGACCGATCCGCTGATTTCACTGGCAACCTACAGCCGTGTGTTCCAGGAGATTGGTATCACTACGGCAGTGATCGCCGTGCTGATGCTGATTACTGCGCCGCTGCTGAACCGCATGACGCAGGACTCTGAAGCAAAAGCCCGGGATGTGCAGGCCTGACAGCCACCCTGTCATCTCTCAGCCGGGCTCTGCCCGGCTTTTTTATGGCTGACGTCTCCCCCTGATTATTCCCTGATCCCTGTCACTGGCAATTCTGCTCTGAGCATTTACTATGCAGTAACCCCATTGCCACAAGGAGACCGGGTTATGAAACTGTTTTGCAAAGCGGGTGCCTGTTCGCTCTCACCTCACATTGTCATGCGCGAATGCGGGCTCGACTTCACCCAGGTCAGCGTTGATCTGGCTACAAAGCTCACCGAACGCGGCGACGACTTTCGCCAGATCAATCCCAAAGGTCAGGTGCCCGCCCTGCAGCTCAGCGATGGCACCGTGCTGACGGAAGGTGTCGCCATTGTGCAGTACCTGGCGGATCTCAAACCCGATCGCCACCTGCTGGCACCGGTTGGCAGCCTGACGCGCTACCAGACCGTTGCGTGGCTCAGCTACGTTGGCAGCGAGCTGCATAAAAGTTTCGGGCCGCTGTTCAGGCCGGGTTACTCTGATGAGGTAAAAGCGCAGACCCGCGGCCAGCTGGAAGCAAAATTCCGTTTTGTCGATGAATCACTGCGTGACAGACAGTGGCTGATGGGGCTGCACTTCAGCGTGGCCGATGCGTATCTCTTCGTGGTGACGCGCTGGGCAAACGCGCTGGGACTGGATCTGTCTGAGTATACGGCGCTCAAGGCGTGGTTTGAGCGGGTTGCAGAGCGGCCTGCGGTGCAGGCGGCACTCAGGGCCGAAGGATTAGCCTGAGTGAACAGGGCCGGATAACCGGCCCTGATGCGTTACAGCTTTTCAGCCGCGAAGTGCTGGGTAGGATGGGCGATGGCATCCTGTGCCGCCACCAGCTGCAGCTCATACTCACCCATCTGATGGGTTTTCAGCATCACCTCATAAACGGCAGCGGTGACGTGCTCCAGCGCATCCTGCAGCGATTTACCGTGCAGCAGATTAACCAGCAGCAGTCCGCTGGTCAGATCCCCCACGCCGACCGGCTGACGGACGCCAAAGTCCACCAGCGGACGGCTGATGTGCCAGGCATCCTCTGCCGTCACCAGCAGCATCTCAAAGCGATCGCTGCGACGCCCCGCACGCGCCAGATGTTTCACCAGCACCACGCGCGGCCCCTGAGCGATCAGCGCCCGTGCTGCGTCCACCGCCGCGTCCACATCAGTGACGGTGCGTTCGCTCAGCATCTCCAGCTCCAGCAGGTTCGGCGCGATGATGTCGCTGGCAGGCATCGCCATTTTGCAGTGAAACTCTGCCACGCCCGGGGCGACGATACAGCCTTTCTCCGGATGGCCCATCACCGGATCGCAGAAGTACCAGGCGTTCGGGTTAGCCGCTTTGACCTGACGGACAATCTCCAGAATCTGCTCGCCCTGCTCCGCCGAGCCGAGATAGCCGCTCAGCACCGCGTCACAGGTTTTCAGACGGTCGATGTCCGCAATGCCTTTCACGATGTCGGTTAAGTGCGTTGCTGGCATCACCGTGCCGGTCCAGTGGCCATATTGCGTATGGTTGGAAAACTGCACGGTATTCAGCGGCCAGACGTTTGCACCCAGGCGGCGCATCGGAAACTCAGCCGCCGCATTCCCGGCGTGACCAAAAACAACGTGCGACTGAATCGCTAAAATATTTTTCACTTGTTTGCCCTGTCCTGCCTTGCCATAAAAAAGGGCCGGATACCGGCCCTGAAATCTTACTGCCAGTTAATCAGGCAGTAATGTTTCTTACCGCGACGCAGCAGCGTGAAGCGGTTAAACAGTTTGTCACTGTCACTGAAGCGGTATTCCGCGTCAGACTGCTTTTCACCGTTCAGAGAGACGGCGTTGGAGCCAATCATGGTGCGAGCCTGACCGCGTGACGGCACCAGCTCCGCTTTCACCAGCGCCTGCTGCAGATCGTCTTCAGCGCTCAGGGTGATGGTTGGCATGCCATCCTGCGCCAGCTGCTCGAAATCCGCTTCGGTCATATCGCTCACGGCGCCGGAGAAGAGGCTGGCCGTGATGCGTTTCGCCGCCGACAGACCCGCTTCGCCATGCACCAGACGCGTGACCTGCTCAGCCAGCACATACTGCGCACGTGGCGCGGTGCCGCTGTTTTTGTCCTCTTCTTCCAGCGCGTTGATCTCTTCAATGCTCATGAAGGTGAAGAACTTCAGGAAGCGATAAACATCTGCGTCCGCGGTGTTGATCCAGAACTGATAGAACTTGTACGGACTGGTCTTCTTCGCATCCAGCCAGACTGCGCCGCCTTCGGTTTTACCGAACTTGGTGCCGTCAGATTTGGTGATCAGCGGCACGGTCAGGCCAAACACCTGGTTCTGATGCAGACGACGGGTCAGGTCGATACCGGAGGTGATGTTACCCCACTGATCCGATCCGCCAATCTGCAGCGAGACGCCGTGGCGCTCATTCAGGCAGGCAAAGTCATAGCCCTGCAGCAGATTGTAAGAGAACTCGGTAAAGGAGATGCCCTGATCGTCACGGTTCAGACGCTGCTTCACCGCTTCTTTGTTGATCATCTGATTGACGGAGAAGTGCTTGCCGATATCACGCAGGAAGGTCAGCACGTTCATGCTGCCAAACCAGTCGTAGTTATTAGCGGCGATTGCGCTGTTGCTGCCGCAATCGAAGTCGAGGAAGGGAGCCACCTGCTGGCGGATCTTTTCAACCCATTCACCGACGGTTTCGCTGGTATTAAGTTTACGCTCTGCGGCTTTGAAGCTCGGGTCGCCAATCAGGCCGGTTGCGCCACCGACCAGTGCCACCGGCTTGTGGCCGGCATCCTGAAAACGCTTCAGGCAGAGCAGCGGTACCAGATGGCCCAAATGCAAGCTGTCGGCTGTGGGGTCAAAGCCGCAATAGAGCGAAATTGGCCCCTGCGCCAGTTTCTCTGTCAGCGCCTCTTCATCCGTCACCTGGGCGATAAGGCCCCTCTCCTGCAATTGTTGTATCAGGTTACTGCTGGTCATTACTGACTCCAAATTGATCAGACTGCACCTAGGCTGGTACACAGCTTTCCGCCGGGATGCGGAATCGAAAAAAATCAGGGCTATAGCATAAAGCGCTGACGCTCTCTGTGCCAGCGCTGATAGGGGAGAATCGTGCAGATTCAGGGCGCCAGACGGTCGATTTTCCAGCCATCGTGATCGCGCTGGTAGATGAAACGATCGTGCAGGCGATGTTCGCCCCCCTGCCAGAACTCCAGCGTATGAAATTTCACCCGATAGCCGCCCCAGAAACTGGGCAGCGGCACGTCACCCTGCTGGAACTTCTGCTTAAGCTCAAGGAACTTCCCTTCCAGAATGCCGCGCGCCGAAATACGGCTCGACTGCTTCGACACCCAGGCCCCGATCTGACTGTCACGCGGACGGCTGTGGAAATATTTCAGCACTTCCAGCGGCGAAAGTTTTTCCACTTCGCCCAGTACCATCACCTGACGCTCCAGGTAGTGCCACGGGAAGTGCAGGCAGATGCGCGGATTGTTTGCCAGCTGTAACGCCTTGCGGCTGCCGAGGTTGGTATAGAACACCATGCCCTGCGCATCGAAGTGCTTCAGCAGCACGATACGCTGCCACGGCTGGCCCTGTTCATCCACAGTTGCGACGGTCATGGCTGTCGGATCGGGCAGTTTTGCCTCGCAGGCCTGGCTCAGCCACTGTTCAAACAGGACGACGGGATCATCCGGCAGATCCTTCCGACGTAATCCGCCGCGGGTATATTCACGCCGCAGATGGGCAATGGTGTGTAGCGTTTCGCTGTCGCTCATAATGCTCGCCTTTTCAGATAAAGAGTCAGCTGGCAGGTTGCAGCTCACAATCGTTCACGACAATTTTATCGTTCCGTTCAATAAATGCGCCGTTGCCTTTAGACCAGAAAACATAGGTGCCATCGCTGTAACGGGCACCGGACGCCGATACGGTCTGCTTCAGCGTCAGCGGCTGGCCGTCCATAATGAAACTGACCTGCTGCTGACTCTCATCCAGCGTCACGGTCAGCGGCAGCGTCCCACAGCGATAGTGCAGCGTCTGCGGCGCTGGCGGCTGTTTATGCAACAGGCTGCAACCCGACAGCAGCAGCACAGCGGCAACGATTAATCCTTTCGACATAAGCGGGTCCCCTTCACAAGTGAAGCTGGCATTATAAGAAGGATTTGGCGTGAAGTAAGTGGGAATCCGCGCCAATCGAATGAATGGCGCTGACCAGAGAGAATTATTGTCGCTTTTCAGGCGGTTGTCTGAATGCAGAGGTCGCGTTATCAGGCTACGCTCTATGCATCTTAAGCGAGGGAAACCAACATGAAATTTGATAATGAAGATGCATTCAAGCTGGCTGTGGCGTTCATGAATCACAAAGAGAATGCCACCATTGCCAGCAGCTACTTTAAGACCTTTATCGACACCTACCAGAAGTTTGACCGCTGGCTGAGCGCCTCCGATCCGGTCAGCGCTATGAAGGCGGAAAAAGCGGCCGCCAAAGCAGGCGAAGACTCTGTCCTCTGATAGCCTCTCTGGCCCGGGATCGCACCGGCTTCGGGCCACTCATCCTCCTCTGCAGGAGAGCTCTCCCCGGCGCCCGCGTTCCGCGCTGCGATCTATTCTCCTGCTGACGGTTCGGACGTTAACAAAATAGCGGCCCTTATCTCCGATCTTATTTTAGCCTTTGGCTTTGTGTTTATTGTGACGGGATGCCAGCGCCGCAAAACGTCCGTGCCGACAATATAAAGTTGCAATAAATGCTATTTCCCGGACTCAGCGTCGGAAATAATCACAGCGGCCACTGTTTTTGCTTAAAAAAAACGCAACGGAGCGGGTCAGGGCCAGCAAAATTTATAAAGGCGTCTATGCTGTAAACGTCTGGATATGAATTCATGGAGAACAAAAAATGAAAATGAAATCCCTGTCAGCTATCGCATTGCTGGCTCTCTCTTTAGGCACACTGGCAGGCTGCTCTTCAAATCAATCGATTAAGACCACTGATGGCCGCACCATCGTGACCGATGGTAAACCGCAGATTGATTCAGATACCGGTCTGGTTTCTTATCGCGATGCTCAGACAGGAAAAACTGAGCAAATCAATCGCAATGAGATCAGTAATATGAGTGAACTCGATAACTAATATAAGGTGAATAAGATGAAAAAAGCGCTGATTTTACCGCTCGCCGCATTGATTGGTATGACTGTATTAACTGGCTGCACCCGCACCAGCTATGCGATTCAGACTAACGATGGACGCACCATTATTAGTGATGGCAAACCGTCAGAATCTGATGCAGGCCTGCTGGCTTACACCGATGCAAACGGCGTGAAGCAACAGATTAATAAAGCCGACGTTAAAGCGGTTTCCGAAGTACCGAATAAATAACGCTCTCTGTGGAATAAAGCCGCCTTCGGGCGGCTTTATTCTGTCTGTCAGCCGTCCGCCTCTTTTTATAAACCCCCTCTCCTTTCTCTGTTGCTGAAACAGGCGCGCTTTAATGTGACCCTGTGCCTGGCCAGAGTCGCTGGCTTATCTGAATTTCAGGCATCTCCCTCTCTGTTTAATCGTCAAAATCGCTCAGTTATTTTATGAACAGAGGTGTCTGAAATTTTTTATGCTGCAATATTAACAGGTTAGCGCTTCGCTTTGAGGTGCCGTTTATTTTGGGAAAAGACCGATCGTTTTGACCTGCTATTTCTGCTCTTTTAGTCAGAGACGCCTTTAACTAAACTGGCGTATGGCTCATTAATCAGGAGATGACATATGGTGTATTATGACAAAAACGTCGGTCATATGATTCTTGGTGAAGCGGCAATTAATCTGGCTTTTACAGAGCAGGAAATCACGCTCGTTTCACTGATTCGCCAGCTGGGTGAAATGGCCGAGCATGAGCGCAGTGATGAACGCGTCGCCCAGATTGCCGATGCGCGAAACTGGCTCAAAAGTTTCTCCGAAGCCGCATCGCGCGACCGCGCCGAACTTAACTGGCTGGTTGAGACCGGACAGGCACCGGTTTTCCTGAAAGATTACCGCTAGCTATGCTGCAGGCCAGGCTGTCGGGTGCATTCAGTCTGCGCCCGCCTGCTGGTTTTGCACCCTGCGCCGACTCCGCTCATCCTGTTTTTTACCCTGCCACTGTCAGCGCAGCCGTGCTGAATAAAAAGCAGGCGATTTCTGCCAAAATAGCTGTACAACACAGACAATATTGTATAACTTTGTACCTATTCGTTAGATGCTGAACTATCCGCCAGGAAACGACCCATGTACCCGAACCAGAGACTGCCACAAACGGCAGACGACATTGCCCGTTATTTTAATGCGGCAAGCCTGCCTTCACAGCAAGAGACGCTGGGACAGGTGGTGGTGGAAATTCTGAATGCCGGTCAGAACGTGAATCGCAAATCGATCTGCACCAAACTGCTGCGCCGCCTTGAAACAGCCTCGTCACAGGAAGAAGAGCGCCACTATCACGCGCTCATCAGCCTGCTGTTCGGCCGTTAATCGTCGGGGGCGTTTCAGCCCCCCGCGTGCCGGAGATGCTCCGGAGGGTGTCGCGTCACACAGCGGGCTCGCTGTTACCCCAGCACCTTCAATGCCAGTGCCAGCGTCTGCTGTTCATTGACCATATCGCCCACCTTGCCTGTCACCCGCATACCAAACGCAATGCAGAGAATCAGACCCGCTGCCGCTTCACTGTCCAGCGTGTTATCGATAGAGCCATCCCGTTGCCCCAGCTCCAGCAGTGAAACCAGGAAGCGCTGATTACGCTGCACAACTTCATTGATGCGCTGCGCCAGCGCCTCATCCATTGTCTGCAACGCAATGGCACTGGCGACAACCAGGCAGCCGCGCCGTCCCTCCGTCGCCCGCGCCGAATCCAGATAGAACTGTAACAGCTCGGTGATCTTCTCCCGCCCGCTCACGCAGGGGGCCAGACGACGGCGCAGATCGGCATTGCGCAGCAGCAGATAGCGCTCGAAGACCAGCAGAAACAGTGAGCGTTTATCTTTGAACGCCTTATAGATACTGCCTGCAGAGAGGTTCATCGCCTCACTCAGATCGCCGATGGAGGCTGCATGGTACCCCTTTTGCCGGAAAACGATCATCGCGTGATCCAGAGCCTGTTCGATATCGAACTCTCTGGGCCGTCCCCGCTCTCTGCTTTTTTGCGCTGTCGCTGTCGTGATCATTATTACCGGCCTGAAGAGGTGCATTTCGGTCAAATCAACCGGGGATTCTAGCGCAGGCGCAGGCAACAAGTACAGATGGTCAGCACGACAGTGCGTTATACGCCTCCGATAAAAAGCGGCAAGGCTGCAGGAAATGAGGCGCAACAGCCGGTAATGGCCGTCACGGCAGCCATCAGACTACGCCTGATGGCTGAAGATTAGTCGCGTTTTTCCATTTTTATCCAGAACACCGTGATGCTCAGCAGTAAACAGATAAACGCACCGACGCTGAACAGCAGATCAATGGCCAGATTCAGGCTGGCGTGATCCACCACCGCACCTAACAGCACAGGCACCCAGTTAGCGATATAGGCAATGACGTAAAACAGTGAAATCAGTTTTGCGTGACTGGACGCTGGGGAGATCATATTGACCAGTGTCGCGCTTCCCACAAAAATCGCACCATAAGAATATCCGGCCACGAGCAGTCCGGCACATGCCCCTGTTAAAGAGTGAGTGCTGATAGCCCAGGTAAAAAACAGGATAGAAATGACCTGAGTAAGACAGCCTGCCGCGAGAGAGGTGCGAGCGCTAATCCGGCGGCTTAAAATCTGGCTGATACCAGCGACCACCAAATAGACTGCTATTACATAGCCATACACACCCTGACGATGAATGTCGAGGAGATGCTCAGCGACCGCCGGTCCAATCGATAAAATGCTGGCGGCAAATGCCCAGCTCATAAACAACGCACCTGCACACAGAAAAAACCGTATACCCGTCGCTTTCAGTCCGGTTTTTAGTGCTGCATCCGCTGAGATGGCGGACGAGGATGACACAACCCTGGGCTGGTCATGGTGATGCGCTGGCCAGCTCAGGCGCAATCCAGTAAGGGCGATCGCGGCCGTCATCATAATCAGTACAAACGGCAGCGTCTGGCTGTAGAAATCTGTCTGAATCGCCACGCCGCTGAAAACGGGCCCCAGCGCCAGGCCGGTTGTGAAAGAGAGCGTTGCGATCAGAGCTGCAGCTTTACCACCATCTTTCGGGCCAAAACGCAAAAGAGCAATATTGGCTGCGCCGGTTAATGCTCCGGTTCCGAGGCCCGCCAGCAGACGTGCCATAAACAGACAGGCAAACGAGTCGGCCAGGGAAAACAGCAAGGCACCCGCAAAGACGGCCAGCAGCGCAGGCATCATCAGACTGCGCAGGTCAGCCACTTTACCGGCAAGATTTCCCACACTGAATAACGCAATTAAAACCCCTCCCGCATACGCACCATAGATTATCGTCAGGCTGACAGCGGTTAAACCTAACTGCTGCTGATAGAGGGGATAAAGCGGCGTTGGTGCACTGCTGTTTAATAAGGCAGCGACCAGCGCCAGTGCAATAAAGCATAAGGTGCGCATCTTTACAGTGGCGTGATGAGAACTATCCGCCATGAGGTTAACTTCTGACATGTTTATTATCCTGAGCGCATGCTTCATAAGCATGACCGGGTCATATTGACGTTCGGGCGTAATGAGAGGCGGGCATCATAGGGCCTGGCAGAGAACCGGTACATCCCCATAACTGCATCACAGGGCTTCAATAATGCTGCTTGTCACATCGGTCCAGACATGCTCAGGCTTTAAGACTACGCAGCATGGGATAAACCTGCAGCCTGTGTCGTCAGGATACGAATGGAGTCACAAACGTCACGCCGTACCGGCAGGTTATTCTGCCGTTAAAAGATTGATATTGAATCCGTGAACATTGACACTTGCCGCGGTAAGAACGTGTTCATGTTAAGGAAGAAGGTAAGAGATGAACTGGGATGATGTCCGTTTTTTCCTCGCGCTGGCGAGACAAAAAACGTTGCGGGGTGCTTCAAAATCATTGAACGTCGACCAGGCGACAGTAGGACGACGTATTGCCGCATTTGAAAGCGCACTCGGTTCGCGGTTGTTTATACGCACGCCCCGGGCCTTTACGCTGAGTGAGTTTGGCGATCAGGTGATGACAGAAGCCACGGCTATGGAAAGTGCCATGCAGGCGATGAGTCGTAAAGCCGCCTGCGGCGATAACACCCTTGCAGGTAACGTGCGCATCGCCAGCACAGACACGCTTGCCACTGTATTTGTCATGCCTGCCATTCAACGTCTGCGCGAACAATATCCGGATATCACCGTAACCCTGCTGACCGGAATCGGTTTCTCCGATATCTCATACCGCGGCGCGGATATCGCCATTCGTGGTGCCCGCCCCGATTCAGAAGAGTTAATCGTTAAACGCCTGGCGACCATTGAGATGGGACTCTATGCCAGCCAGCGTTATCTGGATCGGTTCGGAGCACCGAATCAGGAACACGGATTAAGCGGTCATCAGCTGGTCATGTTTCCGGCAGACAGGGTGCCACGTCATCGGCAAAACCTGTGTGGCTTTACAGTTAACAGTCAGCAGGTCGTGCTGGAGTGCAATACGCAGTTGCTGATGCAGTCCGCTATTAAACGCGGGATGGGTATCGGTCTGCTTTCAACATTTTTAGCTAACAGCGATCCGGAATTAATCCCGGTTTTGCCTGAAAAACGCGATCCGGTTGATATCTGGCTGGTGCTCCATCCCGATTTGCAAAAAGTCGCACGCATCAGGGCTGTGATTACGGCGCTGGAGCACTGTTTTGCCGAAGAAATCAGGGCCAGAGACTAAGGGCATCAGATAAATATCAGGTACATACTACCAGGCACCTGAAATAAATCGGGTCGCGGGGTTATCCGACATTTTTGCCTGGCATTACGACGCGGACCGCATAACTAAACAGGAGAGTCTCTATTTAAGCGCCGCCACAGGCAGATCCGTTACCCGTGTGGTATAGGCAGGCGACAACATATCGCGCTTCATCGCCCAGGCTTTGTTTACGCCCTGACCTGCAAACCACAGCTTCCCGCTACCGCGCGTGTTAATCCTGTCGATGAGTTGCATCAGCTCTTCACTATTTCGGCGTGGCTGATGTTCATCGAAGAGATCAAGCTGAGCCACTCCCTGACTGAAAAAATCCGTCAGCACAATCCCTGCCTTCATATAGCGATGGCCCTCAATCCAGATATTATCCAGACACGCCATCGCGACACGGATAATGTCGCGGGTGTCGTGAGTCGGGATCAGAAGCTGGGCGGTCGATTGGTTGCCATAAAAAGGCTCATCAGCGGCATGCGGGCTGGTGCGTACGAAGACCCCGACCTGACGACAATATTGCTTCTCGCGACGCAGCTTTTCTGCCGCACGCTCAGCATAGGCACAGACAGCTTCCCGCATCTGATGATAATCGGAGATGCGGTAGCCGAATGAGCGTGAACACATAATCTGCTGCTTATCAGGCTCGTCCGGTTCCAGATCCAGACAGGATTCGCCGCGTAGCTCTCTGACGGTACGTTCCATTACCACACTGAATTGCCTGCGGATCAAATCGGTACTTTGCTCCGCCAGATCTTTTGCCGTCATCACGCCCATCGCGTTGAGCCGTTTACTGATACGGTGCCCGACACCCCAGACGTCGGCGACATTAATCAGCGCCAGCAGCTTTCTCTGTCGTTCGGGGTTTGACAGATCAACAATCCCGCCGGTTTTTGTCCACTTTTTAGCCGCAAAATTTGCCAGTTTGGCCAGCGTCTTCGTCGGTGCAATGCCGACACCCACGGTCAGATGGGTCTCTTTACGTATCCGTTCCCGGACCTGTTGACCAAACGTCTCCAGCGCCACAGCGTTCTGCACGCCGGTGAGATCCATAAAGGCTTCATCAACCGAGTAGATCTCCACCGATGGGGCCATCTCTTCCAGTATGGTCATCACCCGATGGCTCATGTCAGCATAGAGCGCGTAATTTGAGCTGAAGACCTGTACCGCGTGACGCATCAGCTCTTCACGCATTTTAAAATAGGGAGCGCCCATTTTAATGCCGAGTTTCTTTGCCTCAGCACTGCGTGCAATCACACAACCGTCGTTATTCGACAGCACGACAACCGGCTTGCCTTTCAGATCGGGCCGGAAAACTGTTTCACATGACGCGTAAAAGCAGTTCACATCCACCAGCGCAAACATGCTTAGTGCGTCGATTTAATCACAAAGGTGACGACGCCAAACACTTCCAGCACATCTTCAGTCTGGATGGCGATGGGCTTAAATTTGGTGTTCATCGGCATCAGTTGCAGGCAGGGATGAAGCTGCAGGCGTTTCACGGTAAATTCCCCGTCGACGGCGGCTACCACGATGTCCCCATGCCCGGCGGTGAGAGAGCTGTCGACCACCAGCATGTCACCATCATTGATGCCCGCCTCTATCATCGATTCGCCGCTGACCCGGACAAAATAGGTGGCGCTGGGGTGCTGTACCATCAGGGTATTCAGATCGATACGCTGTTCAACATAGTCCTGCGCCGGGGAGGGAAATCCGCACGGGACACGTTCGATATAGAGCGGCAAGGCCATTGCGGCGCGTATGTCCGCAGGTTTGATAAATTCCATCATTGTTCTCCTCTTCCGGATTACTGTATATAAATACAGTAATATTGAATCCCCCTTTTAATCAAGCGAAACGAGGTGTTTTTAAGTAAAGCGCCTGACAACCACACACTTTTTTTAATCTTTCTTTCTGGCTGCCGCGATATTAAGCGAAATCAGATGATTTTCTCCGCAGCGATAAAATAACGCTGAGAGCGACTTACATTCATTCTTCTTATAAATTCACCCGCTGACTTTTTAACTTAAGCACAATCGGATCACGCCCGGCGGCCATTTAAACAGGCAACGCAGCCTGATTATTCCGCTTTTTTAAACGGCAACGCGCGACAGCCTTAATGCGGTGACGCTGGCTGAAGGACATTTATCGCAGGCAGAAAAAGAGAATGTTCAGCCGCGTGCGCTGAATCATTCCGGGAATGAAAAGAGGTCAGATAAGAGAGTGATCGTGCGCAAAAACAAGAAGAGCGGAGCGGTCGGGAGAAAGGAAATAAGCAGATCACAGGCTCTGCCACGCTATTCAGTCTGAGCCGGGGGCGATGAGATACCCCCTTTCCGGCAGTGCCCGACAGCGACCAATCGCAGGCTGTGCGGGACGCTGCCACCGCCCTGTTCTCTTCCGTCTCAGCGGCGGCGGCGGCCTCGCCGTCAGCGTTTAAACCGCGCTGTCGCTCTCCAGCGCATCCTGAATCGCGTCGGCCAGATTGCCAATTTCATTGGCCACTGCCTGCAGATCCCAGGAGGCTTTAGAGCCGGTAGCCGAGGTCGAGGCGCTGACGGACTCTTTTGCCACTGACAGGGCAGCCGCCACGGCGACCGAACGTTTGTGTTGCTCCTGAGTGATGCCCGCAGGCGGTATCGCGAAATAGTCGTGAACCATGATCGTTTCCTTGTGATGAATTAGGGGTCAACCTTAGTCTTCTGCCTCCGGCGTGTGAAGTGAATTATGCGTCCTGACCGGCCGGACGGTCAGGATTCCAGCAGCCGCGGTGCACGCTGATCCTGTGCACCGCAGAAACCTGTACAGGCTGTACAGGTTTCTGGAGAAAAACGGCGTAAAAAAGGCAGTTGTAACGTTTTTACCGGGTGGTCGCAAAATAAACGGGTACTTTACCCTTCCCGTAATGCTGGCCGGGATGATAAATTAACCCACTGTATTTACTCACATAAAAGAACAAAACCTGCCATTTTCCCGGAAAACTCAACCCACCAACACCTCCGACCAGTACGCTTTTATCAGATTTCATTGTACAAGTTTCTCATTCTTGTATAACTTTACTGCGTGACGATAAATCACTTGTAACGAAGGGTGCTTTGCACCGCATCTGAAGGTGTTGTGGATTTCCACCTTCAGATGCAATTTTTTTTGCGTCTGCCGGTCACCGGATCTGAATCGACGCATCAACCCCCAATTTCTTATGAGGCCTGACATGCAACCTACGATGAATACAGAGTCTCAGATTTCTGATTACTTCATGAACTCTGGCAAGACACTGACGACTGAAAAACAGGTTATCGCGGCTGTCCATGCTGAACTCGCCCGTGCTAAAGCCCACGTTTCCGATAAAGATGTCGTGCTGGGCCTGATTAACCGCCTGGAGAGTGAGCGTGACGTGGTTAAACAGGACGTTTACCGTCAGGCTCTTGAACATGTTCTGCAGCGTGCGCCGGCAGCCAGCGCCAGCTAAAAAACCTGTGTCTGTTACGATGGAACGCGAATTAGCATGGATGCGTTTCCTGTCCGGAATCTGCCCCTGATAAGGGGCTTTTTTTGTCCTGCAACCCCCCTTTCTGTCCCCTCTTTTCCGCCCTCTCTTACAGCCAGATATCGTGCCAGATTTAACCATTTTTGCCGCTTATTTCACCATCAATTGCGGTTAATTGCTCTCGGTTCGCTTTATTTATCCGATATCTGTGTCCAGGCTTTTTCTGCATCTCCTGCAAACACAGACGAGGAAAATAATCATGTTTCATCATTCATCAAAACTTCAATTTCCGGTTCGTGTAGAGAAACCCGATCCAGAGTTTGCCATGCTGTTACAGCAGGCGATCGGCGGCGTCGAAGGTGAAATTCGTGTAGCGATGCAATACTTTTTCCAGGCAATGGGCGCACGCGGTGATGTGCGGATTCGCGATCTGCTGATCTCAACCGCCACCGAAGAGCTGAGCCATATCGAAATGCTGGGCTACGCCGTGGCGCTTAATCTGGAAGGTGCCCCCCTCTCTTACCAGGAAGCCTCCGCGAAAGATCCGGTGGTCAATGCGATTCTGGGTGGCATGAACCCGCGCCATATTCTCTCTTCCGGCCTGGCCGCAATGCCGGTGAACGCCAACGGGATGCCGTTCGACATGAGCCACATCTACGCCTCCGGTAACGTTGCGGCGGATATGCTGGCCAACGTCACCGCAGAGGCCACCGGTCGCGTGCTGGCTACCCGTCTCTACAACATGACCGAAGATAAAGGCATGAAGGATTTCCTCTCGTTCCTGATCGCCAGGGACACCATGCACCAGCAGCAGTGGCTGGCGGTGATTGAGGAGATGGGCGGACTGAACGCCTCGCTGCCGATCCCGAACAGCTTCCCGCAGGAAAATGAGGCGCAGGAACACGCCTACTACTGCCTGAACACCTCACTGGATAAACCGCTGCCGGAAGGCCGCTGGAGCAGCGGTCCGGCTTACGATGGTCAGGGTCAGTTCAGCGCGAAACAGCAGCCCGATATTCTGGGTGACGAACCGCTGCTCGGTAACGCCCGCCCGGGTTCCGGTGCCCAGGCAGAGCAGATTGACGGTATCACGCCGCCGAAACCTTAATCACTCATGCTGCACGCCTGTCGGGGAGTGACGCCCTGACAGGTTTCGCCCCTTTTACTGGAGGAATAGCCATGTCATCCACTCAGCGTCCACAACCGCCTTTCGCCGAACAGCAGCAGACGTGGCCAGGTAGCACTGCCGCGATGCAGCCGCAGCCCGATCATGGCGAAGAGAGCTATCAGGGATCAGGCCGCCTGACGGGTAAAAAAGCCATTATTACCGGTGGCGACTCCGGCATTGGCCGGGCTGTCGCCATTGCGTTTGCCCGTGAAGGTGCCGATGTGCTGATCTCCTATCTCGATGAACATGAAGATGCGCAGGATACGGCCCGGCTGGTTGAGGCCGCCGGTCGCAAAGCCGTGCTGGTGCCCGGCGATATTACCGAGGCGTCTCACTGTAATGCGCTGGTCGATCGGGCCGTAGAGGCGTTCGGGGAGGTTAACATCCTGGTCAACAACGCCGCCTTTCAGATGACGCGTATGTCGCTGGATGAGATCAGCGATGAAGAGTTTGACCGCACCATGAAAACCAACCTCTACGCGATGTTTTACCTGACCAAAGCCGCCACCCGGCATATGCCGGCGGGCGGGTCGATCATCAACACCGCCTCAATCAATGCCGATCAGCCAAAACCGAAGCTGCTCGCCTATTCGGCCACTAAAGCCGCCATCGTCAACTTCTCCGGCGGACTGGCCGCTCTGCTGGCTGAAAAAGGTATCCGCGCCAATGCGGTCGCGCCCGGCCCTATCTGGACGCCGCTGATCCCCTCAACCATGCCGGTTGAACAGGTGAAAAACTTTGGCAGCGAGGTGCCGCTGCAGCGGGCCGGTCAGCCTGCTGAGCTGGCACCCACCTATGTGATGCTGGCCAGTGACGAAGGCAGTTACATTTCAGGGGCAACCATCGCCGTCACCGGCGGCGTGGCGATTATTTAACAGGACGATTCCCTGGCACACTCTGCCAGGGGATCGGCTATCCGCTGCTGCGCTATCGCCCAGGCGTAGAGCGGTTCCCGCGCCAGATTCTTCATTTTCACTTCGCACATAATGTCGAAATCCTGAAACGACAGCGCCCATCCATTCAGCGTCGGGTTAAAGAAGTAGTCAGAGTGCGCCCGCAGTTTGCTTTTGCTCACCCCCAGCGCCGCCTGATCGGGCCAGCCCTGCGGCGGAATGATCCCCTCCTGCGAAATCGAGTAGTGCAGCACCGGACGCACGCCGCGCCAGGAGTCGATGACGCGGGCAACACGCGGATCGTCTGGCTGAATAAACTCACTCTCTTTTACCCAGTGATGGTGAATATCCAGCACCACCGGACAGAGCGGTGCCGCCTGCAGCACGTCATCCAGCGAACAGGAGATCTCATCATTCTCCACCGTCAGCATCCGTTGCGCTTCCGGGCTGAGCTGCTCAAAGGCGCGTTTAAATCCGTCGAACCCCGCCTTGCCGTTCATATGGATGTTGATTTTGAAATCCTGAAACTGTTTGCCGTAGCCCATCAGCGTAGCGCAGAGCGTGTGATACTCCACATCCTCCAGCGCGCGGGTCACCACATCGGGATTATCGGAGGCCAGCACGGTGTACTGGCCCGGATGGAAGGAGAGCCGGATATCATTTGCCCGCGCCAGTTCACCACAGCGGGCAAACAGCGGATGGAGTTCGGGCAGAAACGCCGCAAACAGCGGTGTGGCTTCGGGCACGGTGTAAAGCGGCAGCAGATCGCTGCCGATACGCATCATCCGGAGAGGCGCGGGTAAGGTAGCCAGTTGCTCCAGCGTCTGATAAAGATGATTCAGGTTGGTCACGCTGATCTCATAGACCAGCTGATAACGTTCATCATGCGATAAACTCAGAAACCGTTTACGGGTGGTGGCGCGAAACGGGAAAAATTGTTTGCCATCACTGTTGAGATACTTACATGCAAAGCCTAATTTCATGACTGCTCCTGATTGATGCTTATCAGAAGTGTAACAGGCCTTTGGCGACCAGCCAGTCGCGGGGCGCAGAGGCAGGCTATAGAGTGACAGGGAGAAACGCTATGCAGGGCCATGAAATCCAGTGCATCGCCATCGACGCAGCGGAGCGGCTGCCCGCCGCCGAATGCAGCTATCCGTTCGGGCCGAAACATCAGGTATATAAAGTGTGTGGAAAAGTGTTTTTGCTGCTGACCGAACTGCGCGGGGTGCCCATCATCACGCTGAAATGCGAGCCGCAGCAGGCGGAGCTGCACCGGGTCATCTACCCCTCTATTACCCCCGGCTATCACATGAATAAGCGTCACTGGATCACGGTCTCGCCCGGTGACGGCCTCTCGCCCGGCCTGATTCAGCAACTGGTGGAGGAGGCTTATCGCCGCGTCGTGATGGGTATCCCCGCTTCGCGCCGCCCGGTCTGGGTGGGCTGACAGCGCGGCCACGGGTCAGGAGAAGGACGGCGGACAGGAGCCCGACCCGCCGTCACCCGTGAGCCATCTTACCCCGCGCTTAGTGGTGCAGCATCTCCTCCACCACCTCAGCATTCATCATCTGGTAGGGATAATAGGTCGGCCAGTTCTCCATCTCCGCCAGCAGCGCCTGGTGAGAGTCGTTGCCCGTGAAGATATGGAAATGGGCAGACTTACGCGGTCCGATCGTGTGGTCGCTGAACTGCACATATTTTGGCGCGCGGCTGTTCGCGTCTTCACAGGTAAAGAGGTAGCGCACCCCTTTTTTGCCAGAGCTGTAGGTCAGGATTTTATAGCCGTCATAGCGGTAGTGACAGGCGCTGACCTGGTCGCCCACGTGAAACTCCATGACGCCATTTTCAATACCGATGGTATCGACGCGGGTGGCATACCCTTTGCGATAATATTCTTTATATTCTGCGGCCGTTTTATGGGGATCCTGCTGCGCTTTCTTCTGCCAGACCGGATCCAGCTCGCCACTCTGCAGCAGCGGATAGACCGACTGCCACAGCCCATCCCAGTCAGAAAGCGAACGATCTTTCACGTCGCTGTCAGCAAAGACCCCTTCTGCGGCTTTCTGCTCCTGCGCTGACAGCGGTTTGCCATGTGCGTGACTGCCGTGTGCCTGCACCTGCTGCGTGATTAACAGTGCCGCCACGATCCCTATCCATTTACCTGCATGATTCACCACAACCTGACCCTCAGTAAAAGTTACAAAATGAAATGTTATGATATAACATTTCCATATTCAACCCGTTTGCCGCTTTATCAACATTAAATCTGTTTATGGTTATCTCCCCGGTTCAGCGCCTCAGCGGGGAGAGATGGCAGGTCAGGCTGGCGGAGGGAAAACAGAGCGGATGGCCTGGCGGGCGGGCACTGACGCGCCGATAAGCCAGACGGCACAGGGGGTGAATAAACGAAGCGACGAGGCGTACCCGCAGATAAGCGTGCGTTTTCAGCCGGACGAAAAAGCGGCAGCCATCCGGATTAAATGCCCCGTTTACCCTCAGCATTGTTCAGGTTGTTCTATATTTAGTGTCGTCGAAAATAAAACAACAGCCGGAGCATGGATTAATGTCGAAAGAAACTGAGAAGAAACCCCTGAGCCACCGTGCGCCCACTACCGGACCAGAGTCATCAGAGCCGGGTCTGGGTTCGCTGGCACCGAAAGATGGTTCGCATCAGCCACCCGCCGAACCCACTCCGCCAGGCAAGCAGCCTACTGCCCCAGGCAGCCTGAAAGCGCCACAGACCCACAACGCTAAACTCGACCAGCTTGAAGCCAGCCGTAAAAACGGCACGAACCAGCCGCTGACCACCAATCAGGGCACCCGCATCGCCAACGACCAGAACTCCCTGCGAGCCGGTACGCGTGGTCCGACCCTGCTGGAAGACTTCATCCTGCGTGAGAAGATCACGCACTTTGACCATGAGCGTATTCCTGAGCGTATCGTGCATGCACGCGGCTCAGCGGCACACGGCTACTTTCAGCCTTACCGCTCACTGAAAGATCTGACCAAAGCTCAGTTCCTCAGCGATCCGAATCAGACCACCCCGGTTTTCGTGCGTTTCTCCACCGTACAGGGGGGTGCTGGCTCTGCCGATACCGTGCGTGATATCCGCGGTTTCGCCGCCAAGTTCTATACCGAAGAGGGCGTGTTTGACCTGGTCGGTAACAACACCCCGGTGTTCTTTATTCAGGATGCGCATAAATTCCCTGACTTTGTGCACGCCGTTAAGCCGGAGCCGCACAATGAAATCCCGCAGGGCCAGAGCGCCCATGACACCTTCTGGGATTATGTCTCCCTGCAGCCGGAAACCATGCACAACGTCATCTGGGCGATGTCCGATCGCGGCATTCCGCGCAGCTATCGCACCATGGAAGGCTTCGGGATTCACACCTTCCGCCTGATTAACGCCGAAGGCAAAGCGACCTTTGTCCGCTTCCACTGGAAGCCGGTGGCCGGTAAAGCCTCACTGCTGTGGGATGAGTCGCAGAAACTGACCGGCCGCGATCCGGACTTCCACCGCCGCGATCTGTGGGAAGCCATTGAAGCGGGCGATTTCCCGGAATATGAACTGGGCCTGCAGCTGATCCCGGAAGAGGATGAGTTCAAATTTGACTTCGACATTCTCGATGCCACCAAACTGATCCCGGAAGCGCTGGTGCCGGTTGAAATTGTCGGCAAAATGGTGCTGAACCGTAACCCGGACAACTTCTTTGCCGAAACCGAGCAGGTGGCATTCCATCCGGGTCATATCGTGCCGGGGCTCGATTTTTCCAACGATCCGCTGCTGCAGGGTCGCCTGTTCTCCTATACCGACACGCAGATCAGTCGTCTGGGCGGCCCGAACTTCCACGAGATCCCGATTAACCGTCCGACCTGCCCTTACCATAACTTCCAGCGTCAGGGGATGCATCGTCAGGACATCGACACCAACCCGGCTAACTACGAGCCGAACTCGATCAACGACAACTGGCCGCGTGAAACCCCACCGGCGGCGAAAGGCGGCGGTTTCGAGAGCTATCAGGAGCGGATCGAAGGCCACAAGGTGCGCGAGCGCAGCCCCTCCTTCGGCGAGTACTATGCCCAGCCGCGCCTGTTCTGGCAGAGCCAGACCGAGGTTGAGCAGCAGCACATCATCGGTGCCTATTCGTTTGAGCTGAGCAAAGTAGGACGTGCCTATATTCGTGAGCGCGTGGTGGATCATCTGGCGCGCATCGATACCAAACTGGCGCAGGGTGTGGCCGATAATCTGGGCATCGCCCTGACCGACGAGCAGCGCAATATCCAGCCGCCGGCACCGGTCAACGGCCTGACCAAAGATGACAGCCTGAGCCTCTATGCCGTGCCGGATGGCGAGATCAAAGGCCGTCAGGTTGCACTGCTG
This sequence comes from Pantoea sp. EKM101V, assembly GCF_011800325.1. Taxonomy (NCBI): domain Bacteria; kingdom Pseudomonadati; phylum Pseudomonadota; class Gammaproteobacteria; order Enterobacterales; family Erwiniaceae; genus Pantoea; species Pantoea sp. EKM101V. Next base: position 580,166 of record NZ_JAALFP010000001.1, read on the forward strand.
CTGAGCGACGGCGTGAAAGCGGACGGTGTGCTGGCGATCCTGCAGGCGCTGAAAGCGGAAGGTGTGCACGCCAAACTTCTGGCGCCGCACATGGGCCAGGTGCGTGCCGACGATGGTTCTGTACTGCCGATCGACGCCACCTTCGCCGGTCTGCCTTCGCTGACCTTTGATGCGGTGATCGTACCGGATGGCAACATCGATGCGCTGCTGTTAAGTGGCGATGCCCGCTACTTCCTGCTGGAAGCCTACAAGCACCTCAAGGTCATTGGCCTGGTGGGCGACGCGCGCCGCTTCAAAGCGCAGTTCGGTCTGGGTGATGGCGATCAGGAAGAAGGCATCGTGCAGGGTGACTCGGCGGAAAGCGCCCTGACCTCTGAATTTACGCAGGCGATGAAAGCGCACCGCGTCTGGTCCCGCAGCCAGAAGGCACAGTCTGTTCCGGCCTGATGCCTTAAGTGAATAAAAAAACCGCCCCCCGGGCGGTTTTTTTTATGGCGGAGAAAGCGGAACCCTGACGTAAAAGGCGTTCCCGTCAGAAGCTCTGCCAGTTGTCGTTGTCGGCCACGGCGACAGGCTGACGCTGTGGCGCGGCGATCGCCTTCGCGACCGGTGCGGCTGTAAACGCGGCGTGCAGCGTGCCGGTTTTGAAAACCGCGACCGTTTTACGCAGGTAACTTGCCTGCTCCTCCAGCGAGGCGGCGGCACTGGCAGACTCCTCCACCAGCGCGGCGTTCTGCTGCGTAACGCCATCCATCTCTGAAACGGCGATGCAGACCTGCTCAATGCCACGGGTCTGTTCGGTCGAGGAGGCGGCGATCTCTTCGATCAGCTGCGTGACCCGGCTTACCGATGTCACGATGCTCTCCATCGCGCTGCCCGCCTGCGCGGCGTAACCGGCACCGGTTCTGATCCGCTCAGCAGAGCAGTCAATCAGGCCGCGGATCTCCTGCGCGGCCGTGGCGCTGCGGCCAGCCAGCGAGCGCACTTCACCCGCCACCACTGCAAATCCCCGACCCTGCTCCCCGGCGCGCGCCGCCTCAACGGCCGCATTCAGCGCCAGAATGTTGGTCTGAAACGCGATGCTGTCGATAATAGCAATAATCCCGGCGATCTGACCGGAGCTTTCGCTGATCTGATCCATGTTGGCGATGACCCGGGCCACCGTCTCGCCGCCCTGCACCGCCGTGGTTGACGCCTCTTTTGACACCGTGGTCGCCTGGCGGGCGTTGTCGGCGTTGAGTTTCACCGTCGAGGTGAGCTGCTCCATGCTGGCCGCGGTCTGCTCCAGCGCGGCGGCCTGCTGTTCGGTGCGGGAGGAGAGATCGCTGCTGCCCGCGGAGATCTCCGCCGCACCGGTGAAGATTGAACGGGTAGCGTCATCAACCGAGGTGATGGTCACCACCAGCGCATCGCGCATCTGCTGCAGCTCCTGAACCAGCAGCCCCATCTCATTGCGCCCTTCCTGCTGAATCGCGGAGGTTAAATCACCGCCCGAGATGGCACGCATGTAACCGGTCAGCCTGCCGAGCGGGCCGACCAGCAGTTTTTGCAGCCCGACCCAGACCGCTGCGGCCACCACAACGGTAATCAGACCGATGGTCAGCAGCGTCCAGAGTGCATCCGTCAGGCTGCGCTGATTATGCTCGGAGGTCGCTTTCATCAGCTGGATGTTCAGCGCACGCCAGGCCTGATAGGCGCTGTCGAGCTGATCCTGGGCGGCCTGCGCCTCCAGGTTGCCGTAAGCCGGATAGTTGCCCTGCTTCAGAAAGGTGATGGAGGCGAGCATGGTTTCACGCATCTGCTGATAGGCCGCCTTCACCTGCGTCGCCTGCGCGTCGCTCTGTTTCTCCTGCTGCGTCAGCCCCTGCCAGGCGGTGAAGTCGGCGTCGGCCGCCGCCGCAGACTGTCCCGCCTGCTCCAGCAGCGTCGCCATCGCCGCCAGCGATTTCGGGTCCTGCTGATTCTTCAGGAAACGGATCGCCACACGGTTGATGGTGACGCGGGTTTTGATCAGGGTTTTCACGGCATCGCTCAGGTGCTGCTGCTGCAGCGTCAGCTGCTCAGCGGCCACGAAGTTTTTATCGGCCTTTGCCATGCCGTTGTAGAACAGGAAACCGGTCAGGGTGAGTAAAATGATGAAGACGGCCAGCACCGCCAGAATACCGTGCGTTATTTTAAGATTTTTTATCATGTGAGCAGGCTCATATCAGAGGAGATAGTAGCGTTATCGGCCAGCGCCGCGTTTATCTGAGTGCCTGATGGAAAAGCTTTTTCACGGCGTGATGCCAGGCACACTCAGCCGGACAAAAAAAGCGCCGCGAAGGCCTCTGAGCGCATTCGCCGCTTAACATCCGCCCCTCTGCTGTGGTTGAATTCGCCCCTTACATTTTTTGCACGTGGTTATCATGCATTACATACAGAGTCTGATGCGTTTTATTGAGGGAAACAGCGTGTTGTCGGCCAGCTTCAGCCTGCTGCTGCTGATTATGGCCGGGATGGTCACTCACCTGATCTGCAAATTCTTCATCGTCAAAGTGGTCAGGAAAGTCTTCTTCAGCAGCCACAAACAGGGCGTGCCGCTGGACAAAGATGTGCGCCTCTCGCAGAAGCTCTCCAATTTTGTGCCGGTCATTGTGGTCTACAATTTCCTGCAGTTCATGCCCGGCCTGCCGGAGCATCTGAAGATCGCCGTGCAGACCATCTGCGGCATCCTGTTCTTTATCTATCTGTCGATCTTCTTCAACGAAGTGCTGGAGATCGTTAACAGCTCCTATTCGCGCAAATCGAAGCGCAAGAATCACTCGATTAAAGGCTACATCCAGATCGGTAAAATCCTGGTGCACATTATCGCCGCGATCATGATTCTGGCGATTATGTCCAACAAGTCACCGGCGATCATCATCTCCTCGCTGGGTGCGGTGGCCGCCGTCCTGATGCTGATCTTTCAGCATACGCTGCTGTCGCTGGTGGCCAATATTCAGCTCTCCTCCAACGACGTGCTGCAGCTGGGCGACTGGATTGAGATGCCGGATAACAATATCAGTGGTGAGGTGATCGATATTGCGCTGCACACCATCACCATCCGCAACTGGGACAACACCATTTCGCGCATCCCGACCAAGAACTTCCTGACCGAGACCTACACGAACTGGCAGGCGATGTTCTCCTCCGGTGCGCGCCGTATCATGCGCAGCTTTTATCTGGATCAGAAGTCGATCACCTTTGTGAATCAGGAGATGTTGCAGTCGATGAGCCAGATCCGCATCGCCAGCGAAGCGATCACCGGGCTGCTGGACGGGCGCGACATCAGCGCTGTGGGCGACCGCTGGTTTATGGAGAACGGCATTACCAATCTGATGGTGTTTCGTAAATTCCTGACCGCCTGGCTCGCCCAGCGTCACGATATTCAGAAAGAGATGTATATCGTGGTGAGGCCGCTGAAACCGTCACCGGATGGGTTACCGGTGGAGATCTACTGCTTCACCTCCTCCATTCTGTGGGTGGATTATGAGAATACCCAGGCGGAAATTTTTGAGTTTATCTATTCGATGGCCCGTCTGTTTGAACTGCAGATCTATCAGCATCCGGCGGGGTCCGATTTCGCCCGGCTGGCTCAGCCGCACCCCGGGAGCCGGGACGCGCAGCAGAGCAGCGAACAGTAACCCCCCCACGCGCGGCGGCCCCTGCTGCCGCGCGGTTCAGCTTTTACTCAGCGCATAGTTCAGCACTCTGTCATTTTTCATCTGCACGGTCAGCGTCTGCCCCTCGGTGGTATTCAGGGTGCGCGCCTCACTGTAGGTCCATTTCAGCAGGCGCTGCCCGTCCGGGTAGGGTGTTTCACTGTCGGGCTGGCCGAACAGGGCGATCAGCTGGGCTTTGGTGGTCTGACCGGCATGAATCTGCTGCAGATGCGTATTGTCCAGCCGGTGTCCGACCCGGTTAGAGCAGGCAGAAAGCAGCAGCAACACGGCTAACAGGGCGTTTTTCCTCACATCCTCTCCTTAAACATTCAGCGTCACGGGCGAGCCTGTCCGGACGTGCCTGAGCTTATAGCGAATCCGCCCCCTCCGTCAGCCTTTTCTGCGCCGTCCCCGCTTTCACTCATCCCGGATCACGCTGATACAGCGTCATAAACGCAAATTTTGTTCACCAGCCCCTCCGCCGCCCGGCGAGGGCAACATCTTAGTCTATGATTATTCACTGTAGCCGCGTGGAAGCGGTCTCACCGCCCTTTTCCACCGCATCACACTGAATACCAGTCCAGCTTCCTGGCTGAAGAGACGCGCCGGCCCACCCGGCATCCTGGTCTCGCTGGCAGGTTTATGATTTTTGACATTTGCATGATCAACATCCTTTTCGCGCGATGGACGCCATTGCGCATTTCCAGGCTAAATGAGGCAACTGAATGGAATCCAAATCTTTTTCCAAAAGCTGGGGCGCTGAACGGGTTGCCCGTGATGAGGTGCGTTTTCGCCTCTGGGCAACCGGCCAGCAACGTGTAACGCTGCGCCTCTCCGGTAAAGACATAGAGATGACCCCGCAGGCTGACGGCTGGTTTGAGACGCAGGTTGCCGGTGTGGCCGCCGGCGCGGAGTATGACTTTGTGCTGGCCGATGGCACAGCCGTGCCCGATCCCGCCGCCCGCGCCCAGAAAGCGGAGGTCAACGGCCCCTCTCTGGTGATCGATCCTGATGCTTATCAGTGGCAGAACACGGCGTGGCGCGGTCGTCCGTGGCCGGAGTCGGTGGTGTATGAACTGCACATCGGCACCTTTACCCCCGAAGGCACTTTCCGGGCCGCGATTGAAAAGCTTCCGGTGCTGGCGGAAACCGGCATTACCATGATCGAGGTGCTCCCGGTGTCGCAGTTTGGCGGCAACCGCGGCTGGGGCTACGACGGCGTGCTGCTCTATGCACCGCACGCCGCCTACGGCACACCCGATGATTTCAAAGCCTTTATCGACGCAGCGCACGGCCACGGTCTGTCGGTGGTGCTCGATATCGTGCTGAACCACTTCGGCCCGGAGGGCAACTATCTGCCCCTGCTCTCGCCTGACTTCTTCCATCAGGAGCGCAAGACGCCGTGGGGCGCAGGCATCGCCTATGACGTTGATGCGGTTCGGCGCTACATTGTGGAGGCGCCGCTCTACTGGCTGCAGGAGTTTAATCTCGACGGCCTGCGTTTTGACGCCATCGATCAGATTGACGATCCCAGCGAAAAGCATGTGCTGATTGAGATTGCCGAGCGCATCCGCTCGACGATTACCGATCGCCCTATCCATCTCACCACCGAAGACTGCCGCAATGTCACCTTCCTTCATCCGCGTGATGAAAAAGGCGACGCTCCGCTGTTCACGGGGGAGTGGAACGATGACTTCCACAACGCCGTGCATGTGCTGGCGACCGGGGAAGATCACGCCTACTACCAGGACTTTGCCGATCATCCGGCGCAGCAGGTGGCGCGGGCGCTGGCAGAAGGCTTTGTCTATCAGGGCGAAGTGTCGAAGCAGTCAGGTGAACCGCGTGGAGTGAAAAGCAGCAGCCAGCCGCCGGTGGCCTTTGTCGACTTTATCCAGAACCACGATCAGACGGGCAACCGGGCGCAGGGCGAAAGGCTCATCAGCCTGGCTGGCGCGGCGCGCACTCAGGTGCTGCTGGCCACCCTGCTGGTCTCGCCGCATATCCCGCTGCTGTTCATGGGCGAAGAGTATGGCGAAACCCAGCCGTTCCTGTTCTTCACCGATTTCCACGGCGATCTGGCTAAAGCGGTGCGCGAAGGCCGCGCCAGAGAATTTGAAGGCCATGCCGGTCACGGTGAAACCGTGCCGGACCCTAATGATGTGACCACCTTTGAACAGTCGAAACTTAACTGGCAAAAGAGGGAGACGCCGGAAGGCCAGCAGTGGCTGGCACTGACGCGCCAGCTGCTCAGCCTGCGTCAGCAGCATATCGTGCCGCTGCTGCAGAGCGCCGGGGGGGACGCCGGCCAGGTGATCACGACGTCAGAGGGCTTCCTCGCGGTGCGCTGGGACTTCCCGGCGGGCACGCTCTCCCTGGCGCTGAACGTCAGCAACCGCACGCAGCCGATCCCCGATCTGCCGGGTAAGACCCTGTTTGCCTGGCCGCAGGCCGCAACTGAACTCACGCCTGACTCTATCGTGGTGCGTCTGGCTAAGGGAGAAACCGCATGACTATTCCAACCGCAACCTATCGCATCCAGTTCCGCAACGGCATGACCTTTGACCGCGCCGCGGCGCTGGTGCCCTATCTGAAACAGCTTGGGATCAGCCATCTCTACGCCTCGCCGATCTTCAGCGCGACCGCGGAGTCCACCCACGGCTATGACGTCACCGACGTCAACGAGATCGAACCCGCCATTGGCGGACGCGAAGGATTTGATCGGATGGTCGCCGCGCTGCAGGCCGCCGGACTGGGCCTGATCCTCGACATTGTGCCGAACCATATGGCCGCGTCGCTGGAGAACCCGTGGTGGCGCGACGTGATCGAACATGGCGAACAGAGTCGCTACGCTAGCTATTTTGATATCGACTGGTCACATCGCCTGACACTGCCGTTCCTCGGTGACACCTTTGAGGCGGTGCTGGCGAATGGCGAGATCAGCGTGCAGCGTGACCCGCAGAGCGGCAAGCCGGCGCTGGCCTACTTTGACAATTTCTACCCGCTGGACCCACGGACCTGGCAGGATCGGGAAGAGGCGGTGCTCGCCCTGCGCGATGCCGCAGAGATTGCGGCCCTGCATGACCAGCAGCCGTGGCGACTGATGTCCTGGCGCGATGCGCCGCGCGACCTCTCCTACCGGCGTTTCTTTGAGGTGACCGGTCTGGTGGGCGTGCGCGTGGAGGACAAAACGGTCTTTGACGCAGCGCACCAGCTGATTCTTGAACTGGTTCACAGCGGCGCGGTGCAGGGCTTGCGGGTGGATCACGTCGATGGCCTGGCCGATCCGCGCGGCTATCTGGAGCAGCTGCGCCAGGCGGCGGGTCCCGACTGCTACCTCACCGTGGAGAAGATCCTAGGTGAGGATGAACAGCTGCCGGATGAGTGGCCGGTTTCCGGCACCACCGGCTATGAGTTTATGGCGGCGCTCGCCAACCTGCTGGTCGACAGCGATCGCCTGAGTGGCCTGCGCAAAGCCTATCAGGCGGTGATTGGCAAAACCGTGGACATGAAAGCGGAGCTGCGCGCCGCCAAGCTGTTGATGGCGAACCGTAATTTTGCCGGAGAATTTAACCGGTTACTCCAGCTGGCGCTGACGATCGCCGACGCAGAGGGCACGCCACAGCCGGAGCCTGAGCTGAAAAATGCGCTGCGCGAGCTGCTGGTAGCGTTCCCGGTCTATCGCACCTACGGCACCCCGGAGGGCCTGACCCCTGCCGACCAGCAGCTGCTGCAGCAGGTGGTCGGCCAGGTGAAAGCCAGCGCCACGGCACCAGACAGCACGGCGCTCGACTTTCTGACCCGGATTCTGCGGGCAGAGGTCGCCTCTGCGGCCCGCGAGGATGCCACGCAGTTCCGCACCCGCTTCCAGCAGCTGACCGGCCCGCTGATGGCGAAGTCTGTCGAAGATACGCTGTTCTTCCGTCAGCACATGGCGCTGGCGCTGAATGAGGTCGGCGCTGAACCGCTGGCGCGTCACTTCTCGCTGGCGCAGTTCCACGCCGAAATGCAGGCGCGGCGCGAACATCAGCCCGATGCACTGTCGGGTACCTCAACGCACGACACCAAACGCGGTGAAGATGCGCGTGCGCGGCTCTATACCCTGACCGAAGCGCCGCAGCGCTGGGCGGATTGCGTGAGCCGCTGGCGGGAGATGAATCAGGATCAGGTCGTCCGGCTGAAAGATGGCCCGGCACCGGAGCCGGCGGTCGAATGGATGCTCTATGAAGCGCTGGCTGGCGTCTGGCCGACCACCCTGCAACCGGACGACGCGGAAGGTCTGGCGGCGCTGGAGGCCCGCTTTGTGGTTTACGTAGAAAAAGCGCTGCGTGAAGCCAAGCTGCGCACCGACTGGGCCGACAACAATGACGCCTATGAAGAGGCGGTGCTGGGCTATGCCCGTCACCTGCTCTCGCCCGCCAGTCACGCCTTCCTTAATGACTTCTGCGAGGCGCTGCAGCCCTTTATCCGCGCGGGCCTGGTCAACAGTCTGACCCAGACCGTGGTGAAACTCACCGCGCCGGGCGTGCCCGATATTTATCAGGGCAGCGAGGCGCTGGACTTCAGCCTGGTCGACCCCGATAACCGCCGCGAGCCCGACTTTGACGCGCTGGCCGCCATGCTCCGTGCGCCGCAGCACGACGGCAGTGAGGCCCACTGGCGACGTGGCCAGGTTAATCAGCAGGCGATTGTGAAGCTGCTGGCGCTGCGCCAGCAGCAACCTGACCTGTTCCGCCACGGCGACTATCTGGCGCTGGAAGCCGGGGGTGGGCAGCCGGACAAGGTGCTGGCCTTTGCCCGCACCCATGGGGATCAGGCGGTGATTGTCATTGTGTCGCGCCGGGTCTTTGACGCCCTGCCGGAAAACCTGGATCAGCCGCCTGCGGCGCGCTGGGCAGAGATCAGCCTCGCCCTGCCGGACGGGCTGCGTCAGCGCCATTATGAGGATGTGCTGAGCGGTAACACGCTCGATGCAGGCGATGCGCTGGCGCTGGGCGACCTGGCGTCGCAGTGGTGCGCCGTGCTGGTGGCACGCTGAAATCTTTTTTCTGTTACGCGTCAATCTGTTCACTGAATAACGAGGCATCAATGTCAAACAGTCAGCGTTTTGAAATTACGGCGGGTTACAGCCATTTGCTGGGGGCAAACTTTGATGGTCAGGGCGTAAACTTCGCCCTGTTCAGCGCCCACGCCGAGCGGGTGGAACTCTGTCTGTACGATCCCAGCGGTAAAACGGAAATCGCCCGTCTGGAATTGCCGGAATATACCCATGAAATCTGGCACGGCTATGTGCCGGGTCTGAAGCCGGGTGCACTGTATGGCTATCGTGTCTATGGTCCCTACGACCCGGAAAATGGTCATCGCTTTAACCCGAACAAGCTGCTGCTCGATCCCTACGCCCGCGAACTGGCGGGCGACATCGCCTGGAACGAGGCGCACTTCGCCTACGATCTCTATCACGATGATAAAGATCTCACTTTTGACAGCCGCGACAGCGCGCCGTTTACACCGAAGTGCCGGGTTATCGATCCCAACGAGTTTGACTGGCAGGACAGGAACCGTCCGAACGTGCCATGGCCAAAAACGGTGATCTATGAAACCCACGTTAAAGGCTTTACCCAGCTCAACACGGCGCTGCCGCCCGAACTGCGCGGCACCTTTGACGGCATGGGCCATAAAGCGACCGTCGACTACATCAAAAGCTTAGGCATTACCTCGGTCGAGCTGCTGCCGGTGCACTGGTTCCCGGACGATCAGCATCTGCTGGATAAAGGGCTGAAAAACTTCTGGGGCTACAACACGCTGGGCTTCTTTGCGCCCGCGACCCGCTACTTCGGCCCGCGCGGCATTCAGGGCTTCCGCGACATGGTTCGCGCCTTTCATGATGCCGGCATTGAGGTGATCCTCGACGTGGTTTACAACCACACCGCCGAGGGGAATGAGCTGGGGCCGACGCTGTCGTTTAAAGGCATCGATAACTTCTCCTACTACCGGACCCTGCCGGATCAGCACCGCTACTACATCAACGACACCGGAACCGGCAACACCGTCAATACCTCGCATCCGCGCGTGCTGCAGATGGTGCTCGATTCGCTGCGCTACTGGTCTGAGTCGATGCATATCGACGGTTTCCGTTTTGACCTCGGCACCATTCTGGGGCGCGAACCGGATGGCTTTGACCCGCGCGGCGGCTTCTTCGATGCCGTGATGCAGGACCCGATCCTGTCACAGAAAAAGCTGATTGGTGAACCCTGGGATATCGGACCGGGTGGCTATCAGGTCGGCAGCTTCCCGCCAGGCTGGGCAGAGTGGAACGATCAGTATCGCGACACGGTGCGCGACTACTGGAAAGGCAACAACGTCTCGACCGACTTTGCCGCCCGTCTGCTGGGATCCGGCGATCTTTACGATCAGCACGGCCGTCGCCCGTGGGCCAGCGTCAACTTCGTGACGGCGCACGATGGCTTCACGCTCAACGACCTGGTCTCCTACAACGACAAGCACAACGATGAGAATGGCGAAGATAACAACGACGGTCACAACGACAACCGCTCGTACAACTATGGCGCAGAAGGCCCGACGGACGACGAAGGCATCAACGCCGTACGCGAGCGTCAGAAGCGCAACTTCCTCGCCACCCTGATCTTCTCACACGGCACGCCGATGCTGCTGGCAGGCGATGAGTTTGGCCGCAGCCAGATGGGCAACAACAACGGCTACTGCCAGGACAGTGAAATCTCCTGGGTTCACTGGGATAACCTGCCGGAATCCGCCGAAGCGCTGCGCGCGTTCACCCGCCAGATCCTGAGCCTGCGTGCTCAGCAGCCTCTGCTGCGTCGCGAGAACTGGCGCGACGGCATGGATATCAAATGGTTCAACGCCGGCGGCGGGTTCCAGCAGAGTGAGCAGTGGGATGAAGGCTCCACGCTGGGCGTCTATATCGGGCGGCCCGACCTGCAGACCGAAGAGGGTATCTGGCACGATGTGCTGATGCTGCTTAACCCGTTTGAGGGCAACGTGCCCTTCCGCATCCCGCAGTTTGGTGAAGGGGGCTGGGTGCTGGAGCTGACCACCAGCGACGTGGCGAAACGCGGTCTGGTTATCACCAAAGAGAAGGATTTTGAGCTGGAAGGACGCAGCTTCGCACTGTTCAGACGTCCCTGATTAGGGATGACGGTAAGGCTTCAGGCGCAGCGCCTCTGACGCTGCGCTTGAATTTCTGGCAATCACTGCCAGGCTTAACCGGTTGTTAAACGTGAAAATTGATGCTGATAAGGAGGCATAATGTCCAGATTTACGCAGAAAGTTGTGGTTGTGACAGGTGCCGGGTCCGGCATTGGTGAGGCGAGCGCAAAACGCTTTGCAGAAGAAGGCGCGTCAGTGGTGCTGGTGGGACGCACCGCGCAGAAACTCGAAGAGACGCTGGCCGGACTGACGCCGGGTGACCACCTGGTAGCGGCCTGCGACGTCTCAGACGCAGCCCAGGTTAAACAACTGTCAGAAACCGTGCTGAACAAATATGGCCGGGTTGACGTGCTGGTGAATAATGCTGGCGTGATTGTCCAGGGCCGCATCCATGAAGTGGACCTTGAGGACTGGAAAACGCTGATGAAAACCGACCTGGACGGGGTTTTCCACGGCGTTCACTACTTCATGCCTGCCCTGCTGAAGAGCAAAGGTAACGTGGTTAACATCTCCTCGGTCTCCGGCTTAGGCGGTGACTGGGGTATGAGCATCTACAATGCCGCCAAAGGGGCGATTACCAACTTTACGCGCGCCCTGGCGATGGACTACGGCGCGGACGGCGTCCGCATCAATGCGATCTGTCCGGGCTTTACCTTTACCGATCTGACGGAAGATACCAAACAGGATCCGGCGCTGCTTGAGCGCTTTTACGATCGTATTCCACTGCGTCGCGCGGGTGAGGCGGATGATATCGCCAGGGCTATTGTCTTTATTGCCAGCGATGAGGCGAGCTATATTACCGGCGTCAATCTGCCGGTCGATGGCGGGCTGACCGCATCAAACGGACAGCCTAAACAGGCATAATCCTCAGGGCAGCGTATTAACGCTGCCCTTTTTTAATTCAGACTACCCCCGCTTTTATTCCCGCCCTTATCTGCTTTCCCGGAAAAAGAGCCCGGCGCTTAATGTTTTGGCGTATGACGGGTTGGCGTGGCAGCGCGTGCCGGTTTAATTACCGTACTGCTGCCCGGACAAATAAAAGTACTCAGGCAGGCATTACAGAGAATGGCATTGGCATGATGTATTTTCGCCACGGCCAGCGCCTGCTGACGGGTATAAAGCGAACCAATAAACACGCGCTTATCGTTCTTTGACAGATTAACGCAACCTTCTTTGTGTAAAATCCATCCACCCATGGGACGCGGGCACAGATAATAATAGCTGGCTTTGAGCATGGTAGTCATCCTGATAGTTGCTGTATGTGTCTTAAAAAAACGAACCAAAATTCGTAAGAGATTTTATTTGTAATCTGAAGCTTTATTAAACTAACTGAGAATTATCCCTAAAACCACTTTATTACAGAGGGCGGACTGACTTTGAGAATATGCCCTTTTTACCCGCCTCACTCGCTTCAGCTATTTATCGCCGCCGATCCCCGCCTGCCGCTTCAGCGCGTTATAAGCATTTACCGTGCTAATGCATGCCAGAACAGCGAAAAACTATAATTATCTATAAATATCATCTATTTAATGAAATAACTTTACGGAAAATCCGCTTCTGCCGTCCGGGTCATATCAGACGCAGCGCTGAAATCACTTACCCCCGCAGGGGTAATTATGAGTATTAATGAACTGAAGCTGAAAAAGCGTGAAAGTGACAGAGGGCGCGCCTTTAAGCGGAACGCTAAGTCCCCTGGCTTCGCGGATTTATCAATACCGGTGGACGCATCCAGCCGTGCCCGGTTTGCAAAAGTAAAACGAACGGTTTACTTTTAAAGGATGAAAAAACGCGATGACATCATTCAGGCTGCCGAGCGGCTGTTTTACACCCACGGGTTCCACGCCACCAGTACCGACCAGCTCTGTCGGGAAGCGGGCGTTTCCACCCGAACCTTCTATCATCACTTTCCCTCACGCGAGGCGATGACCGCCGCGGTGATGGCGGCGCGTGAGCAGCGCTTTATGGCTGAGCTGCTGCCGGCCCAACAGCCGGAGGCGATCGCGCAGCTGTTTAGCGTGCTGGCCAGCTGGACAGAGGCAAACGGTGCGCACGGCTGCTTCTTCCTTAAAGCCTGGGGAGAATATGCCGGACGGGATCAGGCGCTGGCAGAGCAGGCGCTGGCATTCCGCGCCGCCATGCGCCGCTACATCGCCGACTGTGTAACCTGCCTGCACGGTGCCGAAGATCGATCATTGAGCGATGCCATCTGGATGCTCTTTGAAGGGGCGATTACCACCGCGCTGATTACCGGCCCCGCCGCCGCGCAGCATGCGGCGCAGATCGCCAGCCAGCTGCTGCTTCAGAAAGGGGCTTCCTGATGAGGTCGCCTGCTGCGCTGGCTCTGACCGGCTTCAGCCTGATCGCGGTAACCTATGGCATGGCCCGCTTCTCATGGGGGCTGATGCTGCCCGCCATATCGGCAGCGATCCCGTTAAGCCCGCAGCAGACGGGTCTGCTCTCCGCCTGCAGCTTTGTCTCTTACTGTCTGACCATTCTCAGCGCCGCGACGCTGGCCCGGCGCTACGGTGCGCGGCTGACGGCGCTACTCGCCTCACTCTGTGCGACAGCTGGTCTGCTGCTGCTTGCCCTCGCCACCTCGCCGCTGCTGCTGGCGGCCGGGCTCTTTATCGCCGGATTCAGTTCCGGCCTGGCATCTCCCGCCCTGGCGGCGGCAGTCAGTGCCTGTGTGCCCGCGGCGCGCCAGCCGCGCATCAACACCCTGATCAATGCCGGTACCAGCGCAGGAATTATCCTCTCCGTTATCATTCTCGGCACGCTGCCGGGCGGCTGGCGCGCCGCCTGCGGGCTCTTCGCCCTGCTCGCTCTGGCCTGTGCGCTGCCGGTGATGCGTCACATATCCTCTCACACCGCTGCTCACAGGCCGCAAAGGCGTCACGGGCAGCCACGCCTGTACTGCCGCGCACTGCGGCGGCTGATGGGCATTGCGCTTGTTTCAGGCCTGATCAGTGCGGCCTGGTGGAGTTTTGGATCGGTGCTGTTGCGTCAGCACGTCGGCGTGGATGCGGAGAGTGCCCGTTTGCTCTGGCTGATTGCCGGAGGAGCGGGCATTGCCGGTGTGCTTACCGGCCCGCTGGCTGCCCGTATCGGACTGAATGGGGTCTACCGGCTCGCGCTGTGCGGAATGGCCGTGCCGCTGCTGGTGCTGGCTTTGAGCCGGGGCGACTCTGCGGGCTTAATGGTGGCGGTGGCCTGTTGTGGCGCAGGCTATGTCACGCTGTCAGGGGTGTTACTGGTCTGGGGCGCGCAGGCCACCGCTGACGATCCGGCAACCGGTGTCGGGATGCTGTTCTTTATGCTGGCGGCAGGTCAGGTGGTGGGATCGCTGCTGTTTGGCCAGCTCTATGCCGCGCTGGGCGCCGTTACGGCTTTGACGCTGTTTGCTGCCAGTGCCCTGCTGCTGCTGTTTGTTGCCCCGCACCGTGTGAAAGCGCCACAGCGCGATCGGCGGCAGCCGTGAACAGAGCGAAAAGAGGGATAACGCACATTTTCTGGCGAATAAATATAACCTCCGCACGCGAAGTATATTAAGCGTGGCGGGCGATAGCGGAATTAATCAGTTCAGCGCCCGGATATTATTAATGCGCGGATTAATCGTCTGCTCAGTTAAATCGTCATCAGCACCAAGATAATAAGGCACGACGCAATGCCTGCCATCTTTGGTAAAAATAATCTGGTTATCGTGCAGAAATAGCGCAGTGAAATGACCGAGCACCACACCATTTAATTCAAAGCAGTGATTTCTCGCGGCGCGCAGCCCCTGCTTACTTTTCAGAAAATCAACAAATCGCATCACGCCGCACTCCCGGATATTAAATCAGCTCAACCGAAACCGCAGAGATAATAGCCCTAACACTGGAATGAATCATCCGGCTGGCGCGGTTTTCAGAAAAGGCTTAATACCCCCGGATATTGCCTCTTTCATGCTGCCTGGCATTCTGCCCTCCGATTTGCCAGGATTAATCCTGGTAAGCGAGCCGACAGGAGAGAATGCGCACCCGCAAGATTTTCATTGCGTCCCCTGACGACCCGCTATACCGTTGTTTTTTCACCAGGTACAGCCGTTAAAGATAATACCGGAGCGTGACAATGGAAATTTTTGCAGCAGAGGATGTTCATATCCCGGCGATTCAGCAGATTTACGCCTGGCATGTTCTTAATGGCACCGGCTCCTTTGAGACGGTTCCGCCTGATGTCGCCGAAATCGCCGGGCGGATGCATAAGATTCAGCAGGCGGGCCTGCCGTGGTTTATCGCCGTCAGCGACGGTGAGGTGCGCGGTTTCTGCTATCTGGCCCCCTATCGTCCGCGCCATGCGTACCGGCACACGCTGGAAGATTCGATCTATATCGATCCGGGATTTCAGCAGCGTGGCGTCGGGTCACGCCTGTTACATCATGCGATTGCCTGGGCAGAGCAGGCGGGGTTTCGTCAGCTTATCGCTAACGTGGGCGACAGCGGGAACCAGGGCTCCATTGCGCTGCATCGCGCAGCGGGCTTTGAGATGACCGGCATCCTGCGTTCGGTCGGGTTCAAACAGGGCCGCTGGCTGGATACGGTTTTTATGCAGCGTGCGCTGGGAAAAGGTGATTCAGCGCTTCCTGTCGACTAAAATAGTTCCAGAGTAAGAAAGGCGCACTCCCCCTCGTTCTCCCCAGGAGAACCTTCTGGTAAGGTGTGTTAACAAAAAATAAAAAATCCCGGAAATCTTTATGTTGTCGACAATCATCTACAGAAGCCACATCACTGAAAATGTGTCACTGGGGCTTCTGCATGATTTGGCATTAAAAGCGAACAAAATCAACAAATCATCCAGCGTCACCGGGATTCTGTTGTTCAATGGAACACACTTTTTTCAGCTGCTGGAAGGTCCGGAAGCGGCCGTAAAAGCGGTCTATAACCGGATTTGCCAGGATCCGCGCCATCATAATCTGGTTGAACTGTTGCGCGACTACGCCCCGGCGCGACGGTTTGGTCACGTCGGTATGGAACTGTTCGATCTCCGTCTGCACGATAAAGAGACGGTACTGGAAGCGGTGCTGGAGAAATGCACCACCCGCTACCAGATGACCTATTCCGACCGCGCTCTGCAGTTCCTGCGTACCTTTGTCGAAGCGCGGGAAAAAGAGAACTATTTTGAGATCCCTTCCGCCAGCGGCTGGACCTTTATCCGCGACGAGTCAGAGCAGCGTGAAGGCGATGCCGCACTGATGGCGACGGATGAGGTCAGCTTCGCGTTTCAGCCGATCGTCGATCCTTTTGCCTGTGAAATCGTTTCACTGGAGGCACTGCTGCGCGGCCCGCAGGGTGAACCGCCACTGGATTATTTTGCAGGGCTGTCACGTGAACAGCTCTATCAGACCGATCTGCAGTCGAAGAAAATCGCGTTTGCTCAGGCAAAACAGCTGGGGATTGAGGGAATGACCCTGTCGATCAACCTGCTGCCGATGACCCTGGTGGAAGTGCCCGATGCGGTTCCGTTTTTGCTGGAGGCGATCGCGGCCCAGGGGCTGGTGCCGGAGCAGATCATGGTGGAGTTCACCGAGAATGAAATTATCTCGCAGCCGGATGCCTTTGAAGCGGCCCTTCGCCAGCTGAAGGCGGCGGGCATCAGCCTCGCGCTGGACGATTTTGGCGCCGGCTTCGCCGGGCTGTCGCTGCTGACCCGCATTCAGCCGGACAAGATCAAGATTGACCGGGCGATTATCTCAGGCGTGCATAAAAGCGGACCGAAGCAGGCGATCATTCATGCCATTCTGAAATGCTGCTCGTCACTGGAAATCGGCGTGATCGCGGAGGGCATCGAACAGCCCGAAGAGTGGATGTGGCTCGAAGCGGCAGGCGTGACCCAGTTTCAGGGCTTCCTCTTCTCAAAACCTGAGCTGAACCGCATTGCGGCCGTCGCCTGGCCAGAGCTGCTTTAACCCCCTGCGACTTGGATGATTTTGCGCTTCCCTGCCTTGCCGGATCCCCTGGCGACTGCTAAATAATAAACAGCGCCGGGCAATCATTTTTCTGTCATCTTCGCCCGGCAGAGTCAGTTATTGCCCAGTCTGTGATTACCGATTTAGCAGTCAGATGTTCAGTGTTTAGGCCAGCGCAACGCGCCATGCGTGCGACGTGACTCCAGGGACAGCATTTGAGGAACTGAATGAAGCAAATCATCCGCGGTGATAAAGAACCCTCCCATATCCTGGCAGCAACCCGTGCGCTCGAAGCGCACTACGCCCGCTACGGAGAAGGCAACAAGTACCATCCCATCATCTACTCCATCGCCTACCGCAGCCGTTTTTATCAGGTCGAAGTCATTACCCGACGCGAAACCATGGTGGCAACCGTGATTACCGGCGTCCGTAACCTCACTCATCTCCCCGGTGCCGCCTGACGGTCACCCCTTACCCAGCGGGGGCTGACCGCCCCCGGTTCGCAGGTTAACGCCGGTAGAGCGCATTGGCCGGATAGATGGCGCCAATCACGCTCTTCTCCCGCGCGCCCGTTACCGCAGGCAGATTGCCCGGCAGCCCGGAGAGCGTGCGAAACGCCAGCCAGGCAAACGCCAGCGCTTCCATATCGTCACCGCTGATACCCGCCGCATCGGTGGTGGTCACTTCGGTGCCGGGAAGATGAGCAGCCAGGCGCGCCATCAGCAGCGGATTGCGGCCGCCGCCGCCGCACACCAGCAGACGGTCACAGCCATCGTTCAGCAATATCTGCTGGGTGATGGTTATGGCGGTCAGCTCCACCAGCGTCGCCTGCACATCCTGCGGAGCCAGCCCCGGGAAATAGCGCAGATGCTGCTCCAGCCAGCCCAGATTAAAGTGCTCGCGCCCGGTGCTTTTGGGTGGCGGAAGCGCAAACCAGGGCTCCCTTAAGAGCGCCTCCAGCAGCGCCGGAACCCGCGTACCGCTTCGCGCCCACTGTGCATCTTTGTCATACGGCAGGCCCTGATTCCGCCAGATCCAGGCATCCAGCAGCATATTACCGGGACCGGTATCGAAACCCCGCACCGGCTGCCCCGGTATCAGCAGCGAAAGGTTGGCGATGCCGCCAATATTCAGCACCATGCGGCGTTCCGTGGCATCCATCAGCAGGGCCTGATGAAAAGCCGGCACCAGCGGCGCGCCCTGCCCGCCCAGCGCCATGTCACGGCGACGGAAGTCGCCCACCACCGTGACGCCGGTCGCCGCCACAATCTGGTTGTTGTCGCCAATCTGCAGGGTGTTGGGCGCGTCGCTCTGCGGCTCATGCCAGACGGTCTGACCGTGACAGCCAATCGCCGTGATATCGCTGGCCTCAAGGGATTCGCGCTTCATCAGCGTGACGACCGCCTCGGCAAACAGCTGGCCGAGACGGGTGTCCAGCTGCCCCAGCTGCGACAGCGTCAGGGATTGTCCCTGACAAATCGCGAGGATCGCCTGGCGCAGCCCGGCGGGGATAGGATGCGAATAGCTCGCCTGCTGAGCCACCATATTTTCGTCAATGGCCGCCAGCACCACATCCACTCCATCCAGGCTGGTGCCTGACATTACTCCGATATAGCGTCCTGATTTCATAGCCATTCCTTACATCCGGCGGGAGGTGCAATTTATCTGCGGCTAGCCTGACAAATTACACCCGCTAATTCTATGATTAATTTGTTTTTATCCAAATGTGCTGACCGGTAACGCTGCGGGACTATTTTTGATCCACGATTGAATTATTGTTGATCTTACATAGTCTATGCTTCGTTCAACCGTGTTTTATTCGGACAGGGATTAATTTGCCAGGTTTGTGTCTTATACTGTGAGCAGGATACAGCGGTAAACGTGGCGCCTTCTCGACTAAAGGAGTTTCAGATGATTAAGCGTGTAATTGTGGTCGCTCTGACCGGTGTCATGCTGGCAGGTTGTAGCAATACCAGTACGCTGTCGGGTGATACCTACAGTGCCAGTGAAGCCAAGCAGGTGCAGAGCGTCTCTTACGGTACGTTAGTTTCCGTTCGCCCGGTGAAAATCCAGGGCGGCGATGAGAGTAACGTTATCGGTGCTATCGGCGGTGCCGTGCTGGGTGGCTTCCTGGGTAACACGATTGGCGGCGGCGCAGGTCGTAGCCTGGCGACAGCCGGTGGTGCGGTGCTGGGCGGCGTTGCGGGCCAGGGCGTTCAGGGCGCAATCAATAAAACCGATGGCGTTGAGCTGGAAATCCGTAAGGATGATGGCAACACCATCATGGTGGTTCAGAAACAGGCCGCCTCACGCTACTCCGTTGGCCAGCGTGTCGTGATGGCCTCTAACGGCAGCCAGGTCACCGTTTCACCTCGCTGAGATAGCAAAAAAAAACCGACGCCTGGGCGTCGGTTTTTTATTTCTCTTTGTTCTGCAGTTCGAGAATGTTTTTCTCAAGCCGGGCGATAAGCGTCACCATCTGGCTGATCTCTTCCCGACTGATGCCGGACAAAATGTCGTCCCGCGTCTCATCAATCACGCTCTCCACCTGCTCAATGATGGGCTCCGCCTGCTGCGTGAGTTTGATGCGCTTGGCGCGACGATCGCTGGCACAGGTCGAGCGGGTAATTAACCCTTTTTCTTCCAGCTGATCCAGCGTGCGGACCAGAGAGGGCTGTTCAATGCCAATCGCCTTGGCTAACTGGATCTGCGACTGTTCGGGCGGCAGTTGATGAATATTGTGCAGCGTCACCCAGTGAGTCTGAGTCAGCTCAAGCGGCTTCAGCCGCTGATCAATCAACGCGCGCCAGATGCGCACCAGGCGAGATAAATCCGTTCCGAGGGGCGTATCCATTTCATCTCCTTATAATTAGCTTGCTAGCTATCAAGCCAGATTCTACACTATTCTGCGAGTTTACAGGACAAATTACAAATCCCGGGCCAGGCCAGGAAATCGCGGCAGCGCTCTCCCCCTGCCGTTTGGGTTAACGAGGGATGTTATCACGTGCTCACCTCCGCTTTATCCGACGCGAAACCGCTGACCGATCTGGTCGTGGGCGCCTCACTGTTTTTTCCGCCGATATTCAAGGCGGTGCTCCTTGGCTTCTTTTTCTGGCTGCTGATCCACCCCCTGGTGCGCGGCTGGATCTACTCCGGCGACGTCTGGCATCCCACTCTGTTTGATCTCTCCCTGTTTGTGCTGTGCGTTACCGCCGCACTCTGGCTCATCGGTCACGGATAATCGATATGAAATTTAACGCGGTAAAATATTTTTCCACCCTCATCGTCTTCGCCCTGGCGCTGCTGGCGGGGGGCTGGCTCTGGAACTACTACATGCAGTCCCCCTGGACCCGCGACGGTAAGGTGCGGGCAGAGCTGGTGGATATTACCCCTCAGGTGTCGGGCCGGATTGCTCAGCTCAGCGTCACCGATAATCAGTTTGTCCATCAGGGCCAGCAGCTGCTGACGCTCGACCCGGTGCCGTGGCAGATTGCGCTCGACAACGCCGCCGCCCAGCTGAGCAAAGCGCAGGCGGATCTGGCGAAAGCGCAGCATGAATTTAACCGGCGCGCTCATCTGCCGCGTAACATTATCTCTGCAGAAGATCTCGATGCGGCACGCCTCAGCGCCGGGGCCGCGGCTGCCAGTGCCAAAGCGGCGCAGGCGGAATGGGAGCGGGCACGCTGGAACCTGCAGCAGACGACGCTGACCGCCCCGACAGATGGCTGGATCACCAATCTGACGCTGCGGCCGGGCAACTATGCCGCGGCGGGAACGCCCCTGTTTGCGCTGGTGGACAGTCACTCTTACTACGTGATGGGCTATTTTGAAGAGACCAAGCTGCGCCATATTCATCCGGGCGCCGCAGCACAGGTGGTGCTCTACAGCAATGGCGCACAGCTGCAGGGCCAGGTGGAGAGCATAGGTCGCGCCATTTACGACCAGAGCATTGAGACGGACAGCGGTCTGGTGCCCGATATCAAACCCAATGTGCCCTGGGTACGGCTGGCGCAGCGGGTGCCGGTGCGCATTCGTCTCGACCCGCTTCCGGCACACACTGAGCTGATTGCCGGTACCAGCTGCACCATCTCCATCCAGCCATGAATATGCAGTGGCTGGCCTGGGATCAGCTGCCCTGGATTAAGGCGACGGGCGGACAGTGGCGCTACGCGTTGCGCAACGCAATATCGATGTGTCTGGCGCTGAGTATCGCCTACGGTCTGGATCTTGATGAACCTTACTGGGCGATGACCTCTGCCGCCGTCATCAGCTTTCCCACGGTCGGCGGGGCAATCAGTAAAAGCCTCGGCCGCATCGCCGGCAGCCTGGTCGGGGCGAGCGCCGCCCTGCTGATTGCCGGTCACACGCTGAATGAACCGTGGCTGTTCACCTTTGCCATCGCTGGCTGGCTGGCGCTCTGCACCGGCATTGCCAGCCACTATCAGAATAATGTCGCCTACGCCTTCTCCCTGGCCGGCTATACCGCCGCCATCATCGCCTTCAGCAGCGTCAATATTACGGACATTACCGCATTGTGGACCATCGCCCAGGCGCGCGTCTGCGAAGTGATCTCCGGCATCCTGTGCGCCGGGTTGATGATGATGGTGCTGCCGAGCACTTCCGATGGTGAGACGCTGATTACCTCGCTGAAACAGATGCACGCCCGGCTGCTGGAACATGCGGTCCTGCTGCTGCAGCCTTCCGCCAGCGAGGGGATCCGCACCGCGCATGAGACGGTCATCAGCCAGATCCTGACCATGAATCTGCTGCGCATTCAGGCGTTCTGGAGTCACTATCGCTTTCGCCGCCAGAACAACGTCCTGAACTATGTGCTGCACCAGCAGCTGCGTCTTACCAGCGTGCTCTCCAGTCTGCGCCGCATGCTGCTGAACTGGCCCGACGCCCCTGCCGCGCTGTTTGAGGCGCTGCAACAGCTGCTGGCGGAGCTGGCGAAACCGGACTGCGACAAATACCGGCTGGCACAGATCCTGCGCAGCGTGACACCGGCGGCGTCGGGTGACTATCGGCAGCGCGCGTTCTCTCACCGGCTGCGCTACTTCTGCTGGATGTACCTCAACGTGCTGCGCTGGATCCGGCTGCTGGATCGTGCCGATGCGGATACCCGCTTTCAGCCTCCGCCGGTTCCGGCGCTGGCGCGCGACAGTGACAGTGCCGAAGCGGGCTGGAGCGCCCTGCGCACCTTCTGCGTTATCGTGCTGGGCTGCGCCTTCTGGATCAACACGCAGTGGTCTTCAGGCGCTTCCGCCCTGACTCTGACCGCGATCGCCTGTGTGCTCTACGCCTCTGCGCCCTCACCCGGCGGCAGCGTGACGCTGCTGCTGAAAACGCTGCTCTGGCTGTTTGCCTTCAGTTTTGTGATGAAGTTCGGCCTGATGGTGCAGATCAGCCTGCTGTGGCCCTTTTTACTGGTTCTGTTTCCGCTGCTGGTGACGCTGCAACTCTTTAAGTTACAGCAGAAACAGCGTGCCGGAATGTGGGGACAGTTCATCGTCTTTATGGGCTCGTTTATCGCGGTCACTAACCCGCCCGTCTGGGACTATCAGGCGTTCTTCAACGATAATATTGCCAAAGTGTGCGGGGTACTGCTCGCCTGGCTGGCTTTCCAGATCCTGCGCCCCAGCTCCGATGCCCGGCGCAGCCGACGGCATATCCGGGCACTGCGGCTGGCGTTCCTCGATCAGCTGCGGCGACAGCCCCGGCTCAGCGAAAGTCGCTTTGAATCGCAGATCTACCATCGCATCAGCCAGCTCAGTCACAGCCGGGATGAACAGGCGCGGGTCTGGCTGCTGCGCTGGGGGGTGGTGCTGCTCAACTGCTCGCATATTGTCTGGCAGCTGCGTGACTGGGATGCCGGTCCGGCGTCGCTGCTGCGGTTTCGCGATGAGAGCCTGCAGAATTTACAGCAGATTATCAGCAGCCGTGGCGTGCAGCACAGCTCGCTTGATCGGATGTTGCTGGAACTGGAGGAGACGATCGCCTCGCTGCTGGCGCAGGGCAGCAACGAGGCCAGTGAACTGGCGGGGATTATCTGGCGCCTGCGCTGTTCGCTGGCATAGCTGAAACAGGCGGTACCGGCCTGACTACTGACAATACTGCTGCTGCTGGCGGTTAAAATCGTCCTGCAGCTGTTGCAGCGTCTTGTGCCCCTCAAAACGGGTCTTATCCATCTCGGTCATCGGTTCGATCACCAGCGCTTTCTCATCCGGTGAGAAGATAAAGCGGCGCGTCAGTTCGCTGCCGGTGAAACTCTGACCGTGAATGCCGCCGCACACCATGGTCATGGTGCGGCGATAAATCGTGGTTTCAGTGAAATTGGTTTCCGTGGCGCTGCGGAAGACCTGATCGCACCCTTTCGCTTCCAGCCTGCGCACCGTGCTGCGGCTCAGCCATTCGCGACCTTTGGCAATCTTTTCGCAGGTGACACGCATCGGGCTGGTATCGATGGTGCGCTGAAGCTCCCGCCCGGTTTCAGTAACCAGTTGCGTATCATTGGGTTTATCGCATCCCACCAGCAGCAGACTCAGCAGTAATGCGCCCTTGAATTTCATGTTCCTGCTCCTTTCCCCATCACGCTTTCGTACCTGAATCAATATCATAGGGGGGAAATGCAGGGGATGGTACAACAATTAATAAACCGGCAGGAGAAAAGCGGGCGGCTGGCATGGGCCGCCCGGAAATTCAGATAACGCCGCAGGCGTAACGTGCCCCGCCACCGCCCAGCGGTTTGGGATGGTCGGCATGGTTGTCACCGCCGACATGGACCATCAGCGCTTTGCCTTTAATCTCACTCAGCGACTTCAGTCGTGGTGCCAGTACCGGATAGGTTGCGTTACCCTGGTCATCAACATAAACCGCAGGCAGGTCGCCCAGATGCCCTTCCGCATACGGCCCCAGATGTTTGCCGGTGTTAGCCGGATCGAGATGCCCACCGGCCGCCCCGGCAGCCACCACTTTGCCCTCAGACTCGCCCGGCTCACAACTGCCTTTGGCATGGACATGGAATCCATGAATGCCCGGCGTCAGCCCTTTCAGATCCGGTGTGAACTTCAGACCATACTCTGTCTCATCAATCTTTACGGTGCCCAGCGATTTCCCTATGCCCTCAGCGGTGACCTGATGAACCGTCACCTGTTCACTGGCGGCGTTGGCTGACCCACAGGCGATCAGCGCGAATAGCGCGACTGCTTTCATTTTCATGATGACTCCGTTTGCATACCAGGGTGTGCAATAAGTCTGGTCGCTGTTGCGCTACTCTGCTGAAAATTGACGCAGTTTTACGCTTCAGGGCACATCGTAACCCAGCGCGGCCTTACGAATGCGGAACCACTGCTGACGTGACAGCGTCACGCTCAGCGCACCGACCGCGTCGCTGACCCGCGCCGTTTTGCCCGACCCGATGATCGGCAGCGGACGCGACGGCAGCATCAGAATCCAGGCATAGACCACCTGATCCAGGCTGCTCGCCCCGGTCTCCTGACGCACCCGCTCCAGTTCATCGCGCAGTGGCTGGAAGTGGGGATCATTAAACAGGCGACCGCCACCCAGACAGGACCAGGCCATTGGCCGGATACGCAATTGCTGACACTGATCCAGCGATCCATCCAGCAGTCCGCTCTGCTGCACAGGGGAGATCTCCAGCTGGTTAGTGACCAGCGAGAACGGCAGGCGCGACTGCAGCAGGGAGAACTGGGCCGGGGTAAAGTTGGAAACGCCAAAGTGCAGTACCTTGCCGCTCTGATGCAGAGCCATAAAGGCATCGGCGACCTGATCCGCGTCCATCAGCGGATCGGGACGATGGATCAGCAGCAGGTCGAGACGATCGGTGTGCAGGTGACGCAGCGAATTTTCTGCGCTCTGGACAATATGCTGTTTATCGGTGATGTAGTGACCAATCTGGTTTTCCGGGCGGGCGCGGGTAGCGATGCCGCATTTGGTCACAATCTGCAGCCGATCGCGCAGGCCAGGAGCCAGCTTCAGCGCCTCACCAAACGCTGCTTCACACTGATAGTCACCATAGATATCGGCGTGATCAACGGTGGTAATACCGAGGCTGAGGTGATGCTCAATAAATGCGAGCCGCTCCTGAGGCGGCATGCCCCACTCCATCAGACGCCAGTACCCCATAACCAGCGGTGAAAAATCGGGCCCCTGCAGAGCAATGGCTTGCGGTTGTGACATGACGATCTCCCTGTTGCACGTTGGCTGACATTAGCGTGTCAGAGAGTATAACGGAAAGCGCCAGGCCGTCAGAATAACTCCGGCTGCTGCGGTGCGGGTGGCTCCTCGCCCTTTTGCTGGCGCAGCAGACGCTGACGCCGCATCTGGCACAGGCGAATCACCTCGCGCTTCTGGGCATCACTGAAGCGCAGCCAGTTAAACCGCTCATCACGGCTGCGTAAACATCCCAGGCAGTAGCCGCGCGCATCGCTCTCGCAGATGCCGCGACAGGGGCTGGGAACCGGGAAAAACTCAAGCTGCTCGGCCACTACGTCTCCGGAGTCACAGAATAACCAGTCAAAGTAACAGCGTAGCCTGGTTGCACAGGAAATGAGCCTCAGCCGGTCACAATAATCGGGTTGTCGCACGAACGGGTGAACACTCTGTGCCATCGTGTGGGCCGATCGTTGCAACCGACCGACTGGTCTACTATTCTCAGTGCCATGAATAAGACGCCACAACGCAACGAAACCCGCGAGCACCTGCTTCAGACAGGTGAGCAACTCTGTCTGCAACGCGGGTTCACCGGAATGGGCTTAAGCGAACTGCTGTCACAGGCGGCCGTACCGAAAGGCTCCTTCTACTATTACTTCCGTTCCAAGGAGGCGTTTGGCGTGGCGTTACTGGAACGCTACTTTGCGCGCTTCCTGCAGGATGTGGAATTACAGCTCAGCCGGACGGATGGCACCCCGCGCGAACGCCTGCTCAGCCACTTCCGTTTAGCGGTCGATCTGTTCGTTCAGCAGGGCCACATTATGGGTTGCCTGGGCGTGAAAGTCTCTGCGGAAGTCTGCGATCTCTCTGAGCCGATGCGCGATGCCCTGCAGCAGGGTGCGGCGAAAATCACCGCGCTCTATGCGCGGACGCTGACTGAGGCGGTGCAGCAGGAGTCGCTGAACCTGCCGCAGCCGCCTGCACAGATGGCGGAGTTGCTGTCGCTGCTCTGGCTGGGTGCCAGCCTGCAGAGCAAAATTTCCCGCGAGGCGCAGCCCCTGCGCCTCGCACTGAGTACCATCGAACAGTGGCTAGAACGCCACTGATTTTTAAAAAACGTGTTTGTAGACGACTGGTCTACTAATCAGGAGCTATTATGGCGAGTACCCAGCTGTTTCGTCCGCTGAAAGTTGGCGCAATTAACGTCCCAAACCGCGTCTTTATGGCACCGCTGACCCGTCTGCGCAGCATTGAGCCAGGCGATATCCCGACGCCGATGATGGCGGAATATTACCGTCAGCGCGCCAGCGCCGGTCTGATCATCACCGAAGCCACGCAGGTCTCTTTCCAGGCTAAAGGCTATGCCGGTGCGCCGGGTTTACATACCCAGCCGCAGATTGCGGCGTGGAAACGCATTAACGAAGGCGTACATCAGGCGGGCGGCCACACCGCCGTGCAGCTGTGGCACACCGGTCGTATTTCCCACAACAGCGTTCAGCCGGAAGGTAAAGCCCCGGTCGCCCCGTCGGCGATTGCGGCGGGTACCCGAACCTCACTGCGTGCTGAAGATGGCAGCGTCTACCGCGAAGAGACCTCAGAGCCACGCGAACTGACGATTCCTGAGATCCAGCAGATCGTGGCCGATTTCGGCCAGGCGGCCGCGAATGCGCGTGAAGCGGATTTTGACCTGCTTGAGCTGCACTCGGCACACGGTTACCTGATTCATCAGTTCCTGGCCCCGGATTCCAACCAGCGTACCGACGAATATGGCGGCAGCATCGAAAAACGCGGGCGTTTCGCGCTGGAAGTGGTGGATGCGGTCATTGCAAACTGGTCAGCCGATCGTATCGGTATCCGCGTTTCGCCGATCGGCAGCTTCCAGAATCTGGATAACGGCCCGGATGAAGAAGAAGCGGCGCTGTGGTACATCGGCGAGCTGGCGAAACGCAACATCGCCTACCTGCACCTTTCAGAACCAGACTGGGCGGGCGGCAAGCCTTACACGGATGCCTTCCGTCAGAAAGTACGTGACCTGTTCCCGGGTGCCATTATCGGTGCCGGTGCCTACACGGTCGAGAAAGCGGATGATTTGATTAGTCGCGGTCTGATCGATGCCGTCGCGTTTGGTCGCGACTACATCGCGAACCCGGATCTGGTTGAGCGTCTGCAGCAGGATGCTCCTCTGAATCCTCAGCGTCCGGAAAGCTTCTATGGCGGCGGCGCGGAAGGCTACATCGACTACCCGACACTGTAAACCTGTCTGGCTGCCGTCCGGGACGATGACGGCGGCCATTATTCAATGGCGATTTTCATCGCTATACTTAGCGCCTGGGTCATCCGGCGATGGCGTTTTACTTCAAAGAGGATGTTATGCGTTTACTACATAC
The DNA here is from genome assembly GCF_011800325.1 of Pantoea sp. EKM101V. NCBI lineage: Bacteria > Pseudomonadati > Pseudomonadota > Gammaproteobacteria > Enterobacterales > Erwiniaceae > Pantoea > Pantoea sp. EKM101V. The sequence goes on from NZ_JAALFP010000001.1 coordinate 607,528, forward strand.
CATGCTGCGCGTTGGCGATCTGCAACGTTCAATTGATTTCTACACCCGTGTGCTGGGCATGCGTGTGCTGCGTCAGAGCGAAAACACCGAATATAAATATACCCTGGCTTTTGTGGGCTACACCGACGAAAGCGAAGGCGCGGTTATCGAACTGACCTATAACTGGGGCGTGGACAAGTATGATCTCGGCAACGCCTATGGTCATATCGCGCTGGGCGTGGATGACGCGGCAGCCGCCTGCGAACGTATCCGTCAGAATGGCGGTAACGTGACGCGTGAAGCGGGCCCGGTGAAGGGTGGCTCCACCATTATCGCTTTTGTTGAAGATCCGGACGGCTACAAAATCGAGCTGATCGAAAACAAAGATGCCGGTAAAGGCCTCGGCAACTGATCCTGCCGCCAGCCTGCCCTCCCGGGCGGGCTGAATCCCCTTCTCTGCGCTTCATCTGCTGCACCCGGCCACGTTTTTTGCCATAATGCGCGCTGCCCTTTTCCTGCAACGAGATCCTGATGTCTGAATCGAATTCACCTAATGCACTCAATCAACGTTTCCGTGGCTTCTATCCGGTGGTCATCGACGTGGAAACCGCCGGTTTCAACGCACAAACCGATGCGTTACTGGAAATTGCCGCTATCACGCTGAAAATGGATGAAGAGGGATGGATTCAGACAGACCAGACGCTGCATTTTAACGTCGAACCTTTTGTCGGATCGCTGCTGCACCCTGAAGCGCTGGCCTTTACCGGTATCGATCCCGCTAATCCGCTGCGCGGTGCCGTCAGTGAATATGAAGCGCTGCACGCCATTTTTAAAATGGTGCGCAAGGGGATCAAAGACAGCGGCTGCAATCGCGCCATCATGGTGGCGCACAACGCCACGTTTGACCTGAACTTTATGTCTGCGGCGGCTGAACGTGCCAGCCTGAAACGTAACCCGTTCCACCCCTTTGCGACCTTTGACACGGCAGCCCTGAGCGGGCTGGTGCTGGGTCAGACCGTGCTGGCGAAGGCGTGTATCGCTGCGGGAATGGAGTTTGACAGCAGTCAGGCACACTCGGCGCTGTATGATACGCAGCAGACCGCAACGCTATTCTGTGAGCTAGTGAACCGCTGGAAGCGGTTAGGTGGCTGGCCCCTGCCCTTTGCCGAAGGCGATGCAGACACCAGCGCCTCCGTCTGAGGAATGCCACAACGAAAAAGGCCGACATTGCGTCGGCCTTTTTTTATTCTGCTTCTTTAAATTTTTCTGCGGTCTCTTTAATCAGCGACTGCAGTTCACCACGCTGTAACATCTCAACGATGATGTCGCATCCACCGACCAGTTCACCGTCTACCCACAGCTGCGGGAAGGTTGGCCAGTTGGCGTACTTTGGCAGCTCTGCACGAATGTCCGGGTTCTGCAGAATATCCACGTAAGCAAAACGCTCACCGCAGGCTGACAGTGCCTGCACCGCCTGTGCAGAGAAGCCGCAGCTTGGCAGCTTCGGAGAACCTTTCATGTACAGCAGGATCGGGTTTTCTGCGATCTGGCGCTGAATTTTTTCTACAGTACTCATAATTGCCTTCCTTAATTCTTCACTTCGTGTTTGTTTATTGTAGCGACTTCGCAGCGTGACTGAAAACGAGATTTTGATCGCTGCCTGCTGAAATCGCCATCCTGGTTAAATCATGACAGGCACAGCGTGAATTCCTGATTATTAACAGCCGGTAACAGATTAATAATTCGTAATAATTTCGTTGATATAAGACGCTGAAAATGTTCATTTTCAGCACAATCGCGTGGGTTGCAAAGATTAACAATAAAAGGCATTACAGTTTTTAAAAGAACTGGACTAGAATGGCTTCGGCGCTGATCCTGGATCAGATTAATCTCAACTTTGTCGCGGTGCGTAGTGGCCCTGACAACTTAACTACTTAATGGACTATGCGTTTAATCATTACGCTTTTTATGCTGGCCTTTGCGCAACTGTTCTTCAACATCGCCGCCGCGTCTCCGCACGCTCCGGTGAACGTCAGTACGCATAAAGCAGAGAAAAAGAGTGCGCGCGAGGATGAGCGCCGCAAACGTCGCGTGGTGAAAACCACGACAAAAAAAACCCGTCTCAGCCCGGTTCAGAAACTCAAAACGAAAAAACAGAAAAAAGTTGAACTGACCGCTAAACAGACACCTGCCAAAAAAACCTCGCTTAAGACCGCCCGACTCAGCACCAAAGAGAAAAAACGCTACGGCCACCAGCGCCTGCTGAAAAACGCCGATGCCAGCGAGACCGGCACCATTAAAATGAGCAAATCTCACCGTCAGCGCTACCAGAAAGCGCGTGAAACGGCGATGACCAAGCTCATGGGCCAGCTGGGCAAACCTTATCAGTGGGGCGGCACCTCCCCCCACACCGGCTTCGACTGCAGCGGACTGGTCTGGTACGCCTATAAAGATCTGGTGAAGTTTAAAATTCCGCGCACCGCTAACGAGATGTATCACCTGCGTGACGCTGCCCCTATCAAACGTGAGTCACTGGAAAAAGGCGATCTGGTCTTCTTCCGCATTAATGGCCGCGGAACCGCGGATCACGTCGGGGTTTACCTGGGTGGCGGCAAGTTTATTCAGTCACCGCGTACCGGCAAAGATATTCAGATCAGTGCGTTAGGGGAAGATTACTGGCAGCGTCACTATATTGGTGCGCGTCGTGTGATGACGCCGAAAACCATTCGCTGAGCTGATGCAGCGTCAGAAAAAAGCCGGGAGAAGTCCCGGCTTTTTTATCAGTGCAGTACAGCGGTAAAACTAAAGGCCACAATCATCAGCAGGCAGCCGACAGTGGTCATTAACGCCAGTTTAAGATCGGTACTCATGGGTTGCTCCTTAACCACGTAATCATTGTGGTTATTCTATTTTCCCACAGCCGTGGGTAAAAATCTCGTTTTATCCGTTCAGCCTTGTTAGAATCCCGCCCTTGTTGCGCAACGCGCGCAGCCCTGATTCCGTTTGCGCACTTTTTCAGGCATTTATTCTGCGTCGGCCGCCGGTTTAATGCGCCATAACACGGCATTTTTGCGGAAAATACCCTGAGCAGACGCAAACGTTTAACACTACGCTTATCATACAGTTAGATAAGTCCTGGAGTCCGATTTTCATGGCAACAATTAAAGATGTGGCAAAACGCGCTGGCGTCTCCACGACCACGGTTTCGCACGTCATCAATAAAACCCGCTTCGTGGCTGAAGAGACGCGCGATGCGGTCTGGCAGGCGATCAAGGAACTGCACTACTCGCCGAGCGCCGTGGCGCGCAGCCTGAAGGTGAATCACACCCGGACGCTGGGGCTGCTGGCCACCTCCAGCGAAGCGCCCTATTTCGCTGAGATTATCGAAGCGGTCGAGAATCACTGTTTTGACAAAGGCTATACGCTGATTCTGGGGAATGCGCATAACGATCTGCAAAAACAGCGCGCCTACCTCAGCATGATGGCGCAGAAGCGCGTCGATGGCCTGCTGGTCATGTGCTCTGAATACCCGGACGACCTGCTGCAGATGCTGGAAGAGAACCGCAATATCCCGATGGTGGTGATGGACTGGGGCGAGTCGCGTGCCGACTTCACCGATACGGTGCTGGATAACGCCTTCCAGGGTGGCTATCTGGCGGGACGCTATCTGATTGAGCGCGGCCACCGCGACATCGGCGCCATCCCCGGTCAGATGGAGCGCAACACCGGGGGCGGACGTCATGCCGGTTTCCTTAAGGCGCTGGAAGAGGCGGGCATTCAGCCGCGCGCCGAGTGGATTGTGCAGGGTGACTTTGAGCCGGAGTCGGGCTATCAGGCGATGCAGCAGATCCTGTCGCAGAAGCAGCGCCCGACGGCGGTGTTCTGCGGTGGCGACATCATGGCGATGGGGGCGATTTGCGCCGCTGACGAGATGGGTCTGCGCGTTCCGCAGGACATTTCGGTGATCGGTTATGACAATGTGCGCAACGCGCGCTATTTTGCGCCTGCACTGACCACCGTCCATCAGCCCAAGGCTCAGCTGGGTGAGAAGGCGCTGGATATGCTGCTTGATCGCATCACCAGCAAGCGCGAAGTGTCGCAAACGATTGAAGTCCACCCCACGCTGATTGAACGCCGTTCAGTTGCGGATGGTCCGTTCCGCGACTATCGCCGTTAATCCTCGCTTAACCACTCCTGATTAAGCGTTTGCGCATCACCCAGATAGCTGAGTAACCAGCCTGTTGCCGGTGATGCGCGATCCTCTGCCCAACTGACACAGCAGGGGCTGTCCGGAAACGCCTGCGGCAGCGTGAGCTCCACCAGTGCGCCGCTGTCGAGCAGTGGCCGGGCCAGATGGCCTGGCACCATCGCCACGCACAATCCCGCCTGCACACACTCCAGCCCGGTTTGCCATTCCGGCACCACCAGCCTGCGCTGATTGTCCAGCGTCCACGTCATGCGCCGCGGCAGCGCCCGTGACGTATCCTCCAGCACCAGCGACGGCCAGTGACGCAGCGTGTCATCATCAATCCGGGTTGCCTGCGTCAGAGGATGATCGGGTGCAACTACGCAGCGCCAGTTGAGCTTCCCCATATCCCGAAACGCAAACCGTCCGCCAACCGGTATCGCCTGGGTCGCACCAATCGCGACATCGACCCGGCCATCGGCCAGGGCATCCCAGACCCCGTTGAAGACCTCATAGCTGATGTGCAGCTCCATGTCCGGGAAGTGGCGATAAAAGTCTTTAACCAGCTGCCGGGTACGCTGCGGTTTGGCGATGCGGTCAACGGCAATGCTTAGCTGTCCGCGCCAGCCGTTAGCCAGCTGCTGACACTGCTGCCGGGTTGCGAGCATTTTTTTGATGACGCTGCGCCCTTCCCTGACAAAATGCTCTCCCGCCGGGGTCAGTACCACTTCACGGTGCTGACGCTCAAACAGCGGCACCGCCAGCCAGGTTTCCAGCTGGCGAACCGTATAGCTGATGGCAGACGGCACCCGATGTAACTCCTGCGCGGCGGCGCTGAAACTGCCCCCGCGTGCAACCGCGTCAACCACTTCCAGTGCATACTCTGACCACATAATCTGCCTTCAAAAATTTTAACAGCAACCGGCAAATATTACCGTTTCACAGCCGCAAACGCACCTTTTACACTCTGCCGCGTTTACCCTGCAAAATGAGAATCTGATGTTGTCGAATAAAGGATTTATGCCCTACCTCGCTCTGCTCAGCATGCTGGGCTTTTTAGCCACCGATATGTACCTGCCCGCCTTTGGCGCGATGCAGGAGACGTTCCGCACCTCGCCCGGCCTTATCAGCGCCAGCATGAGTCTGTTTCTGGCCGGCTTCGCCTGTGGTCAGCTCTTCTGGGGCCCGCTCTCCGATCGCATCGGCCGTAAACCCGTGCTGCTGGCCGGGCTGGCACTGTTCGCCGCTGGCTGTGCGGGTATGCTGTGGGTGAATGATATCTTTCTGATGCTGGCGCTGCGCTTCATTCAGGCGATTGGTGTCTGTGCTGCCGCCGTAAGCTGGCAGGCGCTGGTCATCGACCGCTATCCGGCGGCGCGCGCCAGCAAAGTGTTCGCCACGATTATGCCGCTGGTGGCCCTCTCACCGGCGCTGGCGCCGCTGCTCGGGGCCTGGCTGATCGGCCATTTCCACTGGCGTTCGATTTTCCTGGTGCTGACCCTGATTGCGGTGGCGCTGATCCTGGTTACGCTGCGTCTGCCCGCGGTGAAACCCGCTCCGCAGGAGAAAGGGGCACAGCCAGGCTTCTTCACGCTGCTTAAATCCCGCGTCTACAGCGGTAACGTACTGATCTACTCCGCCTGCTCCGCCAGCTTTTTTGCCTGGCTGACCGGCTCACCCTTTATTCTGGCGGGCCTGGGCCTTTCCCCCGCCGACATTGGCCTGAGCTATCTGCCACAGACGCTCGCCTTTTTAATCGGTGGCTTCGGCTGTCGCGCCCTGCTCAACCGCTTTAACGGCGCCCAGCTGCTGCCCTGGCTGCTGGGGGTCTACAGCCTGAGCATTCTGGCGCTGTTTGCGGTCGCGCTTTCGGGTCAGGGAACGCTGCTCAGCCTCATGGTGCCGTTCTGCGGAATGGCGCTGGCTAACGGAGCGATCTATCCGATTGTGGTCTCCAGTGCGCTGATGCCCTTCCCGCACGCCACCGGCAAAGCCGCCGCGTTGCAGAACACGCTGCAGTTGGGCCTCTGCTTCCTCGCCAGCCTGGCGGTGTCGGCGGGATTAACTCAGGCACTGCTGACCACCACGCTGATTATGACAGTGACGATTCTGCTCGCCCTGATCGGGTACGTCATGCAACGCGCCGCAAGCGCACAAACTGTTGTTGCCACTGCGCAACCTGCCTGCCAGGATAATCATTAAGACGCTAACCTTTTAGTTAGCGCCCTAACAATAAGTCATTGAATATTGACCCGCGTGAGAATATACTCATCCGGGTCAACAAATCTGTAATAAATCAACAATATAATAACGTAATAATCTGATTGGCACGCTGTTGCCGGGACGGTATTCGCACGCGTTATTCCCTCTTACCGGCCCTGCTTCAGCCTGTTCCAGTCCTCTGTATCTTACAGATAATCGGTTTGCGGAATCCTCCGTGACGTTTCTCAATGCCTGACGAATTGGCTATTCTTTGTTCAGGTTCAGATTGGACAGGTGGTGGAAAAGCTATGAGTTCATCTTACGCAGAAGCAGTGACTCCTGAAGATAATCATTGGTATCGCATCGTTCACGAACTGCTGGAAAAAGCGGATATCGAAATAAATGGCTCACGTCCGTGGGACATCCGCATTCATCATCCCGGTTTTTTTAAGCGTGTTCTGCAGGAGGGATCGCTGGGGCTGGGCGAAAGCTATATGGAGGGATGGTGGGACTGCGACCGTCTGGATATGTTCTTCCACCAGGTGCTTAAACATAGACTGGATCAGCAACTTCCGCACCATTTCAAAGATACCCTGCGCATCGCCGCCGCCCGCTTAACCAACCTGCAGTCCCGCAAGCGGGCCTGGATCGTGGGCAAAGAGCACTATGATCTCGGCAACGATCTCTTTTCACTGATGCTTGACCCCTACATGCAATACTCCTGTGGCTACTGGAAAGAGGCCACGACGCTGGCGTCGGCGCAGGAAGCCAAGCTGGATATGATTTGTCGTAAATTAGCGCTGGAACCCGGGATGTCGCTGCTGGATATCGGCTGCGGCTGGGGCGGACTGGCGGAATTTGCCGCACGTCATTATGGCGTCAGCGTGCATGGCGTGACCATCTCCGCCGAGCAGCAGAAGCTGGCGCAGCAGCGCTGTGAAGGGCTGGATGTGACGATTCTGCTGCAGGACTATCGCGATCTGAACGAGCAGTTTGACCGCGTGGTGTCGGTCGGTATGTTTGAGCATGTCGGGCCTAAAAACTACGCGACCTATTTCGACGTGGTCGATCGTAATCTTAAGCCTGACGGGATTTTCCTGCTTCACACCATCGGCGCGATTAAAACCGATATGCGCGTTGACCCGTGGATCGATAAGTATATTTTCCCCAACGGCTGCCTGCCTTCGGTGCGTCAGGTGGCCGATGCCAGCGAGCCCCATTTTATTCTGGAGGACTGGCACAACTTTGGCGCAGATTACGACAGGACGCTGATGGCATGGCATGAACGCTTTTTGCAGGCCTGGCCTCAGCTGGCTGAGAGTTATGGCGATCGCTTTAAGCGTATGTTCGCCTACTATCTCAACGCCTGTGCCGGTGCATTCCGCGCGCGCGATATTCAGCTGTGGCAGATCGTCTTCAGTCGTGGCGTAGAGGGGGGATTGCGCGTGGCGCGGTAGAGGGCCCGGTTGCGCCGCAAGGCCTGCCGAAGTCAGATCCGCGTTAACCGCAACGGAGAAGTTAAAGGCGCAGGGAACAGGGTCAGAAGAGGAAAGCGTCACGCGCCAGGGAGGGCGCGTGTCGAGCGTGTCAGGGATGACGGCTTTTGCGTCTTTCCGATCTGATCCTGTTTCCTGCGCAGGTGCAATCTCACAGCGAATCGGGTCAGCGGTTCAACAGGCGCTGTCGCGCCTGATATTAACTCTCTGCGGCAGGTTGCCCGGTAAGCGCACTCATGGCTGCCGCAGCATCACGCTGGGCGAGCACGCGCTCCACGGTCTCGACGATCGCCTGAGTGTGTGGATCGATCTCAATATTGACCCGCTGTCCAAAGGTCTTCGCTCCCAGCGTGGTGCGCTCCAGCGTTTCCGGGATCAGATAGACGCAGAACTTCGTTCTGGTCACATCCCCGACCGTCAGGCTGATGCCGTCGATACCGACGAACCCTTTATGCAGAATATATTTCATCTGCGCCGGGTCCTGGATTTTAAACCAGACTTCGCGGTTATGTTCTGACTGGATAATTTTGCAGATCTCAGCCGTGGTCATAATGTGGCCCGACATCAGATGCCCGCCGATTTCATCGCTGAATTTTGCTGCACGCTCGATGTTGACCACGTCGCCCTCACGCAAATCGCCGAGGTTCGTCACCCGCAGCGTCTCTTTGATCAGATCAAAGCTGACGCGATCGCCGTCGATTGCCGTCACGGTTAAGCAGCAGCCGTTATGCGCGACGGATGCGCCCAGCGCCAGACCCGGCAGGAGTTCTTCCGGCAGCCGGACAGTATGGGTACGAAACAGCTCTTTCTCTTCGATGGACACGATCTCCGCCATGCCCTGCACAATTCCGGTAAACATAATCTTTGCCTCTGAAAATCCGACGTTTGTGCCAGTTTACCACAGCTCAGCCCCGCTGTTAGATTTCAGCCCCTGCCACGGCGTTGAGTCAGTGCAAACCGCATTGTGTGACAAAGATTGGCGAATGGGGTTACGCCAGTTACACTAACTCACGAAATTCCCCGGGCTTTTTGCCCCTTTTCTTTCCTATAACTCGTCAGGTGTTAACGTGCAGAAGTATTTAACAGAAGCGCGTCAATTGCTGGCCCTTGCGATCCCGGTCATCCTTGCTCAGGTGGCCCAGACCGCAATGGGATTTGTGGATACCATTATGGCCGGCGCCGTCAGCGCCACGGATATGGCCGCCGTTGCTGTCGGCACCTCTGTCTGGCTTCCGGCCATCCTGTTTGGTCATGGTCTTCTGCTTGCATTGACGCCCACCGTTGCGCAACTCAACGGTTCAGGTCGCCGCGAACGCATCGGTGAACAGATCCGCCAGGCATACTGGCTCGCCTTTTTTGTCTCCCTGCTGATTATGGTGCTGCTGTGGCACGCGGGTTACCTCATCCGCGCAATGCACGATATCGATCCCCGGCTGGCCCTGAAGGCAGAAGGCTATCTGCATGCCCTGCTGTTCGGCGCACCCGGCTACCTCTTCTTCCAGGTGCTGCGCAACCAGTGTGAGGGATTGTCGAAAACCAAGCCGGGTATGGTGCTGGGCTTTCTCGGCCTGATGTTTAACATCCCGCTCAACTATGTCTTTATTTATGGTCACTTCGGGATGCCGGCACTGGGCGGGGTGGGTTGTGGTGTGGCAACCGCGTCGGTCTACTGGGTAATGTTTATCTGCATGCGCTTCTGGGTGCGCCGGATGGGATCGATGCGTGATATCCGCATGGAGAGCCGCTGGTCGCCGCCTTCGCGTGTCATTCTCACCCGCCTGATGGCGCTGGGATTGCCGGTGGCGCTGGCGCTCTTTTTTGAGGTCACCCTGTTTGCCGTGGTGGCGCTGCTGGTGTCGCCGCTGGGCATCGTCAATGTCGCCGGCCACCAGATCGCGCTGAATTTCAGTTCACTGATGTTCGTGTTACCGCTGTCGCTGGGCGTCGCGACCACCATCCGCGTCGGCTACCGCCTGGGTCAGGGCTCCACCGAGCAGGCCCGGGTCGCCGCGTGGACGGCGCAGGGTGTCGGCATCAGCATGGCGGCGCTGACCGCGATTTTTACCGTGACGTTCCGTCACCAGATCGCCCTGCTCTACAACGACAATCCTGAGGTGGTAACGCTGGCCGCACAGCTGATGCTGCTGGCGGCGATTTATCAGTTCTCCGATTCGATTCAGGTGATCGGTAGCGGCATTCTGCGCGGCTATAAAGATACGCGATCCATTTTCTTCATCACCTTTATTGCCTACTGGCTGCTCGGTCTGCCTGCCGGGTATCTGCTGGCACTGACCGACTGGCTGGTGCCGCGTATGGGACCTGCGGGCTTCTGGTGCGGTTTCATTATCGGCCTCACCTCGGCGGCGGTGATGATGATCTGGCGCATCAGACGCTTACAGCGTTCACCGGCGACAATTATCCTCGCCCGCGCGGCGCGATAATCCACAAAAGCGGGCCATTTATGGCCCGCAGCGCCGAAAAAAACGACGGTTAGCACAGTTGCTGCGCAGTCACAGTGAAAAAACGATTTTCCCCTTGCCAGCCTCACACGCTGCCGTTAATATTCGTCCCCGCTGTCGCCCTGACAGCATGTTGCGCTCTTAGCTCAGTTGGTTAGAGCACCACCTTGACATGGTGGGGGTCGATGGTTCGAGTCCATTAGAGCGCACCAAGTGCGTCCGTAGCTCAGTTGGTTAGAGCACCACCTTGACATGGTGGGGGTCGGTGGTTCGAGTCCACTCGGACGCACCAATATTCAGTATGCGCTCTTAGCTCAGTTGGTTAGAGCACCACCTTGACATGGTGGGGGTCGATGGTTCGAGTCCATTAGAGCGCACCACTTTCAGAATTACTTCAGCTTGCGCAACTCCCTTTATATTGATCTGCATCGCGTCCCCCTTCTGCTTTTTGATTGGTTTTCGCATACTTAGCGTCTATACTGTCCCCCGTTGTTTACTTGAAAGGTTTCAGCGATCACGTGCTTACTGCGATAACTCAAATGATTTGCGCAACAACAGCGTGGTGGTTACCAACCGTAGCCGCACAACTTCCCTGCACGCCTGGCCTTCGTCACCTATTCTTATTCAGTACTGCCCTTTTCAGTTTCAGTCTCAAATCAGAAATTTCACTTCGATGCGCTGCCATCGGATTCCGCCCTTATTCATCCATCACAACTTACAGATAATCCGTCATGAAAAAGACTAAAATCGTTTGTACTATCGGCCCGAAAACCGAATCCGAAGAGATGCTGACTCAGCTGCTTGAAGCAGGCATGAATGTTATGCGTCTGAACTTTTCTCACGGCGACTACGCTGAGCACGGCCAGCGCATTACCAATATGCGCGCCGTGATGCAGAAAACCGGTCGTCAGGCCGCTATCCTGCTGGACACCAAAGGCCCTGAAATCCGCACCATGAAACTGGAAGGCGGTAACGACGCGGCGCTGAAAGCGGGCCAGACCTTTACGTTCACCACCGATCAGAGCGTGATCGGCAACAGCGAGCGCGTTGCCGTAACCTACCCGGGCTTCACGGCTGACCTGAAGATCGGCAACACCGTGCTGGTCGATGATGGCCTGATTGGGATGGAAGTGACCGAAGTCACCGAAAACACCGTAGTCTGTAAAGTACTGAACAACGGCGATCTGGGTGAGAACAAAGGCGTTAACCTGCCAGGCGTCTCAATCCAGCTGCCTGCGCTGGCTGAAAAAGACAAACGCGATCTGATTTTTGGCTGTGAGCAGGGTGTGGACTTTGTCGCGGCTTCGTTCATCCGTAAGCGTTCAGACGTGCTGGAGATTCGTGAGCACCTGAAACAGCACGGCGGTGAGCACATCCAGATCATCTCCAAAATCGAAAACCAGGAAGGCCTGAACAACTTCGACGAAATTCTCGAAGCGTCAGACGGCATCATGGTTGCGCGTGGCGACCTGGGTGTTGAGATCCCGGTTGAAGAAGTGATCTTCGCGCAGAAGATGATGATCAAGAAATGTAATAAAGCGCGCAAAGTGGTCATCACGGCGACCCAGATGCTCGACTCCATGATCAAAAACCCACGCCCTACCCGCGCAGAAGCCGGCGACGTGGCGAACGCCATCCTGGATGGCACCGATGCGGTCATGCTGTCAGGTGAGAGCGCCAAAGGTCGCTATCCGCTGGAGTCGGTCACCATCATGGCGACCATCTGTGAGCGTACCGACCGCGTGATGAAATCGCGCATCGACAGCCAGAACGATACCCGTAAGCTGCGTATCACCGAAGCCGTCTGCCGCGGTGCCGTCGAGACCGCTGAGAAGCTGGAAGCGCCACTGATTGTGGTGGCGACCGAAGGCGGCAAATCGGCTAAAGCGGTGCGTAAATACTTCCCGAACGCCACCATCCTGGCCCTGACCACCAATCAGACCACTGCACGCCAGCTGATCCTGAGTAAGGGCATTGAGACACGTTTGGTTTCTGAGATCGCGTCGACCGATGATTTCTATCGTCTGGGTAAAGAAGCGGCGCTGGAAAGCGGCTACGCTCAGAAAGGGGATGTCGTGGTGCTGGTTTCCGGTGCATTAGTACCAAGCGGAACTACCAACACCGCGTCCGTACACGTCCTGTAAAACCTGCGTCAGCGGTTATTTAGAAGCGCCTTTAAGAGGCGCTTTTTTTATTTCCTCTTAAACCAAATACCAGAAAATTCCAATCGAAAATAACTATTCAAATACTCTTAATATTAAGGTTAATCCGATTAAATCTCTCTGTTTTCGCTAAATTTTTTTATCATATTCTGGGATTCGCTGCTTCTTTGAGCGAACGATCAAATTTAAGCATCTTCTCATCAAAAATTTATTCTCAACTTAAAAAGCTTTGTGTAATACTTGTATTGCTACATGGAGATTAACTCAATCTAGAGGGTATAAATAATGAATCGTACTAAACTGGTACTGGGCGCGGTAGTTCTGGCTTCAACTCTGCTGGCTGGTTGCTCAAGCAACGCTAAAATCGACCAGCTGTCTTCAGACGTTCAGACTCTGAACGCGAAAGTTGACCAGCTGAGCAACGACGTGAACGCAGTGCGTTCAGACGTTCAGGCTGCTAAAGATGACGCAGCACGCGCTAACCAGCGTCTGGACAACCAGGCTCACTCTTACCGTAAGTAAGAGTTCTGGTTTAAAAATGGCGCCTTTATGGCGCCATTTTTTTTGCCCCTGCCAGGCTCTATCCGGCACCTTTCTGTCAGGGTTTAACGTTCTTCGCCTCCTTCCCTGCTGCCGCACTCTCTGCCGGCACAGCGGCACTTTCCAGCCCTTCGGGCGGCACGGTATCACTCTCTACCGGTTCACCACTGCTGACCAGCACAGGCATGCCTGAGCGTCGTGCGATGCTGGCTTTAATCAGCGCCCGGTCACTCTTCTCACTTTTCATAAACTGCCTGAGTCCGTCGCTGAGCGCAATGGTCTGCGTCTGCGGATCATCTTTGTCACTGCGTGACAGCGGCTGGTGCACTTCAACGTAGCGTTTACCATCCGGCTCGATAGCGTACTTCACCGGCTGATTGATAATCTGTACCCGTGTCCCCTCTGGTACGGCGTTAAACAACGCTTCGATATCTTCGGAACGCAGACGGATGCAGCCGGAGCTGACGCGCATGCCGATGCCAAACTTCGCATTGGTGCCATGGATCAGATACTGGCCCGTGCCGCGCGCCAGACGCATGGCAAACTGCCCCATCGGGTTATCCGGTCCCGCAGGCACCACGGCGGGCAGCGTGACACCCTCTTTCGCGTAGCGTTTGCGGATATTAGGGGTCGGCGTCCAGGTAGGGTTGGGGATCTTCTGGCTGATACGGGTGACCATCACGGGAGTGGCTGCCCCTAACTGGCCAATGCCGATGGGATAGACGATGACTTTGTTTTCGCCTTTGGGAAAGTAGTAGAGACGCAGCTCGGCAAGATTCACCACAATGCCTTCGCGTGGCGTATCGGGCAGGATCATCTGTAGCGGTATCGTCAGTTGCGTGCCCGCCTTTGGCAGCCAGGGATCGGTGCCGGGATTCGCCTCCAGCATCCCCAGCAGACCAACCTGGTAGCGGGCCGCAATCGCTTCCAGCGGCTGTTTGTTATCGGGGACCTGAGTCAGGACGTTTTCGCCAATCAGGCGACTGTCAGGTGGCGGCAGCGGATATTCCGTGGCGAATGCGGGTGCAGAGAGCCCAAAACAGGTCAGCAGCAATGCACCGGCTAAACGTAAAGCTGGTTTCATGCAATTTTCTCGTCAGATAAAAAAACAGACGCCGGATGGCGTCTGTCGAGTGTAGCTTAGCTGAGGTTCTGAGCGGTATGGCGAATAGACCGAATCATCGCCTCCAGCCCCTGCGACCGGGTGGGCGTCAGGTGCTGCATCAGGGCCAGTTCGCCAAACCAGTGGCGGACATCCAGCGCCAGAATTTCGGCAGGTGGCAGGTTCTGATAGAGACTAATTACGATAGCAATCAGTCCCTTAACGATCGCGGCATCGCTGTCACCTTCGAAGGCGATGGTGCCATCGGCCTGCGGCGTCATTCTGATCCACACCTGGCTCTGGCATCCCGAGATGACGTTTTCCGGCTGGTGCAGGGTTTCAGAGGATTCCGGAAGTTTCGAACCCAGTTCAATGATGTACAGGTACTTCTCTTCCCAGTTGGCGCAACGGTTAAAGTTACGCACCAGTTTCTCTTTTTCAGGCAAATTCGCCATCAGTCACTCCGTTAAAACTGTTCAGCCGCCCAGCAGACGATGAATGCGCGTCAGACCCGCAGCCAGACGATCCACCTCTTCTTCACTGTTATAGAAGGTGAAGGAGGCGCGGCACATCGCAGGCACGTTGTAGTGCTGCATCAGCGGCATGGCGCAGTGATGGCCGGTGCGGATGGCAATACCATACTGATCGAGGAAGCTGCCGACATCGTAAGCGTGGTGCTTACCGAGATTGAAGGCGATAACACCGGCGCGCGACTGCGGGCCATAGATGCGGATGTCCGGGACGGTGCCAAGTTTGTCGAGGGCATAGTTCATGAGCGCCGTTTCACGCTCATGAATGGTATCAAGTCCCAGCGCCTGCACGTAGGCCAGTGCCGCACCAAAGCCGATAATGCCGCCGGTATTGGGGGTGCCGGCTTCAAAACGCCACGGCGCGCTGTTCCAGGTGGTGCCCGTCGGCAGCATGACGCGGTCAATCATCGACCCGCCGCCCTCCCAGGGTGGCATCTGGTCCAGCAACGCTTTGCGTCCATAAAGGATACCCACGCCGTTCGGGCCGTAGAGTTTATGGCTGGAGAAAACATAGAAATCACAGCCGATATCCTGCACGTCAACTTTGTCATGCATTACCGCCTGCGCACCATCCACCAGAGTAACAACACCCGCGGCTTTGGCCTGCGCCACGATCGCTTTGACCGGGTTAACCGTGCCGAGCACGTTTGAAACATGCGTCACGGCCAGCAGGCGCGTGCGGCTGTCAATCAGCCCCGCCAGCTGCTCAAGCGCCAGCTCACCGTTGTCATTCAACGGCAGCACACGCACTTCGGCTCCGGTGCGCTCAGCCAGCATCTGCCATGGAACGATATTGGCGTGATGCTCCATCTCAGTAATGATCAGGTTATCGCCAGACCGGAGCTGACTGCTGCCCCAGCTGTTGGCCACCAGATTGATGCCTTCGGTGGTTCCTTTGACGAAAACAATCTCTTCCTGCGACGAAGCGTTCAGGAAACGGGCGGCCTGATCGCGCACGTTCTCCATATCACTGGTTGCCTGCTGGCTCAGCGTATGGATGCCGCGATGCACGGCCGCATAGCCGTGCTGGTAAAAATGACTCTCAGCATTGATCACCGAGAGGGGACGTTGTGCGCTGGCGGCGCTGTCAAGGTAGGCCAGCGGATGACCGTTGACCTCTCGCTTCAGGATAGGAAAATCAGCCCTGATGCGGTCGAGATCGAAGTTCATCATACGTCGCCTCCGGGAAAACGTTGCGCGATACGCTGCAGTACGGCCTGACGCATCACCGGATTTTCCAGTGTTTCGGTCAGTTCTGCCGCAAAGGCGTGGATAATCATGGTCTGCGCAGCATCCTGCTCAATACCGCGCGAACGCAGATAGAACATCTGCTCGTCATCGATACGGCCGATGGTGGCGCCGTGGCTGCACTTAACGTCATCCGCATAGATTTCCAGCTGCGGCTTGGTATCGACCTCCGCCAGCTTGCCCAGCAACAGGTTGTTGTTGGTCATCTGCCCGTCTGTCTTCAGTGCATGCTGTGCCACTTTGATGTGACCGTTAAACACCGCACGGCCTTTGTCGCGCACGATGGTTTTATGCATCTGACGGCTGACGCAGTGGCCTTTACTGTGCTCCAGGTAAGTACGGGTATCCGCGACTTCCTGTTTCACCGGCAACACCAGGCTGTTAATCGCCAGCGTACTGTTCTCGCCGTTCAGCTGCGTGCTGGTATTGTGGCGCGACAGACCGGCACCCAGCAGGAAGCTGGAACTGCTGACCTGCGCATCGTTACCCACCACCAGATCGTTGTGCGCAAAGTGATAGCTGTTGCTGCTTTCAAACGCCAGTTTGGTGTGGGTCAGCTTTGCATTATCTCCAATCGCGCAGGTAAAGCGCGAACCGGTGAAATGGGCCTGATCGTTGAGTGAAACGTAGTGCTCAATCACTTCCGCTTCGGCGCTCTCTTCCAGCTGCAGGTGATGACGATAATGAACAGTGTTCATGCCCGTCTGCTGACCGCTGGTGATATGCAGCAGGTAGACCGGGCGCGCTGCAGATTTACCGCGTGCCAGACGCAGGGTGGTCACCTCTTCTGCCAGGCTTTCGGTCAGATGCAGAAACACTTCCGGCTGAACGGCAGCGGGCAGCGGACGACGCTCGGCGGCCACGCTGTGCTGAATCTCAAACAGCTCGGTGTCGCGGCTGCTCAGCGCCGCCTGGAACTGACCGTCAACGAAGACCAGGCGGATGGCATCCAGCGGCAGCGCCAGTGCATCAACCTGTTCAGCGCTCAGGGTCTGAGGCGCGTCAGGCAACACAAACTGCTGTGACAGCAGCGTGTCCAGCGGGGTGTATTTCCAGTTTTCATGCTTGCGGGTTGGCAGGCCAACGCGCATCAGTTGCTGCCAGTGCTGCTGAGCCTGCAGAGAACGCACGTCGCCGCGCGACTCAAACAGGTGATGCCACTGTTGCAGCGCAGAATCACTCTTCGTCGGTAAGCCAGCCATAACCTTGCTCCTCCAGCTGTTTCACCAGCGAGAAGTCGCCAGATTTCACGATTTTGCCCTGATACAGAACATGAACGAAGTCTGGCTTGATGTAGTCCAGAATACGCTGGTAGTGGGTCACGATGATAAAGGCACGCTTTTCGTCACGCAGGCTGTTCACACCATTGGCAACGATTTTCAGCGCATCAATGTCCAGACCGGAGTCGGTTTCATCCAGAATGCAGAGCTCAGGCTCCAGCGCCGCCATCTGCAGGATGTCGTTACGCTTCTTCTCACCGCCGGAGAAGCCGACGTTAACGGAACGGGTCAGCAGATCTTCCGGCATCTTCAGCAGCTGAATTTTCTCTTCGATGAAGTCCTGGAAATCAAAGCGATCCAGCTCTTCCTGCTGACGGTATTTGCGCACCGCGTTTACCGAAGTCTGCAGGAAAAACTGATTGCTGACGCCGGGGATCTCGACCGGATACTGGAACGCCATAAAGATACCTTCACCTGCGCGCTCTTCCGGTGCCAGCTCCAGCAGATCTTTACCGTTGAAGCTCACCGAACCGCCGGTCACTTCATAATCTTCGCGGCCTGCCAGCGTGGCTGACAGCGTACTTTTACCTGAGCCGTTCGGGCCCATGATGGCATGCACTTCGCCTGGTTTAATTTCGAGATTCAGGCCACGCAGAATGGCTTTATCTTCAACACTGACCTGCAAATCTTTAATGCTTAACATACTTATTCCTTCACGTTGCTTCCGGCAAGGCGTGTGACGGCATCAGCCCACACTGTGCTCAAGGCTGATGGCTAACAATTTCTGGGCTTCCACGGCAAATTCCAGTGGCAGCTCGGAGAATACGTCTTTACAGAAGCCGTTCACGATCATCGAGATGGCGTCTTCTTCACTGATACCGCGTTGCAGACAGTAGAACATCTGATCTTCGCCGATGCGTGATGTCGTGGCTTCGTGCTCCAGCTGAGCGGTGTTATTGCGGGTCTCCACATACGGGAAGGTATGGGCGCCGCAATCCGGGCCGATCAGCATCGAGTCACACTGCGTAAAGTTACGCGCGTTGGTGGCGGTTGGCATGATTTTCACCAGACCGCGATAGGTGTTCTGACTTTTACCGGCCGAGATCCCTTTAGAGATGATGGTCGATTTGGTGTTTTTACCAATGTGGATCATCTTGGTGCCGGTATCGGCCTGCTGACGACCGCTGGTCAGCGCCACGGAGTAGAACTCACCCACCGAGTAGTCCCCGCGCAGAATGCAGCTCGGGTATTTCCAGGTGATTGCAGAGCCGGTTTCCGACTGTGTCCAGGACATTTTGCTGTGGTCACCTTCACACAGCGCACGCTTGGTCACGAAGTTGAGGATACCGCCCTCGCCTTCACCGCCAGGGAACCAGTTCTGAACCGTGGAGTATTTCACTTCGGCGTTTTTGTGGATGATCACTTCCACCACGGCCGCATGCAGCTGATAGCTGTCACGCACCGGGGCTGAGCAGCCTTCGATGTAGCTGACATAGCTGTCTTCGTCGGCAATCAGGATGGTGCGCTCGAACTGACCGGTTTTCGCAGCGTTGATGCGGAAATAGGTCGACAGCTCCATCGGGCAGCGCACCCCTTTCGGGATATAGACAAAGGTGCCGTCTGAGGCGACCGCGGAGTTCAGCGCGGCAAAGAAGTTGTCATTCGCCGGCACGACGGTGCCCAGATACTGCTTCACCAGCTCAGGGTGTTCCTGAATCGCTTCGCCAAAAGAGCAGAAGATGATGCCCTGCTCCGCCAGCTTGCCGCGATAGGTGGTGGCGACTGAAACGGAGTCGAAAATCGCGTCAACCGCCACTTCGCGGCCTTCGCGGACCGGCACACCCAGCTGATTAAAGGCGTTTTCCACTTCCTGCGTCAGATACTCACTGGCGGGCGCGCTGCCTGAGGCCTGAGTGGCACCCGGCTCCGACGCGCAGCTATCGTCACAGCTGCCGCATGAGGGCGCGGAGTAGTAGCTGTAATCCTGATAGTCGAGCTTCTCGTAGTGCGCTTTCAGCCAGTGAGGCTCTTCCATTTCAAGCCAGGCATGAAACGCTTTAAGACGAAACTCCAGCATCCACTCTGGCTCGTTACGCTTGGCCGAAATCGCGCGCACGACATCTTCGTTGATGCCGTTGGCAAATTCTTCGGTTTGCAGTTGGGTAAAGAAGCCCTCTTTGTAGTTGAGCTTGCCTTCCCAGATTTGTACATCGTCAGATGTTTCGCTGTGTCGTGACATATTTCACTTACTCGACGCCAAAGCTCTCACCGCACCCGCAGGCGTGCTGAGCTTTAGGGTTATTGAATTTAAAAATCTGATTCAGGCCTTCGCGAACATAGTCCAGCTCGGTGCCATCAACGAATGGCATCGCCTGAAGCGGCACAAACAGCGTTGCGCCGTAGAATGAAAACTGCAGATCGTCTTCGACAGGCTCTTTCACCAAATCCATAACGTAGCCGAACCCGGCGCAGCCGGATTGTTTCACGCTGAGTCGCAGCCCCTTGACATCAGGGTCCTGAGCCGCCAGATTGAGAATTTGTTGCGCTGCGGTTTCAGTCAGCGTCAGCCCTTTCCAGACGAAATCGTCAGGTGAGAAAGAGTCTGTATTAACGGATGCCATATTGATACCTCCTGAGTCCGGACCTTTTCAGGCTATCCCCCTATGGTAGTGATCTCACCGATCACTTCAACCTCTTGTTTTGCAGGGATAATCATCTTGTGCTGTTTTATTTGCTTAATAATTAAGCATAGCCTCTTCAGCTCACTGTGTGGTGAGAACGTCAGCCTTAATAAGCCAGTGATAACCTATTAATAAATCACTCATTTTAAAATAACCCTTTTTGATAAAAAGGCTTATTGATAGGTTACGCCTTTCTGCGATGTAAACAGATTGTTATTTCCGATTATACCGACAGGCAGGATAAATCGTTAAATTTTTCTGCCCGCGCATTGCAATCCCTGAACAGTTGAATATGATAATTATTATCATTCACATTCAGGATGGTTTCATGACGCTCTCTGTCTCAGCCTGGCTCCAGCACAAAATCGATGAATACCAGTTCAGCATCCGCGATATCACCGTCGACTTTTACATGGCGCAGGCAAAGCTTGATCGGGCCGACTGCACGATACATCAGCTGCGTCAGTTCAACGATGCCTGTCAGGATATGGCAGAGATCTGCCAGTTGAATGGTGACGACCAGAGTTACCTGCATGCGATGGGAAAACTGCATCATCGCCTGGTTCAGGAGATGGGAAACAGCGAACGCGACCGCCTGTTCCGTATTCAGGCTTACCAGCTGGCGCGCCTCTCCCTGACCCGCCTCTGCCATCAACTGGCTCTCGTCGGCGAGTGGAACAAAGCCTCCGCGCTGCAAAGCGACTTCGTACGTCACGCAGGCTGGATATTCTAATCCAGCCATGCCGTGACGTCGCGCACAATTTTTTTACATTAATGCTAACAAAGCCTGAAGCGGATGACGCATGCCGTTACCTTCCACCCGTTTGACCTGACTGCGGCAGGAGTAGCCGGTCGCCAGACAGCGCTGACGCGGCAGCCGCTGAAGCTGCGGATGCCATGAGAGCGCATAGATCCCCAGCGAGTTCTCCAGGTTTTTACTCTCATGGCCATAAGTTCCGGCCATGCCGCAGCAGCCGACGTTGATATTCTCCAGTTTCGCACCAAACCGGGCAAAGATATCCTGCCACTGACCGGGGGCTGAGGGCAGCGCAGTCACCTCGGTACAGTGCGCAAACAGATACCATGACTCACCGCCCGTGGCCTGTATGTCACGCTCTGCCAGCGCCCGCTGCAGCCATTCATGCACCAGTAAAACACTAAAGTCGCCGCGCGCGTCGCCCAGCGTCTGACGATACTCATCGCGATAGCAGAGCACGGTGGCCGGGTCGACCCCGACCATCGGCAGACCCAGTTTTGCCACCCGGTTGAGGAAGTCGGCCGTCCGGGCTGCGGTTCGGGCAAAGCGCTGCAGGAAGCCTTTAACGTGCTGTGCTTTACCATTGGGTGAGAATGGCAGCAGAACCGGACGATAGCCCAGCTTCTCAATCAGCCGGATGAAGTCACTGACCAGCTGCGCCTCATAGAAGCTGGTAAAGGGGTCCTGAACCACCAGCACACAACGCTCACGCTCCGCGGCGGTCAGCGCTTCCAGCTGCTCCAGCGTCATGTTCATCGCCGGATGTCCGCTGAGCTGCTGCTTCAGATTGGGCGCAGAGAGCAGAGGCAGGTCGACCA
Organism: Pantoea sp. EKM101V; assembly: GCF_011800325.1. NCBI lineage: Bacteria > Pseudomonadati > Pseudomonadota > Gammaproteobacteria > Enterobacterales > Erwiniaceae > Pantoea > Pantoea sp. EKM101V. The sequence goes on from NZ_JAALFP010000001.1 coordinate 628,908, forward strand.
TGCCGATATGCGTTTTGCTCAGCTCTTTCAGCCACGGCTGGCGCAGGAAGAAGTTGAACACTTTGGGTGCCTTCGCCATCAGCGGCGCATAGCTCTCAACCGCTGCCACCAGATGATCGCTCGCCGGGCGCAGATAGCGGGTGTGGTAGAGCTGCAGGAAGCGTGAGCGGAACGCAGGCACGTCGATTTTGATCGGACACTGGGTCGAGCAGGCTTTGCAGGCCAGACAGCCTGACATCGCCTCTTTGACCTCATGCGAGAAGTCATACTCCCCTTTGCTGGCGTGCCAGCTGTTGCGGGTACGGGCGATCAGGGCGCGCAGCGACAGACGGTTTTCCGGCAGCTGCTTCTCCAGCATCAGCGGATCGACGCCCTGCCCGGCCAGCAGTCGCAGCCACTCCCGCGTCAGGCTCGCCCGTCCTTTGGGCGAGTGAATACGGTTGCGGGTGATCTTCATGGACGGACACATCGGGCTGCGGGCATCGAAGTTAAAACATAACCCGTTGCCATTACACTCCATCGCGCCACGCCACTCATCCCGCACCGTTAACGGAATCTGCCGATCCCAGGTGCCACGCTTGACCGCATCAACCTGCATCATCTCGTCATGGCGGTTGAAGGGGGTACAGATCTTGCCCGGATTAAGACGGTTAAGCGGATCGAATGCCGCTTTGATGCGGCGCAGTTCGTTAAACAGCGTTTCGCCGAAGAAGGCCGGACTGTACTGGGCGCGGAACCCTTTGCCATGCTCTCCCCACAGCAGGCCACCGTAGCGCGCGGTCAGCGCCACCACCTCGTCGGAGATCTGTTTCATCATCATCTCCTGCTGCGGGTCACACATATCCAGCGCCGGACGGACGTGCAGCACGCCCGCGTCAACGTGTCCGAACATGCCGTAACTCAGACCGTGGCTGTCGAGCAGCGCGCGAAACTCGACAATGTAATCCGCCAGCTTCTCGGGCGGCACGGCCGTGTCTTCCACAAAGGGGATCGGTTTTGCCCGCCCTTTGGCGTTGCCCAGCAGTCCGACTGCCTTTTTACGCATGTTATAGATGCGTTCGATGCCCGCCAGGTCGTTACAGAACTGATAGCCAATCACACCGCCCTGCTGCTGCGCCATCAGCGCATCGAGGCGGGCACTGAGCCGTTCAATCTGCTGGTCGATCAGTGCGGCGTTGTCGCCGGCAAACTCAACGATATTCAGCCCCTGCATCTCTTTATCGGGCACATCGGCGATCAGTTCACGCACCGAGTGCCAGACGATATCTTCACGGGCCAGATTGAGCACCTTGGAGTCCACGGTTTCAACCGACAGCGCCTGGGCTTCTACCATAAAGGGTGCATTGCGCAGCGCAGAGTCAAAGGAGTCATATTTGATGTTTACCAGCCGCCGCACTTTTGGCAGCGGTGTGATATCAAGCCGGGCTTCGGTGACAAACGCCAGCGTCCCTTCCGCGCCACAGAGCAGCCGCGTCATGTCAAAGGTCTGCATGTCATCGCTGAAGACATGGCGCAGGTCATAACCGGTCAGGAACCGATTCAGCTTTGGAAACTTTTCCAGAATCAGCGCCCGGTGTTCACGGCAGCGGGTCAGTACCTGCTGATAGAGCCGCCCTTCGGGGGTCGCCGTCTGCGCCAGCGTTTCCGCCAACGCGGTGGCCATCGGCCGCGTATCCAGGATATCGCCGCCCAGCAGCACGGCGCGCAGGCCCAGCACATGATCCGAGGTCTTGCCATACACCAGCGATCCCTGACCCGAGGCATCGGTGTTGATCATACCGCCCAGCGTCGCCCGGTTACTGGTGGACAACTCCGGGGAGAAGAAAAAGCCGAAAGGCTTCAGCCAGGCGTTGAGCTGATCTTTGATCACGCCCGCTTCCACCCGCACCCACCGCTCTTCCGTATTGATCTCCAGAATGCGGTTCATATAGCGCGACATGTCGACCACAATCCCCTGATTCAGCGACTGCCCGTTTGTACCGGTGCCGCCGCCGCGCGGTGTAAACACCAGGCTGGCGAAGCGGGCCTCTCCCGCCACGCGGGCGAGCAGCGCCACATCCGCGGTGGAGCGCGGAAACAGCGCCGCGTCAGGCAGCAACTGATAGATGCTGTTATCGGTGGAGAGTGAGAGACGATCGGCATAGCTGGTGGCCATGTCGCCGGTAAAACCCTGCTCTTTCAGCGACTCAAGGAACGTCAGCACCAGTTGAACGAGGCCCGGTGCCTGCGAAATCTGTGGGATCATGATTGTCTGACCGAAGGTGTTGTAAACGTTTGCGTTTATGCGTTAGCGATTTCCCGTTTTAACATATTTTTTCTGCGTCTGCCGTTTTTTCAGAAAAGCCAAAACCTTTCTCTGTAACGCTGTTTAATCCTCAGTAAATAGATCATGATGAAAACCGGCATCGCTATGCCGGAAAATGAAGGATTAAGACGAGGTTATGAGTCAATGATGAAAAGCCAGTACCGGGATATGGATTTACCGCAGATTCTCTTTACCCTGATGTTCATTCTGCTGCTGATTGTCGCCTGCCTGTGGGTGGTGCAGCCGTTTATTCTGGGCTTCGCCTGGGCCAGCATGGTGGTCATTGCTACATGGCCGCTGATGCTGAAATTTCAGCGACTGCTCTGGGGACGCCGTTCGCTGGCTGTGATCGTGATGACCCTGCTGCTTTTGTTGCTGTTTATCATCCCTATCGCCCTGCTGGTCAGCAGCCTGATTGATAACAGCGCACCGGTCATTGCGTGGGTCACGCAGGGGCACACGATGCCGAAGCTGGTGTGGCTCAAAGAGATCCCGATGGTCGGCAAAAAGCTTTATGTCAGTTATGACACCCTGGTGGCGAGCGGCGGGGCCGGGATCATGGCCAAGATACAGCCCTATATCGGGCGCACCACCGGCTTTTTTGTTGCTCAGGCCGGTCATTTCGGACGCTTTATGATCCATCTGGGCGTGATGTTACTTTTCAGCGTGCTGCTTTACTGGCGCGGTGAGCAGGCCGCTCAGGGCATTCGCCACTTTGCCTTTCGTATGGCCGGACGCCGTGGGGATGCCGCCGTGCTTCTGGCGGCGCAGTCCATTCGTGCCGTGGCGCTGGGCGTGGTAGTCACGGCGCTGGTACAGGGCGTACTCGGCGGTATCGGTCTGGCTATCTCCGGTATTCCCTACGCCACGCTCTTAACAGTGCTGATGATCCTCTGCTGTCTGGTCCAGCTCGGCCCGCTGCTGGTGCTGGTTCCGGCCATCATCTATCTCTACTGGAGCGGCGACACCACCTGGGGAACCGTGCTGCTGGTCTGGAGCTGTGTGGTGGGCACGATGGACAACGTCCTGCGTCCGATGTTAATTCGTATGGGTGCCGATCTGCCGATGATCCTGATCCTCTCTGGTGTTATTGGTGGTCTGTTTGCGTTTGGCATGATTGGTCTTTTTATCGGACCATTGGTGCTGGCGGTCTCTTATCGTCTCGTTTCCGTCTGGGTGCATGAAGCGCCGGCCCCGGATAACGATCCGCAGGCGGTGGCGGAAGCCCTTGCCGATCACGATGGCACCCCGCCCGCTGTGTGATACGGAACGGTAACAGGTTCTCCCGACAGCCTGTTTAAGGATTGATTAGTGCGGTTAATGATGATTAACCGCACACCCCCCTGCGGATCGGATAAATTTCCCTTTCCATTAGCGATTTTTAAGAAAAAAGCCATTTCCGGCCCAAAACAGACCTTTTTCGGCTAAAAAAGATTATTTTCTGCACTGTTTCTTAAGCCAAATGGGGGAGTTTAGGGGGCAAAAGATTATCGGCTTTAAACTAATAAGAGGATTCTTAAAGACGCCAGCCAGCCATATGAATAACATGTTTCCTATGTTCGAAATCAACTTACTGATTTCTAAACAACCTTATTCCCCTGAGTAGAGTAAAGAATTGCTGTGTGTAGTCTTTGCCCATCCCCTGTGATGGGCTTTTTTTTTGCCTGAATCTGACCAGCAATAAAAAGAAAAAGGCCCGCAATGCGGGCCTCAGGATTTGACAACAGCAGGGGTGAGGCCGTCAGGCCGTTTTCTTTAACTGCGCCAGACTCACCCAGGTTTCCACGACGGTGTCCGGGTTGAGCGACAGACTGTCAATGCCCTCTTCCATCAGCCAGGCGGCGAAATCCTGGTGATCGGACGGTCCCTGACCGCAGATGCCCACATATTTCCCCTGCTTTTTCGCGGCCCTGATCGCCATCGACAGCAGTGCCTTCACCGCCTCGTTTCGCTCATCAAACAGCGCAGAAACCACGCCTGAGTCGCGATCCAGTCCCAGCGTCAGCTGCGTCATGTCGTTAGAGCCGATAGAGAAGCCATCAAAGTGCGCCAGGAACTGCTCCGCCAGCAGGGCATTCGATGGGATCTCGCACATCATGATAATCTTCAGCCCGTTCTCACCGCGCTTCAGCCCCTGACGCGCCAGCTCCTCCACCACCGCCTGCGCCTGGTCCACCGTGCGCACGAACGGAACCATGATTTCGACGTTGGTCAGGCCCATCTCATTGCGGACACGTTTTACCGCTTCACACTCCAGCGCAAAGCAGTCCCGGAAGCTATCGGCCACATAGCGACCTGCGCCCCGGAAACCGAGCATCGGGTTTTCCTCTTCCGGCTCATAGCGTTCGCCGCCCACAAGGTTGGCATATTCGTTAGTTTTAAAGTCGGAAAGTCGGACAATTACGCGTTTCGGTGCGAATGCCGCGCCAAGGGTAGCAATTCCCTCGGTCAGGCGGGCGACGTAAAACTCCACCGGATTATCAAATCCTTTGGTCATTTTACGAATCTGCTGCTGCAGTTCCGGGGTCTGCTGGTCGAACTCCAGCAGCGCTTTCGGATGCACGCCAATCATGCGGTTGATGATGAACTCCAGCCGCGCCAGGCCGACGCCTTCATTCGGCAGACAGGCAAAATCGAAGGCACGGTCGGGATTGCCCACGTTCATCATGATTTTCAGCGGCAGTTCAGGCAGTGAGTCAACCTGAGAGCTGGTGATATCGAAGTCCAGCAGGTCATCATAGACATAGCCGGTATCGCCTTCGGCGCAGGAGACGGTAACGTTGTGCCCCTCTTTCAGCCGATCGGTGGCGTCACCACAGCCCACCACGGCCGGAATGCCCAGCTCACGCGCGATGATCGCCGCATGGCAGGTTCGTCCGCCCCGGTTAGTGACGATAGCGGATGCCTTCTTCATGATCGGTTCCCAGTCCGGGTCGGTCATGTCCGTCACCAGCACATCCCCTTTCTCAATCCGGTTCATTTCGCTGATATCGTGGATGACCTTCACCGTACCGGCGCCGATACGATGACCGATAGCACGGCCTTCCACTACCACGCTGCCCTGCGCCTGCAGGGTGTAGCGCTCCATCACCTGACCGTTTGAACGCACGGTTTCAGGACGAGCCTGAACGATGAACAGTTTGCCGGTGTGACCATCTTTGGCCCACTCAATATCCATCGGGCGCTGATAGTGCTGTTCGATCAGCACGGCCTGCTTCGCCAGCGCCTGCACCTCTTCATCGTTCAGGCAGAAACGATCGCGTTCGGCTTCGGGCACATCTTCAATCCGCACCTGCTCACCGTGGGCCTGAGAGTCGGCGTAGACCATGCGAACCTTTTTCGACCCCATGTTGCGGCGCACGATAGCGGGACGATCGGCTGCCAGAGTCGGTTTGTGGACATAGAACTCATCCGGGTTAACCGCACCCTGCACCACCATTTCACCCAGCCCCAGTGCAGCCGTGATAAACACCACCTGATCAAAGCCGGATTCGGTATCAATGGTAAACATCACGCCAGACGCGGCCAGATCCGAGCGTACCATGCGCTGAATGCCGGCAGAGAGCGCCACACCGCGATGATCGTAGCCCTGGTGGACGCGGTAGGAGATAGCACGGTCGTTAAACAGCGAGGCGAAGACGTGCTTCACCGCCACCATGACGGCGTCAATACCTTGCACATTCAGAAAGGTCTCCTGCTGACCGGCAAAAGAGGCATCGGGCATATCCTCTGCGGTTGCTGAGGAGCGGACGGCAAACGAGGCGTCATGATCATCGGCAGAAAGCTGCTCGTAGGCGTCCAGAATGGCGGACTCCAGTTCCGGCAGGAAGGGGGTCTCAACCACCCACTGACGAATCTGTTTACCCGCTTTGGCCAGCGCTTCGACATCATCAATGTCGGTTTCATCCAGCAGCGCATAGATACGCTGGTTCAGCCCGCTTTGATCCAGGAAGAGGTTAAAGGCGTATGAGGTCGTCGCAAATCCGTTGGGCACGGAGACACCCAGCGACGAGAGATTCGTGATCATTTCACCCAGAGAGGCATTTTTGCCGCCCACCCGATCAACATCATGCATGCCAAGCTGGTTATACCAGAGCACAAGTGGCTGTGCGTCATTACTGGCCATTAAGCGTATCCTTTTCAATGAATGGGGACAGGGAGTCATCTGTCCTCAGCCTGGCATATCACTTAAGCAATCACGATCTGTTGAATCGTTAAAGCAGAATTTCAGAAGCAGTTTCGGAATTGTGAGCGTTTCATTTTGCCGTTGCGCAAAATCGCCATTTTAATATAAATAACTGATATTTCATCATAAATTAAATTTTCACCTCTGAGGGCACTGTTTTTTGTTGCGCAACAAATCCGCGCAGACGCTGCCAGAAAACCGCCCCTCAGACGGTTAAAACAGCAAAATCACCGCGTTCGCTTTGTAGCCAGTGCCTTGAATCTCCGGATAAATAACCCGGATAGCGATTCCAGAAATGAACATCCGGCATGATTTTTTTCGCCGCATGACGCATGCTGATAACTCACTCTTGTTCAGGACAGAAGCGGTTATGACAACTGACAGAAGCGTTTTCTATATTTCCGATGGTACCGCCATCACGGCTGAAGTGCTGGGCCATGCGGTGTTGTCGCAGTTCCCGGTCAATATCACCAGCCTGACGCTGCCATTTGTTGAAAACGTCCAGCGGGCGCTGGCGGTTAAAGCTCAGATCAACGCGCTGTATCAGCAGAGCGGCGTCCGGCCGCTGGTCTTTTTCTCGATAGTCACACCGGAAGTGCGCGACATCATCGTGCAGAGCGAGGGCTTCTGTCAGGACATCGTACAGGCGCTGGTCGCCCCGCTGCAGCAGGAGCTGGGTTTAGCGCCTGCGCCAGTGGCTCACCGCACCCACGGTCTGGATGCCAGTAATCTGGGGAAATATGATGCCCGCATCGCGGCGATCGATTACGCCCTGGCCCATGATGACGGCATCTCGCTGCGCGGGCTGGAGGATGCGCAGGTGATCCTCGTCGGCGTCTCACGCTGCGGCAAGACGCCCACCAGCCTCTATCTGGCAATGCAGTTTGGTATCCGTGCTGCCAACTATCCGTTCATTGCTGACGACATGGACAACCTTAAGCTGCCGCCCGCCCTGCGCGCGCATCAGAACAAGCTGTTCGGGCTGACCATCGATCCGGAACGGCTGGCGGCCATCCGCCAGGAGCGGGCGGAAAATACCCGTTACGCCTCAATGCGCCAGTGCCGGCTGGAAGTGGGCGAAGTGGAGGCCCTGTTCCGCACCCACCAGATCCGTTATCTGAACAGCACCAACTACTCGGTGGAGGAGATAGCCACAAAAATTCTCGACATCATGGGTCTGACACGCCGCATGTACTAGGAAGCGGGAGCGGGCCGACGATGTAAAGCGTTGCTGCCGTCGGTTCTGATTTCATTATCAAATTCCGGGTTGAATTCGCACCCTGATGGTTTATTGTGACCACCATCACTTCCCGGTATTTCACCGCTGCGAAGAACCGTTTTCGAGAAACTCATGAATAAAACTGACGAACTGCGTACCGCGCGCATTGGTAATCTGATTACGCCTGCCAGCCTGGCGGCTGAGCACCCTGTCTCTGCGGCGATTGCCGATAATGTCACCGCAGCCCGCAAACGTATTGCCCGTATTCTGACCGGTGAAGATCCCCGCCTGCTGGTGGTGATCGGCCCCTGCTCGCTGCACGATCCCCGAGCGGCGCTGGAGTATGCTGAGCGCCTGAATGCGCTTCGCAGTCGCTATGCCGACCGACTGGAGATTGTTATGCGCGCTTACTTTGAAAAGCCGCGCACCGTGGTGGGCTGGAAAGGATTAATTTCCGATCCGGATCTGGATGGTCGTTATGACGTGAACCGTGGCATCTCTATTGCCCGCAAGCTGCTGATCGACATCAACGCCCTGGGCCTGCCTACCGCCACCGAATTTCTGGATATGGTGATCGGCCAGTTTATTGCCGACCTGATCAGCTGGGGCGCGATTGGCGCTCGCACCACCGAAAGCCAGATTCACCGCGAAATGGCCTCCGCCCTCTCCTGCCCGGTCGGCTTTAAAAACGGCACCGATGGCAACGTCCAGATTGCCGTGGATGCGATTCGTGCCGCGCGCGCCAGCCATATGTTCCTCTCGCCGGATAAGCTGGGCCAGATGACCATTTATCAGACCAGCGGCAATCCGCATGGTCATGTAATTCTGCGTGGCGGTAAACAGCCCAACTATCATGCCAGTGACGTCGCGGCGGCGGCTGAGAGTCTGTCAGCCTTTAATCTGCCAGAGCAGCTGGTCATCGATTTCAGTCACGGCAACTGCCTGAAGCAGCACCGTCGCCAGAAGGATGTGGCCGCAGATGTCGCGGAGCAGATCAAAGCAGGCTCTCGTGCCGTGGCGGGCGTCATGATTGAAAGTTTCCTGCAGGAGGGCAATCAGAAGGTGGTGAGTGGTGAGCCCCTGGTTTACGGCCAGTCGATTACCGATCCCTGCCTCGGCTGGGAGGATAGCGAAGCTGTTCTCGCCCTGCTGGCCGAGGCGGTTTCTCACCGCCTCTGAGTCTCTGTCAGCTGGAGCAGCTCACCTCAAGCGTTTTACCCCAGTCTGGTGGCCGCTGACGATAGTCGGCGGCGGTTTCATCACTGAAGGGTTGCTGCAGCGCCTGGTGCAGACGCGCCAGCGCCCCCTGCTCTCCCTGCTCAGCCTCTTCAATCGCCTGCTGTGCCAGATAATTTCTGAGGATCACCGCCGGGTTTGCCGCCTTCATCACCGCCTGACGCTCCGCATCGCTGACCTGTTCATCCATCAGGCGGCTGCGGTAGTGCTGATACCAGCGGTCAAAGGCCTCACGATCTATGAACTCATCCCGCAGCGGTGAGCGGCTTTCCGCCTGTTGCGTCTCACTCAGTTGCCGGAACGTCAGGGTGTAATCGCTGTGCTCCTGCGTCATCAGCGCCAGCAGGTCGGTCAGGATCTGATTGTCGCTGCTCTGCTGAGTCAGTAAACCGAGTTTAGCCCGCATCCGCTCTCCCCACACCCGCATCAGTTCAGGTTCATAGGCGCTGAGTGCCGTGCGCAGTTGTTCAGTCGTCAGCAGCCCTGACAGCGCATGGGCCAGGCGGTTAAGGTTCCACATGCCTATCATTGGCTGATTTTCAAAACTGTAGCGCCCCTGATAGTCGCTGTGGTTGCAGATGAAGTCAGGCTGATAATCATCCAGAAAACCATAGGGGCCGTAGTCGATGGTCAGGCCCAGAATCGACATGTTGTCCGTGTTCATCACGCCATGCGCGAAGCCCACGCTCTGCCACAGCGCAATCAGCCGGGCAGTGCGCACCACAACGTCGGTAAACCAGCGCTGATAGCGATCCGCCTCCTCCACCAGATGCGGCCAGTGATGGCGGATGGCGTAGTCGGCCAGCTGCTGCACTTTCTCCTGCTGCTGGCTGTAAAAGAAATGCTCGAAATGACCAAAGCGCAGATGGCTGGGTGAAATGCGCATCAGCATTGCACCGCGCTCCGCCGTTTCACGGTAAACCGGCTCATCGCCAATCGACAGGGTCAGGGCGCGCGTGGTGGGGATCCCCAGATGGTGCAATGCTTCAGAGGCCAGGAACTCGCGAACGCTGGAACGGATCACCGCCCGCCCATCCCCCATGCGGGAATAGGGGGTCAGGCCCGCGCCCTTAAGGTGCCAGTCAAGTTTCTGGCCATCCTCTGTGCGCTGTTCTCCCAGCAGGATGCCGCGCCCGTCGCCCAGCTGACCGGCCCAGACGCCAAACTGATGGCCACTGTACACCTGGGCCAGTGGCTGCATGCCGGGCAGCAGTGCCGCGCCGTGCCAGACGTCATGCCCGTTACCGGCGAAGAGTGCGCTATCCAGCCCCATTGAGGCGGCCAGCGGGGCGTTATGATAGAGCAGGCGTCCGCCTGCCAGCGGCGTTGGGTTAAGCGCGGTATAGCATCCGGTAAGCTCCCGGAACCAGGTATTGTCAAAAGATAGCTTGCCTGAGGACATTGTTTCTCCCATGCGATGCTCAGCGAGACGTCGGTTTGCCAAAACCTTCAGTGTAACGCTGATACCGGGGATTAAACAGGTTCCATCAGCCAGGATGCTGAGAAGAGGGTCGGCGACTGTCGGCGCGGATCAGGGAACGCAACGCGTCAGATTTAACCACCGGGAACAGTGCGCCCTGAAAATCGACCCCACTGAGCTGGCTCACTTTATCCAGTAGCCGATCATCGTCGATGCCGCAAATAATCAGCCGGTCACAATGGGTGCGGAAATTATCGATAATGCTCTGCATGAACGGCACAAACGACGCGCGCTTTGCCAGTGAGTGAATAAACTCTTTATCCAGACAGATCCAGCTGAATAAATTATCGTAGACCGCATTCGAGGGTGTTTTGCCAGCCCCAAAATGGGAAAGCGCTAAATTAAACTCATCATGCAGGCTCGCCAGCAGCGGATTATTTTTTCCAAGCTTCAGCTGCGGAAACGTTTCAGTGATATTCAGCAGAATGAAGGGCAGCTGCTTTATTTTGCGCATCACTAATTCGCTGGCCAGCAGCGTCCGGGCCATCCCTTCATCAATACGGATAAATGCGGAGACGTCATGCGACTCGAATAACGCACGGTTCTGCTCCAGCAGGCTAATCTGACTTTGCAGCAGGCGTAACTGCTGCGACTCATCGAGCTGCGGCAGCAGCAGATCCTGAGGCAGTGTGATCGGCGCACTTTCATGCACAAACTGCGTAACCAGCTCAACAGCAGCCAGCCGTCCGTCAGCATCACAGACAGGATAAAACCAGATTTCCGACTGATAGTCGGCCGAAAGATGAATTTTCATTTTAATGCCAGAATATGCGGCGATGTTGATATCGTATAGTAATGGTCAGGCTCAGGCAATAGCGCCAAATCATTGAAGAGACGACCTTCTTTGCCCTTCCACCACCGTTTGCCAGCCTGCGATGACGCTTAAGCCAAATAGTGACGACAAAACTGCGCTTATTAGCGGAATTAAACCAGCATTTATTATGCCTAATAAAATCCCCGCTCAAAAACTGTCATTTAAAATAAAACTTTTAACGGCTGTTTTTTCTCTATTCTAAATTGGACTTAAGTCTTATTTCAGACTCTCCGGTTAAATACGGCGAGCCTGCCAGAAGACTTTGCGCCAGTAGACGTTGTCCAGCGAGGAGCGGATCACCCCCTGGCTGGTGGAAGCATGAATAAAGGCATTATCACTGTCGTAGATGCCGACATGCAGGCCATTCTCCCCGCGACCGGTTTTAAAGAAGACCAGGTCGCCGGGCAGCAGTTCATCTTTACTGATACGGGTGCCGATATCACTCTGTGCTGAGGTGGTGCGCGGCAGTTGCAGCGCAAAGCGGTCGCGGAAGGTCAGATAGACAAAGCCAGAGCAGTCGACACCGTTGCGGCTCATGCCGCCATAGCGATAGGGCGTGCCGTGCCAGTGACCGAGCTGGTCGTTCAGCTCTGCAATCACGGTAATTGAGTCGGAGAGACGACCATTAATCGGCGGGGCGTGATGACTGCATCCCGTCAGCAGCAGAACCAAAATCAGCAAACCCAGGCGCATCGCCAAATGTCCTTATCAGAAGTTGCAACCGGTTTAATGTAGCGGTAAAGCCCGCCGGGTAGCAAGTGTCAGGGCAGGACGGTCAGCAGCCTGCGTCCTTCAAGCTCAATCTGCCGGAAGGCGATGCCATAAAGCGGTGTCAGCCGCTGCGGCGTCAGAACCGCGGCCGGTTCACCCTGCGCAATGACCTGTCCCCTCTCCATCAGCCAGACCTGATTCGCCTGATGCAGCGTGTGGTTGAGATCGTGACTGCTGGCGATCACGCTGATGCCCGCCGCACAGAGTCCGGCGATCAGATCGTCCACCGCTTTCTGCTGAGCGATATCCAGCGCGGTCATGGGCTCATCCAGAATCAGCAGCCGTCCGTCTGGATTGATGCGCGGATCAATTTGCAGGCAGACCGCCGCCAGGCGGACACGCTGCCACTCCCCGCCGGAGAGCCGGGTCAGTGAGTGGGCGAGTTTATCCTGCAGCTGAAGCTGCAGCAGCAGCGTGCTGAGCCGATCTTCATCCTGCGTCCCCCTCTGTTTCAGATGCAGCCGTAAATAGTGCCAGACCGGCATCTGACTCAGGGGGGCCTGCTGCTGGGGAAGCCAGCCGCGAGCCCGGGCCAGCGCCGGGCCGCTCCACCCGGACAGCGGACGGTTATCCAGCACGATCCTGCCGGACGCGGCCTCCAGTCCGGCAACAACGCTGAGCAACGTGCTTTTTCCCGCGCCGTTCGGACCGGCGACATGCAGCAACTGACCGGCGGCAAGCTCACCGTTGAGTGAGCACAGCCGCCCGGCGAGCGCCATCTGTTGCAGGCGCAGCAGCATCTATTTCGCCAGGGCCTGCTTAATGGTTTCCAGAATAATGGGATCTTCCGGCGTCATATCAGGCGCGAACCGCTGGACAACGCGACCGTCCCGGCCAATCACGAATTTTTCAAAGTTCCACAGGATGTCGCCCGGCGCTTTCGGTCCGCGCCCTTTGCTCACCTGACGCTCATAAAAACCGCTGCCTTCGGGACGAACGGCGTCAGGACAGGCTGCGATCATCTGAGCATAGAGCGGGTGACGCCCTTCCCCATTAACGTCGGTTTTGGCAAACATCGGGAATGTCACGCCATAGGTGGTGCTGCAGAAGGTTTTGATCTCTTCGCTGCTGCCAGGCTCCTGCTCCAGAAACTGATTGCAGGGAAAACCCAGTACGCTGAAGCCGTGATCCTGCCAGGCCTTCTGCAGATTCTCCAGCTCCTCATACTGCGGGGTGAGGCCACATTTCGAGGCGACGTTTACCACCAGCAGTACCTTGCCCTGCCACGCAGAGAGCGTGGTTTTTTCACCATCAAGCGTAACCAGTTCAGTGTCATAAATGTTCATGCTGAATTCCTGTTGTGGATGCAGAGTAGCCAGCCGAAAGCTAGCGCGAAGATTTTACCAGTAAAAGAATAAACAGCGGCGCGCCGAGTGTCGCCGTGACCACGCCTATCGGTAATTCGGCCGATGTCAGCGCCAGACGCGCGACAATATCGGCCGCTAACAGCACGCCTGCGCCAGCCAGCGCAGAGGCGGGCAGCAGATAACGGTGATCGCTGATGCCGCTCAGCCGCAGCAGGTGCGGGATCACCAGCCCGACAAAACCAATGGCACCGGCCATGGCAACGCTGATACCGACCAGCCAGCCCATCGCCAGCACCAGCAGATTGCGCCAGTAGAAAAGAGAGAGACCGAGCTGACGAGCGGAGATTTCCCCCAGCGCCAGCAGATTCAGTATGGGTCCCGTCGCATTCAGGGCCAGCATCACCGGCAGCAGCGCCAGCATCATTCCGCCATAGCGCCAGTCAATGCCGCTGAAGCCGCCCATCATCCAGTACATCAGCTGACGCAGGTCGAGGCTGGTGCTGAAGTAAACAGCCCAGGTCATGATGGCACTGCAGATAATCCCCAGCGCCACGCCCGTGAGTAACAGCCGGGTCACCGAGAGCTGACGGTGCGCGAAACAGAGCAGGATCAGCGTAATCATGAGTGCCCCGGCCATCGCGGCCAGGCCGAGGCTCCACAGCGAGCCGCTGCCCAGCAGCACGCCCAGCACCAGACCGATGCCCGCTCCGTTTGAGACGCCCAGCAGGCCAGGCTCGGCCAGCGGATTGGTAAACAGCGCCTGCATCACGACGCCGCACACCGCCAGGGATGCACCGACCAGCATCACCGCCAGACTGCGCGGCAGCCGCAGCTGCCAGACAAAGAGCTGGCCGCTCTCCGTAAACCAGTCTGAGGGCGCGATCCAGCTGTCACCGGCACACAGGCTGCCACAGAGCAGCGCAAGCAGCATAAGAGCTAAAGTAATAAGCCATTTCTGGCCGCGCTGGTCGGCCTGAAGCGCGAGCGGGTCAAGCAGAGACATAGGCTGGATTTGCTGAGAAAACAGAGATTTGATTGTAGTGGGATTGCAGAAAAAAGAAAGGTGGTTGAGGCGGTGTGCGCCCTGCTGGCAGACGGGCGCGCCAGCGCAGTTACCGGCGGGTGAGACCATGAAAAAAGGCCGCTTGCGCGGCCTTTTTGAAACGCTGAAATTCAGTCAGTCTCTTTGGGTGTAGCGTTCTCTACGCGGCTTTTCAGCTTCTGTCCCGGGCGGAATGTCACTACGCGACGCGCGGTGATCGGAATATCTTCCCCCGTTTTCGGGTTTCTGCCAGGACGCTGGTTTTTGTCACGCAGGTCAAAATTGCCAAACCCAGACAGTTTTACCTGTTCTCCATTTTCCAAAGCGCGACGTACCTCTTCGAAAAACAGCTCTACTAACTCTTTGGCATCGCGTTTGCTCAGCCCGAGTTTCTCAAACAGGTACTCTGACATCTCAGCTTTTGTAAGCGCCATAGGTTCAATCCCTCAAGGTTGCCTGGAATCGCTCTTTTAATGCCGCAACACATTTGCCAACGGTCGCGGCAATCTCCTCTTCTTCGAGTGTCCGGCTGGTATCCTGCAAAATCAGGCTGATTGCGAGGCTCTTGAAGCCCTCAGAAACGCCCTTACCGCGGTACACGTCAAACAAGTTTACGCCAACTACCTGATTTACGCCAACTTTCTTACACTCCGCGATGATATCTGCTGCAGGGACGTTTTCAGCCACCACAACAGCAATATCACGACGGTTAGCCGGGAAGCGAGAAATCTCGCGCGCGTCAGGCAGGACGCGGTCTGCGACCTTATTCCAAAGCAGTTCAAAGACTAAGGTGCGGCCGTTGAGATCCAGCTTACGTTCCAGCTCAGGATGAACGACTCCGATAAATCCGATTCGTTCATCGTGCAAATAAATCGCCGCGCTCTGTCCCGGATGCAACGCCGGATTGGCTTCAGCCCGGAAGCTGATCGCATCCAGTTTGCCGGTTAAATCGAGCAGCGACTCTAAATCGCCTTTTAAATCATAGAAGTCAACTGCCTGGCGCGCCAGATCCCAGTGCTCTTCAACACGGTTTCCGCTGATAACACCGGCCAGCATAAGATCCTGACGGATGCCTAAATCTGCCTGCGTGTCGGGCACAAAGCGTAAGCCGCTCTCAAACAGACGTACGCGACTCTGCTGACGGTTCTGGTTGTAGACGACTGCGCTGAGCAGGCCGGTCCACAGTGAGAGACGCATGGTCGACATCTCGCTGGAGATCGGGCTTGGCAGCAGCAGCGCCTCTTCACCCGGATGCAGCAGCTGCTGAACCTTCGGATCAACGAAGCTGTAGGTAATCGCTTCCTGATACCCCTTATCCACCAGCAGGTTTTTCACGCGTTTCAGCGACAGGTTCGCTTCGCGATGCTGAGTCATGACCAGCCCCGCCTGCACCGGCACGTTCGGGATGTTGTTGTAGCCGTAAACGCGGGCCACTTCTTCAACCAGATCTTCCTCAATCGCCATGTCGAAGCGCCAGCTCGGGGCGATCGCCTGCCACTCACCTTCGCCTGTCGTGACGTCGCAGCCGAGACGGGTCAGAATATCGGTAACCTGCTCATCGGCGATGACATGACCAATCAGGCGATCCAGTTTTTCCCGGCGCAGGGTGATCGTCGCCGGAACCGGCAAGGCGGCCTGATGCGTCTGATCGATGATCGGGCCGGCTTCACCCCCGCAGATGGAGAGCAGCAGCGCGGTTGCACGCTCCAGCGCGATATGTTGCAGCGCCGGATCAACGCCTCGTTCATAGCGGTGTGACGCGTCGGTGTGCAGACCGTGACGACGGGCGCGGCCGGTGATCGCCAGCGGGTCAAACCAGGCGCACTCAAACAGAATGTTCTGCGTTTCGCTGTTCACGCCCGAATGTTCGCCACCAAAGATACCCGCCATCGCCAGCGCCTGCTGGTGATCGGCGATGACCAGCGTGTCTGCCTGCAGGCTGGCTTCAGTGCCATCCAGCAGCGTCAGCTTTTCGCCCTCTTTCGCCATGCGCACCACGATGCCGCCGTTAAGGCGATCGAGGTCGAAGGCGTGCATCGGCTGACCCAGTTCCAGCAGCACATAGTTGGTGATATCCACCACCGGATCGATTGAGCGGATACCACAGCGACGCAGCTTCTCTTTCATCCACAATGGCGTGGCCGCACCAACGTTAACGCCTTTTACCACGCGACCCAGGTAGCGCGGACAGGCCTCCACCGCATCAACCTGAATCGGGAAGGTGTCACTCAGCGTGGCAGCGACCGGCTGAATCTCTGGCTTGTTCAGCGGCAGACCATTCAGCACCGCCACATCACGCGCGATACCGATCAGGCCCAGACAGTCCGCGCGGTTAGGCGTGACGCTGATTTCAATGGTGTTGTCATCCAGCTGAAGCCAGGCGCGGATGTCGGTGCCCACGGGCGCATCGGCAGGCAGTTCGATAATGCCGTTGTGGTCGTCACTGATTCCCAGCTCGGAGAAAGAGCAGAGCATCCCTTCTGACGGCTCACCGCGCAGCTTGGCCGCTTTGATTTTAAAATCACCCGGCAGCACGGCACCTACAGTGGCGACGGCGACTTTCAGCCCCTGACGGCAGTTCGGCGCGCCACAGACGATATCCAGCAGACGGTCGCCGCCCACATTAATTTTGGTCACCCGCAGTTTGTCAGCATTCGGGTGCTGACCGCACTCCACCACTTCGCCAACCACGACACCGTTGAACGCACCGGCGACGGCCTCAACGCCATCCACTTCCAGACCGGCCATGGTGATTTGTTCAGACAGCGCGGCGCTGTCCAGGGCTGGATTTACCCATTCGCGTAACCAGAGTTCACTGAATTTCATTGGTTAACCTGCCCTTACTTAAATTGTTTGAGGAAACGTAAATCGTTTTCGAAGAATGCGCGCAGATCGGTCACGCCGTAGCGCAACATGGTCAGACGCTCCATGCCCATACCAAAGGCGAAACCGGAGTAAACTTCCGGGTCAATGCCAACATTGCGCAGCACATTAGGGTGCACCATGCCGCAGCCCAGCACTTCCAGCCACTTGCCGTTTTTACCCATGACGTCCACTTCTGCTGAAGGCTCAGTAAACGGGAAGTAGGACGGACGGAAACGAATCTGCAAATCTTCTTCGAAGAAGTTGTTCAGGAAATCGTGCAGCGTGCCTTTGAGATTGGTAAAGCTGATGTTTTTATCCACGATCAGCCCTTCCATCTGATGGAACATCGGCGTGTGGGTCTGATCGTAATCGTTACGGTAGACGCGGCCTGGCGCGATGATACGAATCGGCGGCTGCTGAGCCTGCATGGTACGGATCTGCACGCCGGAAGTCTGGGTACGCAGCAGACGGGTGGCGTCAAACCAGAAGGTATCGTGATCGGCACGCGCCGGGTGGTGAGCAGGAATATTGAGTGCATCAAAGTTATGATAATCATCTTCAATTTCCGGCCCGGTGACGACAGCAAAGCCTAACTCACCGAAGAAGGTCTCGATGCGATCCATCGTGCGGGTGACCGGATGCAGGCCGCCATTTTCAATGCGGCGACCCGGCAGTGACACATCGATGGTCTCTTCCGCCAGACGCGCATTCAGCGCCGCCGATTCCAGCGCCTCTTTACGCGCGTTCAGGCGGTCGGTGACCTGCTGTTTCGCTTCGTTGATTACCGCACCGGCTGCAGGGCGCTCTTCAGCAGGCAACTCGCGTAAGGTGGTCATCTGTAATGTCAGATGCCCTTTCTTACCGAGATATTCGACGCGCACCGCGTCAAGGGCGGCGATATCTGTCGCCCCGTCGATAGCCGCCGTGGCGCTGGCCACCAGTTCTGCGAGTTGGGACATAATTTCCTCTTTTTCCAGTCAGGCTGGTCAGTTCTTGTTGGGACCTGCCGGTCCAGTATGCTAACGCCAGAAACAAAAAAGCCTCCACGAGGGAGGCTTTTAGCGCGATTTTTCGTTTCTTTTCTTATGCGCAAAAGCCCCCGGATGTCAGGCGCTAAAGTAAAAAAAGAAACGGAAAATAGCAGCATTCATGCTTGCAGTTACCTTGTCATGCTTTACGAGGGCACTATTGAAATGCGCGGAGACGAAAATGTCAATCTTTTGCGCAGCTTACAGGCAATAAAAAAGGGAGCAAGCTCCCTTTTTCATCTGACTTACGCCAGAGCTGATTTCGCTTTTTCGACCAGTGCAGTGAAGGCCACTTTGTCGAATACGGCGATATCGGCCAGGATCTTACGGTCGATCTCAATGGCTGCTTTTTTCAGACCATTGATGAAACGGCTGTAAGACATGCCGTTCTGACGAGCCGCTGCGTTGATACGCGCGATCCACAGCTGACGGAACTGACGCTTACGCTGACGACGGTCACGGTAAGCATACTGACCAGCTTTGATAACAGCCTGGAAGGCAACGCGGTAAACACGTGAACGTGCACCGTAATAGCCTTTAGCTTGTTTTAAGATTTTTTTGTGACGTGCGCGAGCAACTACACCACGTTTAACGCGAGCCATGTGAGCTCTCCTGTTCTATATTCTGTTTAAAAAAATGGACTTATGCGTACGGCAGGCAGGCAGAAACCAGACCCAGATCGCCTTTTGACACCATGCCTTTAGGGCGCAGGTGACGTTTACGCTTAGTAGATTTTTTGGTCAGAATATGACGCAGGTTTGCGTGTTTACGCTTGAAGCCGCCAGAAGCGGTCTTCTTGAAGCGCTTAGCCGCGCCACGTACAGTTTTAATCTTTGGCATTTTTAAAAATATCCACTTCGCATTGTTGATAACATGACCCAGACAGGCGAACAGAAAACCGCACAACGCGAACGCTGCGCGGTTAATGTTACTTGAAAGCCTACTGTTTCTTCTTAGGAGCGAGCACCATGATCATCTGGCGGCCTTCGATCTTCGAAGGGAAGGATTCGACAATGGCCAAATCCAGATCTTCACACAGGTCTTTACGGACGCGGTTAAGCACTTCCATACCGATCTGCTGGTGCGCCATCTCACGACCACGGAAACGCAGCGTGATTTTGGCTTTATCGCCATCTTCCAGAAAGCGAATCAGGTTGCGTAGTTTGACCTGATAGTCGCCATCATCGGTTCCAGGACGGAATTTAATTTCCTTAACCTGAATAACTTTTTGCTTCTTCTTCTGTTCCTTAGAAGATTTGCTTTTTTCGTAGAGGAACTTGCCGTAATCCATAATACGGCAAACCGGCGGTTCGGCGTTCGGGCTAATTTCGACTAAGTCAGCACCCGATTCCTCGGCTTTTTCCAGAGCTTCGCGTAATGAGACGATGCCAAGTGGCTCGCCATCCATGCCCGTTAAGCGCACTTCAGTTGCGCGGATTTCGCTGTTAATTTTGTTCGGACGCGTCGGTAGTACTCGTTTTCCGCCTTTAATACTTTATTCCTCCAGTTGATGAAGATTTCGGCTGCGAATCTCTTGTTGCAACTTCTCAACAAAGAGATCGACATCCATCGACCCCAGGTCTTTACCACGGCGGGTGCGAACGGCAACTTTGCCTGCTTCCACCTCTTTATCACCGCAGACCAGCATATAAGGGACGCGACGTAATGTGTGCTCGCGGATTTTAAAGCCTATCTTCTCATTTCTCAAGTCTGCCTTCACACGAATGCCAGCATTCTGCAGCTTACGCGTTAAAGACTCAACATATTCCGCTTGTCCATCGGTAATATTCATGACCACGACCTGCTGTGGTGCCAGCCAGGTTGGGAAGAAACCAGCAAATTCTTCGGTCAGAATACCGATGAAGCGTTCCATCGATCCCAGAATCGCACGGTGAATCATCACAGGCGTCTGACGATCGTTATTTTCACCCACATACGTCGCTTCAAGACGTTTTGGCAGGGAGAAGTCTAGCTGAACGGTTCCACACTGCCAGGCGCGATCAAGACAATCGTACAGGGTAAACTCAATTTTCGGGCCGTAGAAGGCGCCTTCGCCTGGCTGGAACTCAAACTCAATGTTGTTTTCGTTCAGCGCGGCAGCCAGATCTTCCTCGGCGCGGTCCCACATCTCATCGGTGCCGATGCGCTTCTCAGGACGGGTAGAGAGTTTGACCACGATCTTTTCGAAGCCGAAGGTGCTGTACATGTCATAAACCATGCGGATACAGCTGTTCACTTCGTCACGCACCTGCTCTTCTGTACAGAAGACGTGGGCATCATCCTGGGTAAAGCCGCGTACACGCATCAGGCCATGCAGCGCACCTGATGGCTCATTACGGTGACAGCTGCCGAACTCGGCCATACGCAGCGGCAGGTCACGGTACGATTTCAGACCCTGATTAAAGATCTGAACGTGTCCCGGACAGTTCATCGGTTTAATACAATATTCACGGTTCTCAGACGAGGTGGTGAACATCGCTTCTTTATAGTTTTCCCAGTGCCCGGTTTTTTCCCACAGGACGCGGTCCATCATGAACGGACCCTTCACTTCCTGGTACTGGTACTCTTTCAGCTTGCTGCGGACAAACACTTCCAGTTCGCGGAAGATGGTCCAGCCGTCGTTATGCCAGAAGACCATACCGGGTGCTTCTTCCTGCATGTGGTAGAGATCCAGCTGCTTACCAATCTTGCGATGGTCACGCTTTGCCGCCTCTTCCAGACGCTGCAGATAGGCTGCCAGCTGCTTTTTGTCTGCCCATGCGGTGCCATAGATGCGTTGCAGCATCTTGTTGCTGCTGTCGCCGCGCCAGTAGGCACCGGAGATCTTCTGCAGTTTAAAGTGATGGCAGAACCGCATGTTCGGCACGTGCGGACCGCGGCACATGTCGACATATTCTTCATGATGATAGAGGCCAGGCTTATCGTCGTGGCTGATGTTTTCATCAAGAATGGTGGTTTTGTAGATTTCGCCGCGCGCCGCAAAGACGTCACGGGCTTCCTGCCAGCTGACCTTTTTCTTCACCACATCGTAGTTGGTCTCAGCCAGCTGATGCATGCGTTTTTCCAGCAGGTCGATATCTTCCTGGGTCAGCGTACGATCGATGTCGACATCATAATAGAAGCCGTTATCAATGACCGGGCCAATCGCCATTTTCGTATCCGGCCACAGCTGCTTGATGGCATGCCCTAACAGGTGCGCGCAGGAGTGACGAATGATTTCCAGACCGGCTTCATCTTTAGCAGTGATAATCGCTACGGCGGCGTCTTCGGTGATGGGATCGACCGCATCAACCAGTTCACCGTTCACGCGGCCAGCGATACAGGCTTTCGCCAGACCTGGCCCGATGTCCAGCGCGATATCCATCACACTGACAGGGCGGTCGAACACACGCTGGCTGCCATCAGGAAGCGTAATTACAGGCATTTCTAATCCTTATTTGCAGTGGTAGGCCACACGAAAGCCTACATGCAACGTCATGTAAAATGGGTGACCTGGCGTAACATCAGACCCACATTGTCGGAATGTCGCCAGGATTGCCGTGCGGGGCAGATGATAGCAGTTTTCCTGGTCGAGAAAAACCATCCCCTTTTTGCTAAGCCGTGGAGAGATCAAAAAAAAGCGGCCTGACAGAGTGTCAGGCCGCCGGGCAGACCACGGTTAAAAATGCGCTTACATCGCGTAGGAGAGCATAACCGAGGTTTTGGTGTCGGTGCGATCCGGCGCAGATTCCGGCGGATTGTTGTTCCAGGTCACGTTGTACGCCAGCTTCAGGGCGAAGTGGCTGTTAATTGCCACCTGCAGGCCGGTTTCAGAGTTCACGGTGGTATCTTCACCGAAGCTGCTCAGTACAGACACACCCTGGACAAATTTGGTGGTGTCAGTGAGCTGCCACTGATAGCTGACCGCGCCATAGCCCAGCGCTTTGGTTTCGTGGCCGCCATCGTGGAAATCGTCATAGCGCACACCCGGACCAAATTCCGCACGCAGTGAATGCACCGGGCCGTTCAGGATCTGACGACCGTAACCGGCTGTCAGAACGTCGCGCGAATCGTAACCATTGAAACGATCGCTTAACCAGCTCGCCTGACCAAACAGGTAGTCATAGTTGCTGACGTTGTAACGTGAACGGCCGCCGATGCTGTAGGTCTCGGAAGAGCGTTCATCGTTTGACGAGGTGTTGGCCGCGTTACCCCACAAGCTGTAAGCCATTGATGACTGATACCAGGTCATATTGGTCTGAGCGGTCATTGATGAACTGGTGGTGTTACCGGTTTGCGCCAGGTATCCCGCAGCAGCTGAGCCTTCAAACGGCTTTTTCGCCGTAGAGGGGTCATCCATTGAGGTGAATACGGCGTTATCGGCCAGTGCCTGGTGACAAAATGCTCCGGCGGAGAGCAGAAGAACAGCAGACAGCTTGTTATAGGCTTTCATTAAATGTGATCCGTGCGACAGTTTAAAAAACGAAGAGTCTGAAGCGTTTTGCCCGGCATTCAATGCAATTTACGGTAAGTTTTGTAAAAAAATATTAACTCACCCGAAATGCGTGGAATCAGCCCTGCAACACGTGTTAATTGGGACTCATCTGATTAACGTCGCGCATTATAGTGCTGCTAAAGGGAAAAGATAGCCGTAGCCGCAGAAGATTTTTCCACCCCCGCGCACCTGCCTGACAGGAATTTACGTCCGGCATCACGGCAGACACCGCGCATCCCCTTCATAATTCGCCTGATTTTTCACCATGGTCTACGCTCAGTTCAGTTTCCCTTCCCCGGAGGTGCCTCATGAGCAACAACGCCTTAACACGCTATATCGTGACCTTTCACTATCAGGAATCGGGATTAAGCGACATCCTGGAACTGACCAGCGCCATGACGGCGGCCGGTTTCACCACCACCCTGGCTGATGATGAGGGCCACCCGCATGAGCTCGGGACCAACAGCTTTGGTATTGTCAGCCCGCTGTCGCCTGAAGCGCTGCAGCAGCAGGCCACTGCGGCGGGTGAAAGCGTGCTGGGTCAGCGGCCGGACGTGACCGTGACGACCTTCGAAGCGTTTCTGCGCGACACCGCTGAACATCGCTCCACCCGCTCCGCACCAGAATAAGAGGTGCAATCGGGCTGGTTTTGGTGAATATTTACGCAGTACAATCTGTCTTACGCAGCGAATAACGAGGATAGCCCAATGTGGTCAGCCATTAGTCGTCTGTTAAGCGAGCAGTTAGGCAATGCCGAAATCACCGAACGTCACGCCCTGGCCGGCGGCGACATCCATCCCACCTGGCGTATCCGCTACGGTGATCACGACGTGTTCGTCAAAAGTAACAGCCGGGACAGGCTGTCACTCTTCACCTGGGAAGCTGACCAGCTGGCGCTGCTGGCGCGCACCGGCACGGTTCGCGTGCCGGAGGTCTATGGCGTAGGCCAGCACCGCGAGGAGAGCTTCCTGCTGCTGGAGTATATTCCGCCTCAGCCACTTGATGAGCAGAGTGCCTGGCGGCTCGGGCAGCAGCTGGCGCACCTTCATCAGTGGAGCGAGCAGACACAGTTCGGTCTCGATTTCGACAACAACATCACCACGACTCCTCAGCCCAACAGCTGGCTGCGCCGCTGGTCGGTCTTTTTTGCCGAGCAGCGCATCGGCTGGCAGTTACAGCTGGCGGCAGAAAAAGGGGTGCTCTACGGGGATACCGAGCTGATCATTGCTGCCGTGCAGCGGGTGCTGGCCTCCCATCATCCGCAGCCGTCGCTGCTGCATGGCGACCTCTGGCCAGCCAACTGTGCCAGCAGCCACAGTGGCCCCTGGGTGTTCGATCCTGCCTGCTACTGGGGCGACCGGGAGTGCGATTTAGCCATGCTGAGCTGGTACCCCGACCTGCCGCGTCAGATTTACGACGGCTATCAGTCGGTCTGGCCGTTACCGGATGGGTTCTCGCAGCGTCTGCCGGTCTATCAGCTCTACTATTTGCTGAACCGGGCTAACGTCTTTGGCGGGCACTGGCCGGACGACGCACAGTTCGCCATCGGCCAGTTGCTGGAAGAGGATGCGCTGAGCGCCAGTCAGGCCAGACCGGCCTGACGACGCCCTCAGATAAAGCCGAGCAGCGACAGCACGAAATAACCGGCTACCGCAATGACCACGGGCAGGATGTAAAGCGGGAAGATCTGCAGGAAGATGGTGTGACGGGGTACGCGCACCTTCTCTTCCAGTTGCTGACGGCTTCGCCCCTCGCTGCCCTTTGCCTGCTCCAGGATCATCTGATCTTCAATGCCCTCTCTGACATGACGGGCCTGACGCCCCATGCGCGCGCCGGATGACTCCAGGGCCAGTCCGACAAAAATCAGGATGTAGATCAGCCAGAATCCCAGGTTCATCTGACCATTAAATTCCGGCACCGGGGAGTTGTGCCAGAAGATGTTCAGGAAGGGGGTGTTAAAGCGAAGCATATCGACGATAACATGAACAAAATCGAGCATTACCGCGTCGATACCTGGCTGCTTCTCACTGTGCTTAAACATAAAGCTCAGCACCGAAATAATGGTCGACAGAAGCGCCACCAGAAAGAGCACCCAGCCTGCCACACGCTTAAGGATGGCGATGCGGCCAGCCTGTTGATAGGTCATAATATCTCCTGAACCCGAAATCCGATTTGCCGTAAGTCTACCTGCCAATGAAGAAATTTCCCAAAAAAAGCATGGCCGACGGGCGAAGCGTGCGCCAGCCGGGAATGATGCTATGGTAAAACCGACTTTAAAAGGAGACCTCTGATGCCCTATCACCGCCCTGTTCTCGCCGCCCTGTTTGATATGGATGGTTTACTGATCGATTCTGAGCCGCTGTGGGATCAGGCTGAACTGGATATCTTTTCAACGCTGGATGTTGACCTGTCACGTCGCAGTGAAATGCCCGACACGCTGGGTTTGCGCATCGACCAGACGGTGCGGATGTGGTACGAAACGCTGCCGTGGCAGGGTCCGTCGCAGCAGGAGGTCACGGAGCGGATTATCGTGCGCGCCATGACGCTGATGGATCAGACCCGCCCCCTGTTGCCGGGCGTGGAAACCGCACTGCAACTCTGTCAGGAGCAGGGACTGAAGATTGGCCTGGCGTCCGCCTCTCCGATGGCGATGCTGGAACAGGTGCTGGAGATCTTTAATCTGCGCCACTATTTTGATGTGCTCTCCTCCGCAGAAGCCCTGCCCTACAGCAAGCCCCATCCGCAGGTCTATCTCAATGCCGCCGCCAGTCTGGAGATCGATCCGCTGAACTGCGTCACGCTGGAGGATTCGTTTAACGGCATGATCGCCACTAAAGCGGCCCGCATGCGGTCGATTGTGGTACCTGCCGCTGAGCACCGCGACGATCCGCGCTGGGCGCTGGCGGATGTCCGGCTGGACAATCTGACGCAGCTTAGCCCGACGCATCTGAAAGGCTGACCCCCCGCCCGCTTTAAGCGGGCTTTTTTTTGCTCAGGTATTCTGCGGTTGATCTGAATCTCAAAAAATTAAAACAGCGTTTCATTTTTATTGAATCGCTGTCTCACCCTGCCTAAGATGCCCACATCGTCCCCTGATCGGGGGATGAATAACCTGACTCCAGAGGGGCACGAGATGGACATTCGCCAGAGCATTCACAGCGATCACGCTAAACAACTCGACACTGACGCACTGCGCCAGGCATTTCTGATTGAAAAGATATTTACCGCCGATCACTACACCCTGACCTACAGCCACATTGACCGCATCATTACGGGCGGCGTCATGCCGGTGAATCAGCCGGTCACGATGGGGGATGAGATGGGCAAACAGCTGGGCGTCGCCTGGTTTCTCGAACGCCGTGAACTGGGCATGATCAATATTGGCGGTCCGGGTCTGGTGGAGGTGGATGGCAAAACGTGGGAAATCGGTCACGAAGAGGCGCTCTATATCGGCAAAGGGGCGCGCGATCTGCTGTTTCGCAGCCTCGACGCATCGCGGCCCGCAAAATTTTATTTCAACAGTGCACCGGCGCACACCACCTTTCCGGACAGGAAGATCACGCTGCAGGAGGCGGTCAACGCCACGCTGGGCGATGCGGCAAGCGCTAATCGCCGCACCATACACAAATTTATCGTGCCCGACGTGTTGCCTACCTGTCAGCTCACGATGGGCCTGACCAGGCTGCATGAGGGCAGTCTCTGGAACACCATGCCCTGTCACACCCACGAACGCCGCATGGAAGTCTATTTCTATTTCGACATGAGTGAAGATCACGCCGTCTTCCACATGATGGGAGAGCCGCAGCAAACCCGTCATCTGCTGGTTCATAACGAGCAGGCGGTGATCTCTCCCAGCTGGTCGATACACGCGGGTGTCGGTACCCAGCGTTACGCCTTTATCTGGGGAATGGTGGGTGAGAATCAGGTCTTTGATGATATGGACGCGGTCAGAATTAGCGAACTGCGTTAAGCGGAGGACAAGCCGAATGGTACTGAACAGATTTGATTTGACAGGCAAAGTCGCCATCGTGACCGGCTGTAATACCGGGCTTGGCCAGGGGATGGCACTGGGGCTGGCGCAGGCTGGCTGCGACATTGTGGGCATCAACCGCATCGAACCGGCTGACACGCAGCATAAAGTGGAGGCACTTGGCCGCCGCTTCTGGTCCGTTTCAGCCGATCTGATGTCTCCTGAGGTCATCCCGCAGGTCGCGGAAGAGGCGGTCGCCGCGGCAGGCAGAGTGGATATCCTGGTCAACAATGCCGGGATTATCCGTCGTGAGGATGCCCTGAAATTCAGCGTGCAGGACTGGGATGATGTGATGAATATCAACTGCAAGACGGTGTTTTTCCTCTCACAGCAAATCGCGCAGAGGTTTATCGCGCAGGGAAGCGGCGGCAAAATCATTAATATTGCGTCCATGCTCTCGTTTCAGGGAGGCATTCGCGTCCCCTCTTACACCGCCTCAAAAAGCGCTGTCATGGGCTTAACCCGTCTGATGGCTAACGAGTGGGGACGGCATGGCATCAATGTTAATGCTATCGCGCCGGGCTACATGGCGACCGATAATACCGAACCCCTGCGCAAAGATGCGGCGCGCAGCGCTGAGATCCTTGATCGCATTCCGGCAGGCCGCTGGGGCGTGCCGGATGACATGATGGGGCCGGTGGTCTTTCTGGCCTCGTCTGCAGCAGACTATATTAATGGTTACACGCTGGCGGTTGATGGCGGCTGGCTGGCCCGCTAGAAAACGGGGTGAGCCGTGACATGCCGCGGCTCGCCCTGTAAAAAAATTCACTGTTAGTTACAGCGTCACATGTTCTCATTTACTGGATAAATCCCTATACTGGATGCATCGACAGTTTCTTAGCATCCAGGTTCTATCATGACGGGCGAAGGCCACATCATTTTTGCCATTGCCAGCGCTATTTTTGCCAAACGTGCGGAGCTGACCCCGGTTCTGGCGCAGGCCGATTGGTGGCATCTCGTTCCCTCAGCCCTGCTGACATGTCTGTTGCCCGACATCGATCACCCTAAATCCCTGCTGGGACAGCGGCTGCGCTGGCTCTCACAGCCGATTGCGCGCGCTTTTGGTCACCGGGGCTTTACCCACAGCCTGCTGGCGGTGGCCGCCGGTTTATGGCTTTTTCAGATTAACCTGCCCAAATCGTCACCCATACCGCCTGATGTCTTGCAGGGTCTGACCCTGGGCTACCTCAGCCATATTGTGGCAGATATGCTGACGCCTGCGGGGGTGCCACTGCTGTGGCCCTGCCGCTGGCGCTTCCGCCTGCCGATTCTGCGCAGCCAGAAAGGCAATCAGCTTGAGCGGGTATTGTGTCTGGGCCTGGTGGGCTATGCGCTCTGGTTTCCGGTGGGAATGCCTTCCTTTGGTGCAAACGGCTGGCCGACCCAGCTGTTTGATACGCTGCAGAATGGGGTCGGACGGTTAATTTCCAGTCATACCGCGCAATAAACCCACAAAAATCAACAGTTAGTTATAAACCATGCCATTTGGATATAAGGCAGCCTCTCCGGCTGCTGTTACCATTCCTGCTGTCTTAATTCGTGATTAACATTATGCGGCCTCTCCCGGACGACAGGCCGCATTACTCTGGAGTTTCGGTATGGACCTTCCTCTTACGCTTAATATCGCGGCCTTCGTGGTGCTGCTGATATTACTCTCCCGCTTCAGCCGCCATAGCTGGAGCCTGTCGAAGAAAGTGTTGATCGGTCTGGTGATCGGTGTGCTGTTCGGCCTGGTGCTGCAGCTGATCTACGGTGAAAACAGCGCCGTGGTCAAAGCGTCGATCAGCTGGTTTAACATCGTCGGTAATGGCTATGTCCAGCTGCTGCAGATGGTCGTCATGCCGCTGGTGTTCGTTTCGATTCTGAGTGCGGTCGCCCGTCTGCATAATGCCTCGTCGCTGGGAAAAATCAGCGTACTGACCATTGGCGTACTGCTCTTTACCACCGCGATTTCTGCGCTGGTCGGCGTCTTCGTGACCGGTCTGTTTGGCCTCAGCGCGGAGGGTCTGGTGCAGGGTGTCCAGGAAACCGCACGCCTGAGTGCGATCCAGAGCAACTATGTCGGCAAGGTCTCCGATCTGAGCGTGCCTCAGCTGGTGCTCTCCTTTATCCCGAAAAATCCGTTTGCCGATCTGACCGGTGCTAATCCGACCTCCATCATCAGCGTGGTCATTTTTGCCGCCTTCCTGGGGATGGCCGCTCTGCAACTGCTGAAAGATGACCAGGAGAAAGGTCAGCGGGTGCTGGTGGCGATTGACACCCTGCAGTCGTGGGTCATGAAGCTGGTGCGTTTAGTGATGAAGCTGACGCCGTATGGCGTGCTGGCGCTGATGACCAAAGTCGTGGCCGGTTCTAACCTGCAGGACATCATCAAGCTGGGCAGCTTTGTGGTCGCATCTTACCTCGGCCTGGCGATAATGTTTGCGGTTCATGCCCTGCTGCTGTCGGTAAACGGCATCAACCCGCTGCGCTTCTTCCGCAAAGTGTGGCCGGTGATTACGTTCGCCTTTACCAGCCGCTCCAGCGCCGCCAGCATTCCGCTGAGCGTAGAGACTCAGACCCGTCGCCTGGGCGTGCCAGAGTCTGTGGCGAGCTTTGCAGCCTCCTTTGGTGCCACGATCGGCCAGAACGGCTGTGCCGGTCTCTATCCGACCATGCTGGCGGTGATGGTGGCGCCTACGGTTGGCATCAACCCGTTTGATCCGCTGTGGATTGCAACGCTGGTCGGGATCGTCACCCTGAGTTCAGCCGGTGTGGCCGGTGTCGGCGGCGGTGCGACGTTTGCCGCCCTGATTGTGCTGCCTGCGATGGGCCTGCCGGTGACCCTGGTTGCGCTGCTGATCTCTATCGAGCCGCTGATCGATATGGGCCGTACCGCCCTGAACGTCAATGGCTCCATGACCGCCGGTTCACTCACCAGCCGCTGGTTAGGCCTGACCGACAGGCGCGTGCTGGAAAGTGACGACCACGCCGAACTGGCGCACCGTTAATCTCTGCTTAACCTGGCGCATCCGCGCCAGGTTAATCCCTTCCCGCTCTCCATAATCTTCCCTGTTCATGGCGACGCCGTTAAGAAAGCGTTAAGCGTGGTAAACAGGCGAAAATCCGCCGCTTTAGCGCTTGTCTTTCTTCTGTAAAAAGCGAATTCTGCCTCCACTCGTCTGTGGAGAATGCCCGATGAAAAAAATGATCGCCTCACTTCTGACGCTGACACTCTTAGCGCCCGCTCTGGCTTCTGCGCATCCCGGTGGCTGGGGACCGCATGAGGGATGGGGCCGGCACGGTGGCCCCGGTCCGCGCTGGGGAGGGCCAGGTCCGTTGCGCTTTCTGCCCGAGGCCGCCACCGCCGTGTTGATTGGCGGGCTGACCTACTACCTGCTCAACGGCAACTATTATCAGCGTCACGGTGAGGAGTATGTCGTGGTGGCGCCACCGCCAGAGACGCGGATCAGCGGTGAGATGCGGGTGCTGGATTTTAACGGCAGGCGTTTTTATGTGCAGGATGGCCACTACTACCAGCGGCAGATTGACGGCGATTATGTCGAGGTGCCGCGCCCGGCAGGATTGTAACGGCAGGCTTGCCACCCACTCTTCGCGGCGGAGGGCATGAAACAGTGCCCCAACGAAAAACGGCCCGTCATAAAGACGGGCCGTTTACCATTCAGAAGCAGCGATTACTGCTGAACCTGCGGATCGGTGTCATACTCCGCGCAGCTCTGGAAGCCGTAGTTCATGACACGGCCGGTGTCGTTATAGCTCACGAAGTAAGTCTGTGCTTTACCGTCGCGCTGACCCAGAACATACGTCTGGCAGGTGCCGCGCGCGTGAACCATGGTAATTTCAGTTGAAGGCGAACCGGCGATCTGACGAACCTGATCGCGGGTCATCCCCTTTTTAACATCCTTAACAACTGGCTTAGTCACGTAGCTTTCCGCACGATCGTAAGTCGTACAACCAGACAGTGCCGCCAGTGTCAGCGCCGCAGCGATACATCCCATCACCTTCTTCATCTTGTTGTTCCTCATTTATTGTCCATGTGGCATCAAGCCTGGAACATAAATGCAGGTTTATCAAGTTTATGGCGGCCTTTTTGTGGCAGACGGAATGTCAGGATTCCGTAAAGAAGGCTGTTTTGCTGTCAGCAGAGACGTATACTCCCCGGCATCCGAACCCTCTGATTTTGCGCCGTTTCCGTGACGCTGTCCTGCGCGGATGCCGATCAGGGTGCCCGCCGCACTGCCGGACGCTCTCTGGCGCAGGCTGGCCCGCTTTCTCTTCACCCCATCGCTGACGACCCCGAGGAATAATGACTCCTGCACACTCCAACCGCCTGGTTTATGCCATCACGCTGGGCCTGCTGGCCGCACTGGGCCCGCTCTGTATCGATCTCTATCTGCCCGCTCTGCCTCAGATGGCGCGGGACCTCAACACCGAAACCGCCACGGCTCAGCTGAGTCTGACCGCCGGCCTGCTGGGGCTGGGAGTTGGCCAGCTGCTGTTTGGCCCGATGAGTGACAAGTTCGGCCGTCTGCGTCCGCTGACCCTGTCACTGGTGCTGTTGTTTATCGCCTCGCTGGGCTGCGCACTGGCGCAGGATATCCACCAGCTGCTGGTGGCGCGCCTGTTCGAAGGCTTAGCCGGGGCCGGTGGCGCGGTGCTGTCACGGGCGATAGCGCGCGATATGTACAGTGGTCATGAACTGACGCGATTCTTTGCCCTGCTGATGCTGGTCAATGGCCTGGCGCCCATCGGCGCACCGGTGCTGGGCGGCGTGCTGATGACGATCGTCGACTGGCGCGGCATTTTTATGGTGCTGGGCGGCATTGCCATTCTGCTGATCCTGCTGGCGCGCTGGAAGCTGCATGAGACGCTGCCGGAAGCCCGCCGCAGCAAAGGATCGATCTTCTCCGCTTACGCCGCGCTCGGCCAGGTGGTGACCCATCGTCCTTTCATGGGCTTCTGCCTGACCCAGGGCTTTATGATGTCGGGCATGTTCGCCTACATCGGCGCCTCTCCGTTCGTGCTGCAGCAGCTCTACGGTCTGTCGCCGCAGGCGTTCAGCTTCTGCTTTGCGGCCAACGGCATCGGTCTGGTGATCGCCTCCCAGACCAGCGCCCGCCTCTGCCCGTTGTGGGGCGAATATCGGGTGCTGAAAGGCGGCCTGACGCTGGCCTTTGTCGCCTCCAGCCTGCTGCTGCTCTGCGCCCTGTTTCAGGCACCGCTGGCGCTGCTGCTGGTCGCGCTGTTCTTTACCATCGCCAGCAATGGGGTGATTGCCACGACCGCCTCCTCACTGGCGATGCAGAGTCAGGGCCATCGCGCCGGCAGCGCCTCTGCGGTGATTGGTGTCACCATGTTCACGCTGGGGGCGATTACCGTGCCCATCACCGGCATCGGCGGTACCTCGGTGCTGAGCATGTGCGGCACGATCTTCGGCTGCTTTATGCTGGCCATTTTAATGTTTACCGTGCTGGCGAAAAAACCCGAGCCTCAGCTAAAAACTCACTGATTTCGCAATGGTTAGCGCGAATCAGTTAGCGCTTTGGCTTGTTGTTTTCGTGAAGGCACGTTAGCTTTAATAACACGTTCGCATCGAGCCGACAGGCCACTGACCTGAGGAGAAGTTCATGTCACTGCAGCAGGAAATTATTGAAGCCCTGGGTGTGAAGCCCACTATCGACGCCGATCAGGAAGTGCGGGTCAGCGTCGATTTTCTCAAAGCCTACCTGAAACGCCACAGCGGACTGAAAACGCTGGTGCTGGGGATCAGCGGCGGCCAGGACTCTACCCTGGCGGGCGCGCTGTCGCAGCGGGCCATTACGGAGCTGCGTGAAGAGACCGGCGATAACGACTACACCTTTATTGCCGTGCGTCTTCCCTATGGGGTGCAGGCGGATGAGCAGGATTGCCAGGACGCGCTGGCCTTTATTCAGCCTGACCGCTCACTGGTGGTTAACATCAAAGAGTCGGTTCTGGCCAGCGAGCGCGCGCTGAAAGAGGCCGGGATTACCCTGTCCGATTTTATCCGCGGCAATGAAAAAGCGCGTGAGCGCATGAAGGCGCAGTACAGCATCGCCGGCATGACCAAAGGGGTGGTAGTCGGTACCGATCACGCCGCGGAAGCGGTGACCGGCTTCTTCACCAAATATGGCGACGGCGGCACCGACATTAACCCGCTGTTCCGCCTTAACAAGCGTCAGGGCAAGCAGCTGCTGAAACATCTTGGCTGTCCGGAGCACCTCTATCTGAAGAAGCCGACCGCCGACCTGGAAGATGACCGTCCGGGCCTGCAGGATGAAGTGGCGCTGGGTGTCACCTACGAGATGATTGATGACTATCTGGAAGGAAAAAGTATTCATCCTGACAGCGCGAAAATCATTGAAGGCTGGTATCTCAAAACCGAACACAAACGTCGTCCGCCGATCACGGTTTTCGACGATTTCTGGAAGTAATCCTGCGCCTCCTTTGCACAGGCAAGGGGGGCTCCTTTCATTCACGCTGTTGATCGCTACATGCCTGCCACCGTTTCACGCGCCACCCTGATCGGGCTTATCGCCATTCTGCTCTGGAGCACCACTGTCGGCCTGCTGCGCAGTGTCAGTGAGGCCTTTGGTGCCACCGGCGGCGCGGCGCTGATCTACACCACCACCGCCTGTCTGCTCTGCCTGACCCGGGGTCTGCCCAGGCCAGGGGCGATGCCTGCGATCTATCTCTGGATCGGCGGCGCGCTCTTTGTCGGCTATGAGATGGCGCTGGCGCTGGCTATCGGACTGGCGAGCGATCGCCGTCAGTCGCTGGAGCTGGGGATGATCAACTATCTCTGGCCCTGCCTGACGATCGTGCTGGCGATCCCGTTTAATCAGCAGCGTTTCCGCGTCTGGCTGTGGCCCGGTCTGCTGCTGTCGCTGCTGGGTATCGTCTGGGTGATGAAAGGCAGCGGCAGTGGCGCGCCGGCGCTGCTGTGGCAGAACATGCTGCGCAATCCCGTCGCCTATGCTCTTGCCTTTCTGGCCGCCCTGACCTGGGCGCTTTATAACAATTTCACCCGCCGCTATGCGCGCGGTGCCAACGGCGTCACGCTCTTTTTTATCCTGACCGCGCTGGCGCTGTGGCTGAAATTTGCCGTCAACCCGACACCGCTGACCTTTGCGCCGCTGCCGCTGCTGGAAGTCCTGTTTGTCGGCCTCTCCACCGCCATCGCCTATTCCGCCTGGAATCACGGCATTCAGCAGGGAAACCTGACGCTGCTGGCGACGGCCTCCTACTTTACGCCGGTGCTGTCGGCCCTGCTGGGATCGCTGTGGCTCGGCCTGACGCCACCGCTCGCTTTCTGGCAGGGCGTGGCGATGATCACCCTGGGCTCCCTCATCTGCTGGCTGGCGACACGGCCGCGCTGATCAGACGGCTGGCGATCATTTCACCGGTTTGTTATGCTGTATGGACAACCAGTAAATGGAGTCCACTTTGGTCAGACGTGCTGCCTCGCATCGCCTCGAACCCGACGCGAATGCGCTATATCAATATCCCGAACACCTGCGTGAGTGGCTGGAAGGCCTGCCGAATCACCCTGGCGTCTACACCTTCCACGGCGAGAGTGAGTCGCTGCCGCTCTATATCGGCAAAAGCGTGAATCTGCGCTCGCGGGTGATGTCCCATTTTCGCACCCCTGACGAGGCGAAGATGCTGCGCCAGTCGCGACGCGTCAGCTGGATCCCCACCGCGGGCGATCTCGGCGCGCTGCTGCTGGAAGCACAGATGATCAAAACCCAGCAGCCGCTGTTTAATAAACGCCTGCGCAAAAACCGGCAGCTCTGTTCATTGCAGATCACCCACGGCAAACCCGAAGTGGTCTACGCAAAGGATCTCGATTTCAGCCAGTCACCTAATCTCTTCGGGCTTTATCGCAGCCGGTTTGCTGCGCTGGAACGGCTCAAGCAACTCGCCGATGAGTATCAGCTCTGTCACGGTTTGCTGGGTCTGGAAGCCCTGAGTCCGCAGCGGGGCTGCTTTCGTTCGGCACTGCGCCGCTGCGCCGGGGCCTGCTGCGGTAAAGAGCCGGTCAGCGATCACCAGGATCGGCTGCTGGAAGCGCTGGAGAACGTGCGGGTCTTCTGCTGGCCGTGGCAGGGTGCCGTGGGGCTGGTGGAAGAAGGCAAACAGATGACGCAGATCCACGTCATCGATCACTGGTTCTATCTGGGGTCGGTCAGCAGCATGGAAGAGGCAAAAAAACTGCAGCGGCCCAAAGGGGGATTCGATCACGACGGCTACAAAATCCTCTGCCGTCCTATCCTCTCGGGTGACTACCCTATCCTGCCGCTGTAAAAAAACCGCCGGTGCTGTCCACTTACCTGCAGTGGACAGCACCGGCGGTCTCAGAAACGCCGCTTAGCTCAGATTATTCAGCCGGTGGTGCCGGTGGCGCCATGTTGCCTTCGCGCGGGCCTTTTTCGGTCAGGCGCTGCTCAAAGTTGGCGTTGTACTGTTTCTTCTGCGCCGGCGTCAGCACGTTATAGAGTTTGTTCTGGGTTTCCAGCATCTTCAGCGCATGCTCTTTACCGTTAGCAGACATCTTCTCTGCCTGCGCTTCGGCTTTGCTCTTATCGAAGCTGTCAGCCGCGATGATGTCGTGCATCGCACGGCGATCATCCTGTGACGGACGCTGCATATCTTTGTGGCTCTCTTTCATGATGTCGCGCATCTGGGTTTTCTGCGCGTCGGTCAGATTCAGACCGTGGAACATCATCTCCATGCCGTGGCGCATTGGCGGCTTATGCATCGCTTTTTCGCTGCCGGCTGGCGGAGGCGTCAGGGAATCCGCGGCGGCATGGACGGCGCTGGCTGCACCAAACGCCAGCGAAGAAGCCAGTAACAGGGAAGTCAGTTTGCGCATAATAGTGTCCTTATGATTCATGATAATGACGACAGCACTCTGTCGCGTCTTCGGAAACAAGAATACGACGCTGAACGTCAACTACTCAGAGCCTGAGTAAAGCCGTGAAAGCATAAAAGACAAAAATCCGGCAATCATGAAGAGAATGAGAAGAAAGGCGTGAGGAATTGAAAAACTTTATGAATTTACAGCGAATTTCGCAGAAATCGTGGAGGAGTGTAAGGGTTTCGGCAGGAAAGCGGAAGAGGATCTCCCGCTTTCCTGCCGATTTTTAGCGCGGATCGCTGTAACCCGTCAGTTACCCACGTCAGAGAGGCAGCGCCTGGGTCTGTTCGCCCTCTTCAATCAGCATCAGGCCGGCACGCAGCCCGGCAGCAACGCCAGGATTCGGGAAAAGCACATATTCCCGCGCCTGCTGCACGTAGTAGCGGGTATCCCCATCCTCGGCCAGCAGCGTGCCCTGAGGAAAGGCGGTAAAGTTCAGCGTCTCCGGCGTCATGTGCAGCCTGAAGTGCTCACTCAGCCGGGTGATCTGCTGCGCAACCCGATAGTGGCGCGGCTTCACGCGGGTGGCGGGCATGGGGTCACCAAAGAGCAGCGCCGCCAGCGCCTGCTGTGCGGCACTAAACTGGCGCAGGTCGTTTTCGCCAAACGGCAGCGCCTTCCCCAGCTCCAGGGTGCAGCTGGCCGCACCGAAATGTTCACAGCTGAAATGGGTAAAGGTTCCGCCCGGTGCGCGATGAAAGACCAGCGCCTCCAGACCGGCAGCCGCCAGCCAGTCGAGAAACGCGGAAGGCCAGGGACGATCGTTTTGCGGCATGACGCCGAACTGCGGATGGTATGAGCCGCGAATCGCCGTGTGCATATCGAGATGCCAGCGCGTCTCATCGCATTCGCCCAGCAGCCAGAAGTTCTCCAGCGCCTGCTCCAGCCGCAGCACGCGGCGCGCCTCATCGCCATCGTCCACCTGCTGCCAGCGTCCGCCAAACAGCCGGTTAATATCATAACGGACATAGCGTTTGCCGGTGCGCAGCGCAGAGGGATTGCCCAGAATCACCAGCATCCGCTGCTGTAGCGGCTTTTCGCCGCGAAGCAGCGCATTGACCAGCTGATTCATGATTTCCACCGGGGCCGTTTCATTGCCGTGGATCCCTGCCGAGAGCACCAGCGCCTGCTTAACGGGCACAACCGGCTCCATCAGCAGGATGCCGTGATACAACCACTGCCAGCGAAGATGCGCCGTTTCCCCCCTGCGCTTTCGCGGTGCCTCACCGGACAGTGTCTGCTGCAAAAAGTCCTGCATCGTTCCTCCTTTACGCCTCAGGCAGGTGGCAGCCCGTGCTGCCATCGCCTTCACTGCTGAAATGCATACACATTTCCTAAGTCTAGCAGCTTCGTCAGTTCATCCAGCGCGTCACGACCCTCCCGCAGCAGCTGCGGATCCACCAGGTCGGCCTGGGTCAGCCGATCGCGGTAGTGGCGGTCAACCCAGCTGTTCAGGGCGGCGAACAGCCGATCGTTCATCAGCACGGCGGGATTGACGGCCTGCTGCTCCTGAGGCGTCAGCACCACCCGCAAACGCAGGCAGGCTGGCCCACCGCCGTTGTACATACTTTCACGCAGATCAAACACCTTCAGATCCTTCAGCGGCCCATCCCCTTCCACCTGCTCGCACAGGTAACGCCAGACGTCCGGATGCTGACGCGACTCTTCCGGCAGCACCAGCATCATGGTGCCGTCGGGACGGCTCAGCAGCTGGCTGTTAAACAGATAGGTGTCGACCGCATCTTTTACCGACACCCGATTGTCCGGCACTTCCAGCGCCACAAATCCGGGCACGCGTGCCCGAAGCTGCGCCAGCAGTGCAGGCTGATCGACAAACGCCTGCTGATGGCAGAAGAGCATCTGCTGGTTACTCACCGCGATCACATCGTTATGAAAAACCCCCTGGTCGATAACCGCCGGATTCTGCTGCGCAAACAGCAGGTGTTCAGGTGAGAGCTGATGCAGACGGGCGACCGCTTCACTGGCCTCGCGCGTCTGGCGCGCCGGATAGCGCTGCGGGGCTTTCCCCTCATGGCTGCTGTCACGGCCATAGACAAACAGCTGTACGCCCCGCTCGCCATAGTCGCCCCCCAGGCGGTTGTGATTTGCGGCTCCTTCATCGCCGAACATCGCCACCTGAGGCAGCGCATCGTGCACCGCAAAATGGTCTCTGTCGCGGAAGATGGCGCGCAGCAGCCCGGCGGTTTCCGGGGCTTCCATCGCGCGGTGAAATTTATTGTTCAGGTTGGCCACCGTCAGGTGAACCCGGCCATCACCGCTGTCGGCTGACGGCGACACGGTGGCCGCATTGGCGACCCACATCGCCGAGGCGGAACTGGCGGCAGAGAGTAAGCCCGGCGCGGTTTTCCCGGCCGACGCCACGACCTGCTCGTCACTGCCACGGAAGCCAAGCTGACGCAGCGCCGCGATATTAGGACGCTCATGCGGGGGGATCACCCCCTGCACAAACCCCATATCGGCCAGCGCCTTCATCTTCAGCAGCCCCTGCTTTGCCGCCAGACGGGGATTCGAGGGCTGCAGCTGATTGCGGGTTGAAGCTTCATTACCAAATGAGAGCCCGGCATAGTGGTGGGTCAACCCCACCAGACCGTCAAAGTTCGCTTCGGTGGCCTTCATAGCAACGTCTCCGAGGGTGAGAAATCCAGGCCTGGTGAAAGCGTGGCGGGCAGCGTCAGATCCGGCGTCTCCAGCGAGGCCATCGGCCAGGCGCAGTAGTCTGCCGCGTACCAGGCGCTGGCCCGATGGTTACCCGAGGCCCCAATGCCGCCAAAAGGCGCGGTACTGGCGGCACCGGTGAGCGGTTTGTTCCAGTTGACGATGCCGGCCCGCGCCTCCAGCAGCAGCTGATCAAACTGCGCGCGCAGGGGGGAGATCAGGCCACACGACAGGCCGTAGCGGGTCTGGTTCGCCAGCGCTATCGCCTCGTCAAAGGTGTCGTAACGGATCACATTAAGCAGCGGGCCAAAAACCTCCTCATCCGGAATGCCCTGCACGCCGGTGATATCAATGATGCCGGGGGTCAGGATCGCGCTGTGGCGATCCGGCCAGCGCATCGCCAGCAGCACCTCGCCGCCCGCCTCTATCCGCCGCTGCCACTCCGCCATGATCTTCTCTGCCGCGCCGGTTGAAATCACGCTGCCCATAAAAGGGGGCGGTTCGGCATCCCAGGCCGCCGGCTGCAGCCGGCCTGCAACCTCTACCAGCCGCTGCAGAAACGCCTCTCCCGCCGCTCCGCGCTTCACCAGCAGGCGAC
Organism: Pantoea sp. EKM101V; assembly: GCF_011800325.1. Taxonomy (NCBI): domain Bacteria; kingdom Pseudomonadati; phylum Pseudomonadota; class Gammaproteobacteria; order Enterobacterales; family Erwiniaceae; genus Pantoea; species Pantoea sp. EKM101V. The sequence continues at coordinate 667,877 of NZ_JAALFP010000001.1, forward strand.
GGGCACAGGTACAGCGCTGCCCCGCCGTAATAAAGGCGGATTGCAGCGTGATGTTGACCGCCGCATCCAGGTCCGCCGGATCCTCGACAATCAGGGCATTGTTGCCGCCCATCTCCAGCGCCAGCATCTTTTCAGGCTGACCGGCAAACTGGCGATGCAGCTGATAGCCGGTATGGGCGCTGCCGGTAAACAGCAGGCCGTCGATCTGGCTGCAGCTGGCCAGCGCCTGGCCCGTTTCACGTCCGCCCTGCAACAGCGCCAGCACACCGGCAGGCAGGCCTGCCGCCAGCCAGATCTGCACGGTTTTTTCGGCGGTCAGCGGCGTCAGCTCACTGGGTTTGAAGACCACGCAGTTTCCCGCCAGCAGCGCCGGCACGATGTGGCCGTTTGGCAGATGACCGGGGAAGTTATAGGGGCCGAACACCGCCAGCACGCCGTGGGGACGATGGCGCAGGGAACTTTCGCCCTGCTGCTGTTCACCGGTGCGGCTATGGTAAGCCTTCACTGAAAAGCCGATTTTATTGATCATCGCCGCCACTTCGGTCAGCGCTTCCCAGCGCGGTTTCCCGGTTTCACGCGCAATGGTATCGGCCAGTTCCGCTTTTTGCGCGTCCAGACCGGCCGCAAATTTTTCGATGATCGCCTGGCGCTCCGCCAGCGGGCGGGTTGCCCAGCCCGGAAACGCGGCGCGCGCCGCCTCGCAGGCGGCGGTGACCTGCTCTGCTGAAGCCGCCTGCCCCTGCCAGAGCGGTTCCCCTCTCACCGGGTCCGCTTTCGTCAGGTGCTCTGCCTCGCCGCTCTGCCACTCTCCCTTAATCAGGTGCGTCATGCTGTTTTCTCCTCTTTGCAGAGCGTCACCACCCGCAGGCTGTCGCCCGGCTGGCAGTGGAGCGCCCGCATCTGTTCGTCCGTCAGTTTTATGCTGTCACCGTCGGCATCTGCCGGGATCAGCGCCACACGGAACTGGCGGTAATGGTTATTGGCGACCAGGCAGAGCGGTGCATCCGCCGGATTTTCACCCCGCTCTGCGCCGCGCAGCCGGCTTTTGCGGATGGCGCGGATGCGGTCGATGTCGCACTCCAGTGTCGGGCCGCCATCAAAGATGTCGATATAGTTGAGGTAGCGGAAGCCCTCCGCTTCCAGTACGGCCCGGGCAGGTGCCGTCTGCGGGTGAACCTGGCCGATGACCGCCTGCGCCTCCGGGGTAAGATAGTCGATATAGAGCGGATGTTTCGGCATCAGTTCGGCAATAAAGGCTTTCTGGCCGGTGCCGCTGAGGAAGTCCGCTTTGCTGAAGTCCATTGAGAAGAAGCGGCTGCCGACGCTCTCCCAGAAGGGTGAGTGGCCCTGCTCATCGCTGACGCCCCGCATCTCCGCGACTACCCGCTCCATAAAACGGTCACGGAAGTTAGCCATAAACAGGAAGCGTGATTTGGAGAGCAGATAGCCATTTTTGCCGTCACGATACTCAGGGTCGAGAAACAGGGTGCAGAGCTCGCTACTGCCGGTGTGGTCGTTACTCAGCGACAGGGTCGGCAGCGCGGCGTAGACGTTCAGCTCTTTCGACGCGTGCACCTGGGTGCCGACGCGGAAGTTATACCAGGGGTCCTGCAGGCCCACCGCCACCTCAATGGCGCAGATGCCCACCGCACGATTATCTTCACTGTCGGCCAGCACAAAGACGTAGCCCTGCTCAGCGCGCGGCAGCGTATCCTGCCAGGTTTGCAGCGATCGATCGATTCGCGCCTGAAGCGTGGCGCTATCGACCGGCAGCGAGGTCAGCCCGCCGCCGGTTTTGCCTGCCAGCGTCATCAGCTGGCTTAAATCATCGCGTTCAACCGGACGGATTACCATCATGATGCGGACCCTCGAACCAGGCTTTCACAGGCCTCGGCAAAGCGTGCCATACCCAGCTTCACCTCCTGCTCGCTGATGTTCAGGGCCGGGGCAAAACGCACCACGTTCGCGCCCGCAATCAGCACCATGACGCCCATCTCAGCGGCAGCCAGGTTAATCGCTTTGGCTTTGCCGGCATACGCATCGCTCAGCACCGCACCTATCAGCAGGCCCAGGCCGCGCACCTCTTTAAACAGCTGCAGACGCTGGTTGATCTCCGCCAGAGCCGAGACGATCCACTGGTGACGCTCTGTTACTCCCGTCATAAAGTCCGGCTGATTGACCAGTTCCATCACTTTACCGGCCACCGCGCCCGCCAGCGGATTACCGCCATAGGTGGTGCCGTGTGTGCCGACACCCATCACGCTCGCCAGATCGTCGCGCGTCAGCATCGCCCCAATCGGGAAGCCACCGCCGAGCGCTTTGGCGCTGGTCAGGACATCGGGTGTGACGCCGTAGTGCATATAGGCATAAAGCGAACCGGTGCGGCCCACGCCGCTCTGCACTTCATCAAAAATCAGCACGGCCTGATGCCTGTCGCAAAGTTCACGCAGTCCGCGCAGGAACGCCGGATCGGCAGGCAGCACGCCGCCCTCCCCCTGAATGGGTTCCACAATCACTGCGCAGGTCTGGTCATTAATGAGTTCCGCCGCGGCCGCCAGGTCATTAAACGGGGCGTGCTGGATGGCAGGTGGCAGCGGCGCAAAATCCTGAGAGTAAGCGGGCTGTCCCCCGGCGGTGACGGTAAAGAGCGTGCGGCCATGAAACGCATTCTTAAATGCCACAATGCCACTTTTCTCCGGGCCGACCCGATCGTGGGCCACTTTGCGCGCCAGCTTCAGCGCCGCTTCGTTGGCCTCCGCACCGGAGTTACAGAAAAAGACCCGGTCAGCAAAGGTGGCATCAATTAACTGTTTCGCCAGTCGCAGGATCGGCTCATTGGTGTAGCCATTGCCGGTGTGCCATAAACGGGCGGCCTGCTCCTGCAACGCCTGTTGTAATGCCGGATGCGCATGCCCTAACGCATTCACGGCGATGCCACCGGCGAAGTCGACGTAGTCTTTGCCATTCTGATCCCAGACGGTTGAGCCCTCCGCGCGAACCGGGACAAATGTCGCGGGTGCATAAACCGGCATCATCCATTGATCGAAATCGTGACGTGAAACGTGCAGTGCCATAACCCATTCTCCTGCTTTCCCGGTCGGGTAAAGCTATTGTTTTAAAATTGTTAAGGGATGTTGTAATGCAGCCCTACTGTAGAGTGCAGTTAACGTGCCAGCCAGAGAATTAACTGCATAAAATCGTCACCCTGACGCAATATCAATAATTTACACGCCTCTGCTATTCACTTTTTTTGCATATATAGTGAATAATTTTCTGATTGCAGCGGCAGAGCCGGGTTTTAAATAGCGGAATTATGCAATCGCGGGATGAAATATCGCTTTTGTGATCGCTGATAAACAATCACTCCGCAAAAGGCCCGAAGAGTGCCCTGTTTTAGCGCAGCCTGCCTCGCAACGGTGCAGGATGAGGCGCAGAGTATTCAGCGAGAGAGGGTGCCGACATGCCAGGATTTAACAGAATCTTTTCATTTAAGCGGGCAGATCGACGTCTGGCCTGATTATTTTTTATGCGGAAAAATAAAATGAAAACGATTTCTTCTGTATTATTCCCGATGTGATTATTGGCAGCGAAATAACCTTTAAAATAAAGATGAACAGATATTACTACGCAGACTAATGGTTAGAATAAAACCCTTATCGCTTATTTGCGTTAATGCCTTATCCATAATTTAATCAGCGGGAATGATGATTTAAAAACATACAAAATGCCGGGAATAGAAAAGCAACAACCACCAATTAAACACTGATAATCATCACTTTTTTATTAAATAAAATAAAACCCATCAGAAGGAATTCTTATTGCATCCGAATTTAATCGTCTTTCAGACACGCATTTTCCTTTACTGAATATGCATATCACATTTTGTTACTTTTATTGCGCTTTGTAATTTTAACTTTTTGTGTCATTTTCTTTTCTCCCCGCAACCGGGGCATAATAATTAATGAATACAGGGTAATGAATAGATGATGAAGCGCACTTTACTGGCGGCTGTCATGCCGTTACTGCTCGGCCTCTCTTCAGTGCAGGCCGCAGAAATTTATAACAAGGATGGAAATAAGCTGGATCTGGTCGGCAAGATTAACGTGTCGCACCTCTTTTCTGACGACGATAAGAACAACGGTGATACCTCCTCTTATTCCCGCCTGGGTTTTAAAGGCGAAACAAAGATTACCGATCAGCTGACCGGCTACGGTTTCTGGCAGTATCAGTACAGCCTGCACAACTCAGAAGGCAGCGATGCGCAGAGCGGCAACCGTACCCGCCTGGGTTACGCTGGCCTGAAGTTTGGCGAAGCCGGTGCGCTGGATTATGGACGTAACTACGGCCTGGTGTATGACGCGCTGAGTTACACCGATATGCTGCCCTTCTTTGGCGGCGATTCCGGCTACACCGACGCCTTCCTCTCTGGCCGCTCAACCGGCGTGCTGACCTGGCGTAACAGCGATTTCTTTGGCCTGGTTCAGGGATTAAACGTTGCCGCGCAGTATCAGGGTAAAAACGATCGCAGCGCTAACACCGACGGCGTTCGTCGTTCTAACGGCGATGGCTTTGCCCTCTCTGCCTCTTATGACTTCGATTTCGGCCTGAGCTTCGCCGGCGCCTTTGCCAGCCTGGATCGCACAACGGCGCAGAACGCCGCCCCACGCGGTGAAGGCGAAAAAGCGCAGCACTGGGCGACCTCAGTGAAATATGATGCGAACCAGGTTTATCTGGCCGCGATGTATGGTGAAACCCTGAACGCCACGCCGATCACCAACGGTTTCGCAAACAAGGCGCAGAACTTTGAAGCCGTTGCTCAGTATCAGTTCCTGAATGGTTTCCGTCCGTCTGTGGGTTACGTCTCATCGAAAGGTAAAGAGATTGAGAATATCGGCGACGCCGACATTGTCAAATACACCGCGGTGGGTGCGACCTACTACTTCAACAAGAATATGTCGGTCTATGGCGAATACCGCATCAACCTGTTGAAAGACAACAACCCGCTTAAACTGGCCACGGATGATATTACGGCCGTGGGTCTGATCTATCAGTTCTGATGCCCGTGCGGCCCGGCACACGCTGCCGGGCCCGTTTTTTATCGCTGTGCCAGCTGAGCCTCCGGGTCTGGCTCAATAACGGAGACGGCGGCTTCCTGAATGAATCCCTCTGCATCCGCCGACGCCAGCAGCAGTGTAGCCTGCTCAGCCGGTATCGGACGACTGAAGAGATAGCCCTGACCGTAGTCACAACCGCGCTTTCTCAGCCATCTCAGCGTTGAGACATCCTCAATACCTTCTGCGGTAATGATGACGTTCAGCTCCTGACAGAGCGTCAGCAGGGTTTCCACCACCTTGCGCTGCTCCGACCCGGTGACGATCCCGGCAATAAACGACTGATCGATTTTGATTTTGGTAATCCCCAGCCCCAGCAGCACCGACAGGTTGGAGTAGCCGGTGCCAAAATCATCCAGCACGACCCCAATCCCCTCCTCCCTGAGGCGTCTGATCGCCTGACGGGCATCGTCGGAGATCGCCATCACGTTCTGTTCAGTGATTTCGAGCTCCAGCATCACCGGCCCGGCCTGCTGCATAATGGCGGAGAGGCAGTTGGTCAGCGCAGGTCTCAGCAGCTGCTCCGGGGTGATATTCAGCGACAGACCGAGCCCGGCAGGCCATGCCCGCGTGGCGCTGACGGCATCCTGCAGCAGCGCCACGGTCAGGCTGTCCATCAGCCCGAGCCGCTCCACCACGGGCAGAAACTGCGCGGGTGCCACCGTCTGACCGGAGGCGGTGATCCAGCGCGCCAGGATCTCAAACCCGGTGATGTTGCCGGTGCGCAGCGAAACCAGCGGCTGCAGGAAAGGCACGATGGCATGCCCGCTGACGGCGGCGGCGACCTCATGCTCCAGCTTCTCCCGCTGCAGGAAGCGCAGCGCCATATCTGGCGTGAAACGGGCCAGAGAGGCCTCTTTATTGCGCTTCGCCTCACAGAGCGCCAGATCGGCGGCCCGCACCACATCCTCCTGTCCCGGACAGTCAGAACTGGCAATACCGGCAGAGAGGTGCATAACGGTATGCGGCCCGGTGCGGATGGATGAGGCATGCTCACAGATCCTGCCGGCCTCCAGCAGCGCCTGCTCGGCCTGAGACGCCGCCACGACCAGGGCAAACTCATCGCCACCGATGCGAAACACCTGACTTTCCGTGCCAGCCGACGCGGTCAGCATCGACGCGAGCGCCACCAGGATAGTGTCCCCCTGACGATGGCCGTTGAGATCGTTGATAGTTTTGAAATCATCGATATTAAGCAGCGTCAGGGTATAGGGCATCCCACAGGCATCCAGCGCGGCGATATGCGCATTGAACGATCGGCGATTGAGTACGCCGGTCAGCGCATCGGTTCCGGCCAGCCTGAGCGCATTTTTTTCGGCCAGCAGCATTTTGCGGATCAGACCCGCAATCAGCAGCGCCGGAATCACCATCGCCAGCCCGGCGAAAGCGGTCGATGTCAGGATGAACCGTAAGCGTTCGCTGGTTTCAAAATCCAGGTTATAGCTCAGGCCGAGCAGATGAGCGAGGTGCGCCTCAAGCCCATATTCCCACAATGTGGAAAGTAAAAAGATGGTCGCAATATTCAGCATTGCGAGCCAGAAAAGTTTCAGGCGCATGCGTTAATTCCTGGTGATGAAAGGTGTCAGAGTGTTGTTTTAATTTTTCTGTAAAAAACCGGGGCGTGATGGTTAAACACGGTCTGCGCGTAGCTGACAATAATGACCCCTTTTGTTTTGCCTGGTACCAATCAGGCGTTATCACTGGCTGTGTGACAGTGAGGCAGAGGATCGCTCCTGACCGGCAGGGGCAGAACTGATCACTCATACCAGTCAGGGATCTATCGGCAGCGGCGGGCGTTTTAACAGGTCCGACCGGATAAATTAATCCCCCTGCGGGGTTTCTTCCCGGCAAGTCACTGAATAGCACGGCAATAAATAGTGCTCAATTTAGTTAATAGCAACCCTCCAGAATTGCCGCTGACGGCCGATACCGTCTTAACTAATGACCCCTTCCGGAAAAACACATGAAAATCTCAACGCGTCTGAGTGCAGGTTTTGGTTTACTGATTTTGCTGTTAGTTATCTGTGCTGGCACAGCGATTCACGCCCTGGACAGTGCCCGCGATGGCATGAACGAGGTGGTGAATGTGCGGCTGAAAAAGTATCAGACGGTGCTCGATATGCGGGGCGGCGTCCGTGATATGGCGATTGCCGTGCGCAACCTTGCCCTGCTGACCGATCCGAAGGCGATGCAGCCTGAGTGGGAACGCCTGCAGAAACAGCGGGCGCTTTACATCAGCAACCGCGAAGCGCTGGCACGCATGATGCAAACGGACGCCGGGCAGGCCGGGCGGGAAGCGATGGAGCGGATTGAGTCCAGCGAGGGTGCGGCCCTCTCCACGCTGATGACGGCGGGGAAACTGGGGCTGGAAAACCGTCAGCAGGAGGTCACAGATTATCTGTTAAACGTCGCGCGACCGGCACAGCAAAGCCTGCTGAAGGCGATAAACGATCTGACCGAGCTTGAGATGCGCAGCAGCCAGGAGACCGTCGTGGAGAATGGCAACAGCATTGGTCGCACCACCCGCATACTGATGATCCTGACGGTCATCTCCCTGCTGGCGGCGGTCGCCACCTGCACATTCATTGTGCGGATGCTGATGCGCCAGCTGGGCGGCGAACCGATCCAGGCGCAGACGCTGGCGGCAGCGATCGCGGCCGGTGATCTCACCTCGCCGGTCACGCTGCGGACGGGTGACACGACAAGCCTGCTCGCCTCACTGAACAGCATGCAGACACACCTGCGCAGCATGGTCACGCAGATTAAAGACGCCTCGGCGTCGGTTGCGCTGGCGGCCGATGAGATTTCCCAGGGTAACACGGAACTCTCTTCACGCACCGAAGAGCAGGCCGCGGCCCTGCAGGAAACCGCAGCCAGTATGGAGCAGCTGACCGCCACGGTGAAAAGTAATGCCGCAGGCGCGCAGCAGACAGCGGGTTCTGCGCGCGAGGCGGCCATGCTGGCCCATGACGGCGAAGCGGATGTGCATCGTCTGGCGCAGACCATGCAGGAGATTTCGCTGAGTGCGGTCCGGGTCCGGGATATCACCGCGGTGATTGAAGGGATCGCCTTCCAGACCAATATTCTGGCGCTCAACGCCGCCGTGGAAGCGGCGCGCGCCGGTGAAGAGGGTCGCGGATTTGCGGTCGTTGCCGGTGAGGTCCGTTCACTGGCCCAGCGCAGCGCCACAGCAGCCCGTGACATCAAACAGCTGATTGAGCAGGCCGTGACGCAGGTCGAAGGCGGTGTGAGCGTCGCGGCGGGAACGGGTGAACGTATTCTGAAGATTGTCAGCCGCGTCGGTGAACTGGCCGATGCGATGGACAACCTCTCACTCTCCTCCAGCGAGCAGATGCAGGGTATCTCTCAGGTCAGCGTTGCGGTAAGTCAGATGGATGGGGTTACCCAGAACAACGCCGCGCTGGTGGAGGAGTCCTCGTCAGCCTCGCAGTCACTGCTGGCCCAGGCGCGCGATCTGCGCGGCATGGTCGAGACCTTCACGGTTTAACGCTCTCCGGCAGACCACGCCGCGCCGAACGTGTCGGGTGGAGACGTGCTGAACGCGCAGCCGCTTCAGCACGTTGTGCACCCGGCGTGGCTGCCGGTTGGGTTGACTTCAATTTAATTTGACTCAATACTGGTTTGCCTTTCCATCCGGGGGCAACGGAACCGGTTTCTTCCCGCCGCAACGGCCCCCGACAGAGCGGGAGCCTGACAGCGTAAAGCGAGGCGGCCGCCAGGGTTGCCGACCCGGAGCAACCGCGGTGCCCTTACAGCGGAGACGCATCAGGATGCCGCCCCCCACCCCCGACTCAGAATGAGTAAACATATGAACGATGAAACCACGGGGATCTGTGAAACGCCGCCTGGCGCAGCACCGGAAACGATCGATCAGTTTCTCTGCTTTGCGCTCTACTCCGCCTCCCTCGCGATGACGAAACTGTATCAGTCACGGCTGAAGCCGCTGGGGCTGACCTATCCGCAGTATCTGGTGCTGCTGGTGCTGTGGGAAAAAGATCGCCTGACCGTTTCCGAAATCGGGGCGCGCGTCCGGCTCGACTCCGGCACGCTCAGTCAGCTTCTTAAGCGGCTGGAGAGTGCGGGCGTGATCTGCCGCCAGCGTGATACCGGCCAGGATGAGCGCCGGGTATGGGTCTCCCTGACCGAGCAGGGCCACCAGCTTAAAGTGACGGCGGCGGGCGTGCCGGCAGATATGATTTCGGTGATGGACACGGCATGCCATGAGCTCGTCGATCTGACAGCCCAGGTCGCTACACTGCGGGACAAATTAGTGAAGGCGTTACCATGATGGCCGCACACATCAGGGCGGCGGCCAGCTTGTGTATGCGGCATCGCCTCAGCAGACCGCTTTCAGAAAATATTGATCAACACTGTTGCGCGGGGGTCGCCTTTGAGCACGAATAAACCGGTCGACATGGATGAGGTGCATGCCGTGGTCGGCCACGCGGTCGCCAGCCTGCTGAAGTCTGGCCAGCCTGCGGGCGCGGAGGAGATCCTGGCGTTTCTCCGGCAGCAGGAGGCGCGCTCCGTCAACGGCCAGAGAGATATCTATACCCATGCATTACGGGTGGTGATGGCCATCGTGCGCTGACAGACGCACTGCCGGACGACAGGCTGACGGGATGCAGGCCCTGCCGGGCCGCTGTTGCGGCGGACTGTTCAGCCCGCCTTTTATGCGCGACTACTCGCCGTGTGCCGCCCGGGCAACCTCACGCACAGCGCTCTCGACCCGCTCCGAATCTTTCTGAATGCTGACGATAACCTCGCCCGCCTCACGCATCAGGCTCACTCCCTGACCGGTACTCGCCAGCGACGTTTCAATGCCGCGCAGCACCTCTCGCGCCAGTTCGTTATTGCCCGCCACAACCCGTTCGATCTCCTCAGTCGCGCTGCTGACGCTGGCGGCCAGGGTGCGCACCTCGGCCGCGACGACGGCAAAACTGCGGCCCGAGGCGCCTGCCCGCGCCGCCTCAATGGCGGCATTGAGGGCGATCAGTCGGGTCTGCATAGCAAAACGCCGGATGGTTTCTACCATGCCATCGATGCTGGCAGACTGACTGTTGAGGCGCGAGACATCGGCCGACACAACGCCCATCTCCTGAGCGATCTGGCTGATCTTCTGAATGCTGTTTTCAATCACATTGGCCCCGGCCTGCGCACTGCCCCGCGTCTGAACCGCCATATTCCAGGCGTTCAGCGCCGCGTCATATTCCTGCTGATTACGCAGCACCTGCTCAGTCACATCGGTGGCGAACTTCACAATTTTGTCGAGCTGCCCGTCGCTGTTGAAGACCGGATTGTAGGTCGCCCTGAGCCAGAGCGGTTCGCCCCGCCGGTTGAGCCGGGGAAACTGCCCCGAAAAGAATTCACCCTGATTCAGCCGCGCCCAGAACTGACGGTACTCCTCGCTCCCTGAAAGTTCTGCTGAACAGAAAAGCCGGTGATGCTGTCCCACCACCTCCGCAGCCTGATAGCCGGTGGCCTGGAGAAAGTTGTCGTTTGCCTCCAGCACAATCCCGTCAGGGCTGAAAGCGATCATCGCCATCGAGCGGCTGATCGCATTAATGATGGATTCTTTCTCCAGCGACGACTGCATCCTCTCTGAGATATCGGCGGCGATCTTGATGATTTTGAACACCCGGCCGCGTCGATCGGTCACCGGAATATAGCTGGCCTCCAGCCAGACCGGGCGCATGCCGTTAGCCAGCCGCAGATATTTGTCGCTGAAGCTCTCCCCTGCCGCGAGGCGCTGCCAGAAACGCTGATATTCAGCCGAGTTCACCAGCGCAGGCGGACAGAACATGCGGTGATGCTGACCCACGATCTCCTCCGCCCGGTATCCCATCGTCGCCAGAAACAGCGGACTGGCCCGGCGGATAATGCCAGCCGGGGTGAACTCAATCACGGCCATGGCGCCGCCCAGCGACGTGAACGACGCGGCAGCGTGCAGGCCACGCTGACGGATAAAAGAGGGAAGCAGAGTTTTCAGTACATTCAGGCGCATCAGCAAATCCGAAAAGGAGTGGGAACTGCTGTAGTTATCGGCATTTTCCCGTCACGCCTTATCCATTGCTGCGATAGTTGCGGCTGATGATTGCAACATGATGTTACTGCTTTTCAGCCCCCGCCCGGCTCAGTCAGAGCAGCCGGGACACGCCGCCGCAGAGGCCGCGGAGGTGGTTACAGCGCCGTGCCGGGAGCCATCAGATCGAAGCGATCGTTCTGCGACACGTCATCCATCGGCATCGGTGGCGCAATCTTCAGGGTGATCCAGTTCGAGGTCACGCGCTGCTGTTTGCTGTCCTCCAGCGTTACCGACAGGCGATATTCGTTGCTGGCATCGGGTGACGGATCCCACTGCGGCAGGATCACACTCCAGCCCTGCGGATCGGCATTGTTGGCAGGCGGTGTCAGGCTCAGTGCCTGCGTATCGCCCTGCCAGCTCACCGCCCGGATAGCATAACTGGCGCGCACCTGCAGCTTCAGCGGCAGACTCTCGCCACTGCTGAGCTGCCAGGGCGGGGTCGCCAGAAAGACCGACAGGGTTTTACGCTGACGGAAGGCGAGCACCGGCGTCTCACTGCGGGTCACCGTATCGTAGCGGCTGCCGCGCAGCGAGTGCGCTTCAGCGACGTTATCGGCATCAAGCTGGCGGCGCAGCGCCACGCCGAAACGGTAGTTGAGCTTCAGACCCAGCTGATCCTGGCTCTCGCCGGCGCTGCTGGTTTTGTGGGTGGCGGAGAGCGTCACCAGAGGCACCGGCGTGTAGGAGAGACCAAACGACATGGCGGAAGGGTTGTGATAGCGGTTGCCGCTGTTAAACAGATCGACATTCTCCCCCAGATAGCGCTGATAGCTCACGGAGACGCCGAGCTGCCGGTAAAACGGCAGATAGCTCTGGCTGGTGATGTCATAGCCGCGCGCCATCCGCTGCTGCCGGGAATCGCTCAGGTTTTTCCAGCCGGAGAGAGGCTGATAGTAGTTGGCGGAGAGGCGCAGCGAATCGCTCCACGCCTCTGTGCCGACCGAGGCGCGCTGCAGGCCGCTGCTGAAGGTGCGGTCGACAAAGCCGTTGTAACCCAGCAGCCAGTTACCCGCCTCCCAGCGCTGGCCCAGTCCGGCATTGCCGACCAGCCCATCGTCAGTTTCGTGCAGGCCAAGCTGGCTGAAGGTGAGCAGGCTGTTTTCATCGGCCAGGGCGCTGAAGAGATCGCCGCCGGTGCCGGTGAAGTTTCCGTCCATGTCCACTTTCAGATCGAGCTGTGCAGTGCCGTAAGGCGACAGCAGCGACTGCCCTTCGCTCTCTACCCGTTCGGCCACCTCATCCCGCAGATGATTGAACGCCCAGATGCCCGCCTGCTGGCCAAACGTGACGTTGCTGTCGTTTTTGCTCGCCTCGCCGATACTTTTGGCGACGGCCGCCAGCTTTTTGCTCCACGCCTCATCCTGATCGCTGGCACTGCCGAGGGTCGGCAGGGCGTCGCTGTAGCGCGCGGGATCGTCGAATGGCGTCTCTGACACGGCGGTGTCGGTCTGAAACGCGTGCGCGGCGGGTATCGCGGAGAGCGACAGCGTGATTAAGGCGAGAAAACCCGTTTTCCGTATCATGTCACCTGGTAAATTGATTGATTCGTTGCTGCAACAAAAGCCAAATTATCAATCATTACCTTAACATATTGTGACGGCGATGCAGGACAGCAGCGGCAAAATGTGCATATAACAGAAAAGTCTGGCTGAAAAAGCCCGCCTGCGCGGCAGGCCAGCCGCATCCGACACCGTCAGGAGAAGATCAGCCCCCCATCCACATTAATGGTCTGACCGGTGATGTAGCGCGCATCCTCGGAGGCCAGAAAGGCCACCAGTCCGGCCACATCCTCCGGCTGTCCGGCGCGCTTCAGCGGAATGTTGTTGACCCACTCCGCCATCAGCTCACCTGTGCCGTAGGTTTTCTTTTCGCTGCTGAGGATCGCTCCCCAGACCCGATCGTTATAATCCCACATCTCACTCTCAATGATACCGGGACAAAAGGCGTTGACCGTGATGTTCCACGGGGCCAGCTCCAGCGCCAGGCTCTGCGTGATGCCAATCACCCCCATTTTGCTGGCGGCATAGTGCGGCGTGTAGATAAAGCCCTGCCGTCCCTGCCCCGACGAGGTGTTGATCAGGCTGCCGCTGCGCTGCGTCACCATATATTTTGCCGCTTCACGACAGCAGAGCCAGACGCCGGTGGTATTGACCGCCAGAATCCGCTCAAAGTCGCTTTTTGGCAGCGTATCGAACCGGTCAATGGTAATGACCCCCGCATTCTGGATCGACACATCTATCTGACCAAAGTGTTCGGCGGCCTGCTGATAGAGCTGCTGCACCGCGGCTTCATCGGTCACGTCAGCCTGCAGTGCCAGAATCTCACTGCCATACTGCTGCCGCAGCTGGTCGGCGGTGGCAAACACCCGGTCCGCGTTGGACACCATCACCAGCCGCGCCCCGTCGCGGGCGAACCGCGCGGCGATACCGGCTCCAATCCCCCGGCAGGCACCGGTGATCACGACAGTTTTTCCCTGCTGTTTTCCGTTCATCATTGCTCCTGTTACGTGTGACGCACATCAGTGAGGGGTGCCGGCTGCGGCTTTTTTTCATGGCGACGCAGCAGCACCACTTTGCTTTGCAGACGCTGCTGGAACTGATCAATCACCACGGCCGTGACAATCACCAGCCCTTTAATCACCATCTGCCAGAAATCGCTGACGCCCATCATCACCATGCCATCCGCCAGGAAGACGATAACGAAAGCGCCAATAATCGAGCCGGAGACGCGCCCGCGTCCCCCCGCCAGCGCGGTGCCGCCCAGTACGGTGGCCCCGATGGCGTCCATTTCAAACATGTTGCCGGTCATCGGGTGCGCGGTCTGCAGCTGAGACGCCACCACCAGCCCCACCAGCCCGGCGCAGAGGCCGGAAAAGGCGTAAACAAAGATTTTAACTTTGACGATCGGCACCCCTGCCAGCCGTGCGGCGGACTCGTTGCCGCCCGTGGCATAGATATAGCGCCCCAGCGGCGTTTTGCGCGTCAGGTAGAGTCCCAGCAGTAAAAAGCCGAGCATCAGCCAGATAGGCAGATAGACACCCAGCAGGGTGCCGGACCCCAGTACGGCAAAGCCGGTGTTACCCAGGGCAGGCAGCCCGACCAGATTGGCGTAGGTGCCGCCATCGTTAAACAGCAGCGCCGCGCCCCGCGCCACATACATCATGCCCAGGGTGCAGATAAAGGGCGCCACGCCCAGCCGGGTGATCACCGTGCCGTTAATCAGTCCGGCCAGGATGCCAAAGAGGGCTACCACCAGAATCACTTCGGGCACGTTCAGGAACAGCGTGTTGCCGCCCCATAGCGGAATGCCATTGGTCAGCAGCGCGCCCGCCACCATCCCGCAGATCCCGGCCACCGCGCCCACCGAGAGGTCTATGCCGCCGGTCAGGATCACCAGCGTCATCCCTATCGCCAGCAGCCCGGTGATCGCCACGTGCTGCGTCATGATCAGCAGGTTAGAGGGGGTAAGAAAGTTCGGTACCATCACGCTGAAAAAGCAGACCACGATCAGCAGCGCAATGAAGGTGCGCGCTTTGAGCAGGTACATGTAGAGCAGATATTTTTGGTTCATCAGATTCTCCGGCCCGCTTAATCCTGCGGGGTTGATGCCGCGATGAGGTGTTCGCGCGTGGCCGCTGCGCGGGGCAGATCGGCCGTTATCCGGCCATCGGCCATCACTAAAATCCGGTCCGCCAGTGCCATCACCTCATCCAGTTCGGAGGAGGAGAACATCACCGCCAGCCCCTGCTGCGCCAGATTGCCAATCAGGTGATAGACATCGGTCTTCGCGCCCACGTCGATCCCGCGTGTCGGCTCATCCAGCAGGACCACCTGCGGCCCGGTCATCAGCGCCTTACCCAGCACCACCTTCTGCTGATTACCGCCGCTCAGCGACGTGACCGGCAGGTCGGGATCGCTGACTTTGATCGCCAGATGGCCGATCATCTCACTGACCCGCTGCTGCTCGCGACGCGGGTTGAGCCGCCCCAGCGCCCGACGAAAGCCGCGCAGGCTGAAGTCCGAGAGCGTCATGTTGGCGGTGATCGACATCAGTTCAATCACCCCTTCGCCTTTGCGATCCTCCGGCACCAGCGCAATACCGCTTTTCAGCCGCTGCTGGAAGCTGCGTCTGGCCAGATCGCGGCCCGCCAGCCGCACCCGACCCGACTGGCAGGGCATCAGGCCAATCAGCCCTTTAAACAGTTCTGTCCGACCGGCGCCGAGCAGGCCATAGATGCCGATCACCTCCCCCTTGCGCAACGTAAAACTCACCGCATTCAGCCTGTAGCCTCCGTTCTGATGCAGGGCAGTCAGCTCCTCCACCTCCAGCACGGTTTCCCCCTGCGGGGCAGGCTGAAAGTCGAACTGTTTTTTCCGGTCGCCTACCATCTGCGCGATAATCCACGGCACGCTGGCGTCGCGCACCTCGCGCTCACTGATAAAGCGGCCATCGCGGAAAATCGTGATGTGATCGCCGATCTCCATCAGCTCCTCCAGCCGGTGGGAGATGTAGATAATGGTGACGCCGCGCCGCTTGAGCTGCTCAATGACGCTGAACAGCACTTTCACCTCCGACTGGCTGAGCGCGCTGGTCGGCTCGTCCATGATCAGCACCCGGGTATCCTTGGAGAGCGCCCGGGCGATCTCCACCAGCTGCTGATGACCGATACCCAGCTCACCCAGCGGCGCAAAGGGATCGACATCCAGCTGCAGCCGCTCCAGCAGCGACTTCGCCAGCGCATACTGATACTTCTCGTTGATCACCCCGCGCTGGAAAAACTCGTTGGCGATAAAGATGTTGTCCATGACGTTCATGTTGGGAAACAGGTTCAGCTCCTGAAAAATGATGCTGATCCCCTGTTTCTCCGCCTGCTGGGTGGAGTGAAGCGACACCGGCCGGCCATCCAGCAGAATCTCGCCCGATGAAGGGGTCTCCACGCCGGCCAGCATCTTCATCATGGTGGACTTCCCGGCGCCGTTCTCGCCGATCAGGACATTGACTTTGTTGCGGTAAACCCGGTAGTTGACCTGATCGAGTGCGGTTACGCCGGGGTAAAGACGCGACAGGTTGCGCGTTTCAATAATCACATCGCCGGGCTGTTGAGGTTGCTGCATCTGCCGCTCCTTATTGCCGGGAAATGGCGGCCGGGGTGATATCCGGCAGCTGTTGCGGAATGTCCCAGCTGCTGAACACGCCGGTCACCTTCACCTTATCGCCCACCTTCGGCGCGAACTGCTGCATCATCTGCGAGGCGTGCTGATTAATCGCCTTGCCGAAGTCACCGAACAGCACCTGGTCGTTAAAATCCTGATAACCTGCGCCCCGGTAGCCATCACGCAGCGCGGTGCCACGAATGATCGGCCCGATCTGAATAGTGACACTGTCACCTGATTCATCTTTTACGGTCATCTTTCCGCTGCGTGAGGTGGTGTTGACTGCCGTCACATCGCCCTGTACCGAGACGCTGAAGATGCAGGGATTCTCCGCCTGAGTGCGATAGCCGTCGGTCTGACAGGCAGTGTCAAAATCTTTGGCTGACCGCATTGAGGTCAGCAGCGCTGACACGGGCCGCGCCTCCGCCTGGAGCTGCGGCACTAGCTTCTGCTGCCAGAGCTGGTCAATATCAGCCATCTTCGGGTTAGGGGGATTTTTCAGGTCAGCCAGCTCCTGCTGCGACACAATTCGGCAGCCACTCAGCAGCGTGACCACCAGCGTCAGCCAGACTTTTCGGGACATCTTCTTCTCCCAGGCGCCCGCCAGCGCAGGCGCGGCAGCGGTTAATTACGACTTGTAGTTGAAGTCCTGAACGCCTTTGGCATTCTCCGGGGTGATCAGAATGCCGCGGAACATCACCCGCTGTTTTTCCGGCTTCACGCCCTTCTGAATGAAGTTGTCGAGATCGGTCACCCCTTCGGCGGCAATCGCCTGCGCCTGCAACATGACGGTGGCTTTCAGCGTGCCGGCTTTCACCGCGTCGCGTTCGTCGTTGCTGCCGTCAATTCCCACCACAATCACGTCGTCACGCCCCGCCGCTTTCAGTGCCGCAATCGCCCCCAGCGCCACCGGACCGTTGCCGCAGATAACCCCTTTTACATCCGGGTGCGCCTGCAGGATGCTGTCCATGATGCGCTTGCCGTCGATCAGCGTGCCTTTGGCATCCTGACGCGCCACGCTCTGCATGTCGGGATATTGATCCAGCACCTGATGGAACGATTTCGAGCGTGTCACGCAGTTGTTATCCGCCAGGTTGCAGGCGAGTTCGGCGTACTTACCCTTTTCACCCATCTTTTCCACGAAGACGTTGGCCACGTCTGAGCCGGCCTGAAAGTTGTTGTGGGTGATCTGGGCCAGCGCCACGTCATCTACCGGAATTTCACGGTTGATCAGCACCACCGGGATCCCGGCATCTTTGGCTTTTTTAATGGCCGCCACGCTGGCAGTGGAGTCAGCGTTATCGAGCACGATACCCTGCACTTTTTTACCAATCGCGGCGTCGATCAGTTCGCTCTGCTTCTTCACATCCTCACCATGCGACAGCACGGTGGTTTTGTAGCCCAGTTCCTGCGCTTTGAGATTGGCCCCTTTGGCCTCTGACGCGTAATAGGGGTTATCGAGTGAGTTAACCAGGATCATAATGGTGCCTTTTTCGGCGGCAAACGCCGCCTGTGAAACCAGACAGGCAGCCACGGCACTACACAGCAGGGTACGGTTTTTCATGATGTTCTCGCTTATCGTTATGTCAGGGTGTTCATTCCCGGGTGTCAGCGTGGCGTTACCAGATCGTGAAGCCCCCATCGATCATCAGGTCCGCGCCGGTAATCATGTCGCTGCCGTTGCTGGCGAAAAAGAGCACGGCGGCGGCGATCTCGTCGGTGTAGGCAAAGCGTCCCAGCGGGATCAGCTTTTTCATCTGCTCGCCCTTCTCGCCGCGCCACGCTTTTT
Source organism: Pantoea sp. EKM101V (assembly GCF_011800325.1). NCBI lineage: Bacteria > Pseudomonadati > Pseudomonadota > Gammaproteobacteria > Enterobacterales > Erwiniaceae > Pantoea > Pantoea sp. EKM101V. The sequence continues at coordinate 686,036 of NZ_JAALFP010000001.1, forward strand.
CGCCCATTGGCGTCAGCACCACGGTGGGCGACAGGGTGTTTACGTTGATACGATGCGGGGCAAACTCTTTCGCCATGACTTTGGTCATGCCGAGCAGGCCCGCTTTGGCTGAGGTGTAGGCGACATGGTTGTCGATAGCGATCGAGGCAGCCTGCGAGGCGATATTGATAATTTTGCCGCCCGCACCCGCCCGGATCATCAGTCGTGCAGCCGCCTGTGAGCAGAGAAAAGGCCCGGTGAGGTTGACGGCGATCTGCTTCTGCCACTCGGCAAAGTCTGTCTCCACCACCGGCTGCAGCATCACGTAGCCTGCGCAGTTCACCAGAATGTCGATGCGGCCATAGTGGGCAGCCACCGTCTCAAAGGCGGCGTCGACAGAGGCGGGGTCGGTGACGTCACAGCAGACAAACCGGACCCGGTCGGCGGCAAAGTCCTTCTGCAGACTGGCAACCTTCTCCGCTTCAAACGGCGGATAGAGCAGTGCCAGACGCGCCCCCTTCTCCAGCAGCATGCCGTTGGTGGCCATCGCAATCCCGCCCAGCCCGCCGGTCACGACGGCCACTTTGTCACCCAGATTCAGGGCAGTATCCACGCCGTAGCGCAGGTTTACGTCATATTCACCACTCATCCCACTCTTCCCCTCAGATTTTTGCTGATGCCGTTGGCTTACTCATTTTCGAACAAAAATATATGCTATCGAAAAGAAATGATATGTGGAGCAGATCAAATTTCGACCATCTCACAGCCCGCGCCGCTTATCTGATTGAAAAGGCGTGATCTGGCTTGCAGTTGTGAAATAAAGCCTGACAGGCGCGTTCCGGAAAGCGTGCGAGATTCAACAACCTGTCTGCTTTTTATTTTCATTCGAAAATCAATGACGCGCCGGGCCATCTCGCATTCAGAAAAAGGGCGCGTTAAACTCAGCCACAAAGAGCCTGTTTGCCCGACCCGTCAGGTCACTGGAAAAGGGAGCATTTCGATTGAAAAGCAAAAGTGAGCAGTTCGCTGACATGCAGCAACGCCGCGAGAAAATTCTGGAGATGATCCGTGAGGATGGCACCGTCACGGTTAAAGCCCTGACGGAGACCTTTGGGCTGACGGAGGCCACCCTGCGCAGCGACCTGCGTATGCTGCAAAAACAGGGGTTTGTACAGCGCTATCACGGCGGCGCGACCCTGATGACCGGTAAACAGAACAGCGGTGCAATGCTGCTGGAGCGGCAGACACATCTGGAAGAGAAAGAGGCAATTGGCCGACTGGCGGCGCAGCACATCGAAAATGGCGATACGGTGATTTTCGATTCCGGCACCACCACCACGGCCATCACTGATGCCCTCAGCCATATCCGGCGTCTCTCCGTGGTAACGACCGCCGTGAATATCGCCCTGAAGCTGGGTGGCGAGCCGGGGATCAACATCCTGCTCACCGGGGGCACCTTTAAATTTCCGACGCTCTCCACCTCTGGCGAAAAAGCGGCCAGTTTCTTTGAGAACGTGCTGGCTGAAAAACTCTTTCTGGCCACCGCCTGCATTTCGCCGCGTCTCGGCCTGAGCTTCCCCAGTGAAACCGACATCAAGGTAAAACTGGCGATGATCAAATCGGCCAGCACGGTTTACGTGGTCGCCGATTCGAGCAAAATCGACAAAGTATCGATGTTTGCGCTGCCCTGCGACTGGAGCCACATTCACTATCTGATTACCGACAGCGGCATCAGCGCCGCTCAGGTCAGCGCGTTCGAAGCGCTGGGCGTGAAAGTGCTGGTGGCCCCTCTACCCATGAAGCGGGCGATGTAACGGATTAGCACGCAGCGTTTTGAGCTAAAGAAAGCACCGCCGTCAGCCGGGCAGGTAAGGCCTGCCTGAAGAGCAAAGTGTGCGAGCCAGGGAGGGCGAGCCCAATCCGCAGGGAGGCGGGAATCCTTTGCGATCAGGCAGGCCTTTCCTGCACGACGCACCGCTCTCACAGCCTGCCCCTGCTGCACGACGCCCCGCCCTCACAGCCCGCTCCAGCCTGCGCCTGCTGCACGCACAACGCCCTGCGCCTGCAAATCTGCCCGGTAAAACCGCACGACGTCCCCCACCATCAGCAGCGACGGCGACACCGGCTGCGCCTGCGCCACCGTCTCCGCCAGCCCGCCCAGGGTGGTGATCAGCACCCGCTGATCCGGCCGGGTCCCCTTCTCGATAATCGCCACCGGCGTCTCCCTGTCGCGCCCGTGCGCCTGGAGCTGCGCACTGATCGAGGCACTCCAGCTCAGCCCCATATAGAACACCAGCGTCTCATTCACCGCCGCCAGCGCAGCCGCATCCAGCTGCGGCTCGCCCAGCCGCCCATGCCCGGTAATCAACCGCAACGACTGTGCGCAATCCCGGTGCGTTAACGGGATGCCGCTGGCCGCCGCACAGCCCACCGCCGCGGTGATCCCCGGCACCACCTCACAACGGATTCCGGCCTGCTGCAGGCTCACCATCTCCTCGCCACCGCGACCAAAAATAAAGGGATCGCCGCCTTTCAGCCGGATCACGTTGCGCCCGCTGCGCGCCAGATCCACCAGCAGCTGGTTGATCTGCGCCTGCTTCAGACCATGCGCGCCCGGCTGCTTGCCCACGTCAATCGACAACGCGCTCTCCGGCACCTCCGCCATCACCGCGTCGCTCACCAGCCGGTCATACACCACCACCTCCGCACGCTGCAGCAACCGCAATGCCTTCACCGTCAGCAGATCCACATCACCCGGCCCGGCACCAACCAGCCAGACCCTGCCCGCCTGCCCGCCCGCACCGGCCGGAGCCAGTAACTTATCCAGAGAATCAATTGCCCGCGTCATCATTCCTCCACCACCACGTCAGACAACAACAGCTGCTTCAGCTCCGGAATACAGGAGCCGCACTGTGTGCCGCACTTCAGCCTCTCGCCCAGCGCCTGAGTCGACCGGCACCCCTGCGCCATCGCCTGCAAAATCGCCTGCTCACCCACCGCCATACAGCTGCAGATTATCCGGCCCGTCGCCCTGCCCTCTGCGGCCCGACCGGCCAGCACGCTGTGCCGCCCGGCCGCATCCTGCGGGGCAGTCAGGAAGGCCGCCGCGACAAACGCACTCTCCAGCGCCGGCTGCGCTGTGCCGGCGTAAAACGCCAGCTGCAACGCGCCGTCGCGCCAGGCCAGCAGCCGGTAATCACTGCCGCTGCCGGTGGCGACCTGCAGCTCACAACCGGTCAGATCCGCATGACCGGCCAGCCACGCCTGCGGCGAACCCTCGCCCGCCACCGCAAACCGCTGCACCGCCGGATAGGGCACGCGCGCCCAGTAACGCAATCCGGCGGGCGGTGTCATCCCGCGCTGCCAAAGCCAGCCCTGCCACTTCACCGCCAGCGGCAGGATGCGCACGGGCGTCTGCTTCAGCGCAGGCTGCCCGGAAAAAGGGCAGGCCCGGGCGGCAACCAGCATGTCGACGTGCCCCTGCTGACTGAACTGCCGGTTCCAGTGCATCGGCACAAACAGCTCGCCACGCCGCATCCCGGCATCCGCACGCACCCGCACGCTGATCCAGCCCTGCTGCGACTGCACCCGCGCCAGCCCGCCCGGCGTCACACCATACTGCACGGCATCCGCCGGATGCAGTGCCGCAAACGGCTCATCACAATGCTGCATCAGGCGCGGCACCAGCCCGGTCCGGGTCATGGTATGCCACTGGTCGCGCACCCGGCCGCTGTTCATCAGCAGCGGATAAGCCGCATCACGCGGCACAGCGTGCGGCGTTGCCGGCACCCGTAGCTGCGCTTTACCGTCCGGATGATAAAAGCGCCGATCGCTGAACAGCCGGGCGCAGCCCCGGGGGTGGTCAGCGTTTACCGGCCACTGCACCGGATGCAGCGCGTCGTACTCCGCCTGACTCAGCTGCGCCAGCCCGCTGATATCGAATGCCCGCTGCCCCCCGTTCTCAAAACCGGACAGCGCAGCATGTTCGCGGAAGATCTCCGACGGATGCTGCCAGTTAAACCCCTCACTGAACCCTAACCGCTGCGCCACCTGAGCCAGCAGCCACCAGTCTGGCCGGGTATCACCCGGTGCGCTGACGAAAGCGCGCTGACGTGAAATCCGCCGCTCTGAGTTGGTCACGGTGCCACTCTTCTCGCCCCAGCCCTGGGCAGGCAGCATGATATCGGCAAAGGCGCTGGTGTCAGTCTGCGCCATCACATCGGACACAATCACCAGCGGACAGGCCGCCAGCGCCTGCGCCACCCGATTGCCCTCAGGCATCGACACCGCCGGGTTGGTCCCCATTATCCACACCGCTTTCACGCTGCCCTCCCCGATCGCCCTGAACAGTTCCAGCGCGGTCAGCCCCGGCTGGCGGGCTATCACCGGACTGCGCCAGAAACGCTGCACCCGGTCGCAATCTTCTGCGGTAAACGTCATGTGCGCCGCCAGCTGGTTCGCCAGCCCGCCCACCTCGCGGCCACCCATGGCATTTGGCTGTCCGGTCAGCGAAAAGGGACCGCAGCCCGGGCGGCCTATTTTGCCGCTCAGCAGATGCAGATTGAGGATGGCCTGATTGTTGTCGCTGCCGGTGACGGACTGATTGATCCCCATACACCAGAGCGTCAGCACCCGATCGTGCTCACTGAACAGACGGAAAAAGTGCGTCACCTGCTGCACGGTTAAATCGCACTCCACCGCCACCCGAACCACATCCCACGCCGCCGCCGCGGCCAGCGTCTCTGAGACGCCGTTGAGGTGCGGCAGCATGCTGGCATCCAGGCCCTTCGTCTGTGCCAGCCAGTGCAGCAGGCCGGAAAACAGCACCGCATCGCTGCCGGGACGCAGCGGCAGGTGCAGATCAGCCTGATCGCCGCTCGCGGTCCGGCGCGGGTCCAGCACCACGATGCGCATCGCCGGACGCTGCTGCTTCGCCTGCATCAGCCGCTGCCAGACGACCGGGTGCGCCCAGGCGGCGTTAGAGCCGACCAGCAGCACCAGATCGGCCTGCTCCAGATCCTCATAACAGCAGGGCACAGCGTCCGCGCCCAGCGCCCGCTTATATCCCACCACGGCGGACGCCATACAGAGCCGCGAATTGGTGTCGATGTTGGCGGCGCCGATGTAGCCCTTCATCAGTTTATTGGCGACGTAGTAATCCTCGGTCAGCAGCTGACCGGAGCCGTAAAACGCTACCGCCTCCGGCCCATAGCGATCGATCACCGCGCGCAGCCCCGCCGCCGCCGCATCCAGCGCGGATGTCAGGCTGACCGGCTGGCCGTCGACCCTGGCCGTCAGCAACCGGCCTTCCGGGGTCAGCGTCTCGCCCAGCGCCGCGCCCTTGACGCATAACCGGCCCAGGCTGGCAGGATGGTGCGGATCGCCGGTGACAACGGCCTGCTGCGAACCCTGCGGCGTGACGCAGACGCCACAGCCCACGCCACAATAGGGACAGGTGCTGTTCATGATGCCTGCGCCAGCGGGTTAAGCGGACGGTTTGCCAGCCAGATCTGCCCCGCTTCCAGCTTCACCGGCCAGCAGCGCAGCTGATGCTGCGGGTTATCCAGGCTCTGTCCGTCACGCAGCCGCACCCGCTGTTTATAGAGCGGGGAGATCACCACCGGTTCGCCGCCCACATCGCCCAGAATCCCGCGCGACAGCACGCTGGCATCGCTGCCGGGCTCGCGATCCTCCAGCGCATAGAGCGTCTCGCCAAAGCGGAACAGGGCCACCCGTTCGCTGCCGAGGCGCGCACCGATCCCCGCCTGAGGCGGAATCGCCTCCAGCGTACAGATGGCACTCCACGGCTCGGCGGGCAGCTGTAACAGCGGCCGCGCGGCCACCGCTTCAGGCTGACGCTGACCGCGCACCCGGCTGTAGTGCAGCGTCTCATCCGGCTGCGCGCTGTTGAGGGTTGGGGTGAACAGCGCCAGGCGCGACGGGTCCGCCAGCGTGGTCTGCCACTCGCACTGGTAAGCGTCGACCACCTGCTGCATCTCCGCCTCCAGCGTCGCGCCCAGCCCGAGGCTATCCTCGATGATCACCTGCCGCAGATAGTCCAGACCGCCCTCCAGATTGTCCATCCAGACGCTGGTACGCTGCAGACGATCGGCGGTACGGATATAGAACATCAGCAGGCGATCCACATAGCGCAACAGCGTGGCATCATCGAGATCGCTGGCGAAGAGGTCGGCGTGACGCGGCTTCATGCCGCCATTGCCGCAGACGTAGAGGTTCCAGCCCTTGTCAGTGGCGATCACCCCGATATCCTTGCTCTGCGCCTCGGCGCATTCGCGGGTGCAGCCGGAGACCGCCATCTTGATCTTGTGCGGCGCGCGCAGTCCCTTGTAGCGGTTCTCCAGGGCGATAGCGAAGGCGGTCGAGTCCTGCACGCCATAGCGGCACCAGGTCGATCCGACGCAGGACTTCACGGTGCGCAGCGACTTGCCATAGGCGTGACCGGTTTCAAACCCGGCGTCGAGCAGCGTCTGCCAGATGTCGGGCAGCTGGTCGAGCCGCGCGCCAAACAGATCGATACGCTGGCCGCCGGTGATTTTGGTGTAGAGATCGTAGCGCGCCGCCACCTCACCAATGGCAATCAGCCCCTGCGGCGTGATTTCGCCCCCCGGCACGCGCGGCACGACGGAGTAGGTGCCATCTTTCTGGATGTTGGCGAAGTAGCGATCGTTGGTGTCCTGCAACGGCAGATGCGCCGGTCTGAGCAGGTAGTCGTTCCAGCAGGAAGCGAGCAGCGATGCCACCAGCGGTTTGCACACTTCGCAGCCCTGGCCTTTGCCGTGAGACGCCAGCAGCGCATCGAAGGTTCTGAACTCCCCCGCCCGCACCAGGTGATACAGCTCCTGACGCGAATAGCTGAAATGGTCGCAGACATCCTTCTTCACCTCTACGCCGAGGTTTTCCAGTTCATACTCCATGACCTGCTTCACCAGTGCCGCGCAGCCGCCGCAGCCGGTGGCGGCTCGGGTGCAGCTTTTGATACTGCTCATCTCCCCGCATCCGGCCTGAACCGCCGCACAGATATCGCCCTTGCTGACGTTGTGGCAGGAGCAGACCTGCGCACTGTCGGGCAGCGCCGCGACGCCGGGCGCTTTCGTCGCACCGCCCAGCGCAGGCAGGATCAGGCTTTCCGGGGTTGCGGGCAGCGGCAATGCATTGAGCATCATCTGCAGCAGCGAGGTGTACTCACTGCTGTCGCCCACCAGCACGCCCCCCAGCAGCCGGGTGTTATCCGCGGAGACCACGATCTTTTTGTAGATGCCTTTAGGGCCATCACTCCAGTAATAGTGCTGGCTGCCCGGCGTGCGCCCGTGCGCGTCGCCGAACGACGCCACCTCCACCCCCAGCAGCTTCAGTTTTGTGCTCATGTCGGCACCGCTGAAGGCCGCAGGCTCTCCAGCCAGATGTCCGGCAAGCACCCGTGCCATCTGGTAACCGGGGGCGACCAGCCCGAAAATCTGCCCGTTCCACAAGGCGCATTCGCCAATGGCAAAGATCGCCGCATCGCTGGTCTGGCAGCTGTCGTTAATTTCAATGCCGCCGCGGGGGCCGAGCGTCAGGCCCGCCTCCCGCGCCAGCTCATCCCGCGGCCGGATACCGGCGGAGAAGAGCACCAGATCGGTGGGCAGCGCGCTGCCGTCGGCAAACCGCAGCACCACGCTGCCGTCCGGCTGCGGCTCAATGATGTTGGTCTGCTTCGAGGTGTGAACCGTGACGCCCAGCGCATCGATCTTCTGGCGCAGCATCAGCGCCCCGCCCTCATCCAGCTGCACCGCCATCAGCCGTGGCGCAAACTCCACCACGTGGGTTTCCAGCCCGAGCTGCTTCAGGGCGTTCGCTGCCTCCAGACCGAGCAGGCCGCCGCCAATCACCACACCGCGCTGACTGTGGCGGGCGCAGGCTGCGATCGCATCCAGATCGTCCAGGGTGCGGTAGACAAAGCAGCGGTCGCCATCGTGGCCCGGCACCGGCGGCACAAACGCGCGTGAACCGGTTGCCAGCACCAGCCTGTCCCACGCCAGCTCATTGCCCGCGCTGTCGCGCAGGCTGCGCTGCGCCCGATCGATTGCCACCACCTGACAGCCGCTGCGCAGTTCAATCCCCTGCAGGGCAAAAAAGTCTGCGCTGACCAGCGACAGCGCGTCCGCCGCTTTGCCGCTGAAGTAGTCGGAGAGATGAACCCGATCGTACGCCGGCTGCAACTCCTCGCCGTACACCACGATGTGGTAGTGCTGATGCAGCTGGCGGGCAACGAGTTGCTCAAGAAAGTAGTGACTGACCATACCGTGACCGACCACGGCTAATACGGGTTTACTCATCTCAGGACTCTCTGCAGCCTGCGGCTGCGGTTCAGGTTGATCGGGGTCGAACAGGGCGTTAAGCGTGACCGCCTCGCCCCGCTGCAGACGCGCCAGCAGTGCCGGGCCCTGCCGGGTGTCGCCAGAGAGCAGCACCCCGCGCAGGCGGCCCTGGCGAAGAAACAGACGGCGATAGTCGCCGGAAAGCGGATCGAAACTGTGGAGGGATTCCCCCTCACTGATATCCCCGGCGCTGAACAGCGAAATGCCGCTGACTTTGAGCCGGGTCGCCAGCGGCTGACTGACGAAATCGGGCTGCGGCGATCCCGCCAGCTGCGCGGCCAGAATCTCAGCCTGCGCCAGGCAGGGGGCCACCAGCCCCAGGGTTTCACCCTGGTGTTCACAACACTCGCCCACGGCATACACCCCGCTGACCGCGCTGCGCAGCTGGCCATCGACCAGAATGCCGCGCTGACAGGGCAGCCCCGCCGCCCTGGCCAGCGTCACCTCCGGCTCAACGCCGATGGCGATCACCACCTGACGAGCGGCGCAGCGCTGGCCATCCGTCAGCGTCACATCTGCTTTGCCGATGGCCGCAATGCCGCTGTTCAGCAGACAGCGGATACCGCGCTGCTCCAGAGCCGCCTGTAACAGCCCGCCCGCCTGTGCATCCAGCTGGCGATCCAGCAGCCAGGGCTTGTGATGAACCAGCGTCACCGCCCGTCCCCGGGCGCGCAGCGCCGCCGCGGCTTCAATTCCGAGATAGCCGCCACCCAGCACCACGACCGGCCCCTCACCCGCCAGCAGCTGCCGGACATCTGCAATACTGCGAAACGTCACGACGTTATCGCCCTCAATGCCGGGGATCGCAGGACGGCGCGGCCGTGAGCCGGTGGCAAACACCAGCCGATCCCAGCCGAGCCGGCGCTGACAGGTCTGCAGCGTGCGGGCCGCCAGATCGATCTGCAGCACGGTTTCACCGCTCAGCAGCGTGACGCCGTGCCGCTGATACCAGTCAGGGTCATGGATCAGGGTTTCATCGAACACCATTTCCCCGGCCAGCACCGGCGAGAGCAGCACGCGGTTGTAGTTGCCGTGCGGCTCGCGGCCAATGACCGTGATAGCAAAGCGCTGCGGCGCACGCTGCACCAGCCGCTCCACCATCTGCATCCCTGCCATGCCATTGCCTATCACCAGCAACCGTTGCCTCATGGTCTGCTCCCTATGCCGCCGTGGTCTGTTTTTCATAGAGGAAATGCAGCACCTTCTGGCGCAACTGGTGATAGCGCGGCTCATCGGCCAGCGCCACTCTGGCGCGGGGACGCGGCAGATCGACGGTGAGGATCTCGCCAATCTGCGCGGCAGGGCCATTGGTCATCATCAGCACCCGATCGGAGAGCAGCACCGCCTCATCGACGTCATGGGTAATCAGCACGATGCTGGTGTTCAGCTCCTGCTGAATGCGCATCACGCTGTCCTGCAGATGGGCGCGGGTTAAGGCGTCCAGCGCGCCAAACGGCTCATCCAGCAGCAGCACGCGTGGCTTCATCGCCAGCGCCCGTGCAATGCCGACGCGCTGCTTCATGCCGCCGGAGATTTCGCCTGGCCGCTTGTGCATGGCGTGGCTCATCTGCACCCGATTCAGGTTGTGCTCGATCCAGTCGTGCATCTCCGCGCGGGTGAGACGTCCTTTAAACACCTGCTGCACCGCCAGCTCGACGTTCTGAAAGGCCGTCAGCCACGGCAGCAGCGAATGGTTCTGAAACACCACGGCGCGCTCCGGGCCGGGACCGGTAATCTCACGGTTGTCACACAGCAGCACGCCGCTGCTGGGGCGGGTCAACCCGGCGATCAGGTTGAGCAGCGTCGATTTGCCGCAGCCGGAGTGACCGATCAGGCTCAGGGTTTCGCCTTCGTGGAGATCAAAACTGACGTTGTCGAGGGCCAGGAACTCGCCGCTGGCGGTGTTAAAACGCTGGCTCACCTGCTGAACGCGAATAATGTGTTTCATGCTCTTCCCCTTATTTTTCCCAGCTGAAGCGACGCACCAGCAGCATCAGCCCCTGCTCCAGCAGCAGGCCGACCACGCCGATAATCAGAATGGCGATCAGGATGTTGGCCACGTTGAGGTTGTTCCACTCATTCCAGATCCAGAAGCCGATGCCCAGTCCGCCGGTCAGCATTTCAGCGGCGACGATCACCAGCCAGGCGATGCCGATAGAGAGGCGCACCCCGGTAAGGACAGCGGGCAGCACGGCGGGCAGCAGAATACGGCGCATCACCGTCCATTCAGAGAGCTGTAACACCCGCGCCACGTTGAGGTAATCCTGCGGAATGCGCTGCACGCCTTCGGCGGTGTTGATAATCATCGGCCAGATGGAACAGATGAAAATGGTCCAGCTGGCCGCCGGCTCGGCGCGCTGAAACAGCAGCAGGCCAATTGGCAGCCAGGCCAGTGGACTCACCGGGCGCAGCAGGGCGATGACCGGATTGCCCATCCGGGCGAGAAAGGTGAACCGCCCGAGCAGAAAGCCTGCCGGAATGCCCACCAGCGCGGCGAGGCCAAAGCCGATGGCGACGCGCTGCAGCGAGGCCAGCACGTTCCAGCCGATGCCCTGGTCGTTGGGACCGTTGCTGTAGAACGGATCGGCGAACAGGGTCTGCGCGGCCTGCCAGGTCAAGTAAGGCGACGGAAACGCCGGTTCCGCCAGCGCGGCGAGCTGCCACACCAGCAGGAGCAGCAGCAGGCCGCCCGCGGCCGGAATGGTGCGCTGCAGCAGAGGCCGCAGACGCGCCGGACGGGGCGCGATTTTTGGGGTGACCTGTAACGGGATCACGGTGGCACGGCTCGGGGGGTTCACCGGCTGCGCCACGGCGCGCGCGTCAGTTTTCATAACAACCTCTCTTAACGTTTGATAGCGAAACTGGCGGCGTAGGCGGCAGGGTCACTGCCATCCCAGACTTTGCCGTCGATCAGGGTGCTGCTGCGCATCTCACTGCCGGGCACGGCAACCTGGCCCACCGCGCTGGCCGCCTCTTTATAGATATCGAGGCGGTTGATCTGGCGGGCCACCGCGAGGTAATCGGGATCGTGGGTGAGCAGGCCCCAGCGTTTCATCTGGGTCAGGAACCACATGCCGTCGGAGAGCCACGGAAAACTGACGTTGCCGTTGTCGAAAAAGCGCATCGGATGGGCGTCCTGCCACGTCTGGCCCAGACCGTTCTCATACTGGCCCAGCATCCGCCCCTGCAGAGTGTCGACGCGGGTGTTGATCCAGGCGCGTCCGGCCAGCACCTGCGCGGTTTCGCGGCGGTTATCGTCTGAGGCGTCGATCCAGCGCGCGGCGTCCAGCACGGCGGCGGTCAGTGCACGGGCGGTGTTGGGGTTCTCTTTCACCCACTGCGCGCGGGTGCCGAGCACTTTCTCCGGATGCTCCGGCCAGATCTGCTGGCTGGTGGCGGCGGTAAAGCCGATGCTGTCGCTGATGGCACGCTGGTTCCACGGCTCACCGACGCAGAAGCCACTCATGTTGCCGATCTTCATGTTCATCACCATCTGCGGCGGCGGCACAACCACGGTGCGGATATCCTCAAACGGATTAATTCCGGCACTGGCCAGCCAGTAGTAGAGCCACATCGCGTGGGTGCTGGTGGGAAAGGTGTGGGCGAAGGTCAGACTGCCTTTGGGGCGGCTGTCGACCGCCTTTTTCAGGCTCGCCAGATCGGTCACGCCCTGGCCCTTCAGCTGGTTCGACAGGGTAATGGCCTGGCCGTTATGGTTGAGCGTCATCAGGTTGGCCATGTCGTGCTGTGGCCCCGCCACGCCGAGCTGCAGCGCGTAGATCATGCCGTAAAGCACGTGCGCCGCATCCAGTTCACCGGAGGTCAGCTTGTCGCGCACCGCTGCCCAGCTCGCCTCTTTGCTGACCTGCAGCGTCAGGCCATACTTTTTGTCGAAGCCTTTCACCGACGCCATCACCACCGGTGCACAGTCGGTCAGCGGAATAAACCCGACTCGCACCTGCGCTTTTTCCGGCGCGTCCGACCCGGCCGCCCAGACCGCATTGCGTAATCCCGGTATGATCCAGGCTGCGCCCAGCGCCGCGCCGGAAAGCAGTGCCTGACGTCGTGTCAGTGAAAATGACGGTTTGCTCATCATGTTGCCCCTGAACAGAAATAAAAAAAGGCGTCCTCCGACAGACCGAAGTCTGCGGATGGACGCCTTTATCCAAAGCACTGATCCCACCGCCATTGGCGGGCGCAATGCATACTCTCTGTAAGGTTAAAGCAAAGGGTGTGCCAGTTTTTTCAACGCCGTCAATGGCGGTTCACCGGCCTCCCTCTGCTGAAAATCTGACCGTTTTTGCACGTTTGTGACGCAGGTTGCGCACGGCGGTTGTGCAGCTACCTCTTCCGGGTTAGCTGCGCAGCGTCGCGGCGACCGCCAGCACCGCCTGCGCGATCTCCACGATCCGCTTGTTCTGATTCATGGCACTTTTGCGCAGCGCCTGCCACGCGGCCTCTTCGCTGAACCCCTGCTGCTGCATCAGCCAGTGTTTGGCCTGATCGACCACCCGCCGCTCGTCGAGGGAGGCGCGCATCGATGCCAGCTCATCCGCCTGCTGCTGCAGACGCTGCGACTGCTCGCTAATCAGCGACAGCACCGAGCGCCCGAGCTGGGGTGCCAGTCCGTCACTGTCGAGCGCCGCCGCGCCGGGCAGCCAGTCAGCGCCGGAAACATAGAGCGCAAAGGTGCTCTCCCCCTGGACAACCTGCCCTGTCGCCTGCTGCTGCGCCTGATCGATGGCCGCGCGACAGCGCTGCATCAGCGTGACCGTCAGGGCATCCTCCAGCGTTTTCATCTGATCCAGCCGCTCTGAGAGCAGAGAAAACCAGTGCAGTGCACCGTTCTCCTCACAGGGGCCACCGGTGCAGGCGATACGCCGCAGACGTTCGATGTCCCGGCTGGCCTGGGCCAGCGGCTGCCAGCGTTCACAGGCGGTGCTGTCGGCAAACTGCCGGAAAGTGGTAAAACTCTGCTCCTGCGCCGCAATCAGCGCCACCATCTGGCTGCGCTGCCCGTCGGTAAACTGTCGCGCCGCAAAACCGGCGGAACCGATAGCCCGCTCCTGCCCGGCCAGCTCTTTGCCCTGCATAAAACTGAACAGGGCGATCAGCGCGCGGGAGATGTCGGGATGGCTGGCGGTGTCGGCCGCCTCAAACACCAGGTTCAGTAAGGTGCGGATCACCTGATTAAAGGCAGCCATCGCGGCGGCCTGCTCACGTTCACGCAGGCTGATCTGCTGACGCAGCGCGGGTAACCCCTCCAGCGCCTGCAGGGCGGTGGCAATCAGGTTGCAGAAGCGGCTGAAGCCAGGCTGGGCCACGGCGGGCGGAAGGGCCTGATAAAAGTGCTGCAGCGCCTCACTCACCGCCTGCTGACGGGCGCCGCGCTCTGCGCTGAACAGCGCACCGTCCGAGCAGAGCCAGAGGTTAGTGGCGCCGCGTTCCCGCTGCAGCCGATGAACCAGTTCGCTGACGGCGGCCATCAGCTCGCCGGTCTGAAGCAGCCGCTGCAGGCTGGCGATATCGCTCTCACGTGAAGCCTGCAGCCAGGCCAGGGCGTCAGCCATTTTTCATCTCTCCGCGCCGTAAAATCCTTCTGAAGCAAAAGGCGTGCCGCTTTCCGAAAAAAAGCGGCATAAACCGCCCCGGATATTCTGATTTTGAAAAGATTCTTTTCCTGCGCCGGGAAAATTTTCCGGCAATAAAAGGTTAGTGATACTTAATAGTTTCCCATCGAACCCATTGCGTGTCAGAATGGGAAGCTACGTTATCAATCAGTTTGTCTGTGCGATCATTCAGTTCGCTTTAACTATCACTTTATTCGCGGCTTTTTTCAGGGCATATCACGCCCCGGAACCGCCCGCTATCACGCATCGGCAGCAGGCGCAATGGTTTGAAATCTCAAAAGTCTTAGGTAGACTAAACGCGTTACTATCCCGATGTAATCTGACCGTTTTTTAACAAACAGACTTTCAGCACGATGCGGCGCCTGAATCAGCGTTTTCTGCATCGGGCCTGGCAATATGCAGATACTTTGATGAGATCACGAGGAACATGGTGAAAAAGAGTCTTGCGTTAACACTGCTGGCGGTACTTACCCTGGCAGGCTGTAAGGCCCCGCCGCCGCCCGTCACTGACGATACGCTGGTCACCAGCGAAATTAACGGCGTCAAACTGGTCCATCGACACGCTGTCGCGGCACCCACTGCCTTTGAGCCGGTCAATCAGACCTGGCGTGCGCTTTATGGCGCCTCCGTGATGACCTCCCCCGACTACGGCGGCAAGGTGGTTCGCTATCTCGAAACGGGTAAACCGTTTGAAGTATTAGGCAATGTAGAACACAGCTGGCTGGCGATTGCTGACCAGGCTGATGGCCCGTTAATCGGTTACGTCCCACTGAAAGCGGGCGTGGAGAGCAGTCGTTACGACGCCACCGTGCAGAGCGATCGCCCCCGTCCCCGCAAAGCGAAACAGGTCTGTGTGGCCGTCGGCGGCGCCAGCAAAGCCTGCCGCACTAACGATACCGCGACCTGGATCTTAGACTGACTATGAAATCCGGCGCATATTGCCCGCAGCACCGTGCCGTGCTGCGGGCACAGGCATTTGCCATTAGCTGGAAGATCACACTGTAATGACTGTGGAATCCCCTGCGCGTGAGGCGTCCCCCTCAGGCAATGAGAATCTGTTACTTCAGGCTGCAGCCCCCCTGCTGAACGCGGTGGTGCAGATTCGTCAGGCAGCCACCCATGACGACCCTGCCGGGCTGCGTCAGTCTCTGATCGATGAAATCCGTCAGTTCGAACAGCGCTGCAAACAGGCCGGACTGCCGTTTGAGATGATTATCGGCGCGCGTTACTGCATCTGCAGCGCGCTGGATGAAGCGGCAGCCCAGACCCCCTGGGGCACCCGCGGCGTCTGGTCGGGCAACGGCATGCTGGTCACCTTTCATAATGAAAGCTGGGGCGGCGAGAAATTTTTTCAGCTGCTGTCACGCATTTCGCAGAGCCCGCAACAGCACCTCTGGCTGCTGGAGGTGGTTCACTACTGCCTGCTGCTGGGCTATGAGGGGCGCTATCGCGGCAGCGAAAATGGCCGAACCCAGTGCGACGGCATCCGTAAACGCCTGAAAACCCTGATAGATGAAACCCGCGCGCAGCGCGAATCCCCGCAACCGCCGCTGGTGGAGGTGCATCCGCTGGTGAGCACCCTCGCCCGCCCGATGGTGCCGCTCTGGGCGTGCGCCATGCTGGTCGCGCTGGTCGGCTGCCTGATCTACAGTGGCCTGAACTGGCGACTCGGCAATGCGGCGGAGCCGCTGCTGCGCACCATTTATCAGACGCCGCTGCCGCAGATCACCGCCGGACGTCGCCCCTCTTCGCCGCAGGCGCTGCTCGATCTGCGTCAGCGCCTGAACGATGTCATCGCGGCCGGTCAGCTCGAAGTGAGCGACGGCGCGTTTGGCAGTAAAGTGATTATCCCGGCGGATAAACTGTTTGCCCAGCAGGGCACGGTCATCAATCCGGTAGGCCGGGCGCTGCTGGCTCGTGTCTCAACCGCGATGAATGATGTCAAAGGCACCATTCTGGTGTCGGTGTTTACCGACGATCATCCGGTGGATAACAGCCGCTTTGCCTCCAGCTACGAGTTCTCCTTTGCCCGCGCCCGTGCCATCACCCAGCTTCTGCAGGTGCAGCTGGCTGACGGCCATACGGTTCGCTCTGAAGGCCGCGGCGACAGCGACCCGCTGCTCCCCAACGACAGCAGCGAAAACCGGACCCGCAACCGCCGCGTAGAGATCACCCTTTTTGCCGCGCCTGAAACGCTCAGTAATCACCAGGGAGCCCGATAATGCGCGCCTCACTTCGTCTGTTGTTAACCCACCGCCTGCTGTGGAGTTTTATCGGCGTCACGGCGCTGAGCTGCCTGGTCTGGATGCTGGGACCGTTCTGGACATGGGACGAGTCACGTCCTCTGGAACCGGCGCTGCCCCGCCAGCTCACCGTCGGCGCACTCTTTTTTCTCTGGATCCTGTTCCAGCTGATCCCGTCACTCTATCGCGCCTGGTTTAACAGCCGCCTGCTGACGCAGCTCCAGCTGGCCGACAATGAGGATCCGGCCGAGCGTCAGATGACCGAAGAGCGGCTCAATCAGCGCTTCAGTGAAGCCGTGATGCAGCTGAAACGCACGCAGTTTGGCCGCCGCCACAGTGGCGGCTGGCTGGCGCGCGTTAACGCCAGCTACCTCTATCAGCTTCCCTGGTATCTGGTGATGGGGGCCCCCGGTGCCGGTAAGACCACCGCGCTGCTGAATGCGGGGCTGGACTTTCCGCTGACCGACACGCTGGGGAAAAATGCCATTCGCGGCGTCGGCGGCACCCGCAACTGTGACTGGTGGTTTACCGACAGCGCCGTGCTGATTGATACCGCCGGGCGCTATGCGCTGCAGGAGAGCCAGCGCGTGCGCGACGCCGCGGAGTGGCACAGTTTTATCAATCTGCTCAAACGCTACCGCACCCGCCAGCCGATTAACGGCGTCATCATGACCATCAGCGTCGCCGACCTGCTGAGTGACTCAGCCGAGGCGCGTTTCGCTCAGGCAAGCGCCCTGCGTGAGCGCATGGCGGAACTGCATCAGCAGACCGGCATTCATTTCCCGGTCTATGTGATGGTGACCAAAACCGACCTGCTGAAAGGCTTTATGAGCTATTTTGGCTCGATGGATAAGGCGCGGCGTGACGCCATCTGGGGCTTCACGTTTAACCGTGAACCGGGCAAATCGCCAAAGAGTGACTGGCATCACCACTTTGGCCAGCAGTTTCAGCGGCTGGAGCAGCAGCTTCAGCAGCAGCTGGCGGATCAGATGACCCAGGAGCGCGACCTGAACCAGCGCGCCGAGTGTTTCCTCTTCCCGCAGGAGTTCGCTTCACTGCGTCCGCTGCTGAACGAATATCTGGATATCGTCTTTTCTGACCATCAGGATGCGGTGGCCTGGAGTCCGCGTGGCCTCTTCTTCACCAGCGGCACCCAGGAGGGGCTGCCCTTTGATCGGGTGATGGGTGAACTGAGCCGTAAGCTGCAGTTGCGCCAGGCGGGCGATCACTCCATCGCGGCGTGGGACAGCGTTAATCGCAGCCGCCCCATCCCCGGCAACAAAGGCCAGAGCTTCTTTATCCGCGATCTGCTGAGCGATCTGATTTTTAAAGAGAGCGGCCTGGCGGGCAGCAATCGCCGCTGGGAGTACCGCAATCAGCTGTTCCACTGGATTGGCTACGGTGTGCTGGCGGGCGCGCTGTTGATCGCCTCCAGCCTGTGGTGCCTCAGCTACTATCAGAATCAGCACTATCTGCAGGAGGTGGCGGCACGGGTGCCGGCCATCCGGTCGCAGAGTCAGCAGGTTATTCATCAGCCTGCAGATAATATTTTTGATCTGCTACCCTTTCTGAATAACCTGGTGAAGCTGCCGCTCTCGCCGCGTTTTTCTCTCGATAATCCACCGCTTACTATGCGGGCGGGCTTATATCGCGGGAGTCAGGTGAGCGATGCGGCCTGGGTGCTGTATCAGAATGCACTCAAGTCGCTGCTGCTGCCGCGCGTAGCCCAGCAGATCACCAATATCCTGCGCAACGATCCGGGTGACGATAACGCCTACAGCCGCAATGCGCTGCGCGCTTATCAGATGCTCTATCAGCCGCGTAATTATGATGGCGAATTTTTACGGGCCTGGCTGCTGCAGAACTTACAGCGCTCGCTGCCCGATTCGGTCAGCGCCCGCGACCTTCAGCAGCTCGACTGGCACCTGAGCCAGCTGCTGGATCAGCAGATTCAGTCGTCGCCCTATGCCCGCGACAACGCCCTGATGATGCGTAAACTGGCGGAAAATCTGAACATTGCGGGCCAGTCGGGTCCGGTGCTGGCGGCGACGCCCCGGCACGCTGTCCCGCAATTTTCCTCGCATAGCGAGTAATGGTGAGGTAAACATGGCTGCTTACACGGCCCCCGGCTGGTATGGCAAGCTGCCGTCGACCGGTGACTTTCTGCACCATCGACTGAGCGAACAGCAGATTAGCCCCTGGAATCACTGGTTTCAGCAGGGACTGATGCACTGGCACCAGCAGGCGTATGCGATCAGCGCGAACTTTCTCCACGCGCCGGTGTGGAACTTTGTTCTGCCGGTGACGGCCACCCGGCCACAGATACAGATGGGCTGCCTGCTGCCCTCCTGTGACCGCGTCGGACGCGCCTGGCCGCTGCTGGCCCTGCACAGTTTTCCGCTGGCGCAGTGGCATCCGGCGCAGCTGAGGATCTCCGGTGACTGGTTTCAGGATCTGGGCGCCACGCTGTTACGGGCGGTGCAGACGCCGCTGAACGGCGAGCAGCTGGAGCAGGCGATTCAGGCGCTGCCCCCGCTGCTGGTGCCCGCCCGCAAGCCGTCTGAAATCATGGATGTGATCGGTTTTCAGGACCTGCCCTGCACGCTGAGCTGGCGTGAAGTGGCGGAACGCTTCGACCCGCAGCAGCATATGAGCTACTGGTGGAGTAATCGCAGTGACGGGTTTGTGCATGCGACCCACAAGCATAGCGGCAACCTCACCGCGCAACTGTTTTCGTTACTGTTCAACCCGGCGGCAGGTTCACAGCCGGGACGTAATGGCCTCTATCCGCCGATGTTCGAATGAGGCCGGATGCGTTTGCCGTTTAATCTGGGATAACTCATGCAATTTACCATTGTGCAGTGCACTACGGATGTTCCGGTCAAAAGCGTCGCGTTTCAGCCGCCTGGCGGCACCATTGGCCGCAGTCAGGATAATGATCTGGTGCTGCCCGATGAGACGCGCGCCATTTCGCGTCTGCAGGCGCTGGTTCATCTGTCGCAGGAGGGCGAGTGTCGCCTGACCAATCAGGGCAGCGTGACGCCAGTGGAGCACAACGGCATTACCCTGGGACGCGGCATGCAGGTGCTGCTGAAACATGGCGATGCGCTGCGGATCGGCGACTATGCGCTGGAAGTGCGCGACCCTGCCTGCCACGCCGCCCAGAGCGATCCGCTGGCGCTGTTTGCCGGTGACAGTGCACAGCCCGCCAATCCGCTCGGCATTCACGAACATCACGACATTGAGGCGCGGCTGCTGGTCAGCGAGGCGGCGCCCGCCCGCCACGAACGTCACAGCGATGCGCGGCTGGCCATCGACCCGCAGGCGAATGAGCCACGCCGCACGCTGACAGCCCAGCCGGTGGATCAGGATCGGCTCATCGCCGCGCTGCTGGACGGTATGGGGCTGAGCAACGGGCACGCCACGCCGATTGATGAAGAGCAGATGCGGATTACGGGCCGGATGCTGAGCCTCTTCTCGCAGGGCACGGTCGCGCTGCTCTCCTCACGCTCCATTCTCAAGCGCGGCGTGAAGGCAGACATGACGATGATCCTCAACGAGGCCAACAACCCGTTTAAGATCCTGCCCTCCGGGAAGACCGTGCTGATGCAGATGTATCAGAGCCAGATGCCGGGCTTTATGCCGCCGGAACAGGCGGTGCGCGATGCGCTGGTCGATCTGCAGGCCCACCAGCTGGGCATGATTGCCGGCATCCGCGCCATCATCGCCGCGATGCTGCAATCCTTTAATCCGCAGCGGCTGGAGGAGCAGGCGCGCGCCGACGGCGTGGTCTCTAAACTGCCCTTCTCCACCGTGAAGAAAGCGGCGCTGTGGGACTACTTTACCCGTAACTATCAGCGCACCGCCGGGGAGATCGAGGATGATTTCCATACGCTGTTTGGCGAAGCGTTTCTTCATGCTTATGACATGGAAGTTAACCAGTATAAGGATTCTCAGACGCGGGTAGATGAAGCATGAAGATTGTGTTTGCCAGTCGCTGCCAGCAGGGACTTCGCGATGAGAATCAGGATCGCACCGGTGCTGAACTGGATGATCATAAAGCCTGTTTTGTGGTCTGCGATGGCGTCGCCGGTCTGCCGGGCGGCGAGATGGCGGCTCAGCTGGTGCGCGACACCCTGCTGAGTCAGTTGCAGGCGTACGACGCCTTTACCCCGGAAATCACCCATCAGGCGATTGAGCAGTGCCGTCTGGCGCTGCATGAGGCACAGGGTAAAAATCCGAAATTTTCACGCATGAGCACCACGCTGGCGGCCCTGTTTATAGACCGTAAAAAACAGCGTGCATGGTGGGCCCATGCGGGTGACAGCCGGGTTTACCACTTCCGCCGGGGGGTGCTCAACGAGGTGACCCGGGACCACAGTCTGGCGCAGCAGCTGAAAGAAGCAGGCTATGAAAATACCGGCATTAACAGTAATTTACTTTATAATGCGCTCGGTGCTGAGCCGCCTCGCTTAGTGAGCTTTTCACAGGAGATGGCGCTGGAGGATGGTGACGCGTTTCTGGTCTGTACCGACGGCTTCTGGCTGAATCTGACCACCGGCGAAATGGAACAGGCGCTGCGCATGGTGAATGCCTGCGAAGAGTGGCTGGCGCTGATGGAGCAGGCGGTCAGCCGCAACGTTAAAAAAGATAATCTCAGCGCACTGGCGGTCTGGATTGGTGAGCCGGAAGAGGCCACGCTGCTCTATTCACTGGCTGATTCGGCGCGCTTTCTGCCGCCTCGTTTTTGATTCCAAGGATCCTTATGAAACTGTGGTTGCCCGGCATCATCACTCTGCTGATGGCCTTTCACGCCCAGGCTGAAAATTATCGTGTGGTCTACTCCCCCAGCCTGGAGCTGGAGGTTTATATCGATGATGTGGTCAGCAAAGCGCCTGACGACTGGTGTAAAGAGACGCTGCCGCTGCGCATCGTCTCTGGCAAGAGTAAGGATTCGGCGGTGCTGACCACCTTTTTGCCGCGCGTTGGCACCCTGCTCGCCAACCAGTGCGGCCTGCTGGATGTGCTGCCCTGGCAGATGACCAGTAAAGAGGGAAGCGTGCTGGCCAGCGGCAGCGCCAGCAAGCTGCAGAACTGGCGGCCTATCGTGATGGCTGATGCCACCGCCAGCGCCAGTGAGAGCAACGCCGCGCCGCTGGACCTGTCGCGGCCGGCTGACAGCACGCCGCTGCAACACTTTGATCTGCCCAGCGGCTGTCATTTTCGTACTGCCTGGGATGAACATGCTCACACCCTGTTTATCCCGGACGTCAGCAAGCAGCAGTGCTCGCCGGATGGCTGGGCAGAAGGCAAAAGTGAAATGACGCTGGTTACACCGGATCAGAAGACGCCGGTCGCCGTCACCTTCTATCAGGGCTATCCCATCGCCAACCTGACGATCCCGGACAGCCGGCTGGAAGTGATTGCCGCCAATAATCAGCGCATGATCGTGACCCGGACGGATGCCGCAGAGAGCTGGCTGGTGCTGCCCTTTGATGACCAGCATCACGTCTGGCGCTTCAACGGGGCCCTGTTAATCAAAATGGATAAGAATGCTGCGCAGCAGAGTGCTGACGCTGTGAAATCGCGGGTCGATACCTTGCGCAGCCAGTGGGCGCCCTATTTCATGCCACAGCAAAAAGTGAATGTGTTACTCATCGACACCCTGCACGCGGATCTGGTTGATCCTGCCATTGGTGCCTGGCGTAACATCAATTAATTACCGCGCAGCCTGGCGAGCAGGCCGTGTACAGAGAGTTCACTATGTCGGCAAATGAAAATCCGAAAACCGTTCCGAATGCCCTGCCTGACGGATACCGTTTTAACGAGTTTGAGATCAAGGAAGTGATTGGCGGCGGCGGCTTCGGCATCGTCTATCGCGCCTGGGATCATCAGCTTGAACGCACCATCGCCATTAAAGAGTATATGCCGGTGTCGCTGGCCGTCCGTGCTGCGGATCTCACCCTGGAATTGCGCGGTGAGCGTTTTCAGAAACTGTTTAATGCCGGGCTGAACAGCTTTATTCAGGAAGCGCGCCTGCTGGCCCGCTTTAACCATCCGGGCCTGCTGCACGTGCTGCGCTTCTGGGAACAGAACGGCACGGCCTATATGGGCACACTCTATTACAGCGGCATGACCCTGAAGGAGTGGCAGCTCACCAGCCCGGAGTCGATCTCTGAAGCCTGGATACGCCGCCTGCTGCCTCCGCTGCTGGGGGCGATCAGCACCATCCATCAGGCGGGCTATCTGCATCGCGATATCTCGCTCGACAATATCCAGATTCAGGAGAATCAGCTGCCGGTGCTGCTCGATTTCGGCTCGGCGCGCAAAGAGATTGGCAACCTCTCTGATGAAACGGAAATCATGCTCAAACCCGGTTTTGCGCCGATTGAGCAGTACAGCGAAGAGGGAGAAGTTGAACAGGGCCCCTGGACCGACATCTACGCGCTGGGCGCGGTGCTGCACAGCCTGATTACCCATAATCCGCCGCCGGTCAGCGTGGTGCGCTGCATTGAAGATAACTATCAGCCGCTGGTGGAACGTCAGCCGGAGGGCTACTCGCTGCCGCTGCTCCATGCGATTGACTGCGCGCTGGCGATGAAGCCAGGCGATCGCCCGCAGACGATTGATGCCTTTGCGGCGCTGATTGATCTGCCGGTCAGCGATGTGGAAGCCGTGGTCAACAGCTTCCCGGTTCCCGGTGAACCGCCTGCTGCGCGGGTGGAGGAGCCGGTCGAGGCCGCGCCGCCGGTGGTGATGGCCATGAATCATGCCGCGGCGTCGGCTGAACCGGTGACACCGCGCACGACGCGCCGGCTGTCGCCCGCCCTGCTGGCACTGGCTGCGGTGGCGGTGCTGGCGACCGGGGCCGCCGTCTGGCTGGCGAACCGTCACAGCGCCGCGCCGGAAGCGGCAGACTCCTCAGCGGTCGTCACGCAGGCGCCCGCCTCTGCGCCGTCAGCGGCCGCCGTTCCCGCCGCGTTGGCAACCGTCTACCTTAAGCTGGAGAGCGGCGAAAGCGTGGTGCTTAACGGCCAGCCGGTGGAGGTCAAACCCGGCAGCAGTGGCTTTGCCGCGCTGAACCTGGCGGCGGGTCAGTATAAAATCGATATTCACAATGGCAGCGTGACCCACTCTCAGTCCCTGACCATTGATAAGCCCGGCACCTGGCTGATCAATCCGGGTAACTGAGTTTCGCGGGCTTGCAGCAGAAAAGAGAAAGGGCGCACGAGGATGCGCCCTTTCTCTGTTAAGAAGGAAAGCGGTGTGTCAGGCCTGTTTCAGGCAGGTTTGCTGTAATGTCCGCACCTGATGCGCCAGTCGGCTCAGCCCCTCCTCCTCCATGCCGCGGCGGGTCAGCTCCTCCTCCAGGGCAAACAGATACTGCGCATTCGAGCCGAGCGGGCCGCTGGCCACGGCAATTAACGGCGCAACCGCATCCGGACAGGAGTCCGACTCATACAAAGGGTGACGCGGGTCCATAATAAAGGTCAGCGCCGTAACGCTGCGGCCATCATCCAGCTGGAGCTCACACCAGGTAGGCAGGTAGCAGCCGGTGACCATCTCACGCTTCCACAGCAGCGTCAGCTCTTCATGCAGGCGCGCTTCCGGCAGGCGAAAGGCCAGGCCGCTGGTTCTGCCGCCCTGCTTCAGCGCCAGCATGCGGCCGGGATGGGAAGCGGTGCCGCGACCAGCAATCAGTCGCAGACAGAACGCGCGATGCCAGCCTTCCAGCGAACCGGACGCGACCTCATCCGCCTCAAAGATCGGGTTCCACATCAGCGAGCCATAGCCAAAAATCCAGACCGGGCTGTGATCGGGACGGCAGGCCAGCGTGGCGGCCAGCGACGCCGCACGCTGCTCGCAACTCCAGAGCAGCGTCTCTTCGATATCCCCGAACGACGTTTTACAATCCGCTTTTAACAGAAATTCCCGGGTAAGCAATGCGACCTCCTCAACATCAACGGCGTCCTGCGCACCAGCTCCTGTCACCTGATCGCCAGAGGCTTCTGGCGTTTCGGTCATGAAATTGACATTAATCTATTTTCGCGCGGGGTTTCAAGCGTGAGGCGGGTCGCAGCTTAAAAAAAACCAGATAAACCTGATAGCGCAGACGAAAAAAAGGGCCAGCTGATGCCGGCCCTCAGGCGGTGCGGAGAAGCAGCAGGGTTAATGCTTCGGATGCCACTTGTCGTCATCGCCCTTTTCATACTCTTTTTTGACGGCGGACCAGGCCACTTTATGTGCCACCTCTTCCCGCGAATCATCGCCGCGTCGATCTTCCGCCTCTTTATACTGATCCCAGGCGCTGTTGAACGCCTGCTGATAGATATCCTGGGCGTGGGCGGGCAGAACGTGTTTAACGTTGTCAGGTAAATCACTTCGGCTGGCGTAAGGCATAACGGCTCCTCTGTTGACGGATTCCTGTTAAGCCTGGCGCAACTGCGCAAAATTTCAAATGGTCACTTATCCCTGTTTCAGTCTGAAAACCGACTACAGGCGTAACAAAGGCAAATTAACTGCGGATTTTCAGGCACAGAATGCCAGGATGGTCTGGCTTATCGGGAATGTTGCAGACTGATTATTATTACATTATTCGGGATAACTTCAGGTTAATGCAGCTTCAATCGTTTATTGCATTTTAGTAAAAAGCAGTAAATTTTTCCCTGTCGGGCCGGTGAAAAGATAAACTGCGCCCTGCTCCAAAACTGATTATATTTCTAACAGCAGTTCGCGCTGCGTCGGACAATCATTAACCAGAGAGGATGGTGAATGCCTTCACATGAAAAAACACGTCACAAGGAATTCTCGCTGATATTTCCGATTATCACGCTGGGTATCCTCTATTTTTTTGGTGCGCAGACCTCTTTTCCGGTGGTCGTCGGAATTAACCTGCTGGCGCTGATCGCCATCCTGAGCAGCGCGTTCAGCGTGGTGCGTCACGCCGACGTGCTGGCTCACCGGCTTGGCGAACCCTATGGTTCCCTGATCCTGAGTCTCTCCGTGGTGATTCTCGAAGTGAGCCTGATCTCGGCGCTGATGGCCACGGGCGATGCGGCGCCGGGGCTGATGCGCGATACGCTCTATTCGATTGTCATGATTGTGACCGGCGGGCTGGTGGGCTTTGCGCTGCTGCTGGGAGGCAATAAGTTTGCGACCCAGTACGTCAATCTGGCCGGCGTGAAACAGTATCTGATCGCGATATTCCCGCTGGCGATTCTGGTGCTGGTCTTCCCCAACGCGCTGCCCGGCGGGAATTTCTCTGTCACCCAGGCACTGCTGATTGCGGCTATTTCAGCGGCGATGTATGGCGTTTTCCTGCTGATACAGACGAAAACCCACCAGAGCCTGTTCGTCTATGAGCATGAGGATGAGAGTGACGACGGTGACCCGCATCACGGTAAACCCTCGGCGCACAGCAGCATCTGGCACACCGTCTGGCTGATCGTACATCTTATTGCGGTGATTGCCGTGACCAAGATGAACGCGAATACGCTGGAAAGCCTGCTGACAGAGATGAATGCTCCGGCGCAGTTCACCGGCTTCCTGGTGGCCCTGCTGATCCTCTCGCCGGAAGGCCTGGGCGCGATTAAGGCGGTGCTGATGAATCAGGTGCAGCGCGCCATGAATCTCTTCTTCGGTTCCGTGCTGGCGACCATCTCCCTGACGGTGCCGGCGGTGACCATCATCGCCACCCTGACCGGACAGGAGCTGATTTTTGGTCTGGAGCCGCCGCAGATGGTGATTATGATGGCGTCCCTGATCCTGTGTCAGATCTCCTTCTCCACCGGCCGCACCAATGTCCTGAACGGCGCGGCGCATCTGGCCCTGTTTATCGGCTATCTGATGACCATCATGCTGTAACGGCACCGGACGTCAGGCGAAAAAAAAGAGCGATTTCTCGCTCTTTTTTTTATACCGCAGACTTATTTGCTGGTATCGAGTTCCGGGAAGCTTTTCACCAGATCGTCAATCGCTTTCATCTGCACCAGGAATGGCTCCAGCTTATCCAGCGGCAGTGCGGAAGGACCGTCACACAGGGCGTGGTCCGGGTCCGGATGCGCTTCGATAAACAGACCGGCAATGCCGACCGCCATACCCGCACGTGCCAGCTCACCCACCTGGGCACGACGACCACCTGATGCCGCACCAAACGGATCGCGGGTCTGCAGCGCATGGGTCACGTCGAAAATGACCGGACTGTTTCGGGTCACTTTCTTCATCACGTTGAAGCCGAGCATGTCCACAACCAGGTTGTCGTAACCGAAGTTGCTGCCGCGATCGCACAGGATAACCTGCTCGTTGCCGCCTTCTGCAAACTTATCCACGATGTTACCCATCTGGCCAGGGCTGACGAACTGCGGCTTCTTGACGTTGATTACTGCGCCGGTTTTCGCCATCGCTTCCACCAGATCCGTCTGACGCGCCAGGAAGGCGGGCAGCTGGATCACATCGACCACTTCAGAAACCGGCTGCGCCTGAGCGGCTTCATGCACATCGGTGATGATCTTCACACCGAACGTCTGCTTCAGCTCCTGGAAAATCTTCATTCCCTCTTCCAGGCCCGGGCCACGGTAAGAGTGGATCGAGGAACGGTTCGCTTTATCAAAGGACGCTTTGAATACGTAAGGAATACCCAGCTTACCGGTGACGTTCACGTAGTGTTCGCAGATACGCATCGCCAGGTCACGGGACTCCAGCACGTTCATCCCGCCAAACAGCACAAACGGCAGATCGTTTGCTACTTTGATGTCACCAATACTCACGACTTTCTGTGTCATGCCCTTTCCTTTTCAGTGGGTCCGCTTAGTGCAGCGTGACCTGTTTTTGTTCGATTGCATGAATCTGAACTTTGATCATTTCGCTGACCGGGTCTTCAGGACACTGCTCAACGAAGTACGTTAAATCATTCAGCGCGATATGTTCGCACTCCAGCTGCGCGTATATCAGACCGCGATCGCGGATCTCATAGGGATCGTCAGGGTCGATACGCAGCAGCACCTGACTGACGTTCAGCGCCAGCTCCATCTTCTTCTCTTCCATCAGCGCCGCTTTCAGGGTATCGAGCATCTTGCGCATCACAGTGACGGTTTTGGCTTCGTCGAGATCGTCATCATACAGGCGTGCGGTCGGGCTGATATTGCCCTTGAGCCACACTTCCAGCGTGTGCCGGTCGAGGGTTTCCCCGTTAAACGGATTGATCATCCACTTATCGCCATCAATCCAGTCCGCACGCAGAATCAGCTGTGTCGGGAAGATCACCGGCATCAGCGGCAGGTCCAGCTCGGCGGCGATGTGCAGCAGAATGATGCCCAGTGAGACCGCGGTGCCCTGACGGGTCCGCAGAACGTTGTCGATCCACAGCGCATCAGAGAGATTGTAGACACCGCTGGCACCGCCAAATCCCCACTGGCGATAGAAGAGCTCCAGCAGCTTTTCGAGCTGCAGATCGGCATCTTCCGTATGGCTGACATAATCACGGGCTTCGGCGACTAACGCCGCCAGCTGCGCTTCCACCGAGATCGCCGGAAAATCGGCGCGGATGGCTTGCGTTGCGCCAATCACCGCTTCACACAGCGGTGTCTGGCTGAAATCTAATTGTTCGGTCGAGGTCATGCTATCCCCATAACGGCATTTTGGTCAGCGCCAGCGTAATGATGGTCACCAGGGCGATTAACGCCACCAGAAAAGCGATCCAGCGGGTGCGATCAGTGCGTGGACGGCGACTCAATGCCACAAATCCTAAGGCGATGTAGATGATAACCGCTAAAAGCTTCTCCGTCAGCCAGCTTCCTTGCGGTGTGAAGGGATAGAAGTGAGTAATGATCACCAGCGCGACGCCGCTCAGCAGTAACAGGGTGTCATTGACGTGCGGCAGAATGCGGACCCAGCGCCGCGTCAGCAGGGGTGAGCCGCGCCGCAGCCAGTAAAAACGCAGCAGAAACAGCGTTACGGTGATCCAGACCGTCACCAGGTGAAGATTTTTAATCAGGGGATAAAAAGCGATCATGCTGCGTCCTTTTCTCAAGCGCTTTCAGGTAAGAAGTTGTCCCAGGGTCACGCGCGGGTTGCCGCCGTAATCTTCAAGGGTTTCGACGGCCTGATAGCCGTTTTGCTGCATCAGCGCTGCCACCGCCTCGCCCTGCTGCCAGCCATGTTCCAGCAGCAGCCAGCCTCCCGGCAGCAGCCACGCGGGGGCCTGCTCGATCAGCGTGCGCAGATCGGCCAGCCCCGCTTCGTCGGCGACCAGCGCACTGCGCGGCTCAAAGCGCACGTCGCCCTGCGCCAGGTGACTGTCGCTGGCATCGATATAGGGCGGGTTACTGACGATGAGCGCAAACCGCTGCGGCGGCAGGGAGCGAAACCAGTGACTGAGCAGAAAGGTGGTATTAGTGAGGTTAAGCGCCTGCGCATTCGTGCGGGCCAGCGCGACGGCGGCGTCAATGCGATCCACGCCCGTCACCTGACAGTCGGGACGCTCGCTGGCCAGCGCCAGTGCAATTGCCCCGGTGCCGGTGCCCATATCCAGAATCGCCGACGGGGTGGCAGGCAGACGTGTCAGTGCCTGCTCCACCAGCAGTTCAGTATCAGGACGCGGGATCAGCGTGGCGTCATTGACGCGCAGAGGCAGCGACCAGAACTCCCGTTCGCCCACCAGATGCGCCACCGGTTCGCCCCGGGCACGACGTGCCAGCAGGCTATCCAGCTGTTCGCGCTGTGCTTCCGTGAGCACGGTCTCATCGAAGGCGATCAGCCAGCTGCGCGATTTACCGGTCACGAAACCTAACAGGATCTCCGCGTCACGCTTCGGGCTGTCGCCACCACACAGCGTGGCGGTCGCCTGTTTCAGCCAGTGACGAATATCCATTAATCCTGACCAGCCAGCGCCGCCAGCTGATCCGCCTGATACTCCTGCACAATCGGTTCGATCAGGCTGTCGATTTTACCTTCCATCACTTCATCCAGACGGTAGATGGTCAGGTTGATGCGGTGGTCGGTCACGCGCCCCTGCGGGAAGTTATAGGTACGGATGCGGTCGGAACGATCGCCACTGCCCAGCAGGTTGCGGCGGGTGCTGGCTTCCGCCGCGTGACGGCGGGCCATTTCGGCGGCGTGAATGCGCGCGCCCAGCACGGCCAGCGCTTTGGCTTTGTTTTTATGCTGTGAACGTTCGTCCTGACACTCCACCACGATGCCGGTTGGCAGGTGGGTAATACGAATTGCGGAGTCGGTGGTGTTGACGTGCTGACCGCCTGCGCCCGATGAGCGGAAGGTGTCAATCTTCAGATCGCCGGCATTGATCTCCGGCAGTTCCGCTTCCGGGATCTCCGGCATTACGGCGACCGTACAGGCCGAGGTATGGATACGACCCTGCGATTCCGTTTCCGGTACGCGCTGCACGCGGTGTCCGCCAGATTCAAACTTCATGCGGCCATAGGCACCCTCTCCGGTCACCCGGGCAATCACCTCTTTGTATCCGCCGTGCTCACCGTCGTTGGCACTGACGATCTCCACACGCCAGCGGCGGCCTTCAGCATAGCGGCTGTACATGCGGAACAGATCGCCCGCGAAGATCGCCGCTTCATCACCGCCGGTACCGGCGCGCACTTCAACGAAACAGGCGCGTTCATCATCGGGATCTTTTGGCAGCAACAGCACCTGCAGCTGCTGCTCCAGAGTTTCGCCCTTCTCGCGCGCCGCCTGTAACTCCTCCTGCGCCATGTCGCGCATTTCGGGATCATCGAGCATCTGCTGCGCGGTTTCGATATCTTCCTGCACCTGCTGCCAGTCGCGGAAGCAACGGGTTACATCGGTCAGCTGAGCATATTCACGTGACAGCGCACGGAAACGCTCCTGATCGGCAATCACGCCAGCATCCCCCAGCATCGCTTCCACTTCTTCGTGGCGCTCCTGCAGGGCTTCCAGCTTGGCAACTATAGAGGTCTTCATTAAATGTGGGATTCCCGTAAACAGGTGGCGACAGCAGTGTGCCTAATCGAGACCCAGGCTGTCGCGTAAAATCTGCAGGCGTTCATTATCGCCGTCGCGGGCGGCCTGCTGAAGTGATTTGGTTGGGGCATGTATTAAACGGTTGGTCAGCTTGTGCGCCAGTTCCTGCAGAACTTTCTGCGGATCGGTGCCCTGCTGCAGCGCCTGCAGCGCACGGCCTTCCAGCTCAGCGCGGATCTCATCCGCCTGAGAGCGATATTCCCGGATGGTGTTAACTGCGCCCTGCGAGCGCAGCCACGCCATAAATTCGCTGCTTTCCTGCACCACGATGCTTTCGGCCTGCACTGCCGCCGCTTTGCGCTGCGCCAGGTTCTGCTCGATAATCGCCTGCAGATCGTCCACGCTGTAGAGATAGGCATTAGGCAGATCGCCCACTTCCGGCTCGACGTCGCGCGGGACGGCAATATCCACCAGCAGCATCGGCTTATTACGACGCGCTTTCAGGGCGCGCTCCATCATCCCCTTACCGATAATCGGTAACGGACTGGCGGTGGAGGAGATAATAATGTCCGCCTCCGCCAGACGGGCGTCGATCTCCGCCAGGGTAATCACCTCGGCACCCACTTCCGACGCCAGCGTTTCGGCGCGCTCGCGGGTGCGGTTGGCGATGATCAGATTTTTGACCTGGTGTTCGCGCAGGTGGCGGGCCACCAGCTCGATAGTCTCACCGGCGCCGACCAGCATGACATTGACGGTGGAGAGTGATTCAAAGATCTGACGGGCCAGCGTACAGGCCGCGAACGCCACCGAGACGGCATTGGCACCGATGTCGGTTTCTGTGCGCACGCGTTTCGCCACCGAGAAGGTTTTCTGGAACATGCGCTCCAGTTCACTGCTCAGCGCCTGACCACGTGAGGAGTCGGCAAACGCTTTTTTCACCTGACCGAGGATCTGGGGTTCGCCCAGCACCAGGGAATCGAGTCCGCTGGCGACCCGCATCAGGTGGCTGACCGCCTCATTATCCTGATGCCAGTAGAGGCTGTTACGCACATCCTCTTCATTCAGCTGATGATAATTGCACAGCCAGCTCACCAGACGCGCCTGTAAATCCGCCTGCTGCTCTACACTCAGGTAGAGCTCAGTCCGGTTACAGGTGGACAGCACCACGCCGCTCTGCACCATTGGCTGCGATAACAGGCTGTTTAAGGCCTGCTCAAGCGTCTCCGGCCCGAACGTAACACGTTCGCGCAGAGCAATGGGGGCGGTCTTGTGGTTGATTCCGAGAGCGAGCAGCGTCATGGTGATTTTGGTTGGGATGTCCCAATAATGTCAGGGTTTTGTGAGGCGCATTCTACAAGATGCGACAGATCAAGAAAAGCCATACAAAGGCTATGACTGTAATAAGATTAACCCGATCATACGCAATTTGCTGCATAACAGCATTGACGGTTAAAACCGTGACGGTTAGCGTTATCCGTTGCCAATAATAAATGTGTCCGAGGAGATGACCACTTGATGCTTACTTCACCACGCAATCTGTTGCGCCTTTTGCCCCTTGCCAGCGTGCTGCTGGCGGCCTGTAGCGTCAACAAACCGCAGGGTCCGGGCCCCAGCGTCACCGCGCCGCAGTGGCAACAGCATCAGCAGGCGGTCTCAAAGGTCACGCACTATCAGACCCGCGGCGCCTTTGCCTACCTCTCCGACAAACAGAAAGTGTATGCCCGCTTCAACTGGCAGCAGACCGCGCCTGACCGCTATCGCCTGCTGCTGACCAATCCGCTGGGCAGCACCGAGCTGCAGCTGGATGCGCAGGGCTCGGTCGTGCAGATTGTCGATAACAAGGGCAAGCGTTACGTCAGCAACGACGCACAGAAGATGATTTCCCAGTTAACCGGCATGGACATCCCGCTGGCTAACCTGCGTCAGTGGATGATGGGTCTGCCAGGCGATGCCAGCGACTATCAGCTCAACGAGAGCTATCAGCTGCGCAGCCTGAACTACAGCCGCGACGGTCAGACCTGGCAGGTCTCCATCGCCGGTTACGACAGCAAAGTGACTCCGCCACTCCCTTCCAGCCTGGAGCTGAAAGAGGGTGACCAGCGGATTAAACTGCGCATGGACAGCTGGACCGTTCAATGATCACCCACTGGCCCGCCCCGGCAAAACTGAATCTTTTTCTCTACATTACCGGCCGTCGTCCCGACGGCTACCACAACCTGCAGACGCTGTTTCAGTTTCTCGATTATGGTGACGAGTTGCAGATTCACGCTGACCAGAGCGGTCGCATTCAGCTGCTGACGCCGCTGGCGGGTGTGGCAGACGAGGACAACCTGATTGTGCGCGCCGCGAACCTGCTGAAACAGGCGGCGCTGCAGAGCAATCGCCTCTCTGCCAGCGCGGGTGCGCAGATTGCTATCGAGAAGAGACTGCCCATGGGGGGCGGCATCGGCGGCGGCTCGTCTGATGCCGCTACCGTGCTGGTGGCGCTGAATCATCTGTGGCAGACCGGCTTTTCGACAGAAGAACTGGCGGCGATGGGTGTGACGCTCGGTGCCGATGTCCCGGT
This sequence comes from Pantoea sp. EKM101V, assembly GCF_011800325.1. Lineage (NCBI taxonomy): Bacteria > Pseudomonadati > Pseudomonadota > Gammaproteobacteria > Enterobacterales > Erwiniaceae > Pantoea > Pantoea sp. EKM101V. Next base: position 718,782 of record NZ_JAALFP010000001.1, read on the forward strand.
GTTTGTCCACGGCTTCGCGGCGTTTGCGCAGGGCGTGGGCGAAGAGCTTCAGCCTGCCGACCCGGCTGAAAAATGGTACCTCGTTGCACACCCTGGCGTGCATATCAGCACGCCGGTGGTGTTCGGTGATCCCGACCTGACGCGTGACACCCCAGCGCGCAGTTTATCGACACTTTTAGCCTCCCCCTTCGCCAACGATTGTGAAGCAGTGGTAAGAAAACGTTTTCGCGAGGTTGATGAGCTTGTTTCCTGGCTGCTAGAATACGCGCCGTCACGCCTGACTGGCACGGGCGCTTGTGTGTTTGCTGAATTTGACACCGAGTCTGCTGCCCGCCAGGTGCTGGAGCTTGCCCCGAATGGGGTGCGCGGATTTGTAGCCCGGGGCGTTAACGTGTCGCCGCTACAGCGTACCCTGCGAGGCGATTAGCAAAAGCGTGACAGTGTCACCACGTTCCGGACACTGCACCTTTTGCATCAACACACCCGTGTGAACGCCCATGACCGTGCACGCCGGTTACGGTCATGTCGTTCATTCTCTGGACGCAAAGCCTGAGGTTCTTCTCGTGCCTGATATGAAGCTATTTGCTGGTAACGCCACCCCGGAACTAGCACAACGTATTGCCAACCGCCTTTACACCAGTCTGGGAGACGCCGCTGTCGGACGTTTCAGCGATGGTGAAGTGAGCGTACAGATCAACGAAAATGTACGCGGTGGTGATATTTTCATCATCCAGTCCACCTGTGCCCCCACCAACGATAATCTGATGGAACTGGTTGTGATGGTCGACGCGCTGCGTCGTGCTTCTGCTGGTCGTATTACCGCAGTCATCCCCTACTTTGGCTATGCCCGTCAGGATCGCCGCGTGCGCTCTGCGCGTGTGCCGATCACCGCTAAAGTCGTGGCTGACTTCCTTTCCAGCGTCGGTGTTGACCGTGTTCTGACGGTTGACCTGCACGCCGAGCAGATCCAGGGCTTCTTCGACGTCCCGGTTGATAACGTATTTGGCAGCCCGATCCTGCTGGAAGATATGATGCAGATCGGACTGGAAAACCCGATTGTTGTTTCTCCCGATATTGGTGGCGTAGTACGTGCCCGTGCTATCGCTAAACTGCTGAACGACACCGATATGGCTATCATCGATAAACGTCGCCCGCGCGCGAACGTCTCTCAGGTGATGCATATTATTGGTGACGTTGCTGGCCGCGACTGCGTGCTGGTCGACGACATGATCGACACCGGCGGCACGCTGTGCAAAGCGGCTGAAGCGCTGAAAGAGCGTGGTGCCAAACGCGTGTTTGCTTATGCAACCCACCCAATCTTCTCCGGCAACGCGGTTGAAAACCTGCGTAAATCGGTGCTCGATCAGGTGATTGTATGTGACACCATCCCTCTCTCTGAAGAGATCAGGGCGCTGCCGAACGTGCGCACACTGACCCTCTCAGGCATGCTGGCTGAAGCCATTCGCCGCATCAGTAACGAAGAGTCCATCTCGGCGATGTTCGAGCATTAATCTTCGCGGAAACCGGGCCCTGTGCCCGGTTTTTTTATGCCTGTTCCTGCCCGCTTAACTCTCTTCTTTTTCTGAGATTAGCGCGATAAATTTTTCCGCTCGCCCCGGTTTGCAACGCCACGCACTCTTTTCATCAATGGCCTCGTTTCCCGCTTCTGCCCGCTGCCGTTAAATGGTAATTTGCTGCCCATTTCTCATCAGAACCCGGCCATCATGACTCTCGATATCTATACCCTGTTTATTTGCGAGCTCTATGTGCTGGGCTTTTTAAGCCTGATCATGATTTTTGCCTGGGTCGGATCGCAATACGATCGCGTGCTGGGCTTTACCCTGCTGTCGCTGGTCCTGACGCTGGTGGCGGTCTTTTTAAGCAGCCTGCGCAGCAGCGGCTTCCATTTTCTGCCGGTGGCCGTCGGGAACGTGCTGGTGATGCTGGCCTATGGCGGGTTGCTGAATGCCTTTCGCCGCTTCTGTGACAAACCCATCGGCAGCCACTGGCTGCTGGGTGCCCTGCTCTGGGCGCTGCTTTGCTGTTTCCCGGCATTTTACGACAGCCTGCCGAAACGGGTAGTGGTGCTCTGTCTTGCCTGCGTCGCCTATACCGCCGCCCTGATCCAGCTGGTCTGGCTGGCTCGTGACACGCTGAAAGCCACCTTCTGGCCGGCCCAGCTGCTGCTCTGGATCCATCTGCTGTTTCATCTGGCCCGGCTGTTTCTGGACAACGCCGTTGCCAGTGGTCTGCCTGGCGCGATTGGCGGGTCGGCTTTCTCGGTTTACGTTATCCTGGAGTCGATTCTGTTTGTTATTGGCCTCACCTTCACCATTCTGGCGATGGTGAATGAACGGATGCAGCAGACCCTGAAACATGCTTCCCTGCACGACCCGCTGACCCGCGTCTGGAACCGCCGCGCCCTGTTCAGCGAAGCAGAGAACATTGCGGCGCGATGCCATCGCCAGAACCGGCCCTTCAGCGCCATCCTGTTTGACCTGGACCATTTCAAAAGCATCAACGATCGCTACGGGCATCAGCAGGGCGACCAGATTCTGATCCACTTTTGCGAGGTGGTAAGCGCACTGATTCCGGCAGGGGGACGTTTTGCGCGACTGGGCGGGGAGGAGTTTGCGGCCATCATTCCGGCGACGGCACAGGAGACAGAAGCGTGGTGTGAGACAATCCGGCTGGCGGTCTGTGCATCGCAACATAATGCGATTGCCTATTCGGTCAGCATTGGCTTTGCTACGGCCACACATCATCAGCAGGGTTTTGAAGCGTTACTGGTGCAGGCGGATGCGGCGCTCTACCACGCCAAGGCCAGCGGCCGGAACCGCACCGCGCAGCATCCGCTGCCTGCTGCCATTCTTTAGTGGTGTGAGTTATGTGACCGGCGGCAGCGCTGGTCATAGTGACGCACCCAGTAATAACGATCTTCTATCTTTTCCCGGCCACTGACCCGGGCGCCTACCAGCCAGAGCAGCGCACCAATAAAGATGCTGAAGATAGCGCCCTGCGCCAGAGACTGAGGCAGATCGAGCGCGGGCAGCTGGTTCATAATAGAGAAACCGACACCCAGAACCATGGTAACTAACCCCAGTACCATTAGCGTGTTACCCGCTACACGGCAGTGATGATGTTTCATAATGCACCTCCATCCATAAGAGCCAATAACCGCACACAATGTTAAGCGTCATAAGTTTAGGCAATGGCTCAGCCCCGCGATGCGGGCTGGATCACACATCAACCATAAAGCTTCGCCTGGTCCTGATTGCAGACTGTTGATTCCGATAGAAAATGATTAATCACGCTGATGAACCATTTGACTGCTTCTGCTTTGTCATCTCGCCTGTCGCGAAGTAAACTAACGCCCTTTCGCGATAACAGCAGGATAATCATTGTGAGCAGCATTAAACTGATTGTGGGACTGGCCAATCCTGGCGCTGAATATGCCGCCACGCGCCATAATGCGGGTGCCTGGTATCTGGATTTACTGGCGGAACGCCACAATCAGTCTCTGAAAGAGGAAGGCAAATTCTATGGTTACACCGCCCGTCTGGCGATAGCCGGAGAGGATGTCCGCCTGCTGGTGCCGACCACCTTTATGAACCTGAGCGGTAAAGCGGTGGCGGCGATGGCGACCTTTTATCGCATCGCGCCTGAAGAGATTCTGGTGGCGCATGATGAACTCGATTTACCGCCCGGTGTCGCGAAATTTAAGCAGGGTGGCGGCCACGGCGGCCATAACGGTCTGAAAGACATCATCAGCAAACTGGGCAACAACAACAATTTTCACCGCCTGCGCATCGGTATTGGTCATCCCGGCGATCGCAATAAGGTGACCGGATTTGTGCTGGGTAAACCGCCCGTCAGCGAGCAGAAGCTGATTGATGAAGCCATTGATGAGGCGGCGCGCTGCACTGAGCTGTGGCTGAAAGAGGATCGCATCAAAGCCATGAACCGGCTGCACGCCTTCAAACCTGCTTAAACGCCCGAATCGACGCGATTCCGTGTATAATGCGCGGAATTTTCAATTCTTCTCCGACAGCTCGCCATCAGGCGCACTGTCCATCCAGTTATAAAGGGTATCAAACCATGGGATTCAAATGCGGTATCGTGGGCCTGCCGAACGTCGGTAAATCCACTCTGTTTAACGCGCTGACCAAAGCGGGTATCGAAGCGGCTAACTTCCCCTTCTGCACCATTGAGCCTAACACGGGCGTGGTGCCCATGCCTGACCTGCGTCTCGACCAGCTCTCGGAGATTGTTAAGCCGCAGCGCGTGGTGCCGACTACCATGGAATTTGTCGATATCGCGGGTCTGGTGAAAGGCGCGTCTAAGGGTGAAGGTCTGGGCAACCAGTTCCTGACCAACATCCGTGAAACCGAGGCGATCGGTCACGTGGTGCGCTGCTTTGAAAATGAGAACATCATCCACGTCGCGGGTAAAGTTAACCCGGCGGAAGATATCGACGTGATTAACACCGAGCTGGCACTTTCTGACCTTGATACCTGTGAGCGTGCGATTCAGCGCGTGCAGAAGAAAGCCAAAGGCGGCGACAAAGATGCGAAAGCCGAGCTGGCTGCGCTGGAAAAATGCCTGCCGCACCTTTCTGAAGCGGGCATGCTGCGCTCTCTGAATCTGGATGCCGATGAGAAAGCGGCGATTCGCTATCTGAGCTTCCTGACCCTGAAACCGACCATGTACATTGCTAACGTCAATGAAGACGGTTTTGAGAACAACCCCTATCTGGATCAGGTTCGCGCTATCGCAGCAGCGGAAGGTTCAGTGGTGGTACCGGTGTGTGCCGCAGTGGAATCTGATATCGCCGAGCTGGAAGATGAAGAGCGTGACGAGTTCATGGCGGAGCTGGGACTGGAAGAGCCGGGCCTGAACCGCGTGATCCGCGCCGGTTACGCCCTGCTGAACCTGCAGACCTATTTCACCGCAGGCGTGAAAGAAGTGCGTGCCTGGACTATCCCGGTGGGCGCGACTGCCCCTCAGGCCGCCGGTAAAATTCACACCGATTTTGAAAAAGGTTTTATCCGCGCGCAGACCATCGCATTTGATGACTTTATCGCCTGCAAGGGTGAACAGGGTGCGAAAGAAGCCGGCAAGATGCGTTCAGAAGGGAAAGAGTACATCGTGAAAGATGGCGATGTGATGAACTTCCTGTTTAACGTCTGATTAAAATCTGTTGTTTCATGGGGTTGATTGAGTCTCATGAAGTTCGTATGAATCGATAAAATCCACGCAATTGCGTGGATTTTTTTATAGCTGTTCAAATCGTCGCTTAACAATGCACTCTAAAATGATTATTTGAATGAGTAAAACCTACATCTATCTTTATTTTAAACTAACAGATTATCGATAAATCAAAATATAAATTCGCTATTTAATTGCTAATTGATGTCGTATTGCCAGAGCTAAAAGAATCGCTATTTGGCTAATGGATTGATTGTTCTGAATTGTGCCAACGCATTCCACTGTGTTATTCAATTGAAATTACCGATAAAAAGGCCAAATTGCGATATAGATTTTTATTTCCATCTATCAAACAGGCCAGTAAATGAATAGTTGCAATTGACTGATTTGGTCAGCAAGGTAGCCCTCCCGCAGCTCATTTTCTTTACTGATGAATTTGATAATATTTGATAATTTTTCAAAGGCTGACTAAAACCAAATACATCATCAAACTTATATTCGAACTACAAAAACTCTTATCTTTTGCCATAGAATATTGTCTATGAGACATGGTCAGTATAATGCTGCGGGAAATACTTCTTTCTGAACGTCTTCAGCCCTATAACGTTTGCCATAAGCTCATTATAAACATGCATTCGGATGAATCTTCAGGATTTTTTTAGAAATACCTGATATGGAATTGAGTTCTGTTGAGAGTATTTAAGCAAAAACGCTAAAAAGGACATTATGCGAATGGATAAAATCTGCCGGTCACGCGACAACTGTCAGGGGCATCCGTCTATACCAGTGCTGGTTAAATTTGTCTTATGCTCAAATTAAACAATAAGCAAGTGGTATAGACGGGTTTACATTACCCGTAGATTAAGCGACTTCTTTTGGATCCGAACCAAACCGGTTGGTGCCGGATTGCCCTTCAAGCGCCAGGAAGACGATATTGACGATAGGTAACAGCAGCCACCATCCGCTGCGATCGGTGTCATGTAATCGACGAACACCAACTGCTATGCCCGGAATTAATACGGCCAGGCTATAAAGATTTGAAAGGATATCTCCAGCACCAATTACCGTTTCGACAATCCCTAGCAGGAAAGCAATGAGGATGTTAAACAGAGTGAACATCCAATACTCTTTTCTCCTGGCTCTGCCTGTAAATACAGCATATTTTTTTAATACACCCAGGTACCATTGATTTATGGCTCCGCCCGTATTTTCTGAGGTGACAATCTGTTGGTTTGTCTGGGGTGCACCACACTGTGGGCAAGCTTTGGCAGTAACGTGAATTTCCTTGCCACATCCGCGGCAAAAAACCATATTCATAATCCATCCTTAATTAATAAAAACTTAACAGGCAAGTTCAGAATACTGAAGATTGACAACAGAATCTCTAAATTAGCCATAGTATGACCACGTCTTTTTTCACTAACGTTATCACTTAAGATATCTGATCAATAGCCGCAAAAACTATCAGGGCACCGAAAACCTCTTTTCCCACTCAGATTGATCACAGAAAACAGCCAGCAACAACGTACACCAATAAAAAAACAGAGATGCTCTGGTATATGCTGGTCGCCATTTTAGTGGCAGAAATGCCAGCATGCTTGTCTGCACTTCAGTCCGGAGTAATTGGCTTTGCTATGATGAGCTCCCCTGATCAGTTATAACAAACATCGTTGCAACTCTCGTTTTCAATCCAGACAACCCTGGTACCCTGCTCTCAGGGTTATCGTCACACCAGGCAAAATCATTAGCAAAATTTTAGAATAAAGTGAAAAATGACAATCTGTCATGGATTTCGTTCATTCCAGTCGTAGCGCAGACGCAAGAATAATCCCAACAGCCGTGGAATAAAATAAATATTTTTCAATTGACTGATAGAATGACATTACTGGAAACCTTCGAAAGCACTCAAACCCTTCCTGTTTCGCTTTAAACGCATGGCAAGGATGACATAAGACTTAATGAAGCAAAGATCGTATTTCCTGTCAGAATCTGATTTACCCGACTGGTTCTGACAAGAGGTTCTTAAGCAGTTTGCATCGCTGATTGCAAAACCTAAGCATAGAACGTATCCGGTTATCAGACTTCACAGCAGGTCACTTTTCTTTCGTTACTAAAAGGCTAATGAAGCATGTAGTCTCTTTCACTCTGTCAGAAGAGGCAAAATGGTAATTCCTGAAAAACTCTATATCAATACACTCACCCCAGACTTATCGTGTTACCAATCAGAAACGCTTGCTGGCTTGCCTATCGTATAAACATAAGGAAACAGCGATGATGCGAAGCATTCGGTGCTAATTTATTTGCCATTACCTACTCCCCCTTACTTTGCTTGACAAAACCGCCTGCCACAAAAATGGGATAAAAAACCAAAAAAATTAAATCTTATAGCATAAAACAATAAAAAATCGGGAGTTAAAACTGGAAAGTTGCACCATGAAATTTCCAAAAATATTATTTCACACATCTTTACGATTCATATAGAATCATAATCACATTAGCTTTACGTCACTTTTACAGTAAAGGTTAAGTCAGGAACTGGAGCATAGAGTTCCATCAAACTAAATACATGAAATAATTAACCTCCGAAACTAAGTATCTCTGGAGCGTTCTGGCAAGACTGACTCGCTATTGAAGTTTGATTCACCTGCCGCGACATTACCTGAGCAGGATTTTCAGGTAACGGCTGCAATGTTCGGACAATGAAATTGGTAATATTTTCTTCTTAAACTAAATTTCTGAAAATATACGCCGATACTCTCCATACTCAGAGGGGATGCTGGTTGTTTTAGCACAGGAATTGATTTTCAGTTAAATATGGGCCTCTCTCTTAACCTGAACGTTATTGATGAAGATTTTGCCTTGCCTTCGGCAGCCAGATCCTGAATTACTTTTAACAGCAACGTGTCTATGGACAGCACACTTTTTTAAATGCTGATCCATTTGGTCATTTAAGGATAAAAATGATGTCAAATAAATGTAAACATACCTCAACTGCTCTCCTGGTCTCTGTTTCCCTTCTGCTTAGTGGTTGTGCCAACACAGGTAGTTCTTTGCTCTCTGGTACTAAACCTGACTCACGCTTGACCAGTGGTGAACAGTCGCAGTTATTCAGCAGTTCAGCAGCTCAGGGTTGTGGCATGGGTGCGTTAGCGGGTGCAGGTATGGGCGCGCTGGCAGGTGTGCTGGCAGGCAATAGTAAACAAGTACTGGCCGGTGCCGCCATTGGCGGCGCTGCAGGGTGCGCCGCTGGCGTGGCAGCAAACTATTATCTGGATAGTCTGAAAAAAGATTACGCCACTACTGCCGATCGCCTGCAAGCCATGGACACTGACATCAAAAAAGACACAGCCGATATCGCCAAAACCACTGAAGCGATGAAAGCCGTGATCCGTGATAATCAGGCGACATTAACGCAGATCAGTATTAAAAAAGACCAGGCTGGCTTTGATAAGGCTAATGCCAAAAAAGACCTGGCTAAAATTGATGCCAACATCAGCACTATGCAGAAAAAAATCAAAGTGATGAAAGATAAGAGCGAGGCCTATAAAGTCGCGCTGCAAGGACAAGGCACCACCAGCGCGGCGGATAAAGCCACGCTGAAACAGCTGAACAATGAATATAGCAACCTGAATAATCAGATTGCCGTACTGGAGTCTGAAACCAACGGTCTGTATAGCCAGCGTCAGGCTATTTCCCTGGGTTAATCCTGACGGGCTGATGATTTCGTCGGCCCTGTTTAATGCGTTTAATTCCAACTTTACAGTTCTGCATGATAGATACAGGGATGCCTTCATGAAATTTTATGTTTTAGTCGCTACGCTGCTGCTTGCCGGGTGCGCTTCCACTCCTCAGGATTGCAATCTGCATGCACAGGACCCCAGTTTTATCACTAAATTAAGCTGTGCCACCTCTGGCGGTTACCGGCAGAAAGTCGACGACCAGGAACGCCAAATCTTACAAAGCCAGCGTGATAACCGCATTGCTCAGCAAAATCTGGCTGACACGCAAGCCAGAGAGCAAGTATCCAGCCAAAAGCTGGCAGACGAAGAAAGCCGTTTAGCGGCAGCACGTTCTGATCTGTCACGAACCCTGAAAAAACTGAAATCAGTTAAATCCACCAATTTGCAACGTCAGCAAGAGATTAGACAACTGGAAGCATTGCAACGTCAGTCTCAGCAGACTACCAGTGCCAGTGATGTCGCAAGTCTTGAGGCAAAAATTGCGGCAGCGAAAAAACGAGTCGCTGCGCTCGAAAACGCAAATATGTCGCAATAAATCATTGTCGATGTGGCGAAATGAAAGACTCGCCACATCGTGCTTCTTCCCGCTGCTAATGACACATTAAATCTGAGCTATGCAACGATTAAACCGATCAGCGCCCATTGACGACGTGACCCTCAAAAGTTACGAGAAGACCGTTGCGATCATCCATCGCCATCTTCCCCCGTCCCTTGCCCTCCTGTTTGCTGAAGCACGGCAGAATTCCGAAGGTAATCTGGAATGGTGGACCGCGCGAGAGGGTATTGCAGCGCCGCTCTCTTCACTGGGCGAGGCAGAACAGACTGCAATTCACACTAAACGTCAGCAATATATGGATACGATTGCCAGCCTGATTGAGCAGCTCAACGCCAGAGGCGAAACAAAATCGGCTCAGGCACTACAGTCATTGCTGACACACTCACAGACGCTGCCATGCTATGGCGTCGGTGGAGAGCCCGTATTTACCAACTGGACCATTCCGCCAGAGGTTTCGCCTGCAATAATCCTGCCTGAAGCACGGACAGAGCGACATTTTCCGTGGTTGCTCCTGTTTCTGTTTCTGCTGTTACTTCTCGCGTTAGCTGGGTGGTGGTTTATGAACCTAAAACGCGAGTCTCCTGCGCCGAAACTCCCTCCCCCAACGTCTGCAGTAGCTGACGCACCGGTACCCGTAAAAACCGAGCTAACGCAGGCGAATCCAAGCGTGAGTCTCGCTAAAGGCACCAACTTCGGTCGAATTAGCGTCAATCTCACCTGGCAACAGGGGCAGAATAAAAAGCCAGTTGACCTCGACCTGGCTGCTTTTATTCGTCTGAAAAACGGCAAAAATGCTGGCGTTGAAGCACTCAGTAAATACTTTGGTGATTACGACAAAGCGCCCTTCATGCTGCTGCAAAAAGATCTGCGCGATGGCGACAATAAGGATGGTGAATGGATTTTCATCAATGGGAGCCAGTGGCAAGAGATTGATGAAGTCCTGATTTACAGTTTCATTTATGGTGGCGCAAATAACTGGAGCGGACTTGATGCCAACATCACGCTCTCTGTTCCTGACCAGACGCCGATCAGTTCCAGCATGGTTAATAACGGTCAGCGCAATGAGGTCGCAGCTATTGCACGTTTGAAGAACGTTGATGGTGATATCAAGGTTGAGCGGCTCAATAACTTCTTCCCCGATCGGGAAACACTGGCTAAGCACTATGGCTGGAATTTTGAGTGGACGCCTGGTGCTAACAAAAATTAACCACATCCATGTGACTTGCGCTCATCAACAGCCCTAAAGGTTAGAAAATGCGAAATTCGATTCAGGGACCACTGTTACGTACCGGGAATAATTCTTCGTTTAAAGCGCTGGGTGAAACTGGCTATCCCGTTTTCCGGATGGCATTCCAATTGCGCGAAGCTATCTACCGCCTGGATGCCGGGCGTGATTTAGCACGTCACCTTGCGGTTCCACAAAATGATCAGGGGGGGGATAGAACCGACTGGTATAGCAGCTTTGCGGGTGATGTGATTCCCTGGAGTAGTGCATCCGAAAGCGAGCGAGCCTTAGCACGTCAGCAATTTACCGAATTCCAGATGGCGGTCCAGGCATTAAGCGAACGAATGCTAAATACCGAAGAGAGTGGTACAGGCGGTGACCGGCACGTATTTGCCCAGTTGTTAAAATCAGTTGTAAATTTCCCCGATGATGAGTTCCTTTATCTGGTCAACGGGGTATTGGTGATCACGTTCTGGGGGTTTGTGCATCCTACGGGGGAGCAAAAGAGCCCAATGCACTGGCTTCAACCCGATTCAGTACCGGCGCAAACGCCTGTTGCTCCCATCGCTCCCGCTACGCAGTTATTGGCTCAACCGCTAACCAGGACGGCTGATACGATTAAGACCCTCGAGACCGTGACACACACTCGCAGCAGGAGATGGGACTGGCGCTGGTTGCTGTGGTTACTGCTCGCCCTGCTCTCTCTGGCGCTGATTCTGGGACTATTACGGGGCTGTGTGCCCTCGCTCGCACTGCCTGGTCTCACTCTTCACAGCCAGCCAATCAAAGATGCGAGCACAAGCCCAACGGATAAGGATCAAACTCCGGTCGGGTCAGGCGTAGGGGGTCCTGCAGCTTCAGTTGCAGATGTTCCCACCAGTTCAGTTCCAGCCAACAGTACGTCAGTATTAAATTCAACTGGAGTAGTGCCGGAGAATACTCCTCTTCAGGTGGACAGCGAGTCTCTAACAACTGATGCAATTGTCCCTGGAACACACGCTTCTACTGAGGCTCAACAGCCTGTCACCAATGTTGAAGCACCCGTAACGGAGTCTGAGACTAATACTGATCCCTCTGCAACGCCAGCCCCTGTAGCTGCTCCCCATAGCAGTGAGCCGCAATGGCCTGCAGAACAATCCAATATAGTGCCACCCATTAAGCCAGAACAGGGAAAAGCACTGACGCTTCCTGCTGCACTGCCCGATGGACCTGCACAATTTCTTAACGGGCAATGGCGTGTGAATGGCGGTATTCAGGACAAACTCACTGGCCGTCCATTGCAGTTGCAATACGACTTCAGGCAAGGCAATGGCTCGGTCAGTGTACGCCAATCTAATGGCGTCATCTGTAACGGTCCAGCCCAGGGGAGCATGAAAGACGGCGCACTTAACATCACAAATCCTGAACAGATGAAATGTAGCGATAACTCTAACTTTATTGGCCCAACCATAGAGTGCAAAGCGCTCAATGCTGCTCGCACCGATTGTGTCGGTAACAATGCCGGGGACAAAAATTTCCCTATCCGCATGTTGCAACCCCATTCATAAACAGGGACGAATAGATCATGTTGCCTGAAATTATTTCTTATGCTCGCCAGGTCACACTGGTGGGTGATTCGGGAATTCAGTTTATGGATTTCGGTTTAACCCTCAAATCTCAGCCCGCGGGCGAATTTGTTAAACTCGCCAACGGCGTACTGACGCGTTTGATTTACAACGAACCCCGTGACTATCATTTCTACCAGCCGACACCGGACAAGATTGAAAAGGCGAAAAGCCAATATGACATTCCCGTCGCGCAAAGTCTTAAATTGCTGGATGGCACCTGGTTGCCGCTGCCTCTTTTCCGTTTTAGCTTGCCCAACATTTACCAGGAAGGACCGCTGAACTGGGCACGTTTTCGTATTGTAAAGCTGTCTGAAAAAGATATGGATGGTCACACCCATCGCATGACACTGGCCGTTGATACCCGCATCATGGCCAAACAACAATCGGCAGCTGACCTCAGTCCTAATCATGAAGATGTGAATGCCGGTGCAACCTTTGCGGTGGCTACCGCGACTTACGCGCTCAACTGGTACTTAACGCAAAACTGGGTGAAAGATTGGCTAGTCGACGCGTTCAATGATGCGAGCAAAGGCCGGGATCTCGATGAACGTGAGGATGAAATAGCCCAGCAGTATCCGCTGGCCCACTATCTCAATCTGCTTTCACTCATGGCCGAGCCGCTTGAAGGTCTGCAAGCGGAGACAGAAGCTGCTATCGCACTGCCGCAGTTTAAGGTGGTCGCCAATCGTGAAGTGAACGCTATCAAACCGATTCCTGTCGATCTGATCCTTGATGTCGGCAACTCCCGTACCTGCGGTATTTTAATTGAGGATCACGGACAGTCTGGATCGGGCCTCATGCACAACTATGTGCTAAAACTACGCGATCTTAGCGCGCCTGAACAGGTTTATACCGACCCTTTTGAAAGTAAGGTTGAGTTCTCACAAGCCTCTTTTGGCAAAGATATTTATTCCGTACGCAGCGGCCGCCATGATGCTTTTCAATGGCCAACCATCGCCCGTATTGGCGGGGAAGCGAGCCGCTTAGCCTCACGCCGTCGAGGAAGCGAAGGATCTACAGGCTTATCCAGTCCAAAACGTTACTTGTGGGATGAAAAATTCTATGGCCAAGGCTGGCGCTTTAACAGCGGCTCGGCGCAGGATAGTAACCCTCTCGCCACTGCTGCCCCCTTTGCCAGTTTAATCAATGAAAAAGGCGATGCCCTGCATACCATCGAAGATGAGATGGATCGCATTCCGGTATTTACACCGCGCTACTCTCGCAGCTCCCTGATGACCTTTATGTTAGCGGAAGTGTTAACTCAAGCCATTAGCCAGATTAACAGCCCCGAACAGCGCATTCGCGAAGGGCATGCGGGTCTGCCTCGCCAGCTTCGCCACATTATTCTGACCGTACCGCCAGGTATGCCGATGGCGGAACGCTGCATTCTGGATGACAGAATGCGACAGGCCGTAGGCTTAGTCTGGAAGTCTCTACGCTGGTGCAGTGGTGAAAATGATCCTTATCTGGATGAAAAGGATGACCACAGCAAATCGAATATCAGGATCCCACTACCTAAAATCCGCGTAGAATGGGATGAAGCATCCTGTGCTCAACTGGTCTACCTCTATACCGAGATAAACCAGAACTTTGCCGGTCACCCGGAAATATTTTTCGAAACTCTGGGCCGTCCCGATCGTCATGATCGGGAAAAACTCACCATTGCCTCAATCGACATTGGTGGTGGCACTACCGATCTGGTGATTACGGATTATCGTCTGGACCGAAATGGGCTGTCCGGCGGTGGTGCAAATGTACATATCATTCCTCAGCAGCGCTTTCGCGATAGCTTTAAAATCGCCGGTGATGACATATTACTAGATGTCATCCAGTCCTATGTGATCCCCGCTTTTGAATTATCGCTGCGTGAAGCCGGTGTACGTTCGGTCGAGACATTAATGTCTCATTTATGCGGTGCGCAAAACATCAGTGCCTCAGAAGCGGTACTACGCCAGCAACTCAGCCTGCAGCTGTTTGTTCCGCTGGCGCTGCATATTTTATCCTGCTATGAGCAATACGATCCGCAGAATGAACAAACTCATTTGCTGATCAATCAGCGCGTAAATGAAATATTGCCCACAGGCAGTTTCAGTGCCGAAGTTGAGGGATTTGTGTCGCGGGAAGTGAAAAAGTCTGGAGGTAAGGATGGCTTCAGACTCACTGACATTACCCTGAACATCGCACTGACAAAAGTGCATAGCGATGTATGCTCAGGTAAGTTCAACATTGATAAAGTGCTTACTGCCCTGTGTGAAGTCCTCTCCTGTTATCACTGCGATCTCTTACTGCTAACAGGACGTCCCTCACAGCTTCCGGGCATTCAAGCCATTGTTCGTCGCAATTTGCCACTACCGCCAGGGCGCATTCTCGCGTTGCATGGATACCGGACCGGCACATGGTATCCGTTCCATAAAAATGGTCACATCCACGATCCGAAAAGCACTGCCTCCGTGGGGGCGATGCTGTCACAGCTCTGTGCTAATCACAGTATTCCTAATTTCCATTTTCGCATTTCGGCGTTGAAGCCTTATTCCACCATTCGCCATATCGGCACCATTGATATGGATAACCTGATTCACGATGCCGACGTGATTTATCGTCACATCACATCTGAAAACGGACAGATTACGTTGCCGGTAATTACAAATGAGGCAGGAGAAAGCACAACAGCCAGCATTGTGATGCGAGGGGATATGCGCCTGGGCTATCGCCAGCTGGATGCCGAGCGCTGGTCTGCGTCACCGTTATACACGCTGCGGTTCAGCGAATCTGGACGTGAAAAATTCTCAAAAGCTGTCTCTCCAGACGGTCAATCCCCGTATCTCAACGTCAGACTAACAATTGATAAAGACAAGGCTGCTCACAAATTGGGGCTGATCAGCGATCGCCTGACTATCGCTGATATCAGCAGCAACACCGATAAAACCTTTTCAAAGAAAGATTTAGAGCTGGAACTCAATACCATGCCCGATACGGGACTCATTGATAGCCGACACTGGCTCGACAGCGGGAGTGTGAAAAAATAATGAACAACCATCAAAATACCCTGCAGCAGGGATGGGCGGCTATCGCTCAGGGCTGTCAGGATGCGCTGAGTTGGGTGAATGACGTGCGAACCGGTTCTCGCCGACTGGATAACGAGGCCGATAAGCTCACGCTGGATCTGTTACGCACGCGTAATCTGGCAAACAGTCTTTCTCAGGTCTCTACCACACCGATGACTGTCGGTTTCTTTGGTATCTCGCAGGCGGGTAAGTCTTATCTGATCTCGGCATTAGCTGCGGGCAGCAATGGCGAACTGGAAGCACGCTACGGCAGTAAAGTGGTGAACTTCATCCGAGAGGTCAATCCGGTTGGCGGCGGCAAAGAGGCGACCGGGTTAGTCACGCGTTTCACCCGACATGCGCCAGAGGCACCAGAAGGTTATCCAATTCCGTTGCGTCTGTTCAGTGAAATTGACCTAGCAAAGATCCTCGCTAACACCTGGTTTAATGACTTTGATCATGAGCAACTGGATTACAAAATTGAAGAGCGCATTGAAGAGCGCCTGCGCCCCTATCTGCAATACGCAGGTCAACCGAGCGCAAATAACGGAGTAAGTCCTGAGGACGTGGTCGCTTTGTGGGATTATGTCAACGCCTCATTTAAGAATTCGGTTGGCACGCTCGAACACGCCTGGTTACAGCAGGCTCTGGCTATTGCTCCTGCTCTCAGCTCACATGAACGTGCCGAATTTTTCTCTCTCTTATGGGGCGAGCAGCGTGAACTGACAGAAATTTATCGTTCACTGGCTCAGGTGTTAGCAAAACTCAACCACGCCACAATGGTGTTTGCCCCGTTAGACACACTGACTGACCATAGTAACGGCAGCATCATGAATGTAGATAGCCTGAGCCGCCTTGGTTCCAGTCAGGATCGTGCTGTAGAAATTCGTTTCTGGCAGGAGGACCATCAGGTCGGAAAAGCTGTATTAACTCAAGCAGAGTTGGCGGCGTTGACCTCAGAACTGATTTTCCCGCTGGCAGATGTCGCTAACCCTAGCGTGACGGAGCAGGTCGATTTACTCGACTTCCCTGGTTATCGCGGACGACTTAAGCTTACTGACGTAAAAGACGCCGTTCAGGGTGGGCAGAATCCGGTTTCACAACTGCTGCTTCGCGGAAAGGTTGCTTATCTTTTTGAGCGTTATACCGACAACCAGGAAATGAATGCCTTAGTAGTGTGTGCCAGTTCGGTTAAGCAAAGTGATGTATCTGATGTTGGCCCTGTTCTCACGCGCTGGGTTAACAAAACGCAGGGCAAAAAAGCTGAGGAGCGGGGGAAAAACAACCCCGGCTTATTCTGGGCCATCACCATGTGTGATTTGCGCATTGCTGACAACCTTAAAAAAAGCGAAAGCCAGTTACAAGAGGCCTGGGAAGGCATGCTGCAGATGACCTTGCTGGAACGTTTTGAACAATATAGCTGGCTCACAGAGTGGTCCCCTGGCAAGCCGTTTAATAACTGTTTCCTGGTGCGCAAACCGGGAATGGAAACCCCTTTTCTGACGCTGGAAGATGGTTCCAATTCAGAAAGCGCGATAGAAGCAGGCATTTCTGAACGTCATCGCGAAGTGCTTGATACCATGGGCAGATTATTCAGCGCGGGCAAAAGAGTCTCTAACCATATTGCTGAACCACAAACAGCATGGCGTGAGATGCTTAAACTCAACGACGGCGGAATCTCGTATCTGACCGAAGGCCTGCGCAACGTTGCCAATCTGGAATATAAATTGCAGCGACTGCATGAGCAGTTAAAGCAGTGCCGGCTTGAGAAGGTCGATAAACATCTCGGTCGCTGGTACCAACATGATGGCGAAGGTCAACTTGTAAAAAAACAGGCGATTGCTAAAGAGCTGTGGCAGGGCCTTTCCGCCTCGCCGCAGAGTATGGGCGAAATCATCAGTCGTTTAGATCTCTCCTCGAATGAATTACGCAGTATCTATCTAAGCATTCGCGACCAGGATCCAGACCCGCAAGCTGGTGTGGAACAACGTCCGCAGAATGCATTTGCCGCGAGTTTGTTTGGCAGTAATCCGTTTGGCGAAGAGTCGGACGATGAACAGACCACTGCCACTGAACAGACGCCGGAACGCATCGGTCAGGATGACGAATTTGCCCATCGGGCTTTCAAAGCCTGGGTCGCTCATCTGAGGGAGCTTCCGAATCAAAACGCATATTGGCAGCAATTAGGGATTAAAAGTGAGGCAATCAATCTGTTGTGTGAAGAACTGATCACCGCCGCCACACGTCAGGATCTGGAAGGCACGCTCAAACGCGCGCTGGCCGGTCAGGAGCAGGCAGGAGCGCTGCGTCAGCAACTACTGGCACGACAGACTCTCCGTGCTCAGTTAGCGATAAGAGATTTTATTGCCTGGTTTGGCTACCTTGCGATGCCGGAATCACAAGTGCCCGAAAGCTATATCGGTGAAAAGAAGAAAGTCTTTGCCCGTCAGGTCTCCCTTGCCAGCGATGAATTACCGCAATTGCCCGCAGTCGCCCCACAGCCCGGAGTCACGTATATGGGCGATTGGTTGTCAGCATTAATGAAAATCACGCTGGATAACGCGGGCCACAGCGCTACGAGTGACATCTCCGCTGAACAAAACCAGAGACTCGGCCAGATTATTGGCAAGATGAAAGAAGAGAACCAGCCATGTTAGCAAAAATATTTCCCTGCCAACCTTCAGAGCCGGGTTTCGCACAATTGATGATTCGCCTGCGTGGCGAAGACGCCTTACTGTCAACACTGAACTTTACGTTGTGCAACAACGAGCAGAACTATCTGCAGCCTGACCGTAGCTGGAGCCCCGCACCCCATCTGTTTACCATCACGGGTGGTTATCCGTTCAATGGTGGCAGCGGTTTCCGTATTAGCCCTGACATACTTGATCCTTTGCTGGCAAGCACCAGCCAGGTACAGATTCAGGTACAGTTGCTCTCCGATGAAACCCGGAGTACGACACTGCAATTGGTTCGTGATGAACTGTTCTCTTCAGGTGCTCGAGGGCAAACTGCCGACTACGGTGGTAGCAGCGTGCTGGATACACCTGCAGCAGAATCTGAACGTACGCCTGCATCTGAAGTGGAGACAGGACCTGAGTCGATGCCACCCGAACCGAGTCGCGTGCCAGTGACACCGCGTCCCAAAGGTAATGCTTCGCTTATTCCGTTAATCGTTGCAGTTTTGCTGGTACTGCTAATTCTAGCCGCTGCGGCGTGGTGGTTCGTTGGACGAGGCCACACCACGCCACCAGCAGCAGAAAAACAACCGGAAACGCCAGTCGTTTCCGCCGCAGCCACACCTGCAGCAAGTGAGTGTTCCCCAGCCAATCTGGACAGACAGAGTGAACTCGAGTTCGTACAAAACTGCGTGCAACAAAAGCTCGACAGTGACAAGTTGCTGGCCATCATTCAGACAGCAAAAGAGACCAAAAAATGTGGTGTAGCTCAACGCCTTTATGCGCACAGCGCTCAAGGTGGCGATTCTAAAATCGCTCTCGCTTATGCCGCTGAATATGACCCGAAAGATCATAAAGCAAGCGAATGTTTTAAAACTCCAGACCCGGATACCGCCGCTTACTGGTATGACACCGTGCTACAAACTGATCCAGAAAACCAGAAAGCGAAGCAGCGTCTTGAGGAGTTAAGAAAATGATGACTAACCATTTTCTGCGGCTCGCCCTGCCGTTATGTGGTCTGCTTTTGACCAGTCAATTGCATGCAGCAGAGGGAGACAAACCCCTGTTGCAGGAAGGTAAGAAAACATTGTTCCAGCGCGTGTTAACCACACCGGGCTGTAAACTGGGCACCGAAGCGGGTGATGATAAGGGTCCGCTGCAACCCGCCTTCAGCAGCTTTTATGTTTATCAAAAAGCAGATATCAACGGGCAAAGCTGGGTAAAAGTGGGGCCAGATAGTTACGGCAAAACCATTGGCTGGCTACCTCAGTCCTGTACTGTGGACTGGAAAATGCAGTTAACGCTGGCCTTTACTAACCCGGCGAACCGTGACCGATTGGTGTTCTTCAAAGATAAAAAAAGTCTGGAGGAAATTCTCAATGCGCCGGATCCTGTTTCGATAGTGGCCCCGTTACGTGCCCATCTGAAACGTGACGGTCATGCTGAGGGGGTGTTAGCACAGGAACCAGAATACTTTGTCGATCTTCAAAAGCAGTTCTACCTGCTGCCGATTCTCAGTGGTGAAGAGGTGATGACAGAGAGCGGCTTTTACACGCGCTTGCTTAACGTCGCTTCTGTGAGCAAGGCGGATCCCAACGCAAAACCGGTCGACGATGTCAATCAGCTTAAAGGCTTTAACGCCTCAGTGGTTTTTGTTATTGATTCCACCATCTCGATGGGTCCGTACATTGATCGCACTAAAGAAGCGGTCAACAAAATTTATGACAAGATTAAACAGGAACATCTGCAGGAACAGGTAAAATTTGGTCTGGTTTCCTTCCGCTCAAATACTAAAGCTGTACCCGGACTGGAATTTACTTCAAAAATATTCGCCGACCCCAATCAGGTGAAAGATGGCGCAGACTTCCTGCAAAAAGTTGCCGGTCTGAAAGAAGCCACGGTATCCAGTTCTCTGGTCGATGAGGACGCCTACTCGGGTGTGCTTTCCGCGATTGATAACATCAACTGGCGTCCGTTTGGCGCGCGTTACATCGTCTTAATCACCGATGCGGGTGCCATCGATGGCAGTAACAAACTTTCGTCAACCGGACTTGATGCTAAGCAGTTGCGTCTGGAGGCAGGCAACAAAGGCATTGCCCTTTATACTCTGCACCTCAAAACCCCTTCAGGTAAAGCTGACCATGTGAAAGCAGAAGGTCAATATCGTGATCTTTCTAACTTTGACAGCACCCAATCCAATTTGTATCAATCCGTTGATGCGGGCGACCTGAATGCCTTTGGGAAACAGGTAGATACACTGGCAGCCGCTATTACCGATCAGGTCAAATCTGCCTATATGGGCGATGCTGCTATTGGCAGTGCGCTCTACTCTAAGGACGATAACAGGAAGTCAGGGCCTGAAGACAAATTGCTTGAAGATACTGCGCTGATTGGTCATGCCATGCAACTGGCCTGGTTGGGTAAAAAGAATGACACTCAGGCACCGCTGGTGTTCAAAGCGTGGATTAGTGACCGCGATCTTATCAAGCAGAACATCCCCACCACGGACGTCCGCGTTCTGCTAACCAAAGGTCAATTGAGCGATTTAAGCGATGTTGTAAGCCAGATCCTGCAAGCCGCAAACGAAGGCATGATTTCACCAAACAAAATGTTTGAGCGCTTGCGTACTGTGGCCGCGACAATGGGTGCCGATCCCAACCAACTCAAGCAACAGGACAACGCCAGAATCAACGATCTCGGTGTGTTAGGCGAATATCTGGCCGATCTCCCCTACCGCAGCGACGTATTGAATCTTGATGAAGAAACCTGGAAAAGCTGGGATGGCCTGTCTCAGGAGAAATTCATTCGCACCCTTTCAACCAAATTGCGTTATTACCAGAAATACAATGCGGATGTAGACCGCTGGGTGGAACTCGCCAAAGGGAGCGACCCTCGCGATCGCGTGTACCCAGTACCGCTGGAAATGATGCCCTGATGCTACACATCGATAATTTGTGTGTCGTGCGGGGTCGGGGAGATCAGTCGCACACCGTATGCCTGCCGCAGCTCAGTCTGCGGCCTGGCCAGGTGATGGCAGTAACCGGTGAAAGTGGCTGCGGTAAGAGCACGCTCCTTGAAGCGATTGGTCTGTTATTGCAGCCCGCCAGCCTCGGGCGATTCACACTGGAAACTGAAACGCTGCTCGATGTGGGCATCCTCCTTAGCCAAAATCAGCAAGCAGAACTGGCCGATATTCGCGCTCGCCATTTGGGCTTCGTGCTGCAAAATGGCGGTCTGCTTCCTTTTCTTAGCGTGCAGGATAACATCACCCTGCCCTGCCAGTTGCTTGGTAAAGAGGCGGACAGTGCGATGTTAACAAGGGTTATTGATACGTTAAAACTTGGCCCATTATTAAGCAAGCTTCCTGCACAACTCTCTTTTGGCGAAAGACAACGCACCGCATTTGCCCGGGCTATTCTGCATCGACCTGGACTGGTGCTGGCTGACGAGCCTACTGCTGCACTCGATCCTCACAATGCCCAGCACCTATTCCGTTTGTTTATCGATTTGGTGGCTCAGGAGGGCATGATGGCACTGGTTGTCTGTCACGACTGGCCTCTGGTCCAGCGCTTCAATCTGCCCTGTTTAGTTGCCCGTACGGGTTCAGGTAGAGCAGATCTGTCAGAGGATCAGAACCAAAGGGGGACTCACTTTGTTCTTTAACCGTACCCTGCTGCTAGGGCGTTTAGCACTGCAGGATCTATGGCACGATCGCATCATTTCATTTTGTATAGCTTCCTCCCTGGTTGCAGTCATCGCTCCACTGCTGCTGCTTTTTGGATTGCGGTTTGGCATTGTCAGTCAATTACAGAATGAGCTCGCCAACGATCCGCGTAACCTTGAAATCAAAATGTTGAGCAGCGGCAGCTATGGTCCCGAGTGGATAGAACAATTGCGTCTGCGTCCGGATGTAGGATTTGCCATTGGGCAGACGCGTTCACTGAATACGCTGGCAGACCTGCAAGTGGACAGCAGCCACTTTATTGAAAATGCTGAAGTGATCCCTACCGACGAGGGTGATCCCCTGACAGGTAGTCTCAGGATTCAGCAAGAAAATGAGGTGGTGCTAACGCAGGAAGCTGCACGAAAACTGGCGGTAAGAGCGGGTGATATCGTGACAATACGCGTCAGCCGACAACTCAATGAGCGCCAGGAGTGGGGGCGTAGGAGACTGGTAGTGGCAGGCATATTACCCGCCACATATTTTAATCGGGCAGCGATTTTTACCCAATCTTCTCTGCTGCTGACGCTTGAGCATTTCAGAGACGGTTACGCGACTCCTGAACTTGGGGTAAGCAGCGGGCAGCCGTTAAATTCCAATCCGCCACGTTATGCGCGAGCCAGGTTATATGC
Source organism: Pantoea sp. EKM101V (assembly GCF_011800325.1). Taxonomy (NCBI): domain Bacteria; kingdom Pseudomonadati; phylum Pseudomonadota; class Gammaproteobacteria; order Enterobacterales; family Erwiniaceae; genus Pantoea; species Pantoea sp. EKM101V. Next base: position 741,190 of record NZ_JAALFP010000001.1, read on the forward strand.
CAGAAGCATCGACCACGTTGCCAGCCTTGAGCGCGATCTGCGCGCACAACGTATCGAAACCTCAAGTCGACTGGCTGATATCGAAAATGTGAAAAGCATCAATCGCGTACTGGGGCTGATCTTCAATATTATTGCCGCCACCGCCCTGGTGGGTTGCATCGCTTCGCTTATCGGATCTTTTATCGCTAACGTCGATCGCAAACGCAAACATATTGCCGTCCTGCGGCTTTTGGGTTTTACCGGCCCGGCAGTGGCAGGTTATGTCATGGCGCAGGGCTGCCTGTTAAGCCTGATTGCCTATTTCGGAGGCTATGGCATTTACCTGATTGCCAGCCAGATTTTTAATCGGGCACTGGCAGCTAGCCAGGCGACAGATCAGATGCTGTGCAAAATTACCGTAACACACAGTCTGCTGGCCATGCTCATCACCGTGCTCGTAGCCCTGGTGGTTGCCAGTATTGGCGCCTATCGGGCCATCAAAATTGAACCTGCGCAAAGTCTGCGTGAGGTTTGATTGATCTTACCCACTTTTTAGTCAACGAAAGATTAGCGGAGAATGTTCGTGACCTTAACACCAGTCTCACTTCCTTACTGGTTAGCTCTCGGCCTGCTTGCCAATGCCTCTTTAGCCCTGGCGGAACCCTGGACAGAGAACACCTGGAATCCTAAACCCGATGGCGAAGATATTGTTCTGCCTATGCCCTGTGAAGGTTCAATGGCGTTCCGTCGGGTCGAAATCCCCATGGCAGGCCCACTTGATGATTTGCCGATCACTCTGGGTCAGGACAGCGGAGACTGGGGTGTCATTGAACACAGTTATCCTGCCTTTATCGCCGGTAGCTTCACGGATAAAAAGGCGAAAGGACGCTACTATCTGGTAGCCAAATATGAACTTACCACACTGCAGTATCAGGCTTTAACACAGGGCACATGCCCTACACCTTCGCGCAAACTCAGTTTACCCATGACAGGAATAAGCTGGTTTGACGCGGTGAGCGCTGCCGATAAATACAACCAGTGGCTGCGCAGCAATGCCATGGATAAGTTGCCAAAAGAAGACGGTGCTGCTGGTTTCTTACGTTTACCAACAGAAGTTGAGTGGGAATTTGCCGCGCGTGGCGGATTAAAGGTCAACAGCGCTGAATTTCGCGACCAGCATTACCCGATGGATGATATGAAAAACTTTGAGTGGTACTCAGGTGCTCAATCATCTAATGGCAGAGTGCAACTCATTGGATTACTGCAGCCCAATCCACTGGGTTTGTATGACATGCTGGGCAATGTGTCAGAGATGATGTTCAATCCATTTTATCTCAATAAGCTTAACCGTTTACATGGCCAGGCCGGAGGTTTCGTTGTGCGTGGCGGCAATTTTCTCTCAGGCCCAACAGAAATTCGCAGCGCAACGCGTAAAGAAGTGAATTACTATGATCAAGCTACCCCTTCCCTGAGCAAAAGCACTGGCCTGCGTCTGGTTCTGGTGGCCCCCACTATTACCTCAACAGATAAAGTTAAGCTCCTGGAAAAAAGCTGGGAAAACCTCGGGGCTGAAAGTCAGGCTAATACTCCAAAAGAGGACGGAACCAAAGACACGGTTAAAGCGCTGGGCACACTTGCGTCGGATGTGGATGATGTAGCGCTGAAGCAGAAGCTTAAAGACCTGGAAAATCAACTTCGTGCCAGTAATCAGAAACAACAGGAAGAACGCAATCAGTCGATTCGCGCCAGCCTGAACCTGGGTTCATTCCTCTGTACCAAATTACAGGATGATGGCCGCTTTCTCGATTTCTTAAACCATAACTACGAACTACTGTGCAAAAACAAAGACGCCAGTGACAAAAACTGCGTCATTCGTAAAACCAAGCTGGGTGAACAATCTGCCAGCCTGCAGCAACTGACAGGATACTATGCCAGCAGTCTGGTCGATGCGGCCACCCTGTATGGGAAAGAGGGGTTGCAGCATGAAGTCACTGTGTTTGATCAAATGCTCACGTTGAATAAACGTCTTTCAGGACTAAAGCCTTTCCTTGCCGCTCACTGGCAGAATCAGCAGAAGTATCTGGAGAATGGCAAGATTGATACCGCTGGCTGGCTCGAAAGCTGTAAACAAATCAACGCTCCGCAAGCCATCACTCAGGCTAAATAAAAGAGAACATCAAACCGACCATAAAGTTTAATAGCAACGCTAATATTCAGCCTGGGCTGGAATTCGACCTGCCAGGCTGAAGAAGTACAGTGCTATATCACTATCAGCAATATCGATAGCTTGTAAATCTGAGATGTTTGTTTACTCATATTCATGCTGGATAACGGTTTAATCTTTGCGTTTAAAGGGCTTGCGATAACAGCACACCAGCCGACAGCTCAAATGCGGGTACAGCACCACAAAAAAAGCCCCCTATTCTACCAGCAGTGATTTCAGCCGGCTGAGCCAGGCCTCCGTGTCGTTCAGCAGCGCACAGCTGAGATTTTCAATGGTCATGTGTTGCGCCATTGAGGCGCGGCGCAGCAGGCTGTAGGCATCATCCTCATCCAGCCCCAGCGCGTTCATCACCCGCAGCTGTGCGGAGAAGAGAAACTTACGCGCCCTAAGTCGCTCCTCCTGCCGCCGGAGCTGCGCGTCGAGCTGGCTGATGTGCGCGGCATGGTTGAGCGCCAGGGTAAAAGCGGTCATCACACCATCAAAGCGCACCGGTTTACGCATATAGCTGTCGATCTTCTGTTCAGCAATCCACTGCAAGCGCGAGGGCGTTTCAATGGCGGTAAGCGCTACCTTTGGCAGCGCGGGCCACGGGAGCGGGTTCGTGGGGTGAAACAGGGTGGAGTTATCCCCGTCGAACACCAGTAACTGCTGGTCAGCCAGCTGGCTCTCGTCCGGAAACACCGTACAGAACAGGCCCTCAATGCCTATGCGGCTGAACTGCTGCGCCAGATGGTGGTTATCACGGTCGGAACAGCCGATCACACACACTTTTAATCCGCGCATCTGTACGTTTTTTCGGCTCATTCGTCACCTCCGTGTGGCATGAGGCTCGCGAGATCCACCCTGGCCAGCCAGGGATCGGGTTTCACCGCAGCTTCCGCCTGCCAGAAACTCTCCAGCCTGCCGTTGTGGCATCGCGCCAGATGCGGGGTCAGCCAGCAGTGATTATTGTCGGCGTCGAGGCGGATCCGTCCGGCGGGCGAATCCATCTCATCCTGCAATACCGCATTGCGCACACCGTCCACATCCGCATTGCCGTGGCGTGCAATGGCTCTCGCCAGCAAATGTCCGGCGAGCCAGGCACTCTCGCTGTCCACTGACGGGGAAACCTGCTCACCAAAGCGCTGATGATAGCTGCTCAGAAAACGGTGGTTGGCGGCGCTGTCAATCGACTGAAACCAGCTGGCAGAAACCAGATACCCCTCTAACGCCTCTGCGCCAATTAACTGCACTTCTGGTTCACACAGCGTCAGGCTGAGCTTCAGCACCTCGTTTAGCCACGGCTGCTGCTGGCAGGCCTGGTGCCAGGCGCGATAAAAGCTGTAGGCGCTTTTGCCGACCATGGTATTCAGGAGGACTTTCGGGCGGCAGGCGATAATATCCGCGATTAACGCCTCCACGTTTTCGTCCCCCATCGGCAGTAATTTACTCTGCAATACGCTGCCGCCCGCGGGGATGACGGCTTCACGGGTCAGGCGATCCATCTCCCATGACCAGACATAGTTAGAACCAATGTGATAGATCTCCGCCGCCTGCTGCTGTAACAGCCAGCTGAGCATCGGCAGGATATGCTGGTTGGGACTGGCCCCCAGGTAAATCACGCTATTGCTGCTCTCAAACCCCTCATAGCGTGCGGAATGCCACAGCAGCGCGTTGGCACCTTCGATCAGTGGCAGAATGGTCTTACGCGCCGCAGACGTATAGCAGCCAATCACATGACGCACCCCGTGGCGATAGAGTAAGTCGTGGCAATAGTCGTAATAGAGATCCAGTGACCCCTGCGGATCGCGGATGACGGGCGCCAGGGTAAACGGATGGGCGGGATTGGCGTTGATCTCCTCAATCGCCAGCAGGATGCCGTTGAGCATCTCGCGCCCGATCACCGCATAATCCCCTGATACTGAATAGAGAATACCGACCGGAATAACGGGTTTCGGCAGCGGCTGAGTGGCAGTCATAATAGCTCCTGAATCAGCGCGGCCCGCAGGCCGCGTCTGTGGCTCATTTCGGTGATTGAGCAATCAGCGCAGTGTAGAAATGCGGCTGACGCATCAGCACCAGGTCTTTACGCCTTACCACATGATCGGGGTAAGGATCGCCGGCTGACCCCGTGGAGATATCCAGCAGCGCCAGCCCCTTCGCACCGGTCGCTTTCGCTTCCCTGCGTGGAAAGGCAAAGGTATCCGGCCCGTATATCCCGCTCAGGCCAAAGCTTTCGCCTGCGGCGGCGGGCCAGTTGGCAAAAGCCAGCCAGACATTATTCTCTCCCGCCCGAACGCGTGGCAGCAGCCAGTGGTAGGGATCGGCGCCGCGCGGGATCGGCCAGACATGCGGTATCGCCGTGCCCGCGTGCGCCATGGGCAGAGGTGAATGAAGCTGCGCCGGGCAGGCGATGATGTCGCAGCCTTCCAGCGCCAGAATGCGGGCCGCTTCCGGCACCAGCAGATCCTCACCCAGCAGAATACCGACACGCCCGCAGGGCAGATCGCACGTCACCCACTGATCCCCTGCGCAGGCCCAGTGCCGATCCTGGTCGCTGAGATGAATCTGGCGATAGTACGCGTTGACTCCTTCACTGCTCACCAGCATCGCGCTGTTGTAGCACTGCTCCCCTTCCCGCTCGGCGAACCCTGCAAGCAGCGCGATATCCAGCTCCATCGCCAGCGCGACCAGCGCCTGTACAGGCGCATCCTCCCGCGTCAGCGCGCAATGGCTGCCCTCCCCGCCGGTCAGCGCGCGCTCCGGCAGGATCAGCAGTTCCGCGCCCTCTGATTTCGCCTGTCCGGCCCAGTGCCGAATCTGTGCCAGATTGGCATTCACCTCGTCTTGCGGGCGAAACTGCGCCACCGCAATACGGGACGCTTTGCCGTCAGGCAGGGGATCACGCCCATATAAGCCAAAAAAGTCCGCCGGATTCCAGAGGAAAGTATTGGTCATCAGCCGCTGATAGAGCTCAGGCCGGCGCTTGTTCAGCTGTGGATTCTCCTGCGGAAGGGGTAACTCAGCGCTGAGTACCTGATCGCCGCTGTCGCAGCTGGCCAGCACATTTCCCTGGCTATCCACAATGCAGCTGCCGCCGCTGAACTGCACGCCCCGCTCCCATCCCCAGCGGTTACTTTCAATCAGCGCACAGCCATTCTCCCAGGCGCGCGTGAGCCAGTAAGGCGCAGGAGTGCGTTCAGCCAGCCAGTTACTGATGTGGCAGATAATCTGTGCGCCCCCCAGCGCAGCCAGCCGGGCAGTTTCAATAAAGTGAATATCCATACAGACCAGCAGCGCAATATTGCCGATCTCAGTCTGAAAGACCTGATGCCCGCCATCACCGTTAGCCGCCCATTTCGGTTCCGAAATATAGGGATGGGTTTTTCGGTGGACGCCCATCACGCCCTGCGGGCCGACCAGAATGGCGCTGTTATAGTAGAGGTCGGTTACCCTGTCCCGCTCCGGCATGCCAAAGACCAGAAAGCAGTTAAACTCACGCGCAATCGCAGCGAATGCCTGGCTGGTGGGGCCATCCGCCGTTTCTGTGTAGGGGGCGACCTCCGCACGATCCTGCCAGCAGTAGCCGGTAGTGGCCATTTCCGGCATCACGATTAAGCGTGCGCCGTCACGTGCCGCCTGAGTGGCTGATGCCAGCAGCCGGGCGACGTTTTCCTCTTTTCTGAACTGCGTAGGTTCAAACTGAATGGTTGCAACGTTGATGCGCATTATTCGGCCTCCTTGCTCAGTAAGGGTTTAAACACCGGTTTCGGCCCCTGGTATGCATCAGAGGGTTTCCAGCTGGTTTGCATATCTTCCGGGAAGGTTTTGAAGTAGTAGCTGCCGCGGGTCGCCACGCTGATAGCGACATGCAGCACAGGGCCAACCAGCATGGCAATAAATGAGGCGTACACCATCGGATAGAGGCCCAGCACGCCTGCCGCGCCTGTTGCCACCGCGACGCACAACGCAATGACGCCGGACGGATTCCACATCCGCAGATACGCTTTGCGATACTCCACGAAATCGGAAGGCGCAAGGTGCAGCACTTTGCGGCAGATAAAGTAATCCGCAAGGATAATAAAGACCCAGGTGTTGGTGAGAATTCCGGTAATGGAGAGGAACGTGCCGGTATACTGCAGAATATTGCAGATATAGAACAGCACGCCGAGCAACCAGACCAGCAGCATCCACCACTGGCGTCCCGGGCGATAGTTAAACGCCATATCCATGGTGTTCGACAGGGCTATCGAACCTGAGTAGAGATTCAGGACGTTGATGCGGATCTGGGTAATCACTGCAAATAACACGCCGGTCAGCCCCATAATCAGCGGGAAGACGAAGCCCGGATCGAGCGCCAGCGACCAGACATCCTCGCCCTGAATATGCGGCATCAGGGTGTAGGCCATAAAGGCTCCAAACAGCATGACGACAACAATCGGGATCAGCATCCCCAGCATGATCGTTGCGGTGCCTTTATGCGTGATCCCCGGACGGGCAAAACGACCGTAGTCAGTGGCCATCAGTCCCTGAAAAACGATCTGCCCGTTGGCCATATTCATCACCAGCCACAGGGCGTTACTGTCCGCCTCTCCTTTCGCCTGCCAGCCGCTGAAACTGACCGCCGGATAGTGGTGCGTTAACTGCCAGATACAGAAGCCAAACAGCACAATGAAAATGGGAACGCCCCAGGTTTGCAGGAACTGCATGGATGACATGCCCTTCCAGACAAACCAGATGGCGGCCAGCCCCATCAGCGCAAAGATAGCGATACCGGTCAGGGAGTTGACCGGCACGCCCGCATAGTTGGCGATGGCGTGAGACACAATGGTGCCTTCAAACAGGAAATAGAAGATGAAGTTGACGGCGTAAATCAGCGAGGTGAAGGCGGAGCCCATATAGCCAAACCCCAGGCCGCGCGTCATCAGATTGAGTGAGAGCCCCTCTTTACTCGCCATCTTCATAATGCATGAGCCAATCAGGGTGGCGAACACCACCATATAACCGATCGGCAACAGCAGCATTGGCCAGCCGACCTGGTAGCTCATGTCTGCCCCGAGGCTGAACCAGAACATCGCGGTAGAGTTGCCCAGTAGCACCAGAATAATGGCCGGAATGGGCCAGCGATAGTGCGCCGGCACACGGCCCACCGCGTAATCTTCAACGGCCTCTGCTTCGGTAATATCCTGCGGCCCCTGAAACCATGCTTTTAACTTACTCATAGATTTGCTCCAAAAAAAAGCCCCGCCGGCAGCATTGCCGGCAGGGCTTCTTCGCCTGAAATCGATGTTGTGGAGTGGCTGCTCGCCACAGGCCGCTTACCAGGCTACGGTGCCTGTTCCTGCCCGGCAGGATGCGGTAACGATAAGGAAGCAATTAATGCGCCAACTGTTAAAAGTGGCGCATACAGGCGGTAGAGAGGCGGATGGCAGGCGAGAGACGCATAATGCCGGTGCAGCGCGCACCATGATGATTCAGATGCAGCAGGCACGTTTTGACAGAGAGCCACCGCCCGAAATGCATCTGGCGGTGGCTGACGACTTTACTGTACCAGGTTATGGCGCAGGGAATATTTCACGATGTGGGCGTTATTGGTAAATTTCATCCGCTTCATCATGCGTGACTTGTAGGTGCTGACGGTTTTATTACTGATGGAGAGCGCATCGGCGATCGCATTGATCGACTCCCCGTGAGCCAGCATGATCATGATCTGCCGCTCGCGCATCGTCAGACTCTCATGAGGCGCACGATTATTACTCTGGTAGTCGGAAAAGATAATCTCCTGCGCCAGATCATGATCGATATAGCGTGATCCCTGCGCCACGGTGCGGATCGCTTTCAGTAAAACATCCGGCGACTTGTCTTTCGTGATATAGCCCAGCGCGCCATTGTTTAACACCCGCCGGGTAATCTGTGGCTCGTTGTACATGCTCAGTACCAGAATACGCAGCTGAGGATAGAGAGGCATCAGGCGCGTGATCAGATCTTCTCCGCTCATGCCCGGCATCGAAATATCCAGCAGCAGCAGATCGACCTCGTGCTGGCGCAGGCGTTCCAGCACCTGGCCGCTATCTGAGGCTTCGGCTGCCACTTCGATGTTGTCATCCAGCGCAAAAATCTGCTTCAGGCCCTCGCGCATAATGGCATGATCGTCGGCAATCATCAGACGTATGCATTTACTCATCGGTTAATACTCCCGGTTTTCGGACAGGATGGGCTGATTTAACACTTCCGGAGAGAGGAAACTTCAGTTTAACCCGGGTGCCTTTACCGGGTGTGCTGGTGATGGTCGCTTCTCCATTCAACATGCGTCCACGCTCCTCGATCCCGTGCAGCCCGCACGTTCCCTTCTTCACACGGTGCAGATGAAAGCCTTTCCCGTTATCGACCACCTCAATCAGCAGCGCATCCGGCGTCAGTTTAACGAAGATATAGACGTTGCTGGCCTGGGCATGACGGACGATATTGGTGAGAGATTCCTGAACCACGCGGAATGCCGCTGTCAGCGTCACCTCATCCAGCACCACGGTGTGTTCGTCAGGTGCCAGCAGAATGCAGCGGATGCCATTGTTTTTTATAAACTGATCCCGCAGCCACTCCAGCGCAGGAACCAGGCCCAGATTGAGAACATTGGGACGCAGGCGGGTCGAGACATCACGCACCACCTGGATAGTGCTGTCCAGATGCGCCATCAGCGCCTGAATTTTCGCCTCCTGCGCATCGACAGAGAGATCTTTACGCATCGCCAGCAGCGATAACCCCGTGCGCAGCGCGGTCAGCTGCTGGCCCAGCTCGTCATGAATATCACGCGCCAGCTGTTTCTTTTCCGCTTCCCGCGCCCGCTCCAGATTATGCGTCAGCAGCCTTAACTCCTCTTCGGTCTGGCGGATAGCGGTAATATCGCGCCCGACCGCCAGCACACTCATCAGCTCGCCGTGCAAATCATATTCCGGTACGCAGCGCACATGCAGGATGCGTTTCTCTCCCTTACGCCTGACCACCAGCTCATCTTCAGCCACTTTTTCATCCACCATGGTGCGTGAGACCAGCTTAAACAGGCTCAGCCCGATTCCCCCGCGCTGCACGCTTTCGGTCAGCGGCAGCCGGGTGATGTCGGTTTCGCTAAGGTTAAACCCGCTGCGGACCGCCAGGTTGGCGTAGAGGCAGCGGGTCTGCAAATCAAAACGTAAAATGAGGTCGGGAGAATTTTCCACGACCTGATGAAGCTGTTTTTCCCGCAGTTGCTGCTGCTCTTTTTGCCGACGGATTTCATCCATGTCGCGCACAATGCATAAGATATGTAATTCACCCTCCTGTTCATATCCGCTGCAACTGACCTCAACGGGAAAAACATGATGGCGACCGGTGTGATGTGACGTGAATTGTATGCCTTCCGGGCGGGTACTGAGTTTCCACCACAGGGCAAAAACATCCTTGTCGCGCAGCTCTTTATCAATGACGTCAAAGCTGATTTGCGAAAATGTTTCGCGCGAATAGCCTGTCAACTGGCAGGCCTTGTCGTTGACATATTTGATACAGAGCTGACTGTCTATCAAATATATTGCATCATGAATTTTGTTTAAGGCGATATCTGATAAGCTGGTGATATTCGCCTCATGATTGTCATCCTGGTCAGATACACCCTGTAAAAGCATTATTCCCTCCGGAGATTTATCACGCCGCAGAGAATAAATTTCCAGCGGCATGACAGTCTTTACCCGCTAAATATTAACGAGCTGATAATTTTAGCAGTGAATCTGCCATTTTTCGTATTTGCCCGATCAGGCGTAAATTCTCCCCTTCAGCGTTTCCCGTGCCCGTGAAAGTCGGGATCGGACAGTGCCGACCGGGATATCTAACTGCTGCGCAATATCCTGATAGCTGCCCTCTTCCTCAACCAGGATAGAGAGCATAACCCTGACATCTTTCGATAAAATTTCAAGAGAGGCCAGCGTATGGCTGAGTAACTGCCGGTTTTCCGTCAGATCGCTGGGGTCATTATCCAGCAACAGATCGGCGGTAATTTCATCGTTAAGATGATCAAACAGATAGTGGATCTGTTTCGCTTTGTAATAGTTACGAATCAGATTTACCGCAATACCAAATACCCAGGTTTCCGGGCGGGATGCGCCACGGAACTTATGCCGGTTACATAACACTTCAAGACAGGTCATTTGCAGGATGTCATCGGCATCTTCATGACTGGCAATACGTTTCCGGATGAAGTTTAACAGCTTCTTATTATGCGTAACGAAGATCTCATCCCAGTTGACGTTAATTGCAAAGGGTGACTCTGCAGCAGCGGATACGAGCGTTGAATTGATCATCTTTTCTCTCTCTGAGTGGTAGCCAGTGATTACGCTACTCAGCAAGAGATATGCCATCCGCTGCCCTCTTAATAACTCCCTGTTTGTGAAAACAATTAATTTTTAATACAGATTTTTCTGAGAAATTTTTTTCCTTACCGCTGGCTGATTGATGCAAAAAATTGCACTGATTTCCCGGCGAAATTATTTTCACTTTTTTTTGCTGCTTTTTTTCGGAACCGATATGCGTGCTTTGACACAGAAAGAGAGTAATGACCACTGAGGATGGCTGGCGATGCTCAAAATACAACATGCGATTCCGGCACTGGCGCACTCGCTAAAAGCCCTGCATAAAAACACGCCACAGACCGTGGTTAAAAATAGCGTGCCGGATAATGTCCGCGTGCGGGAAACGTCCTTGAATGACGCGATGGAAGAAATTGGCGCCGCGTTCAGTGAAAAGATGGAGCGTAAACAAAAGGCGCAGGAGCGCCGCAATGCCTCACGTCACCTGCAGCGTGGCAGACACGCGATCAGCAAGGTCGGCGAGCTGAACGCGCTATTTTCCCTGCTTGATGGCGGTGATGAACAGCAGACATCAGAGCAGATGGCGTGGCTGCGCAGCGCGCTGCGCCAGACTCCGCCTCCGGACAGCGACACCGTGCTGGAAAAAAGCGGCGGCGATCCGGCACGCACCGCGCTGCTGCTGCGCATGCTGGGCGAACAGGCACAGGATGAAGGCGACAGAGAACTGGCCACGCAGGCCGAAGCACAGCTGGAAAGCCTGCAGAAAAACCACGGTCAGACCATTCGGGCTGGCAACAACACGGCATCAGCTATCGCCGGCTATACCCGTGACCCGCAGCGAAAACAGTCGCTGCGCGACCTTTATTACGACGGCATCGTCCACCAGCAGTCTGCCACCATGATGCTGGATATGCTGCTGGAGAGGATGGGCTCGCGTCATCTCCAGCCGACGCTGCGCACCCTGCAGCGCGCGCTGGCGGATGATATCGCCGCCCTTGCCCCCTCCATCAGCGTGACGGCCCTTTGCCGAATCCACCGCAGCCTCCGCGATGCCGCCGGGATAAGCCAGACGCTGAGCGACAGCCAGGTCTTTCTGCAGCGCATGCGGAGCAGAGTGCCCGACGTTGCCATGAACAGCCTGACGCTGGCCCGGCGTATGTTGCAAATCAGCCATAACGGCGCCTGGCAGAGTGATTTTAACGGTCTGGCAGAGGAGATTGTCGGCCAGGAGAAGCACCATCGGCCGCTCTTTTTCAGTTCGCTGTTTCCGCTGCTGTACGGTGTGCCTCCCTCACTGTGGCACGAGCGGGAAAACCGTGACAACGCGCTAAAACTGCTGCGCAGCATCATTACGGACGTCAACAAAACAGAGCAGCAGCAACAACGCCGCAACCGGACCGCGGCGTCGTGAGGCCATAACGATGAATACCCTGTTTCAAATACTGAATCGCATCGCAATCAGCGCCATGCAACGCTCCGAAGTCGTGGGGGCGGCATTTGCTATGGCGCTGGTGTTTATGCTCATCATACCGCTACCGCTGCCTTTAATTGATGCGCTGATAGCGCTCAATATCTGCCTCTCCTCCCTGCTGGTCGTACTGGCCATGTATCTGCCAAAGCCGCTGGCGTTCTCAACCTTTCCCGCCGTGCTGCTGCTGACCACCATGTTTCGACTGGCGCTCTCTATCTCGACGACCCGCCAGATCCTGATCCAGCAGGATGCCGGTCATGTGGTGGCCGCCTTCGGTAATTTTGTGGTGGGTGGCAACCTGGCGGTAGGGATGGTGATGTTCCTGATCCTGACCGTGGTCAACTTCCTGGTGATCACGAAAGGTTCCGAACGGGTGGCCGAAGTGGCGGCGCGGTTTACCCTGGATGCAATGCCCGGTAAGCAGATGTCTATCGACAGCGATCTGCGTGCCGGCCTGATTGATGTGGTGCAGGCAAAAAACCGGCGCAGTGAGCTGGCTAAAGAGAGCCAGTTGTTCGGAGCAATGGATGGCGCAATGAAGTTTGTTAAGGGTGACGCCATTGCCGGGCTGGTGATTGTGGTGATCAACCTGATTGGTGGCATCAGCATTGGTGTGCTGCAGCTGGGTATGCCTGCCGGTGAAGCGATGCATATCTACTCGATTCTGACCATTGGTGACGGACTGATCGCGCAGATCCCGGCGCTGTTAATTTCGCTGACCGCCGGGATGCTGATCACCCGCGTCTCCTCAGACGATGAACAGACGGTCGATCATAATATCGGCCGCGAGATTGCCGAGCAGCTGACCAGCCAGCCAAAAGCGTGGCTGCTCTCCTCAATGGGGATGGTGGGCTTTGCCCTGCTGCCCGGTATGCCCACGGCGATCTTTTTAGTACTGGCCGCGCTGACGATGATTAGCGGTGGTTTTCAGATCTGGCGTGTCAGAAAAACCCTGAATCTGGCGCAGCCACAAATGGAAAATGAGGTCATTCCGCCTGAGCTGAACGGCAGGGAAGATCTGCGTCAGTTCAATCCCACGCGACCTTATCTGATCAACTTCTCCTCCTCATGGCGGGGTCATCCGGAGATGCTGGAGCTGGTGCAGGATATTCGCCGCCTGCGTAACCGCATCGTTTACCACTTCGGCTTTACCCTGCCCGCCTTCGATATCGAGTTTCTCGACCAGCAGGCGGAAGATGAGTTTCGTTTCTCGGTGTATGAGATCCCGAAAGTAAAAGGCACCTTTACCGTGTCGCACCGGGCGGTGAAGCGCAGCTGGCTGGACACGTTAGCCGCTGCCGACAGGGAGAGCGTGACAGAGGGTGATGTGCAGCGTCGGGAGGAGGACATTATCTGGCTGACGGCAGATCATCCGCTGCTGCAAAACGAAGAGGTCGAACAGTGGTCGGCACGCGAAATCCTGGTCAGGCGCATGGAGAACGCGATTCATGCCAGCAGCCCCCATTTTATTGGTCTGCAGGAAACCCGCGCACTGGTGAGCTGGCTGGAATCGGAGCAGCCGGAGCTCGCCCAGGAGTTACAGCGTGTGATGCCCCTCTCACGTTTCTCCGGTGTCCTGCAAAAACTGGTTGCCGAACGGATTCCGCTGCGATCCGTCCGCGCGATAGCCGAAGCCCTGATCGAACATGGACAGCATGAGCGCGACATCTGGCTGCTGACCGATCAGGTGCGTATCTCGCTAAAAAATCATCTCTGTTACCAGTATGCCCGGCCGGACGGCCTGCATGTCTGGCTGCTGACACCGGAACTGGAAGAACAGTTACGCGACTCGCTGCGTCAGACGCAAAACGACCTGTTCTTTGCGCTAACCCATGAGCAGATCAGCGCCATTCTCCCGCTCATCGCCAGCGCCTTCCCGGTTGACACGCCGGAAAGCGCCGTGCTGCTGGTCGCGCAGGATTTGCGCAGCCCGCTGCGCGGGCTTATCCAGGAAGAGTTCCACTATGTGCCGGTGCTCTCGTTTGCAGAGTTGCAACCTCATCTCGCCGTCAATGTGCTGGGGCGTATCGCGCCGGATCCGGCCGCTTATTCACTGAACTCGTGGGAGAATTAATCATGTTCGAGCTGCGCGTGCTGTCTGGCCTGCATTTAGGCGCCGCGTTACCCCTCTTCGGCGAGAGCTGGCTGATTGGCCACGCCGAAGAGGCCGATCTTATGCTTAGCGATGCGCACGTGGCTGCCCGTCACTGCCAGTTGCGCCGGACCGGGACTGGATGGCAGATTCAGCCGGACGGCGGCGAAGCATCGGGTATCAACCCTGAAGAAGCATTTCAGATCGCTGACGTCTGGCTCTGCGTTGCGCGCATAGAGACACCGTGGGCCGCCTGTATGCCTCCTGCGTCGCCACCCCAGCCCGACGAACCGGCTGCCGCGACACCTGAGCGCGTTCCCCCTGCTGCTGCACGCAAAGGGATATTCCCCCGCACGCTTCGCACGCTGGCCTGGAGCCTGATGCTGCTGCTCACCCTGACGGTCATGAGCTGGGTTTTGCAGCCTACCGTTGCCCAGACCCAGGTTACCGCTCCCCGGTCACAGCACACCCACGCCGCGATGCAGGCCCCGTTACAGAAAATGTTGCGTGAACGCGATCTGGCACGCGTCGTGAAGCTGGATATGCACAACCAGCGACTGCGTCTGCGAGGGCACCTCACTCAGTCACAGATGCAAATCTTTAACCGGATGCTCGCGCGCTTTAACGCCACCTACCCCAGCGAGACTCCGCTGAATAATCAGGTCCGGCTGCTGAAGGTCAGGCTGCCATTTCGTATTGTGCAGATCACCACCGGAAGCCGCGCCAATATCGTCACCGATGAGGGGCAGCGTCTGTTTGTCGGCGATGAAGTGGACAACCTGCGGCTGGTCGCGATAACCCCTGACCAGATCGAGTTTAACGGTCGCGAAAACATCAAGGTGAGCTGGTAATGACAGTGGCGCTGGAACAGTGGTATCAACAGCAGCGGCAGCGGATTGCCCGCTTTTCGCCGGTCGAAAGCTTTGGCCGAATCACCGGGATTAACGGGATTTTGCTGGAAAGCAGCCTGCCTCAGGCGCGGATTGGCGACCTCTGCCAGATCGTCAGGGATGACGGCCAGAGGGTGCTGGCAGAGGTGGTCGGCTTCAACCCGCAGCACACGCTGCTCTCAGCCCTCGGCCAGCTCGACGGCATTGCCCGGGGGGCGCGCGTGATTCCGCTGCGTCTGCCGCACAGCATTGTGGTGTCGGACGCCCTGCTTGGCAGCGTGCTGGACGGCTTTGGCCGCCCTCTGGATCCCGACCAGCACGGCGCATTCGCCCTGCCCGGTACCGCAGAAAATGCCGTGAGCGTGCTGGGTGATGCCCCGGCTCCCACCGATCGTCCGCGCATTGCGACGCCGCTCCCAACCGGCATTCGCGCAATTGACGGTCCGCTGACCCTCGGCGTAGGACAGCGCGTAGGGATCTTCGCTGGCGCGGGCTGCGGGAAAACCACCCTGCTGGCGGAGATCGCCCGTAATACGCCCTGTGATGTCATCGTTTTTGGCCTGATCGGAGAGCGTGGACGTGAACTGCGCGAGTTTCTCGACCATGAACTGGATGAGGCGCTGCGCAGCCGGACGGTGCTCATCTGCGCCACATCCGACCGCAGCAGTATGGAGCGCGCCAGGGCGGCGTTCACCGCCACGGCTATCGCTGAAGCCTGGCGCGACAAGGGCAAGCGCGTGCTGTTGATTCTCGACTCCCTGACCCGCTTTGCCCGCGCCCAGCGTGAAATCGGTCTCGCACTGGGCGAGCCGCCGGGCCGCGGCGGCCTGCCTCCTTCGGTTTATACCTTGCTGCCTACCCTGCTGGAGCGCGCCGGGCAGACCTCACGCGGGTCGATTACCGCTCTCTATTCCGTGCTGATTGAAGCCGACTCGATGAACGACCCGGTCGCGGACGAAGTGCGATCCCTGATTGATGGCCACATTGTGCTGACCCGTCGTCTGGCGGAGCGCGGTCACTACCCGGCTATCGATGTACTGGCCAGCCTGAGCCGCACCATGAGCAACGTCGCGACGCGCGAGCATCTGCACGCCGCCACGCAGCTGCGCCGCATGATGTCCGCCTGGCAGCAGGTCGAGATGTTAATCCGCCTGGGGGAATACCAGCCGGGCCATGATGAGATGACGGATGCGGCAGTCTCGGCGCAGACGGCAATTAATCACTATCTGCAACAGGTGATGCACGCGCCCTGTGACTATGACACCACACTGCACCACTTATCGGAGGTAAGCCAGCATGCGCCATCATCCGCTGCCTGATCACGACACACTCCCTGATGAGACAAACAGAGAGCTGGAGCAGGCCTTTTCTCTGCTGCTGCCGATTCGCCGCCAGCGCTTACGCCGCTGTGAACGGTTGCAACGGCAGGCGGAGCAGGTGCTGCGCGAAACAGAATGTCAGGCCGCCGAAGCGGAAAGCCAGCTCGACGCCGCCCGGCAGCATTATCAGCAGCTGCGCGAAAGCTTTGCCGGACGCCACCAGTCGGGGCTGCAGAAGCAGGAGCGTCTGGTCGGCGGCCTGGCCAGGGAGCGCGAGGCCAGCGAGGCGGTAAACGGGCAACGCACTCAGCTGCAACAGTGCCGCACAGAGCAGGTGACGCAGCAGCAGCAGGTGCAGCACGCACAGCAGCAGACACAGGCACGTCTGCGTGATGTGGAAAAGCTGGAATATCTGATGGCGCACAGCGAGGCATTACGATGACAGCCTTACCCCACCCGCCGCAAAAGCATACGGCAACGCCTGCCCGTCCGGAGGTGTCGCGCCGTATGCCGCAAAGCGGCTCTTCAGAAGCGACGGCATCCGGCCGGCCTTCCCGCGCCGAACCGTTCCGCGAAGCGCGCGCTGAGTTTGATGCGCTGCTGCTCACGCCCGGCGAAACGCCGCCACTGCCACAACCGCTGATCCTGCCGTGGGAAGGCCCCTGCTCTTCCGGTCCGTCGTTATCCCCGGATGAAGCCCCTGCCGCCTCGCCGGTCAGGGCCTGGCAACAGCTGGAGCCGCCTCTGTGCGGCATGGTGGAAAAGCAGCCTGCCGGACCGGTCGCCATGACGCTGCTGCTGCCGCTGCTGGGCGAAGTGGATGCCCGTCTGACGCCTTTTGCGGCGGGCTGGGATATCAGCCTGCGCTTTGCGCCCCCCGCCATGAACATGATGGCAGCCCATCAGGAGCGCTGCCGGGCCTCGCTGCGCCGCCGGATGGCCTGTGCTGTACGCCTCCGCTTTGAACAGCGCGGAGGCCAGGAATGACGCCCCTGATCCTGCGCACCTTGCCGCGCGAGGAAGCCAGCCTGCGCCAGCGTATCGGCCACGGTCTTCGCTTTGCGTTCACCCTGGCAGGCGACGCGGGTGAGCTTCAGCTTCGGCTTGCCGACGCCGCCGGGCGGCCACCGACACACCACTTCTTCTGCCGGGCGGGAGAGTTATCCCTGACGGGAAGCGAAGCGCTGCTGAGTCTCTTTTCCACCTGCCCGCTGATGCCCGATGCCGGGGCGTGCGCGGAGTGGTACTGGCCGCTCTTTAACCAGCATCTCAGCCCGGCGCTGCGCGCGCTGTTTGGCGACCTGACGCCGCATGACACGGCCTGCCCTCCGGTCGGAGGGATGTGGCTGACGCTGAGCGTCACGCTCAGCGAGGCGCAGGCGCACAGTCAACTCTGTCTTACGCCCGCTACGCTCGCGGCGTTGTTAAACCAGCCCGGCTGGGCGCCGCTGCCTGCGCCCCCCTGCAGCGATCTGCCGTTATCGCTGCCGCTGACACTGGGTGCGCTCTCGTTTACCCCCTCGCAGTTACGCACACTTCGCCCCGGTGATGTGGTTTTCCCTGCTACCCCCTGTTTTTTCCCGACCGGTCGCGGCGAGCTTCGCCTTGCACAGTTACACCTTGAGGGCGAATTGCTGTTCGGGGAGGGGCATCCTGCCCGTTTTCTTATTACCCGTCTGGAGAATACCTACATGAATGTGACCCCCGAAGAGAATATGCCTGCCGATACCCCCCAGCCGGAGGGCGAGCTGACGGAAACCACGACGTCCGTGGCATCGCCTTTTGATGCGCTGCCGCTGGCTTTAACCGTGCGCTGTGGCCATCTCAGACTGACGCTGGGTGAGCTGAATCGTCTGGATGTCGGCTCGACGGTCACGGTCGAGAATGTGGTGCCCGGCGAAGCGCTGCTGTGTCACGGCGAGTTTCCGCTGGCGAAAGGCGAACTGGTGGATGTCGAAGGACGGCTGGGACTGCAGATTACCCATATGCTGCCGGGCGTGGCGAGCGTCGGGGATGTAAACAGATGATGCCGATGGAGATGGGGCCGCTGAACCCGATTATGCTGGCGCTGTTTCTCGGCGCGCTGGCGCTGCTGCCGATGATGCTCATCATCTGTACCAGCTTTTTAAAAATTACCATGGTGCTGCAATTAACGCGCAACGCCATGGGCGTGCAGCAGGTGCCGCCGACGATGGCCCTGAACGGCATCGCGCTGGCCGCCACGCTGTTCATTATGGCCCCGGTGTTCAGCGAGATGACCGACCGGCTGAAAGCGATGCCCGTCGATTTCAGCAGTATGGAGCGGCTCGACGATACCGCCGCTAACGGTATCGAACCGCTCAAAACCTTTATGCGCAAAAACAGCGACCCGGACATCGTTATCCATCTGCAGGAAAATGCCCAGCGTATGTGGCCTGAGAAGATGGCGAAAACGGTCACCCCGGACAATATGCTGCTGATAATCCCGGCCTTTGTGCTGTCGGAGCTGCAGAACGGTTTCAAAATCGGCTTTCTGATCTTTATTCCTTTTATTGTCGTGGACCTGATTGTCTCCAATATCCTGCTGGCGCTCGGGATGCAGATGGTGTCGCCGATGACTGTTTCGCTGCCCCTGAAAATCCTGCTCTTTGTGCTGATCAGCGGCTGGACACGGCTGCTCGACGGGCTGTTCTACAGCTATTTATGAGGTTTTTATGGATATTCTGACGCTGTTTCGCCAGGGATTACTGCTGGTGGTGATCCTCTCCGCGCCGCCGCTGCTGGTTGCGGTCATCGCCGGGGTGATTATTTCACTGGTGCAGGCCGCGATGCAGTTGCAGGATCAGACCCTGCCGTTCTGCATCAAGCTGGTCGCCGTCGGCCTGACGCTGGCGCTCACCGGTCGCTGGGTCGGTGTTGAGCTGATGGAGCTGGCGCAGGCTGCGTTTGCGATGATGTCAACGGTCAGTGCCTGATGCTGACAGGTTACCCCCTCACTGATACCTTTCACGCGATCCTCGCGCTGGGACTCGGCATGGCGCGTATCTTCCCCTGCCTCCTGCTGACGCCGATATTCTCCTTCAGCGTGATTAAAGGGGGACTCCGCACCGCCATTGCCGTGGCACTGGCGCTGTTTATTGCGCCGGGCATCAAAGAACAGATTGATGCGCTTGAGCCGTCGATGCTGCTGCTGGCCGGCCTGGTTCTCAAAGAGTTACTGATAGGCATCCTGCTCGGCTTGTTGCTGGCGTTGCCTTTCTGGCTCTATGAGTCTGTCGGGGCGTTGTTCGATAACCAGCGTGGCGCGTTAATGGGGGGGCAAATCAACCCGCAACTGGGGCCGGATGTGACGCCGCTGGGGAAACTGATGCAGCAGCTGCTGATACTGCTGCTGGTCACCGGCTTGGGATTATCGACCATCACGCAGGTGATCTGGGACAGCTATCATCTCTGGTCCGCCACACAGTGGATCCCTTTTCCTGGCGAGGCGGGGTTTCACGTCTGGCTTACGCGGGTGGGAAAACTCTTCAGCGATATGGTGCTCTATGCCGGACCGCCGGTGGCGCTGATGCTGCTGCTCGATTTTGCCATCGGTGTGATGAGCCTCTATAGCCCGCAGCTTCAGGCGACGGCCCTGACCATTCCGCTGAAATGCCTGCTTGGCATGCTGTTTTTTATCCTCTATCTGCCGCTGCTGGACCATCTGGGTCATGCGCGATTGTATGAACTGCGCGATCTCATCCCTCTCCTGTCACGGATCGTTGCCCCTGCAGCCGGAGGAACGCCATGAGCGAAAAAACCGAAGATGCCACTCCCCAGAAACTCCGGGAGTCGCGTAAAAAAGGCCAGGTCAGCCAGAGCCAGGATATCCCTAAGCTGCTGATCTCAATTGGTATCCTTGAAACCCTGTTTGCTATGGTGGAGAGCGGGATGCAGCGGATGCAGGCGATGATGCTGCTGCCGCTCTCCCGCCTGCGCGATCCGTTCGATCATGCGATGGAGGAGGTGATCGGGGAAAGTGTCACCGTTCTGCTGGTGCTGGTGGGGATCGCGTGCGCCATCGCCATCCTGCTGCGGGTCGTGGGTGGCTGGCTGCAGTTCGGCCCACTCTTTTCCACCGACGCGCTGACGCCGAAGCTGGATGCACTGAATCCGGTTAATCATCTGAAGACGCTCTTTTCCGCCCGTCAGTTTACCCAGCTTTTAACCAGCATCGTGAAAGCCGTCGTGATAGGCCTGGTAGTCTGGCAGGCGATCATGCCTGACCTCGGCAGCCTGGCTCAGCTGGCCCTTGGCGACCTCAACGGCTTCTGGCAGGGGGTGATGGCGCTGTTTATGAAAGTGTCGCGTCGGGTACTGATGGTCATGCTGATTATCAGCCTGTTCGATTTTGGTATTCAGCGCTATTTCTTTCTGAAGCAGCAGCGCATGAGCCATGAAGATATCAAAAACGAGTTTAAGCAGAGCGAAGGCGATCCGCATATGAAAGGCCACCGTCGCCAGGTGGCGCAGGCGATCCTGAATGAAGAGCCGGTGCCTGCCCGCGAGGTGAATGTGGAAGAGGCGGATGTGTTGCTGGTTAACCCGACCCATTTTGCCGTCGGCCTCTATTACCGGCCGGATGAGACGCCGCTGCCCCGTCTGCTGTTCAAAGCGTGTGATGAAGAGGCGCGCGCATTAATTGAAGAGGCGCAGAGCAAAAAGAGACCAGTGATCCGCTTTATCTGGCTGACACGCACCCTGTGGCGCACCACCCGCGAAGGCGCCTATGTTCCCCGCGAAACGTTAAATGCCGTCGCCCACGTCTACCGTCTGCTGCGGGAGCTGGAAGATCACTACCTGGATGAGGTGATTGAGATTCGGGAAGCGTGATGCGGAGGGCCACTCCGCATCAGTGCATCAGGCAGCCAGCATCTCCGGCAGCAACGTCCGGACTTCCTGAGCCTGGTGAATAAAGGCGAGCATCAGGGCGTTAAACGCAGCCGGCGTTAAACCGGCCAGCGGCTGCTGATAACAGAGCCGCATCTGCTCCTCTTCATCCAGCGCCAGCCAGCATCCACGCATTGCATACATGTCAAAGTTGAGTTTCATTAACCGCTGCCAGGTCACGAGCTGCGCGGCAAGCCGCGCTGAGGCGAAGAGCTGGCAATGCAGCAGTAACGTATCACTTCCCGGCGGAAGCTCCAGCACTACCGCCTCCCGGCCCTGCTCATCCTGCAACGCGCAGACGCCGTTGTCGAGCGTCAGAGCAATGCCCTGGCGGCGACCAAAATCGTCGAGCAGCCGCTGTACCTCTTGTTGCTGTATCATCTTCAGCTCCTGTCAGTGTAAGGGGTGATTCGGGCTTAGCGTCGCCCGCGCTTGTCCTGCTGTCCGGCATTCGTTAACGCGTCCACCAGCGTCTGGCTGGCATGGGTTATATCGCCCTCCAGTGTGAAGGCGACAGGTGACCGCTGATTAACACCATAGTTAAAGGTAATTTTCCCCAGGTTACGGCTGATACTGACGCTGGCGGCACTGCTGCCCCCGGCGACAAACAGCGGCACAGAGATCCCCTCCTGCTTGGTATTGGTTTCACTAAAACCAATCGATTTAACCCGCAGGTATGTCCGGTCGCGCAGCAGCGCGGCGACCCTCTCCGGCTGGGTTTCCTGACGCAGCCACGCCTGCTGAAGGGCATAGCGCTGTTCATCATGCAGCTCAAGGGTGACCACCGCCTGGGTGTTACGGTTTTTTTGCAACTCGCGGATGATGGCTTTAAGCATGGGCTTCTCCTCCATAAAGCGGCTGATTGCCTCTGCGGCACTCTCTGGCAGTTCGCTGGCGAAGAGGCTATGCACGACATGCATCAGATTATTGCGGTCTACTTTGCGCAGATTACTGTATGTGCTCTGATACTCGGCACTGTTGAGCTGATGGCAGTGCAGCGCATGCGCACGGCGCTGCAAATCCAGTGCCCGGGCACTGTTAATGACGCCATACTGGCCATTTCCGGCTGGCGTCAGCGCCAGCAGATGGGTCAGCAGTTTGTCGAGCCTGTTCGCTGTGGCCTGCGACTCATCCTGAAGAAAGGTACTGAACCTGTCACTGCGTGCCTGTGCTGAGGCCGTTGTCGTGCCGTCCGCCTTATTCAGCGCCTCAAGCCTCTTTTTTTCGCCTTCAGACAGCGGGCGCAGGGTGCCAGGATGCGCCTGGCGTTCGCTCAGGCTCTTTTTCAGCAGCACGTTCAGACCTGCAGAGCCCTCACTTTTCACTTTCTCTGGCGCGTTGTCCGCGTCTCTGAGCGCCTGCAGCAGCGCATTGGTCTGCGGATCGTCAAAGTGCGTCTCTGCCTGCTCGATCAGCTTCTCCAGCTGGCGACGCTGAACAGGCTCCGCCCGGGCGATATCTATACTCATGCTGTGTCGGGTGCGGTTATCCATACTGGCCTGAATCGTGGTGCTGTTGACGCCAAACAGGGGGATACGCAGCCCGGATGAAGGACTCGCGGTAATGCCCACCCCGCCATTCAGACCAATGCTGGCGCTGACGGTGTTGAACATCCGCAGACGGTTATCACTGCGGCCCAGTGTACTGCCCGCCTCGCTCCGGGTGGTGGCACGCTCACGCTGCGCATTCAGGATATTCGTTCCCATCTGCGCCATGCCACCCGCGCGGATCATCACACGATTTTTCCTGCCTTCTCCGCCACTGATGGGATAGCGCAGGCCGCCACTGGCCAGCGCCATCGCAGTGGCATCCACGTTAAAGGTGAGTGTCGTGCCCTGCTTCACTTTATGACTGACACCTTTTTCCAGCAGTTCACCGGGATGAAGTTCACCCTGAGTCAGCTGCGTGATAAAAGGCTGAAGTTCCGCCTCGCTCAGGGTAAAGCTGACGCTGTTCTGTAACTGGCGCTGCAGGGCAATGGCCACCATGCCACCCAGCCGCAGCGAGGGAACGATGCTGCGGTTGCCGCCAGACGCCGGGAGGGTCGTGGCGTCCGGCTGGCTCAGCGGGTTCCAGCCTGCGGCGCCAAGCACCGTGCCGGTGCCGCCCCCGTTCCGGCTGAAGGTGACGTTGATACCAGTTTCGCCGCGGGCGAAACTGGCGCTGTAGGCGCGATCAAGATTGCCCCGCACGCCCGGAATACCGATCACTTCCCCGCCGGGGATGACCGAGAGGGTCACCATGCCGCCGTAGTTGCGCCCAAAGCCGACGTTTTCCCCCGGCTCCAGCGCGTTGAGCGTCGCAAGAAGTTGCGCCGCCATCTGCTGCTGATCGGAGGCTTTCAGAACCGTGCGGGTCGTCATATTCAGGCCGTGGTGCGGCTTACTCAGCGCATTAATAAAAGATTTCATCGCGTCATAGCAGGCCTCCAGCTGGCGGTTATTCACAAAACCCTGAGCGGTGGCTTTCTGCACCAGATTTTCGTCATACTCCTCATCACGTAACAGACGCAATCGCGCTTTGATGGCTGCGATCTGTGTCGGGCTGGCCTGGCCGTGATCAACAGAGGCAGCCATCTGATCCACCACATCGTGCAGGGCGGCCATCATCAATCCGTCGAGGATCAGACGGGATTTCACCAGCCCCATCTCATCATGAGGATCGCGCATTCGCCCCAGTGGCGGCCGCGCCTTCTGGTGCCCGGCCACGACGCCGTTCGCGTGTAGCTGGCCAATCGCTGCCGGGCGCCCCTCACGGAGTGGATAGCGCCGGCAGACTTCATCCAGCCGGGCCAGCAGATTCTCATCATCACTGTACGGGTTGATCGCCTGGGTGGCTGCCCTGAGCCGTGAGGGATGAAACGCCTCTTTTTCACTTCCGTCACCGTGCAGCGCCCCGCTATGCTGACCGAGCAGGCTGCTGTGGTGCTGTACGCTGTCGGCAACCGTGTCGATAAAGGCGTGCAGATGGTCAATAAACGTCCGGTCGAAGGCGCGCGTATCGAGTGCAGCGAGGCGCGCCTGCAGCGTGCCGTACGCTGCCGCGTCAGGCGTGGCCAGCAACGTTTTAAGCCGCTCATAAAGATCCGCCTGTTGCGCATAGAGCGGACGCAGTCCTTCACGCCCCTGCCAGTGATGGCGCGTGGCGTACCAGGCGTTTTTCAGGGGTCTTGGCGTTGTCATCCGGGTATTGAGTAAATGCGCGCCAAGCCGATCGCGCAGGCGGCTGTTGACATGATTACCATCACGTCCGCTCATCCCGGCAATAGTAGTTTCTGCCTTCAGCGTCATGCCACGCACGTTGACACTTTTTGAGGCTTCATCAAGCCGCGCTATCGCTTTCAGCGGCGTCTGTCGCGAGACACCAGGGGGCGGCGCTGTCAGCTCAGATGCCGACATGACCCGCCAGCGGTCCTCATCCGTGAGGGGGGGCAGCGGGCCTGCACCGTCCGGCTGCCCCTCTGCCCTTTCCGGCGACGTTGCGGCCAGCTGCCATATCGCACTGCGCCCCTGTTTGTCGATCACCATCAGCGCTCCGCTGGCACTGTTATGCAGTCGCGCTAAGGGGCCCAGTTGCGGAGGCAGCGTGACTGGCTGCCAGCGTGCATCCGGGCGGCTGCCAGGCGAGGCGCGCCAGTCCGCTTCCGGCATCGTCCAGAGCCTGCCCTGTATGTCGAGGAGATAGAGACTGCGATTCTGATCGGTCGTGATATCGGTCAGCGTATTGCCTTCGCCGTTCGCGGGCAGCGTCGCGCGGGTGTGCGGCTGCGCGTTCGCAATGCCCGCCTTAGTCAGCGTTTGCATCATCCTGTACGCCTGACGACGCCCGGCCTGGGTGCGGTGATATTGCAGGGTGTTGCTTTCACTGATTGCCGCACAGTTTTCGCCATCCAGTGGTGCAATGGCGCGTGCTTTATTGTTTTCGTCAAACCCCGGCAGAGGCAGCTCTACGCTCAGGCTGACGTTTAACTGCCGCAGGGCAAAACGGTGATGCGCGCCGTCAATCCTGTCACTCTTCTGGCTGATTTTTACCCGTGAAGGCAACCCGTCGCGGATCACCCAGCCATTTCCGTCCTGCGCCCGCTTCAGCGTGTCCGCCTTCTCCTGGCTCGCCTCCCAGCGCCCGGCATTTTTATCCCAGGCATACAGTTTGCCTTCATGAACCGTTAACTGTCCGGTGCGGCCCGTATCGACTCTCTCATGCGCCAGGGGATGCGGCTGCAATAATCCGTTGTGATGATCCAGCACCAGACTCTCGCTGAGATTCCAGCGCGCCTCAAACCGCCCCTGCGCATTCAGCACACAGAGATGTTTCTGGTCTGCCTCGCTTTTCACCACGGCCATCAGTTCGCCATCCCGGTGGGAAACCAGGCTGCTTATCATGACCCCAGCCCCCAGCTGCTCTGAGAGGACTGTCTGATTCAGATCAGGCTGTAACACGATCTCGCTGCCCGGCTGCGCTGGCGGGAATGCTGCGCTCCAGAGCGTCCCCTCGCTGTTCAGCGCATAGAGACGTCTGTGATGCAGCGCCATACCGGTGGCGTGAAACGCCTGCCTGTCACCCGCCTGATTCCGGGCGCTGAGGGTTATTTTCTGCTGTTCCTCTTTTTTCGCGCTGAGGCGACTGAGCCACATAACCGACTGTCCGGCAGTTTTCTCATCACTGAGAAGCAGGAGTGCGGCACCGTGCGAGCCGACGCAGTAGGCGGTAATCTTATCGGTTTTTGCCGACTTTTCGCCGCTGGAGAGATTGTGCAGGCTCTTCTTATCGTAAATGGCATACAGCATCCCATCAGGCTGCCTGCTTAACCGGCTGAAACTTTTTTCTTCCTCTTTATCGACCTGTTCCCAGCACATAGCGGCGTCGTTAAGCCGATAGAGCCGCCCGCCATGCTCCCGCCATGGCTCCGACACCGGCGCGCCTGACGGGGTCATCCCGGTTTCCTCGTCATCTGAGGGTTGAGGGATGTGATGAAAGATGCCGGTCATCAGCGCAGAGACTGCCGCATCCGGTAGCGCCGCAAGCCGCTGCGGCGCGGTCAGCTGTGGCCAGGCAGGCATTGGACGGCTGCTGGTCAGACCGATAAACATCGTGGGCGACCCCTGCAGCGAAAAGAGCCTGCCGTCAGGGGCGATCAGGCCGTGCTGGCAATCGTCGTCGCTGGCCTGATGCGCCAGCCAGCGAAACTGCGGACTGGCCAGCGTTTCGCTGAGGAGAGCGGTAAGCGATTCCGACGCGCTACGGATGACGTTTAACGTGCCATCCTCTGCCAGCGCCAGTCGGGCAGACTGCGGCTGCAGACCGCCCTGCCCGGTGGTCGCCTCCTCTTCGGCCGCACGGAACGCCTGCTGCTGCAGTGAATTGCGCTGGCTCTCCTGCAGCGCGCTGTAGCGTTCTTCTGCAATGGGCGAAAGCAGATGGCGGCGGCGTGACGGCCAGGGTTCCGGCTCAGTCATCGGACGTAAGGGGGGGACCTCGGGCGCGGCGTCACTGTGACGCCTCTCCACCGCCAGGTCGCGGCGGTTCAGCTCCGGCGGGCGGGTGCTCTCTGGCACATCGGGCGGGGGCTGGCGGCGGCACTTATCCCGCAGGCGGCTGAGGCTCTGGCGCAGGCTGCCTGTGCGCTGGCGGGCATCCGCTGCCCGCTGGCGCAGGGCTGGCGCGGGCTGACGGCTTACCTCCTGGTGCAGGGCGCCACCTGCGGTCTGCTGCGGGCGGCGGGAAAACTGACGTAGTGGAATAGCGTTATCGCTGCGGGCAGGCGACACAGATTGCGTCGCACGCAGGCTTCCCGAAAACGGGAGGTGAATCGCCATGGTTGATCCTCGCTCAAATACGGCCCCGGCGATCAACCGGGGTCTGAGACTACCGAATGCGGTCAGTTATCTACGGCTATCCGCGTAAAGTCATCCGGACCATTACGCAGTTGGGGTTGCCACCAGATGGTGAGGGTGTGCAGGTCGGATGAGGGGCGGCAGCTCACCTCGTTGCACCCGGCCTGTGGCCGTGCGCAGGCACTCAGCATCAGTGCGGCGGCGGCCAGCCCGATTGTTCTCAGTAACATGCTTTTTCCTTATCAGCTCAGAAGACGTTTTTGGCGGGTGCGCCGCCTGATGCAGAGAGCAGCGAAGCGCGCGACGGGCGGGCCGGCGCATGGCTGTCAAACGCCACAAACACCTCTGCCGATTCACCCGGCCGCAATTCCCCGCGTGGCCAGACCCCTACCGCCAGCGTGCGGTCACTGCGGCACACACTCTCATCAAACCGCTGCGTCTGACGCGTGTTATTGGTGATCACCCCGACGGTTATCTGTACGCTGCTGTTGCCATACCACTGATGGCGGCGGAAATCGCTGCCGAACGCCCCCGGAATACGACAGAGTGAGGAGAGCGTCTGGCCTGTGCCGCCGCTGGTCATCCCCGTCGGCACACGGTTCAGTGCCAGGTCGCGCATCGCCCCTTCGACCATCCCTTTGATGTCGGTATATTTATGACGGTTGCTCACCTCATCCATCGCATTATTCAGCTGTTCGCGCGACTCGGCGGCGATATAGCGGGAGGGGTCGACCTGATCGCCAATCAGATGCGGCGTGATGATAAACAGCCGCTCACGCTGAGAGGTTTCATAGCGTGTTGAGGTAAAGAGTTTGCCGATCAGCGGAATACTTCCGAGGATCGGGATACGTCGCTCGCGATCGCCGGTTTCTTTAGAATGGAATCCCCCCAGCACCAGCGAACGACGCGCCTCCACCAGCGCCTGGGTACTGACCGCGGCATTGTGAGTTCCCTGGGCATCGCCCTCGTCATCTTTATCGAGCTTGCCATCTTCTACATCCACAATGAGCTGGATGGCCGATTTCTGTGAGGTGCTGATCGCGCGTGGCGTGACCCGCAGGCTGGTTCCGGCGGTGACAGACTGAATATCAGCCACCCGCTCGCCAATGGCGCGAATAAAGGCGGTATCGCTGAAATCAATCACGGCCGGCTGATTCTCCAGCGTGAGGATGGTGGGGTTAGCGATGATTGATGCCGTCCCTTCCCCCTCCATCGCTTCGATGCTGGCAAAAAAGCGCTGGAAATCGGTAACAAACAGGGTGCTGGCACCGGAGAGCATATTGGCACCGCTGACGACGCTGCCAAACTGACCGGCCAGGTTGCTGGAGAAGCGCTTCAGCGCGCTGCGGTCAATATCGACGATCACCGCATCGATTTCGATCAGCTTCTGCGGCACATCAATGGCGCTGATTAATGACTGATAGGCTCCCCGGGTTTTCGGATCGTCACGGACCAGCAGCAGGTTGTTACGGACATCCGCCGAGACTTTCCCCGCCAGCCTGCTGGCTGACGCTTTTTTACGTCCGGAGACCGGGATATTGCGATTAATCAGCTCATTGAGCACGCTTTGCGACTGTTCACGCGAAACCTGTTCATCCTCTCCCTGCCCCGATGCCTGGCTGCCGGAAGAGGCATTGCCGGCCTGCCCCAGCAGCTCATTCAGGATAGTTGCCACCCCCGGCACCCGCAGTTCCTGATCGCGATAGCGGATGGTGCGATCCGCCACGGCGGCGTACCGTAGCGGAAATGCCATCATATCTTTGTTACCCTCGGCTTCAGGTTTACTCTCCGATTTACGGGCAAATTCCGTTATCTGACGCACATACTCCGGCGGCCCGGTGACCAGAACCACGCCCTCATCGGGCAGCTCACCCCAGCCGAAGCGGGGCTCCAGCAGGCCGACCCCGCGCAGCGCCTCTTTCAGATCGGGTGCCGCTTCCGGCGAAATCTCAATACGCTGGGAGGTCTGGGCAGCCTGTGGGCTGACGTAGAGCGTGCTGTTGTAAACATACCACTGAAAGCGATACTCAAGCGCCAGGCGATTGAGGAACGCCTCTGGGCTTTCTGCGCGCAGTTTACCCGTGACATTGCTGTCGGGCAGCGTGCCCAGATTGACCTCGACACCAAAGCTGCTGGCAAAGTCATCAAGAATAATGTTAAGCGGGGTGTTGTCTGCCGAGTAGGCATAGGCACCGCTCTTCCATTCATCCGGCACCCGGGCGCAGGCGTGGCCCACACTCAGTACCAGCAGGGTAATGACCGCCAGCAGGCGGCCCGGAAAAGAAAAGGTAAACACGCCTGACTCCTTGCTGACAGGGGCTCAGTTAACAGCGTCGATAATCGCTTTACGGATGCCAAACTTGAACTGGGTATATTGCGAACTCGCCCAGCTGGCATTGGACATATCCTGCAGGCGATTCTGGAAAGCATACATATCCGCAATGCTGAACGATTCGCCCGAGATATCGCGGGCAAACTGATAGGCTTCATGATGTTTGCGGTGGGAGTTGGAAGAAAGCTGACGCTGGAACAGATCGTTTGAACTCATGATGGTGACTCCTCTTGTTAGGCACCCCTGTTAAGTGGCGCAGCACGCAAAGCAGTTCCACAGATTTTTTGTTTTTTTATGTGCTCTCCTCTGCCAGCGCGGGTGCGAGCTGCTGATGCAGCGTCCGCCAGTCCACGACCAGCTCACCGGTGTCGGTTATCAGCCGCAAACGATCGGGCTCAAGCGCCGGGTCGGCGTACAGCGTCCAGCGCAGCGACGGCTGCGTGGCCAGCCAGTCGGCAATCTGCTGCACCTGCCCGCTGGCGCAATAGAGCGTAGCCTGCTGCTGACGCGGAGAGTGACGCAACAGCTGTCTGATCAACACCTGAAACCGGCGCTCATCGTCCACCTCATCAAGCAGTTGCTGCAGCGCCTCGTTAACGACCTTGCCGGCCAGTACCACCAGCTGTGCCTCTTCGGCGGTGCGCTGATGCTGCCAGTCAGTGAGGAGCGTCTGCGCCTGCTGCCAGAACAGGGCTTCCCATTCGCGCAGGCTGGCCTCTTTTTCAGCCTGCGCTTCGGCACGGGCCTGTTCACGGATCGCCTGCGCCTGCTGGTGCGCCTGGCGGATAATGGCAGCCGCTTCCAGCCCAAGCGCAAGCGCCTCGCGGCGCAGCAGCGTACCCGATGACGGGCTGCCCTCCGGCAGGGAAAGGCTTTTAAGTTTCCACATTGCGCATCGCTCCCGAAGGATGTTGCACCTGCCAGAGCGCCACTTCCAATAAGGGGCGCAGGCGGTGATCGGGCAGTGAAAGTGCCGGGCTTACCGGCGCTTCCTCTGCCGGAAAAAGCAGCCGCAGACGCGGCCAGATTGTCGGGAATAACGCCTGCAGCAGGCAGAGGCTGTCGGCACTGCCGCCGGTGGTGAAAAGCCCGGCAGGCAGCCAGCATGCAACGCGCGTCCCCTTCGCCAGACGCCGCAGCCAGATCTTCAGCTCAGCGGAGAGTGGCATGGCCCCGCCGCAAATTTCAGCGACCAGAATGAGGAGTTGCGCGCGCTGCTCAGGGGGCAAATCGCTGATAGCCAGCACCATCGGCTCGGGTGCGGCCAGCTCCCCTGAGATACCCAGCGTATGTTGCCAGCACGAGGCGTGCTGACGCAGATACTGCCTCTGCACAGGGACAGATAAACGGGCCAGCGGTGGCAGACACCAGCTTTCATCCGCCTGCAGCCAGCACTCCGTGTGCCACCAGCGCAGCCAGCGCAGAGCCAGTTCTTCATCGGGTGCAGCGTTATGCATCATGCCTCACTTCGCCTGAGCAGCCAGGCGCTTACGGCTCAGAGCCTGACGAATGAAGGCATTGGCCACCAGTAACAGCAGCAGCACCCCAAAGCATGTTGTAACTACCTTCACCATCCCGTATCGTTCCGGGGTAAGCTGAAACGGCCCCAGCTGCACCATTTCAGGCTTATCCTGCCAGGCTTTCGCTGGCACAAAAACGATCGCCAGGTCGCGATCGTCGCGGCCGACCAGCCCCGGAATACTGGTCGCCACCAGCCGCCGAATACGCGGTTCGATACTGTCCGGATCGAGATTTTCATGATATTTGATAAATACCGACGCGGACGCGGGCTGAACCGGCTCGCCAGGGGCGATACGCTCTGGCAGGACAACGTGCACGCGCGCCACCACGACGCCATCGATCTGTGACAGGGTTGCTTCGACCTCCTGCGACAGCGCATAGATATAGCGGGCGCGCTCCTCCAGCGGGCTGGAGATGACCCCACTTTTCTGAAACACCGCGCCGAGATTGGTTCGCGCCTGATGCGGCAGCCCGGCGGCATTCAGGATATTGACCGCCCGCTCGATATCGCCGCGCGCGACGCTCACGCTTACCCCCTCTTTAGAAACCTGTTTTTCCGCCTCTATCTTAAAGCGGCTCAGTTCTGCCACGACATCATTGGCATCGTTTTCCGAGAGTCCACTGTGCAGCTGCGTCTGGTCGCCACAGCCGGTCAGCAGCAGCGCCAGACACAGGGCGCAGAGGCATTTCATTACGGAGCCATTCATAGGATTCACTGCAGATTGCTGATTTTGTCGACTGACTGAACGGTTTTGGCGATCACTTTGGCGTTCATCAGGCTCTCGATGTAGTAATCAGAGAGTTGCGCATTGGCGCGGGAAAAATCTTCCGCACTGGAGGATCGCGACGCGACTCTGAGATCGTGAAAGGCCTCTTTTTGCGCACGCTGGTTGCCGCTCAGCGATTGCAGGATATTGACCACCACGCCGGGTTCCGAAGCGGTCCCACTGTGACCGTCAGGTGCCGGGCCATTCAGCTGTGCGTTAAACCATTGAATATCCCCCTCCGACG
Source organism: Pantoea sp. EKM101V (assembly GCF_011800325.1). NCBI lineage: Bacteria > Pseudomonadati > Pseudomonadota > Gammaproteobacteria > Enterobacterales > Erwiniaceae > Pantoea > Pantoea sp. EKM101V. The sequence goes on from NZ_JAALFP010000001.1 coordinate 773,083, forward strand.
GCGGATCGCTGTACATCTCAACTGAGGGAACCGGTTCGGAGGTAAGTGAAGAAGATTGAGAGACTTTCATCCGTAGCACTCCTGTGGCATGAAAGAGCAGGGAGACAGGAACTGGCCCCCTGCCGGAGCGGATTAATACTGAATTTTGACCTGGGCAGCCGCAGAGGCAGCCTGCGCATTACTTTCGGCGATGCCGTTAATGCGCTGGAACTCTACATCACGATCCATTTTATCGGCCTGATTTTCCTGCATTTTGTCCATCGCCTGCTGTGACCGGACCATATATTTCGCACCGCTGTAGGCTCCGGCAACCTGCGTGTAAGCAGACGCTGCGTTGGTGATGCCGTTAGAAAGTAAGCTCGCACCTGACATAATAATTCCTCGCGTTGATGATGAGTTGTCGTTGGGTGTTGCCTTCATTAAGTAAAAAAGGAGGCGATCCGGTTCCATCGCAAAGTAAATATTTCTGCCGGTAAGGCGTCTGGCCCACCCCGGGTGAGGCGGGCGACTGGTCAGGCGATAAGTTTCAACAGCTTCAGGCGGTGATAGAGGGTACGTCTGGGGATACCTAATTCAAGAATGACATCGTCGATACGATGATCGTGGCGGTTCAGGCAGTCGTGGATCAGGCTGCGCTCAATGCGCCGCATTCTCTCCTTGAGTAATCCACCCCCTTCCTGCCTGATCTCACTGCACAGCGGCGGCAGGCCCAGCACAAAGCGTTCAGCCGCCGCTTTCAGCTCGCGGATATTTCCCGGCCAGCTATGCAGCAGCAGGGTTTCATCAAGCGCGGGCGACGCTGGCGGCAGTGGCTGATTGAGGCGCAGCGCCGCCTCCTGGGTAAACTGGCGAAACATCGGCAGAATCAGCTCCGGTCGTGATCGAACGGTTGGCGTGGCAATTTTAATCGTGTCGAGGCGAAAGAAGAGATCCCGGCGAAAACGCCCCTGCGCTACCAGCTGCGCCAGCGGAATCTGCGAGGCGACAACGATGCGCAGATCCAGTCCGATACTTTTAGTGCTGCCCAGGCGCTCCACCGCGCGGTTCTCCAGGACGCGCAGCAGCTTGGCCTGCATCGTCAGCGGCATACTGTCAATTTCATCCAGAAACAGCACGCCGTGATTGGCACTCTCTATATATCCCGCCCGGGAACTGCTCGCGCCGGTATACGCCCCGGCCATGACGCCAAACAGCTCGCTTTCGGCCAGCGTTTCCGGAATGGCTGCACAGTTGACCGGCACCATCGGGCCGCGACAGCCGGACAGCTGATAGAGCCGCTGGGCCAGCGCATCTTTCCCGGTGCCCGTTTCTCCCTCAATTAAGACATCGATGTTCAATGGCGCAATCGTATTCAGAATCTTATACAGATGGGTATGGATATCGGTTACGGGTTCGGCATCTCCCGTCACTACAGAGGAACGGGAATCAACCTGACGTAAAACGCTATCCGCCCTCTCCTCATCAACAGTCGCCTGGCCTGACTGTGTCCTGTAAAGACGAACCATACATTCTCCGTTAGCTTCACTTAAGCGCGTCTTACAGAAGACACGCGGATAATTCAGCACGTTTGGAAATTCCGGAAGCAGAGCCTGATGTAAAGAATTACAAATTTACCGCGGCTTCACTCTCACTCAATCTGTCCAGGCCCGCTATCAGTCCAGGATTATTGTTTTGTAGGGATTGACGTGCAGCCGGTAAGGATTACCTTACAGGATTTAATAAAAAATCTTATCAAACATGAAGATATGATTTTCCTGAAGGCGCCTCTGCGTGGTGAGAATCTGAACCCGTATCACAAAGAGAATATTCAGCCTGGAACCAGCCCGGAACAATCGCCACTCACAGTGCGAGGTAGCATCAGCCTGAAAAGTAAAATTGTGCAATCGGCAGAAAATAGGATTGCAAAATATTACGGCTTCAGCGGCTGCCCATTTCATCACTGACTGATTAATACTGAGGAGTAACATCATGAAAATTCCAGGATTGGGTGGGGGTGCGGCAAATGCGAACAGAGTCGATCTGTCGTCGGCCACAATGCCCGGCAAAGCGGGAGGCACTCCGGCAGGTAAAGCTGATTTACCCGATCAGCCGGGTAAATCATCGTTATCTTTTCTTGATAATGCGAAAACCAACCCCCTCTCGTTTGCCAGTAACGCCTTTGGCGGCCTGAGCACGCTGGCTTCGCTGACCGGTTCAGGCGGCAGCCAGAACAATAGCCCGTCAAAAGGAGCCAGCTCGCCTGACGCTCTGGGCGGCGGTGGCTTACTGCAGCAGATTATGATGCTGACCGGCCTGCAACAGCTGCTGGGCGGGGGAAACAAAGCGCAGCAGCCGGCGGAAGCGACGACCCCGGCGCCGTCACAGGGCGCGAACAGTAGCAGCAATCCGCTTGAGCAGCTGATGCAGATGCTTCAGCAGTTGCTCCAGCAGATGATGGGGGCTGATAAAGGTAAAGGCGCAGAGAGCGGAGAATCCGGCGGTAATGCCCCACAGGCACCGGGTCAGGGCGCAACGGATAATGGAGGCCAGGGTGGCATGATGCAGAACCTGCTGTCGCTGTTGGGGCTCTCTTCATTGTTGCAGGGGCTGCTGGGCGGTGGCGAGGGGCAATCTTCCGGGAAAAATACGCAAAGCTGATGCAGGGGAAACTCTATGGTGATGAATATACCTGGCGCAGGCGGCATCACGCCTGCGTTTTCACCCGGCAGGCAACTGCCGGGTAATCTGCCCTTGCCCGCTTTCCAGTCCGGCGCTTCGCTGGCGGGTGCGGGGCGTGATCTTCCCGTCTCCTGGGCCAGTGCAGGCGGAACCCCGCTCGCGGGGCTGACCGATCCGACGTGCCAGCTGGATCAGCTGTTATCCCAGCTGGGTTCAGGGGCGCTGGTCGATCCGGCCGCCGCTGATGAAGGCGCGCTACCCACGGCGTTATTTGTCAGCGAAACAGCCGGTGAAAACGTTCCGCAGGCAGCGGGCGATGGCGTGCGGAGCAGTGAGAAGGACACCCGCGTCAGGCCGACAGAGGAGAACCTGACGGGCCGCCCGCCGGGGGATAACCGCAGCGCCGAACAGATCATTGATGAGAATCCGGTGCTGAAAAACCTCGGAAATCAGAAAGATATCAAGCGCGAGCAGCTTAAGGAGCGCTTCGGCGACTGGACGGATGCCAATAAGGATCCGAAGAGTCGTGCTGATGCAGCCTATAACATGGCCTGCGTGCTGAACAGCATCAAAGGTCTTAACGCCCGCGACGGCAGCGAGCGAAAGGAGATCTCAGCGAACGACAAGATTGAGGGCATCACCAGGGATGGCGACGCCCGCCACGGTACCGAGGCGGGTGTACTGAAGGATATCGCCGAGCAGGGGCTGAAGATGCTGCCGGAGAATAAACAGCTGCCACAGACGAACGATACGCATGTGCGTCCGGATGGAACCAATAAAGATAACTTCCAGTGGGGGATGGGTGAGTTTGGCAAGATATTGTCGAATATCCCCATCCTGAAATCTGTTGCTGCGCCTTTCTTTAACAATATTGGTGAGGCGCGCAACGTGGGTGAAGTCTTTACCGGCGGCCTGAAAGGACTCGCCGAAGGCGGACTGAGTGCAGCACGAGGGCCGGTTGGCTGGGGCATTACGGCAGCCACCGATACCGTGCAGATTGCGATGGAGAATGCCGGCGGAAAAGGAAAGAACGATCCGCCACCGTTTGCCTGATCTCTGACAGCTGACGTTTGTCCCTGTAGCCGATACAGGGACTTTTTTTTGCTCAGGCCGCTAGCGTGGTCGCCATAACGCGCGCTTCCGGGGGTGGACAGCGCAGATGCGGGTTACGGCGGACGTGTGAGGCCGCGCAATTCAGGCATAAAAAAAGCCGCATCGCTGCGGCTTTCAGACGGGAGGTATCAGGAAGGTTTTTTCGGTTCGGCGGCTTCTGCCGGAGCGGCGGCGGCTGCCGGGGCTACCGGTTCTGGCGATCCTGCGGCTGGACCGGCGGCGTCTGATGAGGCAGACAACGAGGTTAAGGCGTCTGACAGCGGGATCATCTCTTCGATACGCTCCTCCATGCTGGCTGTTTCTATGTTCAGCAACGCATCAAGGGCTGCCTTATCAGCCTCGGTATGCTCTTTCGGATCTGTCTTTATCGCTTCCGTCGAGGGGAACTCTTTCCACCAGGCATGGGTATCGCCCGTCTCGTGCATCTGTTGTGAGCGTGCTGGCGGGCTGTTTCTCAGCTCGCCGGAATAGCCCGACTGCACACTGCCGTTGTCTGACACGTCTGCTTCTGACGGCGTTGCGGTTCCGGTTCTTTCAGCTGGCGCTGGCGTTCCGGCCGGGGATGCCGCCCTGGCATCCGCGTCTGAGGCTGGCATTGATTCATGCAGGCTCGCTCCGGCGCTGCCATCTGGCGCAGGCGAACCTTCAGGTGTTCCTGCGCCCGAAGCGATATGGGCGTCACCGTCCGTGGTGTCAGTGGCGGCAGATGATGAAGAGCCTGTATTGCCTTCGTCATTCAGGCCCAGTTTGTTTTTCACCGCTTTTTTCAGCTCATCATAGGCAATGGCGGCCGCCCCTTGTGAAAAATAGGCCCCCGCCGCCACCGGGATATAGGCCCCCTGACCTGCAAGTTCACGCACGGCGCGGTTAGCCGGATTTTTCATGACCTCCTCGATACTGCCCAGCCCTTTGGCCATAGACGATGCCATAGCCTCACTCGCGCCTCTTTTCGACATATTTGCCAGTCCCAGCCCGCCGCCCAACGCGAAGCCTTCAACCAGCTGAGAGAGCGCGACAAGATTTCGCACGGCACTGCACCAGGTTTTTGGCGTCTTCGCATTGTTCATCAGAGCATCAAAACGGCCACCTTGCGCGCTATGCCCCTGCCCGCTGGCTAAGGCGTTATAACGTTCCTGCCAGTCAGTGCGGCCAAATAAGTACTCCGCATTATTCAGGCGGTCGAAACGGTTCTGCGCAACCCCACTTGCCGCCCCGGCACCGTAGGTTAAGGCCATACTGGCCATCTGACTGCCAAGATAAGCCGCTTTACCTGCACTCTTCAGGATACTCATGGGTTGCGCACCCGGCGCGTTTTCTGCGAGTGTCTGTGTACCCGCGGAGATCGCTGCGTTAATCGGGTTGCGCAGGTTATACCCTGTCCCACCCAGCGCCGCCTGCTGTGTCTTATGCCCCAGCGTGTCGTGCCTTTTCATTACCTCCTGCATAAAGGGTTCGAGGTAATTTTCGTCAGCCTGCATCCACTTACCCTCTTTAAGGCTGTTATCGACAAGTTTAGAGACAACCGCCTTGAAGGCGACCGCCGTCAGTCCAGCGGTGAGACCTGTCACAAAATCGTGTGCTTTGGTGCCCGGCTCCAGATTGAGCTGATGTGCCAGCAACTTACCCGCCAGGTCACCGGGCACGCCGGAAAGTCCGTAAGCCAGCCCTATCGCAGACTCGGCGAGTGCCGATGTTCGTCTGTCACTGTCGCGGGCGTGTTTAAGCACATCGCTGACATTATCTGCAGTCTGCCCCATTTCATCATGTAGCGTGACAGCGACCCGCTGCATGTGTTCGTGCACGCCGTCGGCACTACTGGATTCATTTTTCAGGACCTGCTCAATACGCGCAATCTCCTGTAGCCGGTTTGCCGCGGCGGCATCAACGCCCGCCGCTGCGCCGGTCGACGCCGTCGTACGTGACCGCAGGGCGATCTCCTCATGTCCGGATGCAGGTGTGCGCCCGTGACTTCTGATTCCATCCATCATTCTCACTCCGCCAGGTTGTGCCGGTTACCAGCAACCGGTCAGTTGATGACTTGCGAAGTGAGTGACTCACCCCGCAACGTGAGAGTTGAGTGCGGCAGGCGCGAGTCCGGTTTCATACCCGAGCGACATTCTTAAGGTTTTGTGATGCACGTCATAAAACGCCCTGTCGGGACGCGGGAATGCGCGACGTCTCAGCCAGCAATAAACTGCGTTTCACACTGCCGGGCAATCTCCCACAGTCGGTTGCGGATCACCTGCTTAAGCTGCAGCGTGGACTGCGACTGAGGCAGGTCGCGCCGGCTGATCAGCATCACTTCAAACGGCAGAGGCTGGGCCACGGGCAGCAATTTCAGCTGGTCGGCATAGCGGCAGGCGGTGAAGAGATCCACGACGCCCACGCCGCCGCCCGCCAGCACCATATCTGCGATGACCGAGTAGGTTTTAATCGATAACGACACGGCGGGGTTCAGTTTTTTATCGCGCAGCGCACGATGCAGAACGCGCCCTAAGGGGTCCTGGGCCTGCATCATCAGCAGATTGTTGTCGCATAACCACGCCAGCGTAACGGGGTCAGCCTGGGGATGATGACGTGGCAGCAGCGCCACCATGGAGGAGTGAAACAGGGGTTCAGCCAGCAGAGCCGCGTCGACCTGCTGACCGAAAACCAGGGCAAAATCGAGCTGATTCTCCAGGATCATCTGGCATAAGGTACTGAAGTGCTCGGTGACCAGTTCAACGCTGACAGAGGCCATCTGCTGCCGCCAGGTCACCAGGGCGGGAGCCATCACCATCTGACCAAATGCGTGAGCCGCCCCGACGCGCACTAACTGCCCTTCGCCGCGTCGCAGCTGTTCGGCGAGCTGAGTAATGGATTGCAGGCGCTGACAGAGTTCGTCGATTTCCGGCAGCAGGCGCCGCCCCTCTGCTGTCACGCTCATCCCCTGAATACGGCGTTCAAACAGCGCAAACCCCAGCTGCTGCTCAGCGTGATTCAGCACCCGGCTGATGTTCGGCTGCGACACATTCAGCAGGCGCGCCGCTGCGCTGATGCTGCCGGTCTGAACGATGGCCTGAAAGACCTCTATATGGCGGAGCCGCATAATTTTTACCCTGGATGGAATAGCGAATAAAGGCGCCTCCGCCAGGTGGCCTGATCAGGTCCGGGCGGAGGAGAGGCGAATCGTCTCCTCATGCAAAAACTGTACCGCAAAGCCAGAGAGGAGGCAGTTACCCGCCTCACAGACAGGGTTACATCTACGGGGTAATGTCGCTACGACTGGGTCGTCGCCAGATAAGAGAAGGCACTGAGCAGGCTGATTAACGTCGCCATTTTCTCCGCCCGATAGCCGACGGTGACACCATCAAGACGCGTGACGCCGGGGATCAGGCAGAACAGATCGGCCAGCACCGGTCTGCTGGCCTGCAGCCGCATCGCGTAGGGTGCCGTCAGGCGGGTCGTGCTCACCTGAGGCTGATGCTGCGATGCGGTGCGTGCCGCGGCAGCAATCGCACGCTGCGCGGCGTGAGGGCTGATCGATTCCGCGCAGGTGTGGGAAATGGCGCGTTTGACACAGACGTAATCGACCGTTGGGTAGTGTTCCGCTATCCAGCCCTGCAGCTGATCGTCGCCCGTCACCAGCAGCAGTGGCGTGCCCTGCTCAGCCGCGGCGGCGGCGTAAATATCGGTTTCGCCCATCACCAGACCATTGATATGGATACGCCAGAATGCCCGGCCGTTAATGGTATGCGCCAGCACGCCGGGTTCACCCGCGGCACTGTGATAGCCCACCAGAAATAAGCCGTCGAACTGCTGCTGTTCAATGCCTTCCACCATCGACAGCCCGCGAGGTTTGCCCTGCACCAGCCGGGCGCGGGAATCGATATTTTCCGCCCGCAGGTTGGTCATCCGGGCATGGCTGTCTGCGACCACCACGTCCGTGGCGCCGCCTGCGAAAGCGCCCTCAATCGCAGCATTGACTTCCTGCTCCATCAGCCCCCGGGCCAGCTGGTACTCCGGGTTGCCTGGGGTGCACTGCTCCGGGCACATGACGCCCGCAATGCCTTCGATATCGGCAGAGATAAAAATTTTCATGAGGTTAACCTGTCCAGTATCTGAGTCAGTGAGGGCCGATGATGACCCCGAAAGCCGGTCACGGCCTCCGCGCTCAACAGGGCGTCCAGTACAGCCTGTTCGGTGGCATCGGCCGCGGCGGCAAGCAGCGGCTCCAGCTGCTCCTCCTGTGGCGGTTGCGGCAGCGGTTGCGTTGAAAACGCCACCGCAATGTCGCCCGAGCCGTGGCCCCAGTGGCTGCCCAGCCGTCCCAGGCCGGCACCGGCGCGCTTCGCGAGGCGCTTTAACTGTCGCGCCTCCAGCGGCGCATCCGTTGCCATGATGATGATGACAGAACCGGCATCGCGCTGCGGCGTGTGGCCTGGCAGCAGCGGCGCAATCATCTCACCGGCCCGCACGCCATCGAGCGTCAGGGCCTCCAGGGCACCAAAATTGGCCAGCACCAGCACGCCAAGCGTGGCGCTGAGCGAGGGGATCAGCCGCGAAGCGGTGCCGATCCCCCCTTTCAGGCTGAAACAGCTCATGCCGCGTCCGGCCCCGACGCTGCCGCGCGCGAAGTCGGCTGAGGCGGTCTGCAGGGCCGTCTGCGCCATCGCCTCGCTGACAGCCAGTGCCTGAATATCGTTGAGCCAGCCATCGTTACACTCCAGCGCCAGGGGATTGACCGTTGGCAGCGTTCGCCCCAGCTCCGGGTTGCGACGGATGGCATCCCGTACCAGCGTGGTAAACAGCGTGCCGACCGCCAGCGTGTTGCTGAGCAGAATTGGCGTCTGCAGCACGCCAAGCTCCTCGATCTGAACCAGCCCGACCGGTTTGGCAAACCCGTTCAGGACCTCTGCCCCGCACGGCAGCGGCGTCAGAAACAGATTGTCGCCCGGCGGCACGATAGCGGTGACGCCTGTCTGCGTCTCGCCTGCATTCAGCGTAGAGTGGCCGACCCGCACGCCCGCCACATCGCTGATGCGATTAGCAGATCCGCAGGCACTGCGCGGCTGACCCAGCTGACGCGTCTCACGCCAGCGCTCCAGCAGCAGCGTGCGCTGCACATGTTGAAAATCCATCGTCAGCCCTTGAGTTTGGGATCGAGGGTGTCGCGCAGCGCATCCCCAAGCAGGTTAAAGGCCAGCACGGTCAGAAAGATCGCCAGCCCCGGAAAGACGCTCATATGCCAGGCCCCGGCCATCATCATGCTGCGGCTCATCGCCAGAATATTGCCCCATTCCGGCACGTCAGGCTCCGGGCCCAGTCCGATAAAGCTCAGGCCCGCCGCCGTGAGAATACTGGTGCCAATGCGCATGGTGAAATAGACAATTACGCTGGAGAGCGTGCCGGGCAGAATATGCCGCAGAATAATCACCCGGTCTGGCGCACCGGCGCAGCGCACCGCCTCAACATACGCCGCCTGTCGCAGTGAAAGCGTCGAAGCACGCACGATGCGGGCAAAGACCGGTACGCTGAACACCGCGACCGCGATGATGACATTGTTCAGGCCCGTTCCCAGCAGCGCCACCACCGCGATGGCCAGCAGCATACCGGGAAAGGCGAACAGCACGTCGGCGCCGCGCATAATCAGCATATCGATCCAGCGACCATAGTAGCCGGCCAGTAAACCCAGTATCACCCCGGCGATCATGCCAAGCGTGACCGACAGCACCCCAACATAGAGCGAGATGCGGGCGCCGTAAATAATCCGGCTCAGCAGGTCACGCCCCAGCTCGTCGGTCCCCATCCAGTGGGCGGCCGTAGGCGGCGACGATAACGCCATCCAGTCCGGTGCCATCGGGTCCCAGGGGGCCAGCCAGGGCGCAAAGAGGGCGACCACAATCAGCAGCAGCACAAATCCGCCCGACACCAGCGCCAGGGGATTACGCACAAAGGCGTGCAGGAAGTCGCGCCAGGGTGAACGAATGATCTGTGGCGGGTTTTCAGTCAGTGATGACGAACTCATCTCGGCTCCTGTCGCAGACGAATGGCCGGATTGACGACTGCATAGAGCAGATCGACCAGCAGGTTAATCACGATAAATTCAAACACGAACAGCATCACCAGCGCCTGAATGACCGGCTGGTCCTGCGCCTTGATTGACTCAATCAGTAACCAGCCCAGACCAGGCCAGTTGAAGACGCTCTCCACGACGATAGAGCCCCCCAGCAGAAAACCGAACTGCAGGCCCAGCATGGTGATCACCGGGATGAGTGCGTTGCGCATCACATGTTTCCACGTCACCAGCCGTTTTCGCAGCCCTTTCGCTTTTGCGGTGCGCACGTAATCTTCCTGCGCCACTTCAAGAAAGGCCGAACGGGTAAAGCGCGCCATCACGGCCGCCACCGACGACCCCAGGGTGATGGCAGGCAGGACAATATCGCTGGCCCTGTTAAAGCCGCTGACTGAAAAGAGCCCAAACGGCATCGCGACGAACTGGATCAGCAGCAACCCCAGCCAGAAGACGGGCATGGAGATGCCGCCGACGGCCACGCTCATCAATGTCCAGTCCTGCCACTTCCCCCGTTTCAGCGCCGCCAGAACGCCGAAGAGCAGGCCGAGGATCACGGACCAGGTAAACCCTGCGAGGGCGAGCCACAGTGTCGGCATGAATCCCTGCGCGATCACCTGCCGCACCGGTTGCTGCGTGCGGTAGGTGATGCCGAGATCGCCCTGCAGCAGGCTGCCGACCCAGTGGAGATACTGCTGCGGCAGCGGATCGTTCAGCCCGAGATGCTGACGTGCCGCCTCTACCGCCTCGATGGGCGCATCCGGTCCGGCATAGATGCGCGCCGGATCGCCCGGCAGCAGCTTGATAAAACCGAAAACCAGCAGCGAGACCACCAGCAAAACCGGGATCATCTCGAGCAATCGGCGAAGGATATATGCAAACATGCGATTCCCTGAAACAGAGGTGCGACGGGCCTTTCCACGCCCCCTCTCCCGCATGGGGTCAGGGGCGTGGAGGAAGAAATCGTCTTATTTAAAGGACGCCTGAGTGAAGATAAAATTGCCATCAGGCAGCATTGAAACGCCGCTCAGGTTGCTGCGCTTGCCCACCAGGTTGTCTGGCGTGCCAAGAAAGGCTACCGGTGCCGCTTTCCATAGCGCCGTCTGGGCCTGCGCATAGGCGATGCCACGCTTCGCCGCATCGGCCGTCACCAGCCCGGCGGCGATCGCTTTGTCCACTTCCGGGTTGCTGAAGTAAGAGACATTATAGGAGGTCGGCACCCAGGACTCGGTGGCAAACAGCGGGCGCAGCGCCCAGTCCGCATCGCCGGTAGAGGTCGACCAGCCGCCATAATAGAGGTCAAACTCCGCCATTTTTGGATCCTTTACGCCCCACAATTTTGCATTGCGCGTTCCCGAATCCATCGGGGTAACCGTGGCACGAATACCCACCGCGGCCAGCTGTGCCTTCAGCACCTGACCGGCTCGCACGGCGGCCGTGGCATTGGTGACCCAGAGCTTGAGATCCAGCCCCTGCGGATAGCCTGCCGCTTTCAGCAGGGCTTTGGCCTTATCGGGTGCATAGTGGTAATCGGGATCCGTTTGTTTCTGATAGAACTGCACCCCTTCCGGCATAGCCGAGGTGGCCGGTTTGCCCAGACCGGCAAAGGCCACTTTCAGCCACAGATTACGGTCAATTGCATAGTTGATGGCCTGACGCACGCGAACATCCGCCAGCGGCTTGTGCTGCGTGTTCATCGCCATGTAATAGAGATAGATGCTCGGGTCGCGCTGCACCGTCAGATGGCTGTCCTGCTGCACCGCCGCAATGAGGTCGGACGGCAGTGGCCAGATGGCATCCACCTGCCCCGATTTTAACGCCGCAACGCGTGTCGCATCTTCCGGGCTTGGCGAGAAAATCACCTGGTCGACTTTCGGCCACCCCGCCTGCCAGTAACCCGCATACTTCGCCATCGTCACGGCTTTGCCCGGTTTCCAGTCGACAAATTTAAACGGACCGGTTCCTACCGGATGCAGCCGGAGCTGGGCTTCGTCCGGGTATTGCTTCAGGATCGCCGGGCTCCACATCACCGCCGAGGGGTGCGCCAGCGTGTTAATAAAAGCCCCGAACGACTGATTCAGGTCGATTCTGACCTGGTCGGGTGCCAGCACCGTCACCCTGTCGATCATTTTGTAGAGGCTGTTGCGCTTCAGCCCTTTTTTCTGGTCAGCCAGACGATCGAGGTTGGCTTTGACGGCTTCCGCATCAAAAGGGGTGCCATCCTGGAAGGTGACGCCCTTGCGCAGCGTCAGGGTAAATTCGGTCGCGCTCTCATTGGCGGTATAACCGGTCGCCAGCCAGGGTTGCAGCTTCATCTGCGGATCAAACTGGAACAGGCGTTCAAAGATACCGCTCTGTACGGAGTAGCTGATGTTATCCGAGGTGTCGTGCGGGTCCAGCCCCGTGATATCGGCATACATGGAGATACGCAGATCCTGCGCCTGCGCAGCAGAGACCAGCATCGTCGTCAGGGCGAAGGCGAGTGAGGTACGGCGAAAAATGAGTTTCATGAAATCTCCTGGTCGTTGAGGATTATCGCAATGCAATGCCGTCAGCGACCCAGTGCTGAGGCGCAACCTGTCGATAACGGGGCTTAGTGACCGTTTCGCCCACCTTACGTAACGGCGAAGGGATCTCGCTGTCATCGACAAGGCGGGGCTGACGGTTCTCAGGATCGGCTACCGGCACGGAGGCCAGCAGACGCTGGGTATAGGGGTGCTGCGGATGATTAAATACCGACTGGCGCGGTCCCAGCTCCACAATCTGGCCGAGGTACATCACCGCCACGCGATTCGCAATGCGCTCTACCACCGCCATATCGTGAGAGATGAAGATCCACGCCACGCCGGTCTGCTGCTGAAGGTCCATCATCAGATTGACCACCTGCGCCTGAATCGAGACGTCGAGGGCTGAGACCGCCTCGTCGGCGATAATGACTTTCGGCTTCAGTGCCATGGCGCGGGCGATGGCAATCCGCTGACGCTGCCCGCCCGAAAATTCGTGTGGATAGCGACGCGCATGCTCCGGCAGCAGGCCGACGCTCTTCAGCAGCGCATCAATCTGCGGCGAAGCCTCCTCCAGCGATTTCACGATGCCGTGCAGGAGCAACGGCTCGGCGATGGTGAAACCCACGGTCAGGCGGGGATTCAGTGAGGCGTAGGGATCCTGAAAGACCATCTGAATTTCACGTCGGAGCGGCTGGAATGCCGCCTCTTTCAGGTCGGAGATCTCTCTTCCCTCAAAGTGAATGCTTTCGGCCTCACTGCTGATGAGGCGCATCAGTGCGCGTCCGGTGGTCGATTTGCCGCAGCCGCTTTCACCCACGATGGCCAGGGTTTCACCAGGCCACAGCGTGAAATCAATCTGCTCCACCGCATGCACATGGTGCGTCAGGCTCGATAAGATGCCGCTGCGGATCGGGTAATAGACTTTCAACCCGCGCACATCGAGCAGTGGCGCCACGTCATAGCGCGCGGTCTGCTGTTCGCGTTGCACCGCGTCGCGGGCACCCGGCAGAGGAAAGCGTTGCGGCCAGTTGTGCTCCCGCATATCACCGAGTCTGGGCACGGCCGCCAGTAATGCTTTGGTATAAGCGTGCTGCGGAGCGGCAAAAATCTCAGAGACGGTGCCCTGCTCGATGACTTCGCCGCGCAGCATCACCACCACCCGATCGGCGATTTCTGCCACCACGCCCATATCATGAGTGATAAACAGCACCGCCATCTGTTTCTCGCGTTGCAGTTCCCGCAGGATATGCAGAATACGCGCCTGCACGGTCACATCCAGCGCGGTGGTCGGCTCGTCGGCGATCAGGAGCTGCGGGTCACAGGCCAGCGCCTGCGCAATCATGACACGCTGCCGCATCCCACCGGACAGCGAGTGCGGATAGCTTTTCATGACGCGATCCACATCGGCGATACGCACCTGTCGCAGCAGTTCACGCACGCGCGCCTGCGCCTCTTTTCTGCTGCACTGCTGGTGATCGCGTAACGCTTCGGTCAGTTGATCATCAATGCGCAGCACCGGATTCAGCGAGGTCATGGGCTCCTGAAAGATCATCGCCATTTCACGGCCCCGCAACGCGCGACGCTGATTCTCATCCAGCGTTTCCAGCGCATGCACGTTTCCACGGCGATCGCGAAACTGCATGCTGCCGCGATCGACACGGCCGCCGCTTGCCAGTAAGCCCATCACCGCCAGCGACGTGACAGATTTACCGGAGCCGCTTTCGCCTACCACGGCGACAATCTCACCCGGGTTGATGGCAAAACTGATCCCCCTGAGAGCCTGATTCTCACCGCTGCGTCCCCGAAACGAGACGCTGAGATCCTGAATCGCCAGTACGGGAGAGGCAGAGGCTGTGCGCGCTGCAGAAGAGGTAAGTCGTGTGTCCGTCATCGTCGCCTCGCAAAGTTATAGCCAGATGCGGCCCTGGGAGTAGCTCAAAAAAGGAGAACTGTCGGCGGCCAGCCAGATGGGGCCATCCAGGTCGATGAACTCCGCATTAACCGCGACGGGTAAGGCGGCCTCCATCGCCAGTGACGAACCCAGCATGCAGCCAACCATAATGCGCATATTCTGCGCCCGGGCCGCCTCCACCATCGCCAGCGCTTCGGTCAGGCCCCCGCACTTGTCGAGTTTGATGTTGACCATCTCGTAACGATCGCGCAGTTCCGCAATATCCGCCCGCGTATGACAACTCTCATCGGCACAGACCGGGATGGGATGCTTAAAGCGTTGCAGGTCATGATCCTGTCCGGCGGGCAGCGGTTGCTCCACCATCGCGATGCTGAAGGCCTTCAGTGCCACCAGCAGGCTCTCCAGATCCAGCCCCGACCAGGCTTCATTGGCATCGATAATAAGCGTGGCGCGCGGTGCCGCCGTACGGATCGCGGCCACCTTTTCCAGAACCGCATCGCGGTCGAGCTTAATTTTGAGCAGGATGGCCCCGCGTGAGACGGCCTCTGCCGCCGCGAGCGCCATATTTTCCTGCGTGTCGAGGCTGAGGGTTTCGGCCGTCACCACCGACGGTGGCTGAGAACACCGGCTCTTCTGCCACAGCGTCTGATGCGTCCGTGCGGCGTCGAGTCGCCATAGCGCACAGTCCAGCACGTTGCGTGCGGCGCCGGCGGGTAAGCGCTGTTGCAGATCGTCATGGCTCAGGCCCGCCTCTACGTCAGCACGTACGGCTTCAAGCATCGCCTGCACGCTTTCCGGCGTCTCACCGTAGCGGGCCGTCGGAGTGCATTCGCCCTGCCCGATGAACCCGTTTTGCTCCAGGGTGACCCGGATGACCGTCACGACGGTCCGGGTTCCACGAGAGATGGCAAAGGGGCGCGCCAGCGGCAATGCCACCACATCGATCTGCAATGTTCTCATTTCAGCCACGCTCCTGAAGCAGCGCGGCGATCCCGTCGATACCAAAACGCACAGGATCGGTTGCCGGCAGGCCAAACTCAGCGGTGATTTCAGCGCAATACGCGAGCGCCTCTTCTTCGCTGTAATTTGAGGTGTTAATCGCAAAGCCTGCGAGCTGTACCGACTCACTGGTCACCTGCGCGGCGCGCAGATTGGCTTCAACGCACTCCTTCAGGCTGACCATCGGCTGGTGGGGCAAATGACGCATATGCGGGCGTCCCATTTCATGACACATGACCAGCCAGTGCGGTTGCGCACCGTGCATCAGCCCCATACTCACGCCCGCATAAGAGGGATGGAACAGTGAGCCCTGCCCTTCGACGATGTCCCAGTGGTCCGCGTCATTCGCGGGTGACAGCGCTTCTGCCGCGCCAGCAATAAAATCCGCGATGACCGCATCCACAGCAATGCCCTCACCCGCGACCAGAATGCCGGTCTGGCCCGTAGCGCGAAAATCGGCTTTCATGCCGCGCGCACGCATCGCTGCCTCCAGCGCCAGGGAGGTGTACATCTTGCCCACTGAGCAGTCCGTACCGACGGTCAGGATGCGCTTACCTGAACGCTTCTTGCCGCTGCCAACACTCAGCGTTGGACGCATATGGCGCAGGTCAAACAGCGAAACGCCCGACGCCTGCGCAAGCGTGACCAGCTCCGGTTCGTCTACCAGTCGGTGATGCAGACCACTGGCCACATTCATGCCTGCTTTAATGGCACTTTTGATGGTTTCCAGCCAGTGCGCAGGCAGATAGCCCCCTGCGTTGGCGGTGCCCAGCACCAGCGTTTTTGCGCCACGCGCTTTGGCACCGGGAATATCCAGTTCATCCAGACCCAGACTGACTGTGCAGCCCGGCAGTTTGATTTCGCCAACGCACTGCTCCGGCCGCCAGATATGAATACCGCGCGCCGTTTTTGCCGCAAGGGGATCGGTCACATCGCCAAGAAAGAGTAAATAGGGTTGTGGAATTAGCATGTTGTCTCTCGTTTCAGCCAAAAGATCAGGTTCTGAAACCACTATTTCATGCGGTCTGAAAGGTGACGAATGCTTGTTTAGCAGGAGGGTATAACGGCAGGTTATAGTCAGAGGTAAGAGTGATGATGGGTGGGCTTTTCAGGGGGAAGTGAGCGTCAGAGGGACTCAAACCGGGAGGGGGTCATAGGAAAAGAAGATGTTTGGGGAGGCGTTTAGGATGGCGATTGGAAGGAGAAAGAACTTTCTCACCCGGGGCACTGGCGAGTGCATGAATGGCGGATGCCAGCGCCCCTGTCAGGCTGAGTCAGTGTTACAAAAAATCACTTACCTGACACAGAGGGAGCGGAATCACTCTGTTTCTTCCTGCGCGAGATTAAATAGCGTTTCTGCCATCGAGAGGATTCTGTCTTTTTGTACTATCTTCTCAACCCATTCCTGAGGTATACCTGACAGTCCATACAATGCGCCCGCTAACTGGCCTGCCGTCGCCGCTACGCTATCAGCATCATCAGCAAGATTTGCCGCCAGTAAAATGGCATCTTTGAAATTGTCTGTATGCCAGACGGCCCATAATGCTGCTTCCAGGGTGTCGATAACGTAACCGGAGGAGCGAATTTGGTCACGATGCTTTTCTTTATATTCACCGGCATTGATGATTAGAAGTCTTACCATTAAAGACATTTTATGAGGCGCGAAGGCTTCATTTTTACCATAACCCATTAAAAGATAATGCAGGATGGCATTCAGATACTGGCAGCTATTGATTGATTCCGGAGCAGAGTGTGTAGCCCTGCTCTGAATAGCGGCATCTCTCCAGCCATCAATGAAAGATTTCCGTCTGAAAATAGCGACAGGGGCATGACGAATCAGGGCAGCATTCCCTGCGCTTTCAGGAGAGGCGTTGCCTGTCCAGTCTGACCCATGCCTGATAACCTGTTCAAGCGCATAACGGGTTGCATTACCAATATCGAAACAAACGCCATTCGAACTATTATGGCCAGATTTATACCACTGGATTAATTTATCCCTGAAAAAAGCAGTGTCGCAGCTTTTCTGTTCAATGTACGTTTCTGCCAGACAGAGCGCCATTGACGTGTCATCGGTCCATTCGCCTGCCTTCAGCCTGAATGGGCCACCGCCAACCATATCGTTGATGTGAGAATTGTCGCGAGTCTGGAATTCCAGCGTGGTTCCCACTGCATCACCAACAGCGAGTCCCATGAGTAAACCTTTGGCTTTATCCAGAGCCTCAGCATCAGTAATTCTTTGATTAAGTGTCTGCATCCACTCTGGTTTTGCTGGCTTTTCATCAGGCATTGGCTGATGATCGTAAGCCATCCTGTTTCTGAGTTGCGGCGAAATTTCAGGAAGTAAATGGGCATATTTACGGGCGTAAATATTAAGGTCAAAATCCGGCAATCTGAGGTCGATCATATAAAGTCCTTAATCATACCTTAAAGAGAAATGCGCTCTATTTCAAAGCGATTTCCTTTTTTTTCAACTGGTTGAGTTGTTTATGATGTATTTCATTGTGGATTGCTACAATTCTCATCCGGCAGCGGACCTAAATCAACAGTAGTCTTTTGGCTTTATTTATCCTTTCCATCCATGATGTTTAGTGCCGCAAGGCATTACAATGCCAGCCTGTTAATTTATCCGGACACATCGTTCCACTGCCCCGTTTCTGAAACTAAAATCTTTCCATGAACGATAACGGAAAGAGTATTGATGACGTTATTGATAAGATAACTTGCATCATGATTCCGAAACATATAAGTAAGCACGGGGCAAGAAAGTTTACCGCAGTCACTTTCTATTGATTCACCTCTTAACCGGACTATCGCTCCGTCTGACTTCCTGACACCTTCGTAACTTACATCATTGCAATCAGAATCGGACATAATGAGTGGGGTTATTTTAATCCTGAAGTGCGTTGTTTCGAAATAGCGTGATTTCATGCTGTGCTTTTTCTGCGGATTCTTACAGGCTGATGACATCTTTTTATCAAAACGCTGTGCCCAGCGAGCAATATCCTCCTGCATACTGCTCTTTTCTGGTGCGTTAGTGGCATAACGCACTTCATTGTTTTCAGGCGATAACCACGCAGCATAAATTTCACCATCAGGCTGTATAACAAACGCTGAAGCCTGTACAAGGTAAAGGTCCTTCAACCACCCCTCAGCGAATAACCCGCCCTTTTTAGTTTTATGAGGTTCACCAAATACATCAAAACTCTGACTAAATTCGCTATAGTCTTTGCCCAGCACGGATTTCAGGCTGGAAATAACCGCTTGGTTATCTAAGATAGTGGGAATTTTGGCCAAACTGTTGTACTGAGATAGTGCCCAGGAGTTATCAGAAGCTATAGCACCGGTTGTGATACATGAAAAAATAATCAAAAATATTGCTTTTCTAAAGGAACTCACCGTTACCTGCCTGAATAAATATATTGGCCGATATTATCTTTGTAACCATCCAAATTTTAAAACTATAGTTATGATATCAGAGTGCGTACCTTTTAAAGCCATAACCAAAACTCAATGCTTATTTGAACAACTCTCAGTAATGACCCCTCGTATAAAATATTTACCAAGACAAGATAAGATTTCATTGTAATAATTTCGGTCAACGACTGACTTAAGAATGAAAACAACATAACCATTTAATGCTGGATTGCCACTAAAAACCAAACACATAGTAATATTCGATGTGACAATCAGTGATTTACATTCAACATTAGTTAATATTGAATTAGGAGGTGCAGGGCAATGAAATCAACCAGTTAAAGACGCAAACCACTTCGCTTCATATTTATCCTGCTCGGATGGATCGGATGCCAATCCCTCATTTGCATAGCCGAATATATTAACTAAAGTTTCTCTACGCGCTGACGCCTAAAGTCTTTTCATAAGTACTCAACCCTTTGGTCATTTGCCTTGTCATTCTCGAATGAGATGACATTAATTGTAGCACTTTTGCAATAATAAACCATTCCCTTATCTAATTATTCCATTCATTTCATCCAGTGACAAAACAGACCCGAAAGCATGTGCTGGCGCGCCTGCTTCAGGTCAGCGGTTAAAAGAATAAAGTCGAAAGGACAATTGAGATGCCTTCAGCATACTATCAGCAAAAGTGAAAATAAATATCGCTGATTAATTCACCATCATGCTCATCGACAGTTGTTATTTTCACCCTATTAAAATCTGCCAAAATTCCTTTAACAGGCACATCCTCTCTTGAAATAAGCTCATAAAAAGGTTCTCTTTCACCTTCTGGCACATACTTATCGATTAAATAGACAAGGTTTTCTCTTAACTCTTTCTCTGTCATAGGATTTACTCTGGGATAATATCGACTTTGTCGAAGAGTACTGAGTAACCTTTCTCAGTCGGCAATAATTGTAGTGCACCACCTCTACCATACTCTGGATATGCACTTGTGAAAAGCTCATATCCCGGTCCTTTGTCGCCATTGGCAAGCGGAACTTTAACCTGTGGAACACCATTCTTGTAAAGCTGTAAAGTATCAAATTCTCCTAATAATCGGGCATCGCTCCACGATTCAGGATTACCTTTTTCATAAAAGATTTGATAAGCATCCCTAGCCTCACGGCCAGTTTTATATTTTGTATAACCAAAATAACTTAATGGAGCTGACTTACTTTCCATAGTTTGCTTAGCAAACTTAGTGTTCATATAACGATAAGCAGTAGAAGGCATGGTCGCACTTGGTCCATCAGGGCCCACATAAAAATCAGGTTTACATCTACTCAACCCCCACGGATCCACCCACCCCAGCGCATTCGGCGCATACTGGTAAAGGTTGACCCCGCCCGCCAGCCCTATCGGGTCCTGCTGGGTAAACCGTCCGCTGTCTGGGTCATAGTAACGAAACAGATTGTAGTGCAGTCCGGTTTCACGATCCAGGTACTGACCCTGCATACGCAGGTTCTGCTGCACGGCAGGCAGCCGCTGGCTGGACTCGCGCAGCAGTTTGCCCCACGGGCTGTTGATCCCTTCCCAGGCTTTTTGCCCTTCCGCATCAGTCAGCAGCTCCGGCATTCCGTTGGCCGCATTATGGAACCAGTAAATCTCGGGGCTTTCCACACCATCAATACGTGCCAGCGGATCATAGCTCTGGCTGTCGCTGTAAACATAGGTCAGCGGAGTGCCGTCGTGGATCTCCTGCAGCAGCCGGTAACCTTCCCACACGAAGCGCGTCGTGACGGCGTTGCCAGATAGTCTCCCCTGTAACAGCTGCTGGCTGGTTTTACTGATACGGCGTCCCAGCGGATCGTAGCGAAAACTCACCTTCGTGCGCGGCTTATTACGGTCCCGCGGCTCACTGATGACCTCCGTCAGGCGATGCTCACCATCGTAGCGATAGCGCCAGCGGGTCTGGCCGTCATCTTTCTCAGTGGTGCGGCCATGAATGTCATACTGCCAGCGGATACCGTTCAGTCCGGTGACACGGTTGTGCATGACATGAGCGGCACTATGGCGATCCAGCGGGTTGCCTGCGCCATCCCAGCGCCACTGTTCATTACCCGGCTGCGCACCGTCCTGTGACAACAGCCGGCCGGCATTATCGTAATTCCATAATGTCTGGCTGAACGGATTATCGTCACGCTCTTCACGGATCAGGTTATTACCGTAATCGAAGTCGCGCCGACGGGACCAGACGCGCGGCGCAGGACGCTGCGCGTCACCCCTGAACACGTCACGGCGGCGCAGTCTGCCTAAGCGGTCATATTCACTGCGCATGGTCAGGCCGCCCTGTGTGCGGCTCAGTTCCCGATGCAGCGTGTCACGGGTAAATTCCGTGACCGGCAGGTTGTCCAGTGCGATGCTCAGCAAATGGCCGCTACCGTAATAAAGCTGCTTCAGGTTCCGACCATCCGGCAGGGTTAAGGCCGTGCAGTTACCCAGCGCGTCATACGCCCACGCCAGTTCGCCCTGCTCCCCCTGTTCAGCAACGATGCGGCCCAGCGCATCATATTTAAAGGTAATCTCCTGCTCAGCCTGCTGGCTCCACTCGGTGTCAGACAGCGGCAGATGCTGCGACACTTTACCGAGCTGGCCGACACCGCTGTAGTGATAGCGCGTCTGACCCTCCGGCGTGGTTCGCGCCAGCAGTTGCCCCGCGCGGCTCCAGTGGTAACGATGGGTGATGGCCTGAGGATGGCCGGCGGCAAAGGTACGCGATAGCGTGCGGCCCGCCGCGTCATAGTCGTATCGCGTGGCAACACCATCCAGTCCCACCTGAGCCAGCAACAGAGAGTCTGCGCCCCATTCGAACTGGTACTGCTCACCGTTCTCATTTTTCAGCGCCGTGAGGCGGCCACGGCTGTCCCAGCTTCGCTGAACCGTCTCACCCTGTGCGTTGCGGTTGGCGATCAGTCGTCCGACATTGTCGTAACGGAATTCACTGCGCTTACTATCCGCCGACTCATGGGCCAGCGGCAGGCCGTTTTCACTCCAGTGCAGTCGCTCTTCCCAGCCCTCTGCGCGCTCCAGCTGGAGAGGACGGCCTGCGGCGTCATAGTGATAACGGGTTTCTTCACCATCCGGCGCGGTGACAGAGCTGAGCCAGCCCAGAGGATGATAACGGTAGCGCGTGGTCAGCCCTGAACAGTCGGTTTCACGGATAACCTGTCCGGCATCGTTAAACTCCCGGCGATAGCTGTTACCTGCTGCGTCGATCTCCTCGACAACCAGTCCGGACTCATCCCGCTTATAGATCGTGCTTTGCCCGAGCGCATCAACGACGCGCTCAAGACCGTGATGGGGATCGTAATAGTATTTCGTCGTGGAACCATCCGCTCCGGCAACCACGGTGGGCAGCGCACGGTGTGACAGCCATTGCACCGCCTGCACACCGCCGTCAGCATCTTTCTCTTCAACGCGGTTGCCCAGATCGTCATAGGTGAAACTCACCGTGTTGCCGAGTGGATCGATGCGGCGCGTCAGGAGTTCGTTTTCATCCCACTCATAGCGCCACTTCTCGCCCCGCTCATCAATGAAACAGGTGATGAGGCCCGCGGCGTTCCAGTGGTGTTCGCGCTGCTGACCGTCATAGGTCGACACGCGCGTGATACCCGCCGCAAGATCGTAATGCATGCGGCAGCCGTCACCGCTATTGGTGCGGTTCTCGACCACGCGCCAGTGATCCAGCTTCTGCCAGCGGTATTCACTTTCCAGCCCGCCGGGCAGCTGATGCCAGACCATCAGTCCGTCGTCGTTGTAACGGAACCGGCGGGTAACAACGTCTGCCGCATCGGTCACGCTGGCAAGCTGGCCCTGTTGGCTGTAGGTCCAGCGCGTCAGAGGCCAGTGCTGCTCGCCATCAAAATGGCTGGCTGACGTCGGTCGCCGCGGATGCTGTCTGTCGTCGTAGTGCAGCGTGACGTCAATAGCCAGCGGCGCGTCATGGATACGCACCAGACGGGCCTGTTCATCCCAGCCCGTCTCCAGCGCGTTGCCGTACTCGTCGCTGAGTGACGCCAGTCGCAGCACCTGCGGATCGGCGGCCGTGCGCCGGTAAAGACGCCATACCGCACCGTCGTCATCGGCAATGGCGATATCGCCAGTCTCGCTGCGCCGCACCATCAGCCCTTCGCTGATGCTGTAGAGCACCTCTTTTTCACCGGGAACGTTAAAGCTCAGCTCGCGCCCGTTGTCGTCAAACCAGGTTGCCCGGTTGCCTTCCAGCGTCAGATAGCTGTCAAACACCGTGGCCCAGCCCTGACCGAACAGGCCTGCGCGCTGAGTCAGGCTGTTATAGCTGCGCTGAAAACTGAGCGGGAAACGGCCGGGAAGAGAGAAATCGCGTTCGGCATCATCATTAAGGACTTTGACGCCGGTTGCGGCATGAACCGGGAACAGCGATGAGAAGGCGGCGTTGATGGACATATCCGCCATCATGCCGCCCGCCGCACCGGCCAGCGCGCAGGGCATATTTTTCAGGATCTGGCTGGGGCGACCGCGTATGAGCGAAAGGCCGATCATCATGACCGCGAGACCCGGCACCTTGCCACTTTTGATCTCTCTGACCGTAACGGTTTCACCTCCGATGATGACATTGGGGGAAACAGCATCACTTACCGTAGCGTCACAGGTCGTTTTGTCCTTTGCCCGCACCGCAGGCTGGCCATTGATAAAAACGCTTTTCGATCCCTGAGCCAGATACTGCGGCGCACTGTGTTTTTCACAGGCCACTTTATCCTGCTCAAGCGGAGAACTCCCCGCATCGGCAGAGGCGACCGTGGGCTGCCACATAGCACTGCCGAACTGGCCCACCGCAGAGAGCAGCATGCCGCCGTAATCCGCGAAGCTCTGCGGTGATTGCGGTTCCGGTGGCGGTGTCTCACCCGGCGTCATCATCCCGGCCGCGCGAGCGGCCATAAGACCATTCACGCGTACATTGTCTGAACCGCTGGCGATCACCCCGGCGGGTGAAGGCGGGAATATCATGTCGCCCAGCCCCTCTGCCGCTTCAGAGATGTCGTCCGACAGGCCCGCAGCATTGGCTAACACACCGCCAATGATGCCGCTGAGCAGACAGCTGGAACCGATAGCGGCAACCCCGGCCGCCGCCATGCCGGCACCCAGTAAAGGCGCAGCCAGTGTTGCCGCCGCTCCTACCGCAGCCCCGATGACGGCATAAGCCGCCCCTTCAGCCACGACACTGGTGATATCAGCGAAAATGCTGGAGTGAATGATCTCGTCGCCCACGCGGGCCGCATGGTTATCCATAAGTTAATCTTTCCGTGGCGTATTCAGACTCAGGCTTTGTTTGAAAGCCTGCCAGCGCTGACCGTCTTCCTCATTGAATGGGCGCATCGCGGAGAGCGTAAAAATCATAAAGATGTTCGACTCAGGAACCTGTGCAGCCAGCTGTTTCTGCCACACCTGTTGTCCGTTACGGTCAAACAGGGTTTCAACTTCTGTCGCAGGTAAGGTGTTATTCACACCGGCCATCACAGGAACAAATTCACTCTGCTGAATGTGCCCCATCTGGCTGCGCAATGTGTCCCACTGACGCTGAAACTCTTTTTCTGCATCACTGCCTTCTGCAATAACACCACGACTCACCACCCACGCCAGTCCACTGGCCTCATCACGCAGAATGTTCATGGTGTTGTCCTGCCAGGCAGCAGGAAAAAGCGCAAAAGCGCCCTCATTGAATTGGTAATGCATATCGGATGTCCGTCTTATTCATTGTTTGTGGCAGGAGAATTGAGGTCGCGATAATCACCATCAACGTTATCGGCGTTAGTGAGTATCTGCGTATTATCACGCGCAACTTTAATATCAAAAAGTCGGTGCGAAATATCAGGGTCGCCACCGCAACTGATATCCCGATTATCTTCACGGACCGTGATGATATAGAAGTTTTTCTCACGGCTTTCATCGAGATCGTAACGCAGGCATTTATCATCGAGAGTGGTCAGGTGCCAGGTATGAATGGCTTCGGTGGCGATACCGATAGCCTGGTCAGGGCTGATTTCGCTTTGCTCTGCACCCGGGTCTGTTTTCAGCATGATGTCACTGACTTTTCCCTGAACGATATGGAACATCAACTGTTTTTTGCCCGACTGATAAACAAGCCAGTGCTGATTATCACTGTTATCTTCTTTTCCGGGTCCATAGGCTTGCTGAACCTTTTCCAGGCTGTCACCAACCATGATATTTCGGGCCGTCGGCACGCTGGCATTTTCCAAAAGAATCTCAGCCAGAATCGGGTGCATTCCCTTTCCTGCCGCCGTCGCGCTGAACAACTCAAACCCGTTATAGGTATGCTGGAAATATTTATATTGCTGATTATCAATCACTACCTCTCCAGCCAGATCGGAGCTCAGTGCCTCGCCTGCGCGTATGAAGCTTTCGTCACTCCACATATCACCGGGCGTGAAAACATAGTCATTAAGCAGAACCGAAAAATCACCCTCATTAAGAGCAGGAGCAAGCGACTCCGTGCCGGATTCAGCCCTGACAATGCAGGACAAAAAGAGAAGAACAGGCACGATTATAAAGCTGGTTAAAAAGCGATTCTCAATCATTATATTTTATCGTAGTGGATAATAAAAAAATGAATTAATGTTCAGGCAGGGATTAAAGAGACCTTTAACTTTCACTCCCATTTACCACTTTGATCCACAAGTATTTTATCCCCTTGTGTTACTTTTAACGCAAGCGGATTAAATCTCACAACATAATCCACGCTGCCATTACTGAAAATCATCCCGTCAGCCCTGTCTGAGTTAACTGACTGCGTGGTTTTACCTGAGAGAGTGATTTGCTTTCCGTCTTTATTTCTGAGGCCTGAGTATTTTACATTATCACATACGGTATAAAAATCTCCGCAACCGTTTAATAGCGTAACGGTAAATTCAGGTGTTGAAAAAACCTTTACATCCGGCTTTAACTCTCCATCATTAACTTCTTTATCGAGCGTGTAAGTTTCTGGAGCGTAGAAATCGCCACTCTCAGGCTCTTTAATTAACCTCCATAAAATTTTATCATTTTTAATTTCTAAACGTGCCTTACCCTTTACTCCACCAAAAGAAGAGTCAAAATCAACTAAAGTATTAGTTCCATTTGCAATGCCTTGAACATTCATTGCATCATCTTCAGGGCAATCTATTTTGTTACCGTTTCGGGTAACATAACAATACCTCCCTGTTATATTATTATGATCCTGCTTTAGCTTTAAAGTTAAAGTAGAAAAGAGTGATCCGTCATCATTTTTTTCTTGCCCACTCCAATGACCGGTAAAGCTATCAGAAGCAAACAAGGGCAATGAGGAGATTGACAGCAAAACCGCTAAACCCGCCTTAAGCATTCAATTAACCTTTACTTTGCAGGTCATTATTGACCCTGTTATTTCAGCTGTTGAGAACATTTCAATACCAACGCGATTGTAAATGTCACCACAAATTTTCATCCATAATGCAGTGACTCTCATTACCATTCCGGTTAAAAAGTGCAATGCCTATTTTTGGGCATCATAATCAGGTGCAATACCATACTTTGTTTCAACCAGCCTGTCTTTTTTAACCCAGCCATCAACCTGATTCCCGTCATCAGAAACATACATTACACTGTAATATTCTCCATATTCAACATAAGCATATAACTCATTACCAGGAACAACAAAAACGTCTTTTTCTATACATTTTTCATTGGGAGCAGAATAAAAGTGCAACCTGCCTTTTCCGCCGACCTTATAGACATTATCGGTATTGTCAAAACGAACACCTCTATTGTTAGCTTCGTTGCTCAAAATGTGGCAGAACTCATTGGCAAATAGTGCCGGAGGACATAAAAAGGCAATCAACAATAGAAATTTAAACATATCCCCCCTGACATGCCTGATAAAACATCCATATCAAAATAATAAAACATAATTTTATCCTGTATGAAATGTCATGCATTGTTACTTTCAGTCATTTGAATTGAGCGTCATCATAATATGGCTGAATTTTTACTATCCAGCTGAAAAGAGATATGTCTTTCATCCGCATCATAATTTAACCAGTGCTGATTATCACTGTCAACGACCGTACCCTGACCACATTTACTGACCAACACATTCTGACTATGATCGGGTCCAGCCTTGCTGAAAAATGATGGATAAAAATCACGAATAGTGGTGCAGAAGTCAGCAACCACTACGCGATAATACGTTTATTTGGGGTTACTCTCCCACTTCCCGTCTTCAGATAATACAATCTTATTATTAACAACAACAGTAAGATTACTAATCACATTGTTGATAATATAGACCGCGTCATGATTTCGGAATTTATAACTCAGTACAGGACAGGTTGCTTGACCACAATCACTTTTCGTGGCTTTCCCTTTTAATCTGACAATTGCCCCATCTGATTTCCTGACTCCCTCGTAACTAACATCATTACACTCCGTACCCTCAGCACAGAGCGACATTATTTTAATTCTGAACTTTGCGGTCTCGAAAAACTTCTCACTACTATTTTGAAGTTCTTTTTGGACTTTATCGGGAATAATTAACTGTTCTTTACCAAAACGTTTTGCCCAGTTCGCAATGTCTTCCTGCATTTTGCTATTTGTACGATCATTGCTCACATAATGTGTTTTATTATCTTCAGGCAGAATCCATGCAGCATAGACTTTACCGTCAGGCTGTATCACAAAAGCCGATGCCTGAACCAGATAAAGATCTTTTAACCAGCCCTCGACGAATATCCCACCATTCATTGTTTTATGGGGTTCGCCAAAAACATCAAAATTCCGGCTGAAGTCACTGTAATCATCACCCAAAACAGTTTTTAAACTGGAAATAACTTTCTGATCGTTGAAGATAGTTGAAACACTACTGAGGCTATTATATTGAGCATAAGACGCCCGGGTATCCGATGCTGTAGCAATACCTGATGAGCCACATGTAAAAAAACCTAAAAAAAGCAATCTAATAAATAAATTCATTTATTTACCTGAAATAATCTTAAAATTCGGTAACCTCCTGGTCATAGCGTCTGGTGGAGCCATCTGAGTAATATCTCCACCAGTAATATGAGCCCATTTTTCACCGTTCTACTTCGGCGGGAAAAGGTTTTCTACGGCCTGGCTGATGTTCTGTTTATGACCTGAACCCGGGGCGCTTGTGCCCGGTTTAGCGCCATCTGTGTTCAGATTCAGTTTGCCGCCGGATGTGGTGATATGCCCGTCGCCCTGCACGAAAATATTGAATCCCTTGCCGACGATATTTATCTGGCCATTCGCGTTAAGTTCGATAGCGCTCTCTCCGCATTCCAGGCGAAGTTGAGTGCCCGATCCCACTACATAGGTATCGACTACCGCATCGAGTTTGCCCTTACCGGTCAGCTGCTCTTCGCCACCTTTTACACCGTGGACACGGTTGGTTTCGACACGGTAAAGCTCATTGCCACCTGCGTAATGGCTGTGATTATTAGCGACTGAATGGCTGGCGTCATTTTTAACATGGGTATCCATGTTCTTCTGCGCCTGGATCCAGAGGTGCTCCTCACCCGCCTTGTCCTCAAACCTCAGCGCGTTCGCGGTGTCCGCCGTGCCGTCCTTTGACCGGCTCAGAAAACCCATCTGCGTCGCCGCCGCCGGCAGCGCCCACGGCGGCATGCTCGCCTCGTTGTACACCCGACCAATGATCAGCGGACGGTCCGGGTCGCCGTTGATGAAGTCCACCACCACCTCGTCGTTCACGCGCGGGATCTGCACCCCGCCGAAGCCCTGGCCCGCCCACGCGCTCGACACGCGCACCCAGCAGGAGCTGGTGTCGTCACCCTTCGCCAGACGGTCCCAGTGAAACTTCACCTTCACCCGCCCGTAGCGGTCCGTCCAGATGGACTCCCCCTTCGGCCCCACCACCTTCGCCGTCTGCGGGCCGTGCGTCTTCGGCCACGGCGTCTCCGGCGGCGTGCGCCACGTCACCGACGACGGCAGCACCGTGAAGTCAATGTTGTGGCGGCTCTCCCCGCCG